>NZ_JAYESJ010000001.1:2681000-3318000 GCF_034720595.1 Rhizobium sp. CC-YZS058 | reverse complement strand
CCTGCATGATATCCGCAAAAAACATCTCGAAGGGCGTTGCAACGAGATCAAGCTGTGTGCCGGCTGCGGAAACCGGACCCAGGTCGATCTCTCCCAGTTCTCCGACGAGACCATCGGGGCGATCCAGAGCTGGATCGCGCCACCGGCGGAGGAACCCGCCTTCTCTGCCTGAAGCACGCGAGTAACGGCTGTTCAGTGCAGTCAATGGAGACGGGTTTTCGCTCGTCTCCAAACGCTGTGTCGCCTAGGCAGAGAGACGGCCTTGGTTGCGATCACACCCGCTTCAAAAACCCATCCGGCGATGCCGTGATCGTCAGCTTGTTTTCGATCGTCCGGTCGTAGGCGAAGGAAAGCGGCGCGCCGTCGGCAGCCTGGCGGCCTTCCTCGGAGAGCGCCTTCATGTAAGCCCAGACGGCGGTCTTCGGATTGTCGCCCTTGCCCCAGGGGCGGTTGGCGCACATCTCGTCCGGCAGGTCCTCGACGCCCGTATCCCAGACGACGCAGTAGGAGCCTGGCGTCGTCAGCGGCGCATAGAGCTCCAGTTCGGCCAGCACGTGCTCATGCGTGTGATTGGAATCGAGAAATACCATGACCCGCTCGTAATCCTTGGCGATCGCCGCGATTTCGCCGAACAGCGCCGGATCGACCGAGGAGCCTTGGAATGTCTGGATCTTGTGGGCCAGCGGATGCCCCTCGATCCCGGCGCGGTTGTGCGGCCTGATATCGATGTCGACGCCAACCACCTTGCGCCGGCTGGCGCGCGGATCGAGGACTGCGCCGGCGGAAACCGCATCGGTGTAGTCGAGCAGCGCCAGCATCGAGGCGCTGAGCACCAGCGAGCCGCCATGGGCAATGCCGGTTTCGATGATCAGGTCCGGGCGGCAGGCCCAGATCAGCTCCTGCATGGCATAGCTGTCCTGCGGCACCTGGATGATCGGCCGGCCGAGCCAGGTGAAGTTCTGGGCATATTCGTGGCGGATCGATTCGCGAATCCAGATGTTGGACAGGCCGAGGAAGTCGCGATCCGCGCCGATCCCCTTGATGTTGCGATCAACGCGCTGACGGAAGTCTTCTACAGGGTCCATCCAGTCTCTCCTCGTAAGGTCACATCGCTGACCGTGAGCACAATCGAATCTGTTTCTCGTTCTAACCGAACTGAAAGGGGCAGGCGAGGCGGCGCAGCTGGCCGCTCACTCGACCCAGGCATAGAGAACCGTCTCCATCAGCTGCGGCGAATGATGTCTCAGGCTGAAGCGATAGTCGGGCACGAGCCCGCGGATCTCGGCCATGATCTCCGGAATGTCCGGTGGATAGTGGTAGACGCAGATGGCGAGCTTCGGTCGGTGCCGGCGGATCGTCTGCGCCGCGCCGGCAAGCAGCGGCAGCTCCATGCCTTCGACATCGGCCTTGATCAGCGTGACCTTTTCACCTTCCAGATAAGCATCCAGGGAAACGGCGGCAATCTCGCCCTCTGTGCTGGTCTGCAGGGCCACGCTCTGCAGAAGGCCGCTGGCGCTCTTTGCCGACATGCGGCCGCTGCCGCTCGACAGCCCAGCCTGGTTGAGGCGGATCTGGTCCGGCTCAAGTGCCCATTCCTGGTCCAGTCGGTCGCGCCGCGCCGTCAGGGCCGCAAATTGGCGGGGCGCCGGTTCGAAGGCGTGAATGGTGGAAAAAACCCCGGCATTGGCCCAGATGAACCTCTCGATCGAGTCGCCGACATAGGCGCCCGCATCGACATAGGCTTCCCGCTCGATGCCGCAGAAGCGCGGCAGGCAAAAATACTGGCTGGGCTCCCACACCGTGGAAAGCGGCGCGCGGTCGCCGGACAGCATGGCCGAAAGCACCGCGATCAGGGTTTCGCGCGAGCGCTCATCCTCCAACTGGGCCAGGCACTCGGCAAACCGCGCGAGCTGGTCGGCAACATACCAGGCGTCGAGCGAAACGGCGGCATATCCTGCCTGCGCAAGCCGGTCGGAGACCGGGCCGACGGCGTGGCGGGCCGTAATCAGCGTCAGGTCCGGCGCAAGGGCGGGCAGCGCCTCGATCCCGTGGATCTCGACCCCCTCCAGGAGCTGCCCCTGCTTGCCGGCATCGCCGTCGATGCAGCCGACCGGTTCTATTCCCTGCGCTTTGAGCCACGTGATCGCCCATGAGCCGAGAAAGCCGGCGCCGTAAAGGGCGATCCGGCCGCTGTCGGTCAGTGGAGCGGGGAAACGGGCGCGCAGCCGGGCCGCTTGCGCTTCAAGATCTGCGAAGGTCGTCATCATCGGCCATTGGGAACAGCATAGACCACCGCCCCCGTGCCACACCAGCCGTGCAGGCGGAAGAGGAGGGTGGTTTGGGGGAGGGTGTCGGCAAGAAAGGCAGGCGTGCGGAAGAGGCCGTCGTCATTGTGATAGACGGTGGCGGCGACCAGCGGCCGGTGGCGGGCAAGCGTGCGGCGCGCGCCCTTCAGGGCCGCCAGCTCCGCCCCTTCCAGATGCAGCTTGAGGAAGGTCGGCACCAGCCCGTCATGGCCGCTCAGCGCATCCACCGTCGTCGTTTCCACCATGGTCCGGCCGGTGGACGAGAATTGCGAGGCATAGCCGAGGCCGGCATGAAAGCAGCGTTCGCCGGCTTGCGCATCGAGCGCCATCGGGCTCAGCGCAATGCGCGTGCGGGTGTCTGCGTCGCGCTGGGCGAGGAAACGCGCGTAGCCGGCACGGTTGGCATCGTCCGGCTCCAGCGCCAGCACCCCGGCAAAGCGGCCTTCCGTCTGCGCCAGGAAGGCCTCGGTAACGCTGCCATGATGGGCGCCGGCATCCACCAGCACGGCGCGCGTGCCCAGCCGGGCCAGGATTTCCGGAATGAAAAACCGTACGCACTGGGTCACCGGCGCACCTTCGAAGGTCCACTCCTCGCGCAGCCGCCGCCAGGCGATGAACTGCAGGTGATGGGCGCGGGACAGGTCGTCGTCCCAGCGGGCAAGGGCCGCCTCCGTTGCCTCCAGCTCGTGGGGGAGGAGCGGCGGGGCGAACCAGCCGTTCGAAAGCGGATGACGGTCGCGAAAGCTTTCGGCCACATCGTAGAAGGGCACGACATGCTGCCATCCGTCGGCCATCAGCTCCAGTTCGAGCGGCAGATAGGCGCTCTGGGCAATGCTGACGGCAAGCAGGCAGTCGGCCTTGATGCTCTCCGGTACCGCATCGGGCGCCACCAGCCGCACGCCTGCCCAGGCCGGATCGCCTGCCAGGCGCTCGGCCTGGCGATCGACCACCATGGCGAAGTCGAGGCCGACGCTGCGCAGATGGTCGCGGGCAAGCCGACCGAGATTGCCGGCGCCATAGAGCACCAAGGGCCGCGCCGGCCGCACGGGTGCAAAGCGGCTCTCTGCGCGGTTGATCTCATGCAGAAGAGCGATCGCCTGGTCGGGATTGGGGCAGCGGGCGAAGCGCCGGCCGCGATGCGCGCCATCGGGACGGTCAAGCGGTCTGGCTGTCTGCATCACAGGTGGCTCCTCCCATCGGCGCCCGCCGCGGGCGCTCGCGGCAAAGTTTTGTTCCAGCTGGCCCCCTTGCCGGGCCGCGCGGAGGCGCGTTCGGAAGGGGGCGGACGTCCAAGGGGCTGCAACCCGCGTGCCCGTCGAGGCTATAGTGCTCGAAAGAGAGGCTGCGGGCGATTCGTCCTCGCGCCGCACAGCCGCCGTTCCTTTTCGATGACCTAACAGCCACCAGCTTTCCCGGACCTTGCCATGCCTCACATCCTCCTGACCGGCGCCACCGGGTTTGTCGGACGCCAGATCCACAAGCGGCTGGTCGCCAACGGCCATGCCGTCACGGCCATCCTGCGCCCGAACTCCGCCGGCCGGCTCGCCGCCCCGGTCGCAGGCAGCATCGAGACTCCGGATCTTTTTTCCGAGCCCGTTTCCTGGTGGCAGGCGGCTGCAGAGGGCATGTCGACGGTCATCCACGCCGCCTGGTTCGTCGAGCCGGGGCGCTATCTCGATGCGCCGGACAATCTCGCCTGTCTTGCCGGCACGCTGCGGCTGGCCGAGGGGGCGGAGGCCGCGGGCGTCGACCATGTCATCGGCGTCGGCACCTGTTTCGAATACCGGCTGCCGGGCGACCGTCTGAGCATCGACGCGCCCACCGGCCCGACCAGCCTCTATGCCGCCTGCAAGCTGTCGAGCTTCCTCACGCTCGAGGCCTTCTTCGCCAGCCGCCGGACGCGGTTTTCCTGGTGCCGGCTCTTCTACCTCTTCGGCGAAGGCGAGCATCCGCGCCGGCTGGTGCCCTATCTGCGCCAGCAGCTGGAACGCGGCGAGGTGGCGAAGCTTTCGGCGGGAACGCAAGTTCGCGACTTTCTCGATGTGGCTGCGGCCGGCGCGATGATCGCCGATGTGGTGGACACAGGTCAGCCTGGCGCAATCAATATCTGTTCTGGTGAGGCCGTGACGATCCGCCAGCTCGCGGAGCGTATCGCCGACGACTATGGCAGGCGCGACCTGCTGGAGTTCGGAACGGCGCCGCTCAACGCGACCGACCCGCCGGCGGTCGTCGGTCACTGCAACGCCCTTTCCAAAGGCTGATGGCCGCCGGAGACCTGCCGATGAAAGCTGAAATCAAGCCCCGCATCAATCTCGACGGGCGCACCGCGCTGGAAACGGTCATTCCGCTCGAAACGCCGTTCATCGTCTTCGTCGATCCGGCCAGCTCGTGCAATTTCAAATGCACCTTCTGCCCCACGGGGCACCGCGACATGATCGCCGAAACCGGCCGGTATCAGGGCGCGATGAAGTATGAGGTCTTCACCAAGGTGATCGACGACCTCGCCGCTTTCGACAAGCCGATCAAGGTCCTTCGCATGTACAAGGATGGCGAGCCGCTGCTCAACAAGCGCTTCGCCGACATGGTCGCCTATGCCAAGGCGAGCGGCCGGGTCGAATATATCGATACGACCACCAACGGCACCTTCATCACGCCCGAGCGCATGGCGCCGATTCTGGCCGCCGGCATCGACAAGATCAACATCTCCGTCGACGGCATGACGAAGGACCAGTATCTCCAGTTCACCGGCTTCAACTTCGATTTCCCGACCTTCGTCGAGAATGTGAAGTGGCTCTACGACAACAAGGGCCAGTGCGAAATCTCGATCAAGATCCCGGGCGAGCTGATCACCGAAGCGCAGAAGCAGGAATTCTTCGACACCTTCGGCGACTATGCCGACCGCATCTTCATCGAGAACTTCGCACCCTGCTGGCCGGAATTCGATATTGAGAAGCATACGGGCGTCAAGATCCAGACCGGCATCTACCAGCAGGAGATCGGCAACACCGATACCTGCCCCTATATCTTCTACGGCTGCTCGGTGAATGCCGATGGCCTCGTCTCCTCCTGCTTCCTCGATTGGGGCCGCAAGCTGATCATCGGCGATGTGCGCACCCAGTCGCTGAAGGAGATCTGGAACTCCGACACGATGAACGCGCTGCGCCTCCAGCATCTGGAAGGTCGCCGCTGCGAAAATCAGACCTGCGGCAATTGCGGCCAGCTGACCCATTGCCTGCCGGACAATATCGACCCCTATCGCGAAATGCTGCTCGAGCGCTTCCGCGCGGTCGTGCCGCTCAATCCCGCCGTCCGTGCCCCCGGCGGCATGCGGATCCCGGCGCCTATCGCGGCCGAATGAAGGTCCTGCACATCGCAGCGCATCTGGGCGGCGGCGTCGGCAAGGCGCATGCCGCCCTTTGTTCGTCGAGCGACCCGGCGATCGAGCGGCACTACTGCCTGCTCGAGCCTCCGCGCGACCGGCGTTTTGCCGATGAGATCGAGGCCAGCGGCGCGCGCATCACTGTCGCGCCGGATGCGGCCACCCTTCGCCGCGCGGCGGCGGCGGCGGATGTGGTGCAGATCGAGTGGTGGAACCACCCCCGTCTCTATGCCGCGCTGTGCGGGAGCGACCTACCGCCGCTGCGCAGCCTCGTCTGGTGCCATATTTCCGGGCTCTTTGCGCCCTTCGTCCCCGCGGCGCTTCTCGGCGCGGTCGATCGTTTCGTCTTCACCTCTCCCTGCTCGCTGCAGCAGGCCATGGTGGCGGAGCTCGGTGCAGAGGTCCGCGACCGGCTTCGCGTCATCGGCAGCGGCTTCGGGTTTCCCGTTCCACCATCGGTGCCGGCGGCCGAGCGCCATCCGCAGCGCATCACCTCGCTCGGCACGCTCGATTTCGCCAAGATGAGCCCGGCCTTTTTCGAGGTCGTGGATGCGCTGTCGCACCCGGTGGAGGTCACGCTCTGGGGCGGTGTAGACCCGGATGGGGCGGTCATCGCCGCCGCGCGGGCGATGCGCCACCCGGAGCGCATCGTCTTCAAGGGCCATACGGCCGATCCCGCCGCAAGCCTCGGCGAGGCCGGCATCTTTCTCTACCTCCTCCAGCCCCAACATTACGGCACGGGGGAAAACGGTCTCGTCGAGGCGATGTCGCTCGGCCTGGTGCCGCTCGCCTTCGACAATCCGGCCGAGCGCTGCATCATCGAGCCCGGCGTCAGCGGCTGGCTGGCCGCGAGCCCCGCCGAAGCCACGGCCCGTCTGGATGCCATGCTCGATGACGCGGCGGGCACGGCCGCCATGGGTGCGCGCGCCATGCAGGCCGCCGCGCGGCAGACGCCCGCAGCCTCGGCGGCAGCCTTTACGGCGCTCTATCGGGAGCTGATGCAGGTGGAGAAGCGCCGCATCGACTTCTCCCTCGTCCTCGGCAGGAGAGGCGCCGACTGGTTTCTCCAGACCCAGATGCGCGCGGGATGGGACGCCGCCGATCCGCGGCCGCTGCTCGCCCGCTTCTCGGGCGAGGGGGCGGAGGCCAAGGGCAGCCTTGCCCATTTCCGCGCCGCCCTGCCGGACGACCCCTCGCTTCGCGGCTGACACGCCATGAGAAAAGCCCCGCCGCGGGCTTGAGAGAGAAGAGACGGTAACGATCAGGCGACCGTTCCGCCGCAGATAAGGCCGACGGGCGCGATCATCGAGCGGACGATGCCGAAGAACTCGCGCGCATCGCGGGCACCGCCGATGAAGCGATCCACCATCAGCGCCTTGCCATGCAGGCCCCGGCGCCGATCCTGCGCCTTCGGCTCGCGGAATTCGGGCCTGAACAGCGGCGCCAGGTTGACATGGTCGAAGCGCTGCAGCGCCTCGAAATAGGCGTTGCCCTTCTGCACGAAGAGCGGCCGCTCGGTTTCCATCATCGCATCGATCATGCAGGCGCGCACGAAGTCCTGCGTGGCGGTGAAGGCGGTGCCGAACTCGCGCAGGCAGTGGAACTGCACTTCGGCGATCGCACCGGTCAGGCCAAGCGCGGCGGTGAAGGGGAAGCCCCAATTGGGATTGACGTCGGCGGCGGGCACATAGCCGCGCACGTTGATGGCCGAAAGCGGCCGCGCGCAGAAGGCCAGATTGTCCGCGAACAACAGAACCTTGGCCGCCCATTCATACTGCGGCACCAGTGTCTGCCAGTCGCTCGCCTCCGGCAGCGAGAGGATGCCCTCGACGATCGAGCGGCGAACGGCGCCGTGGTAAAGGCCGAACGGCATTTTCGGCACGTTCAGGCTGCCCTCCCAATAGAAGAAGGCCTTGAGCATGCCATCCTTCGAGAGGCGTTCGATCTGATAGTCGACGGGAATGGCCACGGGGCCGGCACGCGTCGGTTCATCCCGGCTGTCGATCTGGAAGATGTTCCAGCCAAGCGCGTCGATGTCGGGGACATTGGTTTTCAGGAAGCTGACGACCTTGGCAAGGTCGCTTTCCAGCGCATCGCCGGGTTTGACGAGCGTGACCCACTCGCCGCCACTCGCGGCGACCAGCGCGCGCCAGGCGGCCTGGGCGCCACGGCCTTCCGGCCAGGGAACGAAAGAGACGCGCGGATCGGCGGGGGCCTCGAGCGTGGCGCCGGGCGCAAGCGACACGAGAACCTCGATCTCCGCCTCGCGGTTCGCCAGGAGCGTGGCAAGCAGCGGCTCGGCGGCCGGATCGGCGGCTTCGACGGGAAGGCAGATGGAAAGCAGGGTCATCGGGATCTCCAAACCTTCGATCACTCGCCGCTGCGGAAGGATCGAAATGACGTCGGGCGGGCGCTGGCTGCCATGGTGCGGACACGGCCGCCGCGCAGCCACCCGACGATGCTGCAAGATCTAGAGCCACAATCTTTCGCGAGGCTGGTTTGCGCCGGCAAAACGTTAAACGCGTAAAATCGTCGTGATCGACTTAATCGTCCGCGAAAACCTGCTGCATTAGGGTTTGCTGGTCGCCGCGCTGCTTCATGCCGCCTCGGCGACCGACTGTCCCTCTCGCGCCGCAGGATCGTCCCGTTCTGCGGCGCTTTTTTTGCGCAGGCCGCGAGTCCTCGTGATTTGACTTTGGACCCGGTCGATGGTTCTTAGGCGCGCATTTCAAGCGGATGCAAGCGGGAGGCGAGGCCCCCGGCCTCCGCCAGGGCGGAAAAGGGCGAAACGCCGTGACGCGCGGATCAGGCAAGACGAGGTGGAGGGGCGAACCGGCACGGCTGGTGGCGCTTGTCTGGCTTGTTGCCGCCATGCTGGCGATGCCGATCGTCGCCTCCGCCCAACTCGTTGCGGCCAGGATCGCCTCCGAAGGCACGGCAAGCCGAGGCGCGGCGCCGGAAAACGGCGCAGCCGAGGTGGCGGCGCGCCAGGCGCTCAGGGCCGTTCCTGTCGCTGAGCTCCGGTTTCTTGCCGACCGTACGGATGCCAAGCCGCTGCCCGCCGGGCCCGATCCGTTTCTTCCCGCCACCGGTCTTCGCCTGGCACGCCTGCAGGGTGTTGCCCTTTCAAGCCCGCTTCCCTCTGCGGCCATTCGGGCGCACGAGGCTTCAACGCCGGAAGCACGGGCCCCGCCCGCCATCGGCTGACCCCTTTCTAGCGGCGGCGCGCCAAGCGCTGCCAGACGCCAAACTGGCAGGCTGCCCTCAAAAGGCATGGCCTGCGTACCTGGATCCATTCTCATGCGCACTTCGAAATGGGCCGTTCTGGCCTATGTCGCGATTACCCTGTTCGGGATTCTCGCGACACTCCCCAATGTCTTGACGGTCGAGCAGCGGCAGCGCTATGCCGCCTTCCTGCCCGTCCCCCCGGTCACCCTCGGCCTCGACCTGAAGGGCGGCTCGCATCTCGTTCTCGAGGTCGATGCGGCCGGCCTGCGTCAGGCGCGTCTCAACACCCTGCTCGACGAGCTGCGCGGCATTCTGCGCGGCGAGCGTGTGCCGGTGTCCTCGGCCCGCATCGCCGGCGATTCCATCGTCGTCACCATTGCCGATGCCGCCGTGCGCGACCGGGTTCGCCCGAAGGTGCAGGAGCTTGCCGCGCCGGCCAGCCCGCTCGGCTTCGGCACGGCCACCTCCGATATCGAGGTTACCGACGCCAACGAGGCGATCACCGTGCGCCTGACCGAGGCGGGCCTGAGCGAGCGCATGACCGCCGCCGTCGACCAGAGCCTCGAAATCATCCGCCGCCGCGTCGACCAGGTGGGCGTTGCCGAACCGCTGATCCAGCGCGTCGGCTCCGACCGCATTCTCGTCCAGCTTCCCGGCCTTCAGGATCCGACGCGGCTGCGCCAGCTGCTCGGCTCCACCGCGCAGATGAGCTTCCACATGGTCGACCAGACGGTCGATCCGAACGGCACGCCGCCGCGCGGCGTCGACATCCTGCCCGGCGCCAATGATCCCGGCAAATATGCCGTTGAGAGCCGCGTCGCCATTTCCGGCGAACGCCTGGCCGATGCCAAGGCCGGCTTCAACCAGCAGACCAACGAGCCGATCGTCTCCTTCTCCTTCGATGCGCAGGGCGCCCGGCAGTTCGCCGAAATCACCCGCGACAATGTCGGCAAGCCCTTCGCCATCGTTCTCGACGGCAAGGTCCTGACCGCGCCGGTCATCCGCGAGCCGATCATCGGCGGGCAGGGTCAGATCTCGGGCAATTTCACTGCCCAGGAAGCGACCGTGCTGTCGGCCCTGCTGCGCTCTGGCGCTCTGCCGGCACCGCTCACCATCATCGAAGAACGGTCCGTCGGCCCGAACCTCGGCTCGGACTCTATCCGCATGGGTGTCTATACCGGTCTTGCCGGCTTCCTCGCCGTCTGCCTGATGATGCTGGTGCTCTATACGTCCTGGGGCGTCATCGCCAATCTCGGCCTGCTGCTCCACACGATCCTGACGATCGCCGTGCTCGGCATGCTGGGCTCGACGCTGACGCTGCCCGGCATTGCCGGCATCATTCTTGGCATCGGCATGGCGGTAGATGCCAACATCCTCATCAATGCCCGAATCCGAGAAGAAACGGCAAACGGTGCCGGCGCCATGAAGGCGCTCGATGTCGGCTTCAACAAGGCCTATGCCACGATCGTCGATGGCAACGTCACGACGCTCGTCGGCACGCTGCTGCTCTTCCTGTTCGGCACCGGGCCAGTGCGCGGTTTCGCCATCACCATGATGATCGGCATCGTCATCTCCATGTTCACCTCGATCACCGTTGTGCGCCTGATGATGCAGCAGATGGTCGTGCGCCGGAAGATGAAGAAGATCGAGATTCATTCGATCTTCGGCAAGGTTCCGGCCCTGCCCAGCTTCTCCTTCATGCGTGGGCGCTTCGTCGCCATCGGCATGTCGGCCTTCCTGTCGATCAGCTCCGTCGTCCTGTTCTTCACCCCGGGCCTCAATTACGGCATCGACTTCGTCGGCGGCATCCAGGTGGAGGCGACCTCGCAGCAGCCCCTCAACCTGCCTGTCGTGCGCGAGCGGCTGGAGGGATTGAATCTCGGCGAAGTAGCGTTGCAGGATTTCGACCAGGGCAAGTCGGTTCTGGTGCGCGTCCAGCGCCAGCCGGGCGGCGAGGCCGAGCAGACGGTGGCGCTCAACGCCATCCGCGATGCCGTGGCGCAGGCCGTTCCGGGCGCCAGCTTCGAACGCACCGAAGTGGTGGGTCCGACGATTTCCACCGAGCTCGCCCGCTCCGGCTTCCTGGCCGTCGGGCTCGCCATGGTGGCGATCCTCTTCTACATCTGGTGGCGGTTCGAATGGCACTTCGCCATTGGCGCGATCGTGACGCTCATCCTCGACATTACTAAGATGATCGGCTTCTTCGCGCTGACGCAGATCGACTTCAACCTCACGGCCATCGCCGCGGTGCTGACGCTTATCGGCTATTCGGTCAACGACAAGGTCGTCGTCTATGACCGCATGCGCGAGAACCTGCGCAAGTACAAGTCGATGCCCTTCTCCGAGCTGATCGACATGTCGATCAACCAGGTGGTCATGCGATGCATCTTCACCTCGGTCGCCATCCTCGCCTCGCTGCTGCCGATGGCTATCTGGGGTGGTGATCCGGTCAAACCCTTTGCCTGGCCCATGGTGTTCGGCGTCATCGTCGCCACCACCTCGTCGATCTATATCGGCGGCCCGATCCTCCTCTTCCTCAGCCGCTGGTGGACCGAGCGCGAGGCGCAGCGCGCCCCGCAAGCGGGCCCCGGCCAGCCGGCCAAGGGTTGATCGAGCGGCCTCTCGCAGACAGGGTCGTCCTGCCTGCGAGGCGTTTCGGCACTGTCACCAAAATTTCATGGGGCGGCTCTCGGAGCCGCCCTTTTTTCGTCGCCGACTCTGCCTATATCGGGGCTCGAGATCGATGGAACAGCCAAGATCGCGATTCTGCTGTACTAGGATGAGTTTCCGCGGTGAAAGGCAGTTTGAGCATAATGCGCTTGATCATTCCCCGATCTTGAGAATCTAGGAATGAATTTGCGTAGAGATCGGTTTTGAAATTGACTCGATTGCTAGATTAGTCTAGCGTTCAGACATGCTGGGGGTCGTCCCCGGCCTTTGTCCACCTCCCCGCCCGCATCCTGCGTCGGGGCCTGAGCTGAAAGGAGAGTGCCATGTTCGACATTGCCGTGTTCGACCTTGCTCGTGCCGCCACTTTCTGTGGCTTTCGCCTTGCCGAGGATATGGGCTTTGCCCTTGGTGCTGCCGAGCTTTGGTGTCGGCCCGCCGGACCTGCATGCGAGATCTGTTCGCCGCCGCGAATGTGATCCGGACCAAACAGCAGACATTTCCAGGCAAGCCTATTGAGACAACCGTGCGTTTCAGCGCGGGGGAGAGACTGACATGAGCAAGCAAGTCATCGACTACAATGGAGAGCCGGTCGGCGTCGTCGTTCCCGATGCGGAATGGCTGAAGTTCGTCGCCGTCAAATATCAGGTCTGGGACCTCGATGCGCGCCGCTTCCGTACGGCCGCCGAAGCACGGGCTGCCGTCGAAGCGCATCTGGCGGCCGAACGCATTGCGCGCCCGCGCCCCGGTCTTGCGGCGTGAGTGCGATGGGGTCTGATTGAGCCCCCGCTTGCCAGCGCAGCCTGCGCTGGCATCATCACGCAGCTGTCACCTCCGATACAGAAGTTTCGCCACTTTTCAGCGTATGTTCATGTCCGCCGGCTTAGTCTTGTGCTAAAGCAGGTGGAATTCGCAGGGCTGGACCATTGCCGCCTGCGCGTCGTGAAAGAGCGGTCGGATGTTGACGAAAAAGGGAAAGTACGGGTTGAAGGCGCTGGTCGATCTGGCGCGTCTCGATCCGGGCGAGACGGCATTCATCACGGAAATTGCCACGCGCAACAACATTCCCAAGAAGTTCCTCGACGCCATCCTGCTCGAGCTGCGCAATGCCGGCGTGCTGAAGTCCAAGAAGGGCCCCGGCGGCGGCTACTCCCTGTCTCGTCCCGCCTCGCAGATCCGCATCGGTCATGTCATCCGCACGCTGGATGGTCCGCTCGCGCCGATTCGCTGCGCCAGCCGCACGGCCTATGAAATCTGCGACGATTGCAACGATCCGGACACCTGCGAGGTCCGTCGCTCCATGACCGTGGTGCGCGATGCGATGGCCGATATCCTCGACACGATGACGCTCGAGGATTTCGTCAACAATCCCGACATGACGCCCGCACGCCCGGCCACGCCGATCGAGGCCGGCTCGAAGGATCCGGTCGTCAAGCGCGTGATCTGAGTCACCGCTTCCGACGTGCGTGGCGCCTGCGGGCGCGGCGCCATTGATCTTTGCCGGCCTGCGCGGTAAGCCGCCCCTGCCATGGCGCGGACCTGTCCGCTTGTCCCGTTTTCGACGATGCCTGGCAGGAGCAGGGCTGCACGCCGCTGCGTCGCGTGGAGGATCATCAATGGCTGTGAGACAGATGGAAGACGGTGGCAGCGAGGCGGATCATGCGCTGGCCTCGATCGGCCGCTCGCTGGCAACGACGCTCGAGGGCGTCACCGCGCTGAACACGGCCTTTTCGACCGATCCCGTCCTGTCGCGCTCGCTGGCCGATGCCGTCGGCCTGATCGGGCAGGGCAAGGGGCGCGTCGTCGTGTCGGGTGTCGGCAAGAGCGGCCACATCGGCCGCAAGATTGCCGCTACGCTCGCGTCCACCGGCACCTCCGCCTATTTCGTCCACCCGACCGAGGCGAGCCATGGCGATCTCGGCATGATCACCTCCGACGATCTGTTGATCCTCTTGTCCTGGTCGGGCGAAACGGTGGAGCTCGGCAACATGCTGACCTACGCCCAGCGCTTCAAGGTGCCGGTCGTGTCCATTACCTCGAATGCCGAAAGCCTGATCGCGCGCAATTCCACCATCGCGCTCGTTCTGCCGCGCGTGGCCGAGTCTTGCCCCCATGGGCTGGCGCCCACCACTTCGGCGCTGCTGCAACTGGCCGTCGGCGATGCGCTGGCGATCGCGCTTCTGGAACGGCGGGGCTTCTCCGCCATGGACTTCAAGACCTTCCATCCCGGCGGCAAGCTCGGGGCGCAGCTGACGCTGGCCGAAGAGCTTGCGCATTCCGGTTCGGCGCTTCCCCTGCTGCCGCTCGGCAGCCGGATGGGCGAGGCGGTGATCGAGATGTCGGCCAAGGGATTCGGCGTCGTTGGCATCGTCGATGGCGACGGCCGGCTTGCCGGGATCATCACCGACGGCGACCTGCGCCGCCACATGTCCGGCGCCCTCCTGGAAACGGCGGTCGAGGATGTCATGTCGCGCAAGCCGCGCGTCATTCCGCCCAGGATGCTGGCGAGTGCCGCCATGCAGACCATGCAGGCGCAGAAGGTAACCGTGCTCTTCGTGATCGACGAAACCGGTCGTCCGACCGGCATCCTCCACATTCACGATCTTCTAAGGGCGGGTGTCGCCTGACGCTCGTCAGGTGCTGCGCTTGACCGGCCGCTTGCGCGGCGGCGGATCGACATAGGCGCCGGGCTCGTTCATCGTCCGCGACAGGAGCCGCTCTGCAATCGCCGTTGCGCCGGCATCCGTCCCGGCTGCGGAGTAGAAATTGCCGCGCACCTGGATCGCCGCCGCCATCAGCCGCAGAAAGGCCGAGCAGAGAGCGGCATCCGGCGCCATCGGATGCTGCCAGAACCGGTCGAGCGGCTGCTGGTCGGTCAGCCGGGCGATGTCGAAGACGGCCGCGCCCAGAACCTTGACCGGTTTGCGCTGCTGCAGCGCGTGCAGCCCCACGGTCGAGTTGACCGTGACGATCCCGGCAGAACGGGCAATCAGCCGGTTCAGGTCGCCACCGTCGAGGAAGACGATGCGGTCGCCGGCGCCGCTGCGCTCGGCACGCCGCCGCACCTCGCCCGCCCAGTCAATCAAGCCGTTGTCGAGCGGATGGATCTTGACGACCAGCCGCGCCCGCTGGTCCGCATGCGCGGCAAAGGAGGCGATGATCTCCTCGATCGCCTCGCGCTGATCGCGATAGGGGGAGTGGGCGCGCAGCTGGAAATCGGTCTGCAGCTGCAGGGGATAGATGAAGAGCGGCGCGTCCTCCGCGTCCAGGCGCGCGACAAGCATGTCCGCCGCGCGCTTCGCCCGCCGCTCGCCGGCGAGCCGCCGCAGCCAGCCGGCATATTCGATCAGCGGATGGGTGATCGCATGCCGGCGGTAATGCGGATAAAGGAACCAGAGAAACGCGTTCGGCAGATTGTAGAGCAGATCATAGCAGGCCTCTGCCAGAAAGGTCTGGCTGTAGCGGCGCGTCCAGTCCGGCTCCGGAAGCCCGTCTGCTGCGGCGAGAATTCGGTCCGGGTCGTTGGGAAAATGCGAGTTGGAGGACATGCCGTCGCGTTCGAGCGTCAGCCAGTCGGGTCGCAAATAGCCCATCTCGATCACCGCGATCGCAATGCCCTGCCGCTTTGCCACGCTGCAGGCGGTGCGGTGGTAGGGGCGCTCCTCGCCGAGCAGGATCAGGTCGGTGACCGCCTCGCGCCGGAGGAAGGCATCGATATAGGCGTCCCAAGCTTCCGGACGTCCCCGATAATCGTGCCCGCCGCCCCGGCGCCAGAAGATCCGGTCGCCGAGATTGAGATTGATCCGCAGGCAGCGATGACCCTGCGCCTCCAGCCGGTCGGCGATTTTCATGAAGATGGGCGAGGAGGGGCCTTCGAGAAACAGGAAGGTCCGATGCCCCGCCGCCCTCTCAGCGGTCAGGGTCGGCCTCATGGGTCACATCCTTGTGGATATTCGCGTGTTTCAGCGTGGCGCGCAGCAGATTCCAGGGCGCCTCGTTGCGGGGGAAGCCCGGGGCCTGTTTGGCGTTGCGCGCCGTGGCGAGCGGCACGATGAAATAGTCCGTGCGCGGATCGGGGAAGGGATCGGCGAAGGATTTGAGCAGCGGCGCGTGATCGCCGTAAAACACCAGCCAGACCGGCCGATCGAGACCGTTCAGATGGTCGACCAGCTGGCCGAGCGCCTTGTCCGATTGCTGCAGGATTTCCAGATAGATGCCGACCGGATCCCTGACCCCCGGCACGCGGCCTGGCTCCCAGGGGCCGTGATTGGCCATGGAGGCGACGAAGACGAAGCTGCCGGCCGAATCCGTCTGCGTGTCGATGATCTCGATCACCTTCTTCGTCAGCGCGGCATCGGACACGTAGGGGCCATCGCGCGAGGGATTGTGCTCGAACTTGTCGAGCATGGTCATCTCCTCGAAGCCCAGCAGCGGCATGGCCTTGTGGCGCAGGAAGAAGGTGCGGTCATAGGGGTGGACGAAATGGGTGGTGAAGCCGGCCTTCTTGAGCTTGGTCGGCCAGACGAGGTCGGTATAGTGCCGGGCGCGCAGATAGGGGTAGCTTGCATCCACATGCAGGTCGTCCGGCTCCAGCCCGCTCAGGACCGCGAATTCCGTGCGCAGCGTGTAGCCGCCCTCGAAGATCGTCGACAGACGGCCCCATTGGGTCGCCATGCGTTGCAGCCGGTCGATGGTCGGCAGGCGGATCGTATCGACGCCGTAATGGCGCATGTCGAGGAAGGATTCCGACTGCCAGACGAGCACCAGCGGCGCCTTGTTGTCGGCGTCGTGGCCGATCAGCTCGTTGACGGCGGCGAAGAAGGCCTCCTGCATCCCCGCCACCACCTTCTCGCGGCGCACGCCGAGCCAGAGGATGAAGTGGAAAATGACGGAGACGAAAGTGCCGAAGCGAACGGTGGAAACCTTGGCGTTGGGCTTGCCCACCAGCCGGCCGACCAGCGCCGCAATGGGCCGGTTCACGGGGCCCCAGAACAATGCGATCCAGGGCAGATCGGCACAGAGCACGAGCACGACGATCCAGAACAGCTTCGAATGGCTGGCATTGCCGGGCAGAATGCTCGGCTCGAAGATCATGTAGAGCGCAGAGACGCCGAAGACGTAGAGGAAGGCGATGATCCAGAAGACGATGTTCAGCGAATTCGCATAGAAGATCGACTTGTATTTGAAGACGTCGGCAACCAGCGCGATATCGGAAAAGACCAGCGGTTCGCGAATGAACTTGTACTTGGCGCGCGAGATGGCCGTGAAGATGATGAAAAAGCTCATACAGCCCGCCGCGGCATAGAGCGGGCGCCAGGAGATGGCGAAGAAGAGGGTAAAGATCAGCGCGATCACCGGCAGCCGCGCCACGACATCGCGGACGATGCCGAGCGGGCCGCGCCCCGGCGGCGTATGCACCCGCCGTTCGCGGGCAGGCAGGGCGAACTTGTCGGTCAGCACGATGACCGTGGCCGCCAGCACGAAACAGGCAAGGGTCAGCAAACGCGGATAATCGTGGAGTTCAAGCGAGATCGTCGCCAACGCATACCCTCATGGTCGCATCCAAAAATCCGGTCGGCCGGATCTTCGGCGGGTCGAAACCTGTGTCTGCCGCTTAAAGGGCGGTCGTCGCCCGCCTGTGGTCCGGCCTCCACCCTGTCGATCGGCCTTGGTCTAGAACCAATTGCAGGGGCGGGCAAGCAGCCTGCACGACCCTTTGCCACCTAGCGCCGCAACCGGCGGGCAAACCAGGTAAGAAGCAGGGGGCGGATGAGCGGCGCGAGCCGCGCCAGCGCAAAGAGCGTAGGCGAGAAAAACACTTCGCGCTCTCCGCGGTCGATGCCGACCCTGATTCGTTCGGCGACACGAACGGCTGGCCAGGGTTTGACCGTGCCCATGATCACCTCGGCCTCGCTCGGCCGGGTCAGCCGCTCGCGGTCGAGCTGCGGCGTTTCCGTATCCGGGGGATAGCAGATGCCGATCGTGATACCGAGCGGCGCCGCTTCGAAGGCGAGCGCCTCGGCAAAACCGCGCAGCCCGGATTTGGCAGCACAATAGGCGGCATAGCCTGGAATGCCGATCAATGCCGCGCCGGAGGAAACGAGCATGATGCGGCCCGCGCCCCGCGCAGCCATGCCGGCATAGACCGCGCGCACCGCATGAATGCAGCCTTGGAGATTGACCGCGATCTGCCGGTCGACGCTTGCCGCATCCTGCTCCAGGAAGCGGCCGGGCTCGACGATGCCGGCACTGGCAATCAGGATGTCGCAGGGGCCGAGGGCGGCCTCGCAGGCGGCCACGGCGCGGGCCAGGCCCTCGCCATCGGCCACATCCGCGCTTTCGACATGAAGGGAGGCCTGGGTGCCGAGGCTCAAGCGGGCTGCGTTCAGCGCATCGCGGCCACGCGCGATGAGCGAGATTCGGGCGCCCCTGGCGGCATAGAGCCGCGCCAGCGCCAGCCCGATGCCGCTGGAGCCGCCGGTGATGATGACATGCGGCGGGTGCGCGATCGGCGGGCGGGCGGGCATCAGAGCGTGCGGTCAGGACGCATGGCCACCCTCACCGGGTTGCCAGCATCTTCATCATCTGCTCGATATCCACCGAAGCCAGGCCGAAGTTGCGGTCGGTCAGCGCCTTCAGCTTCTCGGCCGTCAGCGCCACGGTCTGGCGGATCTGGTCCGCCGTGTGGTCGCTGGTGATGAAGAAGCGCAGCCGCGCCAGGCCTTCCGGCACGGCCGGGTGGATGATCGGCAGGGCGTTGACGCCCGCTGCCAGCAGATCGTTGGACAGCTGCACGGCGCGCAGCGAATCGCCCACCAGGACCGGCACCACGGAAAAGCCGGCCGAAAGCCCGGTATCGAGACCTGCTTCCTGCGCGAGCTTGAGGAAGAGCGCGCCGTTCTGGCGCAGGGCGGCTGCGCGCTCGGGCTCCCGCTCCAGAATGTCGAAGCTGGCGATGGCCGCTGCCGTCAGCACGGGCGCAAGGCCGACGCTGTAGACGAATCCGCCGGCCGAGGCCTTCATCACCGCCGCCAGCGCCGCGCTGCCGGCCACATAACCGCCGCAGCTCGACGTGGTCTTCGACAGTGTCCCCATCCAGATATCGACCTCATGCGGGTCGAAGCCGAAATGTTCGAACGTGCCGCGGCCGCGACGGCCGAGAATGCCGAGCGAATGCGCCTCGTCCACCATCAGCCAGAAGCCATATTCGGCCTTCAGCTTGAGAATGGCCGGCAGGTTGGCGACATCGCCATCCATGGAATAGACGCCCTCAACGATGACGAGGATGCGGCGATAGTCGCCAGCAACCGTGCGCAGCACGTTCTCCAGATCATTGGCGTCGTTGTGCTTGAACAGGCGGCGCGTGGCGCCGGAAAGCTTGATGCCGGCCAGCGCACTGTTGTGGATGAACTCGTCATGCACGACGAGATCCTTCGGCCCCAAGAGACAGCTGATCGCCGCGACATTGGTCAGATAGCCGCTGACGAAGCAGACCGCCGCATCGACGCCGTAGAACTGCGCGATGCGCTCTTCAAGCTCGGCATGGACCGGACGCTCGCCAGCCACCAGCCGGCTGGCCGAGGCCGAGATGCCGAAGGTCGTGATCGTGTCATGCGCCTGGGCCAGCACATGCGGATGTCGGTTCAGGCCCAGATAGTCGTAGGAGGCGAAGTTGATCAGCTTGCGGCCGTCGATCACCGTCGTCGCGCCGGCCGCCGTCTGGTGGGCACGGTAGAAGGGATTGGCGATGCCGAGCTGCTGGCTTGCTGCCTGCTGGGTCAGGACCTGCTTGTACTCCGGCAGATCCTCGAAGCTCTGCTGGCTGCGCCGCACGGGGGCCGGCACCTCCCGCTCGGAGCGGGCGATGCGGTTCCGTTCGGCCGATTGGTGCGCATTGCGCATGCGGTCGAGCAGGTTCTCCTTCGCGCGCGTGTTCATGCGCGGGCCGTCCGGCTGACCCTCATTGCTGTTCATTGGCTCGCCACTTTCTCCGCCGCGCTCGCCTGGTGGCGTTGCGCCAGCTCGTTCACGATCTTGTCCTCGCCGCCGTCGTCCTCCCCGCCCTGGTCGCGCTTGCTCACCTTTTCATAGAGCTTGCGCGCCACGTCGCCGACGGTCGTCGTGTCGGCCACGCCGGACAGCGGCATGTCGAAACCGGTATTCTGCTGGAAGCTGATCCCGAGTTCCACAGCCATGAGACTGTCGAGACCGATTTCCTTCAGCACCTTGTTTCGCGACACCGTATCCTTGGAAACGCGCAGGATTGCGGCAATCTCGCCGGCAACCAGATCGTAAAGCAGATCTTCCGCTTCCTGCGGCGATTTGCCCTCGATCATGGCGACGAGGTCCATCGTCTGGCCGTCGCCGCCGCTCGCATGCTGGTCGGCGCCGCGCAGCACGACGTCGAACAATGGCTGGCGGACGAGCGAGAGATTGCGCGCCGCCGCCCAGTCGAACTCGGAGAGCATGACGACGCCGGCATCGATGCTGCCGGGGTCGCTGGCCAGGATCGCTTCTACCTGCTCGAGCGCGGCCTGCGCCTTCAGGGCGGTCTTGCCGATACGCTTGGCGAGGATTTCGTTCACCTCGGCATTCTGGGTCAGGTAGCCGGCATCGGCAATTGCGCCGAAGCCGATGGCGAGCGCGGGAAGCCCTTCCGCGCGGCGTGCCCGCGCCTGGCCTTCGAGATAGCCGTTCGCCGCCACATAGTTCGATTGGCCGGGATTGCCGACCAGCGTCGTGGCGGAGGAGAAGAGGATGAAGTGCTCCAGGCTGTCGCCGCGCGTCAGCCGGTCGAGCACGCTTGCGCCCTTGGCCTTCACATCAATGACCGGCCGGTTGCGCGACGCGTCGAGATTGCTGATCAGCGCGTCGTCGAGCACCATCGCCGCATGGATGATCCCCTTGAGCGGCCCTGCCTGGCGCAGCGTCTCCAAAAGGGCGCCGGCCGCAGCCTCGTCGGTGACGTCGCAGGCATGCAGGGTCGTCGTGACGCCGAGCGTCTCCCAGCGGCTGATCGCGGCGAGCGTCGCGGCGTCGGCCTGGCCGCGTCGCGTGGCCAAGGCCAGACGGCGCGCACCGCGCTCCACCAGCCAGCCGGCTGCAGCGAGACCGAAGCCGCCGATGCCGCCGACGACAAGATGCACGCCCTCGCCATCCAGCGGCACCCGCTTGCGCGGCTGTTCGGCCACGCTGTCGCGGCCGGGCACCGGCGGCAGAACGATGATCTTGCCGATATGGCCGGCATTCTGCATCAGACGGAAGGCATTGCCGATCTCGTCATGCGCAAAGGCGCGATAGGGCAGCGGCACCAGCCGGCCTTCCTCGAACAGCTGGCCGACCTCGCTGAAGATCCGCTTGGTGAGAGCGGGCTGGCGCACCAGGAGCTGGTCCGCGTCGATGCCGAAATAGCTGACATTGCGGCGGAAGGGGCGCAGGCCGATCTTGCTGTCGGCGTAATAGTCGCGTTTGCCGAGTTCCAGGAAGCGGCCGAAGGGTTTGACGAGCGCCAGGCTCTGCTCCATCGCTTCCGCGAAGAGCGAGTTCAGCACCAGATCGACCCCCTCGCCCTGTGTCACGCGGCGCACATCCTCCACGAAGGAGAGAGTGCGCGAATCGAACACATGGTCGGCGCCGAGCATGGAAAGGAAGCGCCGCTTTTCGCGCGTGCCGGCGGTGGCGATCACCGTGGCACCGAAGAGCTTGGCCACCTGCAGTGCGGCAAGGCCGACACCGCCCGCCGCGCCATGGATCAGGATCGTTTCGCCCGCACGGATGCGGCCGAGCTCGACCATCGAATAATAGGCGGTCAGGAAGGCAACCGGCATGGTGGCGGCGGCGATCGGGCTCACCGTGTCCGGCAAACGCGCCACGCCTTCGCGCGCCACGACGGCATGGGTGGAGAAGGCGGCCGAGGCCATGGCCATGACCGAATCGCCAACAGAGAGGTCTTCCACCGCGCTGCCGACAGCGGCAACATGGCCGGAGAGCTCCATGCCGATCGTCGCGCCGGCAAAGCCGTCTTCCAGCGCTTCTTCCGGCAGCAGACCCATGGCCCACATCACGTCGCGGAAGTTGAGCCCCGTCGCCGCGACATGGACGACCACCTCGTTCGGGCCGGGCTGCGGCAAGGCGCAGGCTTCCCAGGCGATGGAATTGACCTGCGAGGCGACCCGCTGGCGGATCGTCGCGGCCTTGAAGGCCGTCGTGCTGCGAAGTCCCGCCTCGGCCGGGCCGGGCACGGCACGCAGTTCGAGCACCGTCCCATCCGCATCCACGGCCCATTCGCGATTGTCCTCCAGCCTGTGAAGCAGGCTGGTGGCAGCGGCCACGCTGCGCTTGGCGGCAGCCGGGGTGTCGAGCGCGCTGTCGAGCAGGATCACGTCGACGAGGTCATATTCGTTCTGCAGAACGCGGGCGAAGGTCCACAGGCCGGAATTGAGCGGCGAAAGCCCGCCCTTCGGCGCGCCGCCGGGGGCGACGATGACAAGGCGCGGCCGCTCCTCCGCTGCCGGCTCGACGCCGGCATGGTGGTGGCGGAGCACTTCGGCGAGCGCCGACAGCGCCATCACCCGCTGCTGCAGCGCGGACGAACCGGCATCTGCCGAGCCATCCGTTTCCGGCGAGAGATAGACGGCACGCAGCGCCCGGCCATGCAGCGCTTGCAGCGCGGCTGTCAGCTTTGTCTTGTCGGTCTCGAGGTCGCCGGTGAGCAGAAGCGGATGAGCCTCCGCGCCCGGAAGGCCGGTCGCGATGTTGCAGGATGCAAAGAGAAGCGGCAGAGCCCCAGCGGCATCGTCGGACGGATCGGTCAGCGCCGGCTGGGTCGTCTCGGCCCCGCGTGCTTCCAGCGCAATCACCGTGCCGTATGTCGTTTCACGGTCCTCGACGCTGATCGCGGTCAGGCCCAGATCGCCGAGGCACTTCTGCCACTGCGGCACGCTCGCCAGCCGGCCGATCGGGAATTCCGGGCTCTGGCTGCGGGCGAACCAGTCGTCGGTCAGCCCGAGCGTGAAGTCGCTGAAGACGGTGGGGGCTGGGATGACGGCCACCAGCGCCCCCTTGGCGCTCAGCCCGTTGCGTACCGCGCCGCGCAGCACCGTGTCCTCGTCCATCAACGGGAAGAAGCTGTCCGAGCCGCTGACGACGAGATCGATCGGGCCGATCGTCTTGAAGTCGTCCTTCTTGAGCACCCGCACCTGGGCGTCCTGCTCGAAGGTCAGTTCGAGGTTGCGCTGCGCATTTTCGCGCGGCTCGACCAGGGTCAGCACGGCATCATGCGCGGCGGCAAGTGCCGCGAGGCGCCGGGTGAAGGCGGGCGAGACGGTGCCGAGCTCGACGATGCGCAGTCCCTTGCCGCTCGCCGCGGAAAGCGCCTTTTCGACGGCCTGGAGAAGCGCGGACATCCGCTCCTCGGTTGCGGCCGAATGAACCGACTGATGGTCGAGTGTCGCTTCGCTGATGAAGGCCGGGCGACGGATCGCGCTGTCGTCCTCCGCAAGACCGCTCTCGGCGGCAAGCGAATGAGCCAGTCGGTCCAGCGCTTCCGCATAGGCATTGTTGATCAGCACGGCCTCGACCGCGCGACCGCTGGCTTCGCCGATCAGCTCCTTCAGGATCTCGCTCACCGGCGGCAGCGAGAACTCGTCGGCGATCGTCCAGCCGCCCGCCTTCTGTTCCGCCAGGCCGGCATCTTCCAGCACGATCAGGCAGTTGGTCAGGAAGCAACGGAAGGCGAAATCGCCGGGCAGCGCCCGCGTATCCACCCGTGTTCCGCCCTTGGCCAGGCGCAGCGCGATCTCGTGGCAGGCACGGTAGACGGCGGCATTGAAGAGCAGCGTGGTGTTGTCGATGCCTTCGCCGGCATCGGCGGGCAGGAGCGGCGCCGGCAGTGCCGGCAGGGTGGCCGCGCCGACGAGGCTGCGGTTGGACCGCACGGTCTCGTAATGGAAGGACAGCATGTCCAGCGTCTTGTGCTGGCGCAGATAGGTCCGGCGGAAGCGGCAGTCGTCGAAGGCGGCGATCAGCGTGCCGCCCCGGCCGAAGAAGCGGAACTTCGCCTTGATCGAGTTCGGGCTGACACGCTCGATCTCGGCCACGGCCCGCTCGATCGTCTGCCCGGCTGCCGCCAGGCGCACCGAGCCGAAGCGTACGGGAATATAGGGCGCGCCGCCCATTTCGCCGGTGAAGCGATCGAACAGGGCCACGAGCCCATGGAAGGTCGCATCGACGGAGATCGGGTTCAGGCTGTAGCTGACGAAGGGGTGGCCGGGAACGGACGGCGCCTTCAGCTCGACATCGATGAAGCGGTCGCCATAGGCCACAGCCTTGGTCATCAGCTGGAAGTCGGGGCCATAATCGAGGCCGAACTGCCGTGCGGTCTCGTAGGCTTTGGGAGCCAGAACCGTCGCGGTCCGCGCCAGGCCCACGAAGGAGGGCTTCACCTGATCTTCCGCATGCGCCACCGGCTTGCGGCTGCGGGCAACCGCATTCACCGCCCAGTCATCTTCCGAAAGCCGCTCGCGCGAGCGGATTTCGATATCGCCCGTTTCCGGCGAGAAGATCACGGACAGTTCCATGATGCGGCTGTCGCTCAATTCGAGCGGACGGACGATTTCGAGATTGGTGATTTCGACCGTATCCACGCCATGGAACTGGCGGGCTGCCGAAAGGGCGATCTCGATGAAGCCGCTGCCGGGCAGGATCGGCTTGCCGTCCACCACGTGCTGGGCGAGATCGGGGAAGAGATGCCCGTCGATATGGTTCTTCCAGCTGCCGCTGTTGAGGTCCGTCCGCCAGCCGGCCAGTGTATAGGGCGTGCGCGAACCGCGGCCGAAAAGATCGGCGGCATCGCTGGTGGCGGCCGGACGCAGTTCGGACGGCTCGAAGGGCAGGGTCGGCAGGCGCACGAAGGCATTGCGGCGGCCGAAGAGCCGGCCTTCTTCGAAGATCGCCCCGTGGGCAATGGCCCGCGCCATGGAGCGCGAGACCGGGTCGATGCCCTTTTCTCCGGCATCGCGCAGCAGTGTGGGAATGACCTGTCCGGGCGCGGCCGCCTGCTTCACCGTTTCCTTCAGATAGGAGGACAGGATCGGGCGCGGCGAGATTTCGATGAACAGCGAGCAGCCCATGGCGATCGCCGCCTCCGTGGCCGCCTGGAAGCGGACGGGCTCGCGAACATTCTTCCACCAATAGTCCGAATCAAGGCTCGCCCCGTCCAGCCGGTCGCCGGTCACGGTCGACAGGAAGGCGATCTCGGTGCTGCGCGGCGAGAGTGTCGGGATATCGGCCAGAAACGCCTTCTTCGCCTGATCGATGATCGGGTGATGGAAGGGATAGTTGATGTCGAGGATCTGTGCCGGGATCTTGGCCTTGCGGGCCGCGTCGCGGAAGGCGGACACTTCCGGCGCCGGGCCGGAGATCGTCACGGAATTATGCGCGTTGACCGCCGCGATGCAGACCGAATCGAGACCGCGGGCGCGGGCGAAGTCGCGCGCGGCATCTTCGCCGATCATCACGGCCGCCATCGTGCCCTGGCCGGCCAGGAGATCCTGGTGCAGCGAGCGCTTGGCAACGATGGCCACCGCATCCACCAGGGATAGCGCGCCGGCCGCATAGGCCGCAGCGATTTCGCCGACCGAATGGCCGAAGACGGCGGCGGGCTTCACGCCCATGGCGACCAGCGAATCCGACAGGGCCGCCTGCACGGCAAAGAGAAGGGGCTGGGCGATCTTGGTGTCGGCCAGCTTGCGGTCGAGCTCGGGGTCGTTCAGCAGCTCGATCAGGTCGAGCTCGGAGTGGAAGCGGAACAGGGCCGCAACCGAGGTATAGCACTGGCGGAAGTGCAGGTTTTCGCGGAAGGCATCCGCGCCCATGCCGGCCCACTGCGAGCCGTTGCCGGAGAAGACGAAGGCAACCTTGGCGTCCTTGGCTCCCGCTTCGCCGACCTCGCCGATATCGGAGGCCGGCTTCTCGAGATGGGCGGCGATGGCGCGGACGATGTCGTCCGGGTTTTCGCTGCGCGCCACGAAGCGATGCCGCATGCGGCTGCGGTTGGCGCCCGAGGCGGAGATGATAGCGCGCGCTTCTTCCTTCGACGTCTTGGCAAAGGCCGAGCGGTAGGATTTCAGCAAGCCTTCCAGGCTTGCCGCCGTGTGGGCGCTCGCCATGAAGACATGGCTGGTAGCGCTGTTGCGGGCGCGATCCTCAACCGGATCCGGGTCGGAAATGACCACATGCGCATTGGCGCCGCCGAAGCCGAAGGAGTTGATGCCCGCGAGCCGCGCGCGCTTGCCGCGCAGCAGCTCGATCGGATTGGCCGTGACGCGGACGTTGAGCCCTTCGAAATCGATGTTCTCGTTCGGCGTCTCGAAATGCAGCGAGGCGGGGAGATAATTGTTCTCCAGCGCCATCACCGCCTTCAGCATGCCGAACAGGCCGGAGGCCGGCTCGGTATGGCCGATATTGGACTTGATCGAGCCGATCGGCACCGGCGCATGGCGCCGCGCACCGATCACGGTCCCGATCGACCAGACTTCGGCGGGGTCGCCGACCTTGGTGCCGGTGCCATGGCCTTCTACGAAAGCAACCTGGTTGGCGTCGAGATTGTTGCCTTCATAGATGTCGCGCAGCAGATGGGCCTGCGACTCGCGCGAGGGGAGCGAGATGCCGTTGGTGCGGCCGGCCGAGTTCACGCCGGAGGCGATGATCTTGGCGTAGCTGCGGTCCTTCTCCTGCTTTGCCCGCTCGGAGCGGCGCAGCACGAAAACCACGCCGCCTTCGGCGCGCACATAGCCGGCGCCGTCATTGTCATAGGCGCGGCACAGGCCTTCCGGCGACAGCATGCGGGCCTGCGCAAAGCCGACGAAGGGCAACGGGTGGGCGAGAATATTGACGCCGCCGACGATCGCGGTCTCGATCTCGCCGGTCTCCAGCGCGCGCATGGCCTGGTCCAGCGCCACGAGCGAGGAGGAACAGGCCGTGTCAACCGTCATCGACGGGCCGGACAGGCCGAAGATATGCGAGATGCGGTTGGACACGATCGACAGCGTGTTGCCGGTCATGAAATAGGGGCCGGCCGCTGCCGGGTCTTCCACCGTCAGGTTGGCATGGTCGAGGCTGGAGGCGCCGATATAGACGCCGACCTTCTCGCCCTGCAGCGCCGAGATCGAAAGATTGGCATCCTCGATGGCGCGATAGGCGAGCTGCAGCAGTACACGCTGCTGCGGGTCCATATGCATGGCCTCGCGCTGCGACATGCCGAACACGCCGGGATCGAAGTCGTAGATGCTGTCCAGCACGCCGGCCGCGAAGGAATAGGTCTTGCCGGGATTGCCGATAACCGGATGCCAGAAGCGTGCAAGATCCCAGCGATCCGCCGGGATCCGCGTGACCATGCATTTTCCCTGCCGCAGGAGGCGGAAGAGAGCCTGGGGGGAATCAGCGCCGGGTGCGACACAGGCGCGCCCTATGATGTCTGCTGTCATATGTACCGAACGCTCTGAACTGGTCTAGGGGTTGCTCTGCCAATTGCATTGGCGACGTCAAAAATCAATCGGAACTTCCACACGGCAGCCCTGCGTGGCTACCTGTGGCAATTATGATGCCGCTTTGCCATGCAACATCGGGGATGCCAACGATGTCTTTGAGCATGCCGGCGCCTTCAAGCGAAAACAATTACCGCAACAAAGCGTAACGCTTGTGAGCAAAATGTAAGCCAATCCGTACATTTACGTACGATTTGCCGCCGATAAGCCCTGCAATTCACCAAGGTGTACTGTGACGAGCTTCGTCTTTGCTCGGTAAGGCTGCGCCATTGCGGCGAAATCGGACAGGCCCGCCTGGAACCTTGGTGCGGCTTCCTTCGTTTCTTAACCCGGTAAAGTTGATTCCACTATGGGAGATACCATCATGCCACAGGGTGACAAATCTGCCTATACGGACAAGCAGAAGCGGAAAGCTGCCCATATAGAAGCCGGATATGAAGAGCGCGGCCTGCCGGAGCAGGAGGCCGAGCGCCGGGCCTGGGCAACTGTGAACAAGGAAAGCGGCGGCGGCAACAAATCGGGATCCGGCCGGGGAAAGCCGGAGACACATGAGGCCTCGAAGAAGGGCGGTGAGAAGGGCGGGAAGGCTTCTGCAGGGCGCAGCGCTGCGCAGCGGTCGGCCTCTGCCAAGAAAGCGGCCGCCACCCGCAAGCGCAACGAAAGCCACGCGTCGCACGGATGACAGGCGCCAAGGACCCACGGCAATGGCGATTCGAGCCGGACGGCGCGATGCCCAACAACCCGCATCTTGCTGTGCTTCTCTACCAGCATGCCTTGCCGGAGAATGATCCGGCAGGCGCTCTCGAAAGGCTTTTCTCGGCGCATGGCTGGGAGGGGACCTGGCGAAACGGCGTGTTCCGATACCACCACTACCACAGTGGCGCGCACGAGGTGCTGGGCGTCGCACGGGGGTCGGCCGAGCTGCTGATCGGCGGGGAGGGCGGTGCGCGCCTGTCTGTCCGTGCGGGTGATATCCTGGTTCTTCCCGCTGGCACCGGCCACAAGAATCTCGGCAACTCCGACGACTTCCTGATCGTCGGAGCCTATCCGCCCGGCCAGCACGCCGAGATCGAGACCGGCCCGGCCGGCGAAGCGGAGCGAAGGCGCATCGCTCAGCTGCCGCTGCCGCAGACAGACCCGGTGGAGGGGCGGACCGGGCCGCTGCTCCGCCTGTGGCGCGCCGATACGTCCCAACTCGAGGACGGACGGTCCTAGATCGTCACCTGCTCGCCCAGTTCCACCACGCGGTTGGCAGGCAGGCGGAAATAGTCGGATGGGTCGATGCCGATGCCGGAGAGCGCGATATAGAGCTTGTCCTGCCAGTTCGGCAGGCCGGAATTGGGGTCGCTGATCAGGTTGCGCCGGCCGACATAGAACGAGGTCTGCATGATTTCGAACTTGAAGCCGGCCTTCTTGCAGAGCGCCAGCGCCTTGGAGACATTCTGGTCGTCCATGAAGCCGAAGGTGATCTCCAGCCGGATGAAGCGCTCGGACAGGCGCGTCAGTTCGATCCGCTTGGCCGGCGGCACATAGGGCACATCCGCCGTCTTGATCGTCAGCACCACATTCTGCTCGTGCAGCACATGATTGTGCTTGATGTTGTGCAGAAGAACGGCCGGCGTCTTGTCGGGAACGCTGGTCAGGAACACGGCCGTGCCGGGGACGGCAGCGGGGGCATGGTCGGACTTCTTCTCGATCGAGGCGATGAAGGTAGCGAGTGGAATA
This sequence comes from Rhizobium sp. CC-YZS058, assembly GCF_034720595.1. Lineage (NCBI taxonomy): Bacteria > Pseudomonadati > Pseudomonadota > Alphaproteobacteria > Hyphomicrobiales > Rhizobiaceae > Rhizobium > Rhizobium sp. CC-YZS058. The sequence goes on along the minus strand of NZ_JAYESJ010000001.1, from coordinate 3,289,150 downwards.
TCATTCCTTGCCGTTTTCTCGCGCAGGATCAGCGAGCCGCGCCGCCAGGTCCACATGATGATCATGATCGCCGCCGCCAGCAGAACCGGCACCCAGCCGCCATCGTGGATCTTCAGCAGATTGGCGCCGAGGAACACCACCTCGAGCAGCAGCAGCGGCAGGAGGACGGCGGCGGAGGCGATCGCGCTCCAGCCCCAGACGGAGCGCAGGAACTGGAAGGCCATCAGCGTCGTCACCACCATCGCCCCGGTCACCGAGATGCCATAGGCGGTGGCGAGAGATTCCGAATCGCCGAAGGTGAAGATCAGCACCATGACGCCAATGAAGAGCAGCGTGTTGACCGCCGGCACATAGATCTGTCCGGTGTTCGTCTCGGAGGTGAAGGTGATCTGCAGCCGCGGCAGGAAGCCGAGATGGACCGCCTGGCGGGCGAGCGAGAAGGCACCGGTGATGACCGCCTGGCTGGCGATGATCGTCGCCGCGGTCGCCAGGATGACGATCGGCAGCAGCGCCCAGTCGGGATACATCAGATAGAAGGGATTCTCCGCCGCCTCGCGATGGGCGAGCACGAAGGCCCCCTGGCCGAGATAGTTGAGCGCCAGGGAGGGGAAGACCAGAATGAACCAGGCCCATTGAATGGGCTTGCGCCCGAAATGGCCGAGATCGGCGTAAAGCGCCTCCGCCCCGGTGACGGTCAGGAACACGGCGCCGAGAACGACGAGACCCACGAAGCCGGCATGGGTAATGAACCACAGGGCGTTCAACGGATTGAGGGCCTGGAGAATGGTGTAGTCGTCCCCGATATGAAGCAGGCCGCCCCAGGCCATGGCCAGAAACCAGAGCACGGTGATCGGGCCGAAGAAGTTGGAGACGGCTGCCGTGCCGCGCGACTGGACGACGAAGAGCAGAACCATGATCGCCGCCGAGATCGGCAGCACATAATCGCCCAGCGCCGGCGTCACCAGCTTCAGCCCTTCCACCGCCGACATGACCGACAGGGCCGGCGTGATCATCGCATCGCCGATGAACAGCGCTGCGCCGATGATGCCGGCGAAGAACAGGACCGGCATATAGCGCCCGGTGCGCTTCATCAGCAGCGCCAGCAGAGACAGCGTCCCGCCTTCGCCGTCATTGTCGGCGCGCAGCAGGAACAGCACATATTTGAAGGTGACGATGATGGTCAGCGTCCAGACCATCAGCGAGATCAGCCCCACCACCTCGTCATGGCTGACGCCATCATGCGAGAAGGGGCGCAGCGCCTCGCGGAAGGCATAAAGCGGGCTCGTGCCGATATCACCATAAACGACGCCGATCGAGCCCAGCAGGAGAACGAGAAATTTCGGCCTGCCGGCGGGATCCCGCGCAGAATGGTCGGCGGTGGCGGTCATGGCGTCTGGCTGGTCCTCTGTGGGGTATCATGCACGTCGACTGGCAACGATCAACATCCGCCCCCATGTGGCAGATGTTGAGGGGAAGCACTGGCCAGACTGCCGCCGGTAAGCGGCGCCCAGCTGTCGATCGATACAGGGAATGCTCATGGTAGATCAAGCGAGCATTCCTGTCGCCCTCATCACCTTTCCGACGGCGTGAGGCCAGAGATTCGAGAACCCCATGGTGCTACCGGGCGCCGGGGTCCTTGTCGTTGGGATCTCACGCGGCCTGGACAAGGCCTCGGGCTCATGAGGCTGCATGGGGCGATGCAGCCTCATCGGCCGCCATCAGTCGGATCCGAACAGATCCCGCGTATAGACTTTTTCGCCGACATCCTTGAGTTCCGGCGCAAAGCGGTTGGCGACGATGACGTCGCAGGTCTGCTTGAAGGTTTCGAGGTCGCGGATCAGCGGAGAGTTGAAGAAGTCGTCTCCCGACAGCGCCGGTTCGAAAACCACGACCTCGACACCTTTGGCCTTGATGCGCTTCATGATGCCCTGGATCGAGGAGTCGCGGAAATTGTCCGAGCCCGCCTTCATCACCAGGCGGTAGACGCCGACGCGCTTGGGCTTGCGGCGCAGGATACTGTCGGCGATGAAGTCCTTGCGTGTGGTGTTGGCCGAAACGATCGCGCCGATCAGCGACTGCGGAACCTGGTGATAGTTGGCAAGCAGCTGCTTCGTATCCTTCGGCAGGCAATACCCGCCATAGCCGAAGGATGGGTTGTTGTAGTGCGTGCCGATGCGTGGATCGAGGCCGACACCGTCGATGATCTGGCGGGCATTCAGCCCGTGGCTCTCCGCATAGGTGTCGAGCTCGTTGAAATAGGCAACGCGCATGGCGAGATAGGTGTTGGAGAAGAGCTTGATCGCTTCCGCTTCGCTGGAATCGGTCAGAAGGACCTTGATGTCCTTTTTCTGCGCACCCTCGACCAGCATGTCGGCAAACACACGCGCCCGTTCCGACTGCTCGCCGACGACGATGCGGGAGGGGTGCAGGTTGTCGTAGAGCGCCTTGCCTTCGCGCAGGAATTCCGGCGAGAAGATGATGTTGTCGCGGCCGAGCTGTTCGCGCAGGCCCTGCGTATACCCGACCGGAATGGTCGACTTGATGACGATCGTCGCCGCCGGGTTGATCCGGTTGACCTCGTTGATCGCCGCTTCGACCGAGCGCGTGTCGAAATGGTTGGTCACGGGATCATAATTGGTCGGCGTGGCGATGATGACATAGTCTGCACCACTATAGGCTTCTTCGGTGCTGTTGGTGGCGGTGAAATTGAGCTTGCGCGTCAGGAACTCGGAAACTTCCGCATCGATGATCGGAGATCGACCTTCATTCAGCATGGCAACCCTGCTCGGGTTGATATCGAAGGCCTTTACCTCGTGATGCTGCGCGAGAAGAAGCGCATTCGAAATGCCGACATAACCGAGTCCGGCAACTGCTACTTTCATCATCTGTCTCATAAACCCCAGGCTGGCTCGAAGGTGTTTCGAACCCGCCGATGTCAATCTGGTTGCTTTGCCTTACAGTAGCGCCTCGTTCGGTGCGCGTCATATCGAAAAGAGGAGAGTGGCAGCACAGCTCTCAGAAGACGCATGCCGGCTTCGCCACCTTTTCCGCGGCAGCCGTCGTGCCCGCAACAGGGTGATCAGGTCGAACAGACGGACCGTTCTGGACATGGCGGGCAATGGCTCCGGCGTTGCGCCACCCGTCTGGCATTTGGGTCGGCGACAAGGCGAGGCCTTTCGATCCGCACCCGCGGCGGCGCCCGGTTACGGCGCTGCCTTTTCGTTCGAGAGGGGGCGGCTGTCCATGAAGGCTATCGAGCAACCGCCTTCCGGCTCGTGGCCTTGGGCGGCAGGCGAAGACCACAGGCCCCGCCCGGAGGGCTGGAAAGCCTGTGGTCGTGTTGCGGTCGCCCGTCAGAGAACGCGGCCTGGCGTCGCCTCGGGAGCTGCGCCAGGGGCTGCAGGGGTCTGCGGCGCGTCTGGGGCCGGCAATCCGTCGCCCGGCAGCGGCCCGGCTCGTTCCGGGCCAAGGGCGGCAGGGCCACCCGCGTCGGGACCACCGAGGTCGGGGCCACCGGCATCCGGGCCATCAGCGCCGGGGCCTGCCTGGTCGGGTCCGGCCCGGTCGGGTCTGGCCGGGTCGGGTCTGGCCAGGTCGGGTCCGCCCTTCGGGCCGTCATGCTTGGGCCCGTGCTTCGGCCCATGCGGGCCGTGCTTGGGACCGGGGCCCTCATCGCCAGGGCCGCGCGGCGGGCCGCCCGCCGGGCCAATCGCTTCGGTGCGGCCATCGGCATAGACGATGTAGCTCGCCTTCAGGAAGCCATCGTCGAAGCGGCCCTGGACGGTGACGGGCTGATCCTTGGCAACCAGCTTGCCGCCTTCGCCCGCGCGACCGGTTTCCACCAGCATGCGGCCCGTCTGGTCCTGCAGCACGAACTTGTTGCCGAAGATTTCCGCCACCGTGCCCTTGATGGTGACGAGCGAGTCCTGCGGGAGGGCGGAGATTGCCACGGGGGTCAGCGGCGCCATCTCCACCTGCGGGCCCATCAGCTTCACCGCGCCGGCGCCGCCGGCCACGCCCAGCGCCAGGACCGCGATGGCGGCGACGCCGGCCAAAGTCCGGCGCGGCAGGTGCGGACCCTTTGGCCCTTTCGGCGCTGCGTTCGGGGTTTCGTCGTTTCCTGTGTGCATGTCGGTCATGAGAGGCGTCTCCTTAAAGGGTGGCGGAGTGATTTCCGCCGCCATGACCAGACGTCTAGCAAGACCCGCCCGGCAGCCCGCTGAACCCTGCGGTTCAGATTGAGTTCAGCCATCCGGCCTATAGGAACGGGGATCGTGGGGCGGGACGGCCGGTCAGAGCCCTTGTCCGGCGCGCTGTCGCGCTTAGCTCCGCTTTTTCAGGCGCATCACGCGCCCAGTCTTTCCGGGAGTGCGTCATGCGGGTTCTGCTTGTTGAAGATGACGAGGATCTGGCCCAGCGAATCGCGGCAGCGCTCCGGGCGGAGAAATTCGTGGTCGATCTCGCCCGCAATGGCGAGGACGCGCTGCATCTCGGCACGACCGAGCTTTTCGACGTCGCCGTCCTCGATCTCGGCCTTCCCAAGCTCGACGGGGTTTCCGTCTTGAAGGGCTGGCGGGAGGAGGGGCGCACCCTGCCGGTTCTCGTTCTCACGGCGCGGGACGGCTGGCCGGACAAGGTGGCGAGCTTTCGGGCCGGGGCGGACGATTTTCTGGGGAAGCCGTTCCGGGTCGAGGAACTCGTGCTGCGGCTGCGGGCGCTGATCCGCCGGGCCGCGGGCCATGCCGCCGCGCGCGTCGCCTGCGGGCCGCTGACGTTCGACGCCCAGCTCGGCACCTTCGAGCGTGACGGCTTTCCGCTGAAACTCACCGCGCTCGAGCATCGCGTTCTCTCTTGTCTGATCCTGCGGGCCGAAATGGTGGTCGAGCGACGCGACCTGATCGAGCGGGTCTATGAGGGCGATGTCGAGACCGATTCCAACTCGATCGAGGTCATCATCGCCCGTCTGCGCAAGAAGATCGGCGCCGAGCGGATCGAGACCGTCCGCGGTCGCGGCTACCGACTGACGGCGGGGGAAAAATAAGCGATGGAGAGCACATCCCGCACCGGCTCGATCGCCCGCCGTCTGCTGGTCTTTTCGGCCGTCTTTGTCAGCGCGGCGCTTGTCGTCGCGGTTCTCATCCTCTGGCTCGTCATGCAGACGGTGATGCGGGAGGAGTTCGACCGGCGGCTGGACAGCCAGATTGATGCGCTGCACGCGGCCCTGCTGATTGCTGCCGATGGAGGACTTAGCCTTTCGGTGCCCCTCGACGGGCCGCCCTTCGACCGGCCGCGCTCCGGCTGGGCTTGGCAGATCGAAACGGCGGAGGCCGATCTCGCCTCGCGCTCGCTCGGGACGCGTCGCCTAAATCTCGCCAGTGTCGTCGCGCAGCAGCGGGCGGAGGAGGGCCGTCGAGGGGTCGCACGCGCGCCGAGCGGCCCAGGCGGCGGGCCGGGCGATGCGCCCGGTCGTCCGCGTGCCGCCGATCTCGACCAGCCAGGCGGCAGCCTGCATCTGCGGTTCGCCACCCGCATGGTCGATAACCGCCTGGTGACGATCGCCGCCGCCGCCCCGCAATGGGCGCTGCGCGAACCGGCGGTGCGGGCGATCACCTGGCTTGCGCCCTGCATGCTGGCGCTCGGTCTCGTGCTGCTGGCCGGCACGGCGGCGCAGGTGCGCTACGGCCTGCGCCCGCTGCGGGCCATGGCGCGCGATCTGGAAGCCGTGGGCGAGGGACGGATCGAGCGTCTTCCCGACCCGGTCGTGACCGAGCTGCGCCCGCTCGCATCGAAGACCAACGCGCTTCTGGCACAGAACGAGGAGCGACTGTCCGCCACCCGGCTGCATTTCGCCAATCTCGCCCATGCCCTGAAGACGCCGGTCGCAAGCCTCAGCCTGGCGCTCGGCGCGGCGAATGATCCGGACGGCGCGCTGCGCGGCCTTGTTGGGCGGATCGACCACCGCATCCGCCATCACCTGGCCGCTGCCCGCCGCGCCATGGGCGGCGGCGAGGGCGTGCGGACGGCGCTGGATGCTCCGATCAGGGAGCTCGCCGCCATCATGACCCGCCTTCATGCAGATAGGCCACTCACCGTTTCGATCGGCGGGACGCACGGGCTGTCGGTTGCCTGCGATGAGAAGGATGTCGAAGAAATGCTCGGCAATCTCATCGACAACGCCTTCAAATGGGCAGGCAGCCGCATCGAGATCGCCGCTCAGGTCTCGGGTCGCATGGTGGAGATCTCCATCGCCGATGATGGCCCCGGCATTCCGCCGGCGCGGCGCGAGGCCGTTCTCCTGCCCGGTATACGCGAGGACGAGCGCATCCAGGGACACGGCTTCGGCCTGACCATCGTCAAGGAGCTTGCCGATCTCTATGGCGGGCGCCTCAGCCTGTCGGATGCGACCCCGGATGGACGAGGCCTGAAGGCCAGCTTGATGCTGCCGCTCGCGAGGGGCTAGCGCCAGTCCGGTGGATTAGGGTGGGGCCGGACCCTGTCCCTGGGTCTGCTTTCCCAAAGTGTCCGACGCGAAAACGAGCTTGCATCGGCTGGACATGCTCCGCGGCTGCCGCTCAGTCCTGTCTTCGCTGCCAGCGATAGATGGCGACGGCCAGCAGGAAGCAGACGATGGCGGTCGGCCAGAAGTCGGTCATCTGGTCAAAGGACCAGCGCCACATCTTGTAGGCGTCCAGATGCGGCGGTGCCAAGTGGACGCTGACTTCGTAATCGCGCTTTTCCCGCCCATGGAAATGCCCAGCCGCAAACGCGATCCCCATCAGCACGGCGATCCGCCGCTCGAAGACCAGGCAGAAGAACAGGCCGACCACCGCTGCGATGCAGAGCGCTTCAACGATGTGGCCGAGCCAGTCGAAATTGGCCTGGATGTAGGTCCAGTCGATCATGGCGGTCCTCGATCTTCCTCTTGACGCGCTCCGCTTGTCTCCCGTCCGCCCGGATGCAGGCAGGTTTATGGCGCGCTGCCCGGATAGGCAAGAAACACAAAGGTTTGCTCCATATGCTCAAAAAAGAGTCAAATTACTCCCTGTTGTATGCAATGATATGTGTCCGTAGGGTCTGTGTGGGTCTGGCATAGGCTTTGCAGGGTTTAGGTGATGTGTGCCCCTGCTCCATGTCTGGCTGCGGGGAAAGGGTTGAGCGGGGCGGAGGGTGCGGATGATGGACGCCGCTTCGCCACGGCTTCTGCCCGTCGAACGCGTGATCTGTAGCATGCACGGATCGATGATCCATGAGATGCCGACTGTTCTGGAGACCGCCTGATGTTCCCCCTCATTCTCGATCTCGCCTCGCTCAAGGTCGCCTATGCGGAGGGCGCGACGCCGCTCGATCTTGTGGAGGTGGTGCTGGCGCGCATGGCCGCGTCGCAGGATCCGGCGATCTTCATCACGCCGACCCCTGCCAACAGGCTGCGCGCCGAGGCGCGGGCGCTGATGGCGCATGCGCCGGCGCCCAACAGCCTGCCGCTCTGGGGCGTGCCCTTTGCGGTCAAGGACAATATCGACGTCGCGGGCCTGCCGACCACCGCAGCCTGCCCGGCCTTCGCCTATGATCCCGAGGTCGACGCCGTGGTCGTGGCAAGGCTGCGCGCAGCCGGTGCGCTGGTCATCGGCAAGACCAATCTCGACCAGTTCGCCACGGGGCTGAACGGCACGCGCTCGCCCTATGGCGCGCCGCGGTCGGTCTTCGATGCGGCCTATGTGTCCGGCGGCTCGTCCTCGGGCTCGGCGGTGGCGGTCGCCTCGGGCCTCGCCAGCTTCGCGCTCGGTACGGATACGGCCGGCTCCGGCCGCGTGCCGGCGGCCTTCAACAATCTGGTCGGCATCAAGCCGACGCCGGGGCTGGTTCCCAATGTCGGCGTGGTGCCGGCCTGCCGCTCCGTCGATGTCGTCACCGTCTTCGCCGCAACCGTGGGGGACGGCACGGCCGTGCGCCGGGTCATGGACGGCTATGACGCGCGCGATCCCTTCTCCCGGCAGGCCACGCCGGTCGCTCTCCCGACAAACGGGCTCAGGATCGGCGTGCTCGATGGCGCGGAGCGCGAGTTCTTCGGCGATGCCGCCTGTGAGGCGCTCTATGATGCCGCCATTGACCGGGCACGGACGCTCGGCGCCACGCTCATCCCCTTCGATTATGCGCCGTTCCGCCAGGCCGCCGAGCTGCTCTACAACGGGCCCTGGGTGGCCGAGCGCATGGCGGCGGTGAAGACATTTCTCGAAACCCATGCGGAGCATTTCGACCCGACGGTGCGCACCATCATCGAGGGCGCCCATGCCTATGATGCGGTCGATGCCTTCGAGGGGCGCTACCGTCTTGAAGCGCTGCGGCAGAAGACCCTGGCCGAATGGAGCAAGGTCGACATGCTGATGCTGCCGACCTCGCCCACCACCTATACGGTGGAGGAGATGCAGGCGGAGCCGATCCTGCGCAATGCGCATTTCGGCCGCTATACCAATTTTGCCAATCTCTTCGGCTATGCGGCCATCGCCATTCCCGCCGGGTTCGATCGCGACGGGCACTTGCCGGCAGGCGTCACCCTGTTCGGCCCCGCCTTCAGCGACGAGGCGCTGGCGCCCTTTGCCGATGCCATGCATCGCGCGCTCGGCGCCGGCATGGGCATCGACCGGACGGCCACGCTGCCGGAAGGGTCAAAGGTCAGCGAGGCGGACGATGGGCTGGTGCCCATCGTCGTCGTCGGGGCGCATCTGACCGGCATGCCGCTCAACCGCGAACTGACCGAGGCCGGAGGACGATGCGTGCGTGTCTGCCGCACGGCGGGCGATTACCGGCTCTTCGTGTTGCCGGATACCGATCCGCCCAAGCCAGGGCTGATCCGCGATTTACACTTTCGGGGCGAGGGGGTCGAGGTCGAGCTCTGGCGCATCCCGGCCGTAGCCTTTGCGCGCTTCGTACAGGCCATTCCGGCGCCGCTCGGCATCGGCAAGATCCGGCTGGACGACGGGAGCCTCGTCTCCGGCTTTCTCTGCGAGGCCCATGCGGTCGCCGGAGCGGAGGAGATCACCATGCTCGGTGGCTGGCGCGCCTATGTCCATCGGCCGAGGGCTGCGGAATAGTGCGCGCGCCTCAGTCCTGGTGCCGCGCGGTCTCGTCGTCCGGCGACTCCTCCGCCTCCGACACCGGGATCGCATAGCTGCCGGTCAGCCAGCGGTTGAGGTCGACATTGCGGCAGCGGTCGGAGCAGAAGGGATAGTGTTCCCGGTGCGAGGGGCGGCGGCACTCCGGGCAGGGCACGGTCTTGCGCAGGGGCGCCACGTTCGAGGTGGCGCGGCTGTCGGTGCTGTCATCGGTCATGGTCGAGCCTTCCAAGCGTAGTGGCAAGCCGAAGCTGCGCGAAAGGCGGCTCCGTTCGGCGTTGCCGTGAAGGGCGAGAGCGAGGCGGAAGGGGGGGGGTCGCGATCAGGCTCTCGGTCAGGTGCTGGCGCACTCTCATCGGCGCGCAAGCGGAAAGGCCGCAGTCAGCCCTGCAGCCAGGCGTCGTGAACGTCGAAACCCTCGCCGGAGAGCAGCGCCAGCGTCTCGTAGAGCGGCAGGCCGACGACATTGGTGTAGGAGCCGATCAGCTTGACCACGAAGGCGCCGGCGATGCCCTGGATGGCATAGCCGCCCGCCTTGCCACGCCATTGGCCCGAGGCAATGTAAGTCTCGATGTCGTGGCCGGAGAGACGCTTGAAGCGCACCTTCGTTTCCACCACCCGCTGGCGCAGCGTGCCGTCCGGCGTAATCAAGCAGACCCCGGTGTGAACACGGTGGCTGCGGCCGGACAGAAGCGTCAGCGCTGCCGCGGCCTCCGTCGTCGTCTCTGGCTTGGGCAGGATGCGCCGGCCAACGGCCACCACCGTATCGGCAGCCAGGATATAGGCGCCCTTGCGGTCCGGATCGTCGCGCAGCGCCTCTTCCGCCGCCTTCGCCTTTTCGGCGGACAGCCGCCAGGCGAGCGAGCGCGGATGTTCGGCGCGCTTCGGCGTCTCGTCCAGGTCCATCGGCATCAGCCGTTTTGGCTCAAGCCCCGTCTGGGCCAGCAATTCGACGCGGCGGGGCGAGCCGGAGGCGAGAATGAGCGTCTGGTCGGAGGCCATCGCGATCGCGCGTCCGCTTACTTGAAGCGATAGGTGATGCGGCCCTTGGTCAGATCGTACGGCGTCATTTCGACCAGCACCTTGTCGCCCGCCAGAACGCGGATGCGGTTCTTGCGCATGCGGCCCGCCGTATGGGCAATGATTTCGTGTTCGTTCTCAAGCTTGACGCGGAACGTCGCGTTGGGCAGCAATTCGGTCACGACGCCCGGGAATTCGAGGACTTCTTCTTTCGCCATAAGGGTCTTGTCTTTCTGGTCTGTTGCAAAAACGGGTGCCGGAACCGGCGCCTGCCTTGAAAATTTCGCGGAAACTACACAATCGCCGTTCGTTTGTGAACAACGGTTCCGGCTTTTCCGGCTTTTAAGAAAAACGGGGCGCAGGCAGAAGAGCAGGCTTCGGCCGGGCCGCGCAAAAGGATCGGCCTTCAGATAATGCATCCGGAGGCCAAGGGGAAGGGGCGGCGCCCATCTCGCTCGACCCTGTCCGTCGCTTGCATGGTGCTACCGTTCCACCCAGACATAGGCAAAGCGGTAGCTTTCGCCGTTGTGGTCATAATGGAAGGGAATGCTGACGATCTCCGGTGGCATGGTCAGCGGCGCATCGCCGAAAGTCTTGCGCACATGCGCCGCGAGCGAGGCGGGCATTGCCGGATCGCTCGGCGCGCCATCTCTGCCGCTGGCGCGCCAGACGACGAGGACCGGGCCCGGCGGCAGGCTGTCGTCGCCCATGAAGCTCGGATACCAGCGCGCATCGATGAGACTTCCCGGCAGATGCAGGCGCAGGTTTCCGGCCAGATGCGGATCCTGGGCGATCACCGCTGCCGGCGCGCCCTTCGCCGCGCCCACCTGGCGGGCAAGGTCGGAATAGGGCACGTTGATCTTTTGGTAGTTGCCCGTCCAGCCGGATCCGACGACCCTGAGCGCCAGCACGCTTGGGATCACCAGCATGATGATCAGCGCCACCGGCAGGAACCGGGAAAAGGCGAGCTTGCCGGACGTGCCGGCCGCCTGCAGCCTCAGGACGGCATAGAGCGGAAGGGTGATGAGCACCGGCGAGAGCCAGCGCTCCTTGAACGAGGCCGCGCCGGCAAACAGAACGAGACCGACCAGAAGAACGGCGAATATCGCCAGCATCCGCTCGATCAGCCGCGCTTCCACCGTCTGGTCGGGCGCGCGCGCCCAGAGCCGCTTGCCGTAGAGCACCACGAAAATCACCGTGGCGAGCGCACCATAGCCGGCAAAGCCTTCGAGGATCGAGGAAAGTCCGCCGATGATCTGGGTGAGGAGACCGGACGCGGCGCCTTCGCGCAGCTTGTCCAGCGAGCCTTCCGAGCCGAGCGTCAGATTGTCGAGCAGCCAGAGCGCATGCGGCAGGAGAACCATGAGGGCCGCGGCCGCCGACAGAAGGATGCGCCAGTCCAGCAGGCGCTTACGGGTTTCGGCATCGATCAGGGCCGCCAGTCCGGAGGTCGCGAGCAGCAGCGCGAAATTATACTTCGAGATCAGACCGATCCCCGCGGCAAGGCCGAGCAGCAGATAGGCAAGGGCGCTCGGCCGGCGAAGCGTGCGCATCAGCGCGAAGAGGAAGAGGGCGGCCGAGAAATTCATCGCGACCGAATGGGTCAGATCGCGCTGGGATTCGAAGGAGAGGTGGGGAATGGCGAGCAGGCCGAGGGCGGCGACCATGGCGAGGCCCCGCTCGGCCACCACCGTGCGCGCGGCGGCGTAATAGAGAAGGTATGTGCCGGCCAGAAGCAGGTTTTTCAGGATCGTCAGGCTGGCGAGCGAATTGCCGAACAGGCGGCTGACCGCAAAATAGACCCAGTTGTAGAGCGGCGGCTGCGTATCATACCCCCAGGCGAACCACTGGCTGAGCAGGCTCTGCTGCGCTTCGTCGAGCTCCAGTTCGTGCGGCAGGAGCAGCCTCACCAGCACCTGAAGCGCAAAATAGCCGCAGATCAGCAGCGGGAAGAGTGCCGGTCGCTTGAGAAACGCCTCGCGCATCACTCACCCGCCCGAGTCACGCCGCGGATGATGTAGCTTGCCGACTGACCGGACTGGAAATAGGTGCGCGCCAGCATCTCGGCGAGGATTCCCGTCGTGATCAGCTGGAGGGAGGAGAGGAACAGCATGACGCCGATGAGCAGCAGCGGTCGCGTGCCGATGTCGCTGCCGAAGATGAATTTATCGATGGCCAGATAGAAGAGGATCAGCGCGCTGATCGCGCCGCAGCCCAGGCCGAGCGAACCGAAGAAATGGCCCGGCCGCGCCTTGTAGCGCATGAAGAACAGGACGGAGAGCAGGTCGAGGATGACGCGGAAGGCGCGCGAGATCCCGTATTTGGACTGGCCGAACTGTCGGGCCTGGTGGTTCACCGGCACTTCGCCGATCCGCGAACTCGGCACGACCACGGCCACCCAGGCCGGAATGAAGCGGTGCATTTCGCCGATCAGCTGCACCTGCTTGATGACGGCGGAGCGGTAGATCTTCAGGCTGCAGCCATAGTCATGCAGCTTGACGCCCGTGATCTTGCCGATGAGGTAGTTGGCGCACCAAGAGGGCACCTTGCGCAGGAAAAGCCCGTCCTTGCGGTTCTTCCGCCAGCCGACGAGCAGGTCGAGCGCGCGGGCGTTCAGCGTCTCGACCATGCGGGGAATATCGGCCGGATCATTCTGCAGGTCGCCATCCATGGTGGCGATGAGGTGGCCGTCGGCGAGATCGATCCCGGCCTGCATGGCCGCCGTCTGGCCGAAATTGCGCTGCATCTCCACAAGGCGGATATCGGCCGCGTGCCGCCCTGCCGCTTCACGCGCCTTGAGAAGCGTCGCATCCGTGCTGCCATCGTCGACGAGAAAAAGATTCCACGTTCCCGGATAATGTGCCATCGCCTCCACGATCCGCGCGATCAGGGCGGCGATGCTTTCCTCTTCGTTGAAGAGCGGCACGACGATCGAAAGATCCGGGGAAGAGACGCCTTCCACAGCGGCGGCGGCAAGAGCCATGAGAAAGGTCCAGTTGACGAAATGCTGTCTTCCTTAACGGCCGCCCCGATGGAACACAAGCTGGCGGCGCGGCCGGCCGGGCCAGGCGGCCTCGCCTGGCGCGCCTGTGCCGATCAGCCCGAAGGGCGGGCGCAGCGGTGGAGAGACCATGATGAACGCTGAACGCGCCCACCATCCGGCCCGCTCATTCCTGGCCCGCCATTGGGTCGGGCTCGTCTCGCTGCTGGTGGTCGCGGGCTATGCGCTGCTGGTCGAGACCGTGTGGGGATGGGCGGTGCTGTTTGCCCAATGGCGGGCGATCGGTGGGGGCCGTGTTGCCGCCGCCCTCGCCATTCTTCTCGGCACGCAGCTCCTGCGGACCTACCGGATCTATGATTACTTTCCGGAAACGCGGCGGCGCTTCGCAAGCCTGTTCCGCGTCGTGCAACTGCATAACCTTGTCAATATTCTCTTCCCCTTTCGCAGCGGCGAGGCAAGCTTTCCGCTGCTGATGCGCGCCGAATTCGCCGTGCCGGTCGCCCGCTCCAGCGCCGCGCTTCTCTGGATGCGCGCGCTCGATCTGCATGCGCTGCTCTGCGTCGCCGGTCTGGCGCTCCTGCTCGGGCCGGGTCAGGGCGTGCTGCGGCGCGACCTGCTGGTGGCGGCTTGGTGCCTCTTCTGCCTGTTGCCTGCCTGCGCGCCTTTTCTCATGCGACGGCTCGGGCCGCTCGCCGCGCGCATCCCTCAGCCAAAACTCCGGCGGTTGGCGCTGGAGGCCCATGCCGGCCTGCCCGCGACCACGGGCGCCTTCCTGCGCACCATCGCCTTCACGCTTATCAATTGGGCGGCGAAGCTGGTGGCGCTCGGCTGGATCCTCGTCCTGCTCGGCCTAGAGGATTGGGCGCCGGCTATTGGTGGGGCGGTGGGAGGCGAGTTGTCGTCCGTGCTGCCGGTCCATGCGCCGGGCGGCGTCGGCACCTATCCGGCAGGCATCGCCGCCGGCGCCCTGGCCTTCGGGCACGATCCTTCGGGGGCCAGCCTGTCGCTGCTCGGTCGCGCAGCGGTCAATGCCCATATGCTGGTCTTCGTCTCCGCCCTCGTCAGCACCGGCCTCAGCCTATGCCTGTCTGCCCTACGGCGCCGCTAGTCCATTCTAGCGGGAACGCCTTCGCTCCAGCCTCAGACCTTCTCCTGCCCCAGCAGCCGCTGGCGGATGAGGCGTTCAAGATGGTCTCGCACCTCGCGATAGGCGGAGACGATCTGCGCGCGGGTGCCGGTCGCAACCGTCGGATCGGGCGTCGGCCAATAGACGACATCGATCGCCATGGAACGGGTCAATTCCAGCGCGGCGTGATGCGCCTCCGGCGCCAGCGTGACGATCATGTCGAAGTAGTCGTCTTCGAGCGCGTCCAGCGTGTGCGGCTCGTGGCGGCCGGCGGTCAGGCCCAGCTCGTCCAGCACCACGTCAACGAAGGGGTCTCGCTCGCCGGTGCGCACGCCAGCCGAGGCGACGTAGGTACCGGGCGGCAGCAGCGCCTTGGCAAGCACCTCGGCCATGGGCGAGCGGATCGCGTTCATGCCGCACATGAACAGCAGCGAGCGCGGCAGGCCGCCCCGGGGCGTTGCGCCTGTGCCCGGCGGTTCGAGCCCGGTCACGGGCCTATCCCCGCCAATAGAGCACGCAGACCAGCGTAAAGAGCCGGCGTGCCGTGTCGAAGTCGAGCTTGATCTTGCCGTTCAGACGGTCCTGCAGCGTCTGGGAACCCTCATTGTGGATGCCGCGCCGGCCCATGTCGATCGCCTCGATCTGGCTCGGCGTCGCGCTGCGGATCGCCTCGTAATAGCTCTCGCAGATCATGAAATAGTCGCGCACGATGCGCCGGAAGGGGGTGAGCGAGAGGATATGGGTCATGACCTCGGCCCCGTCCTCGGTCGAGATCGCCAGAACCAGCTTCTGGTCGACCAGCGACAGCTTCAGCCGATAGGGCCCGCCGTCGTGGCCGATCGGCTCGAAGGCGTTCTCCTCGATCAGGTCGAAGATCGCCACCGCCCGCTCGTGCTCCACATCGGGGGTCGAGCGGCCGATCGTTTCGTCGAGAACGACGTCGCAAAGCCGGTACCGTGTCGAGACCGGCGGCGTCATCAGGCCTCTCCGAGATTAAGCCGGATGGAGACGGAGCGGGCATGGGCCTCCAGGCCCTCGGCCCGGGCAATGGCGATGGCGGCGGGGCCGAGATCGCGCAGCGTGTCGGCATCGAGTCTCAGGATCGAGGTGCGCTTCATATAGTCGAGCACGCCGAGCCCGGAGGAGAAGCGGGCCGAGCGTGCGGTCGGAAGCACGTGGTTGGATCCGCCGACATAATCGCCGATGACCTCCGGCGTATGGCGGCCGACGAAGATGGCGCCCGCATTGCGGATCAGCGGGATCATCGCGTCCGGATCGGCGATCGCCAGTTCCAGATGTTCGGCGGCGATGCGGTTGGCAAGCGCCGGCGCGTCTGTAAGCGAGCCGACGAGGATGATCGCGCCGAAATCGCGCCAGGAGGCGCGCGCCGTCTCGCTGCGCGGCAAGAAGCTCAACTGCCGTTCCACCGCTTCCTCGACGGAGAGCGCAAGCTCGGCATCGTCGGTGATCAGGATCGACTGCGCGCCCGGATCGTGCTCGGCCTGGGCGAGCAGGTCGGCGGCGATCCAGTTGGCGTCGTTGTCGCCATCGGCGATCACCAGAACTTCCGATGGACCGGCGATCATGTCGATACCGACCGTGCCGAACACCTCGCGCTTGGCGGCAGCCACATAGGCATTGCCCGGCCCCATGATCTTCGCCACCGGGGCGATCGTCTCGGTGCCATAGGCGAGCGCTGCGATCGCCTGCGCGCCGCCGATCCGGTAGATCTCGTCGACGCCGGCCATGCGCGCGGCAGCAAGAACGGCCGGATTGATCGCGCCGCCCATGGCAGGCACGACCATGACGACGCGCGGCACGCCGGCAACCTTGGCCGGCAGCGCATTCATCAGAACGGAACTCGGATAGCTCGCCGTGCCGCCCGGCACATAGAGCCCGACCGCATCGATCGGCGTCCAGCGCGAGCCGAGGCCGACGCCCATGCTATCGGTGTAGATGTCGTCCTGCGGCTTCTGGCGGGCGTGATGCGCCTCGATGCGCACCGCCGCCACCTTCAGTGCGCCCAGCACTTCGGACGGCACCGCCTCGATGGCGGCATCGACCTCGTCCGGGCTCACGGCCATGGCTGTCGCGGCAAGGTCCAGCGTGTCGAAGCGCAGCGTGTACTCGGCCAGCGCCGCGTCGCCGCGGCTGCGCACATCGGCGATGATCTGGCGCACCGTCTGCCCCACATCCTCCGAGACCTCGCGCTTGGTGGTGAGGAAGGCGGAGAACTGCTGTTCGAAATCCGGCGAGCGGTGATCGAGGCGAATGGCCACGGCGGCAAAATCCTTGAGCGATGCAACATCGAATGAGGCGGAGCGAGCCGTCCGCCGGCCGATCAATCCTGCGGATGGCGCGGCTTGAAAGCGGTTTCCCACGCTCCGCCCGTATCTGCAAGCTGAACCTCGATGCATTCCACGTCGAGCGCGATGGTAGCCTCGCCGGCAAGGGTCAGTTCCAGCGTGCCTTCCGGGCCTTCGCCCCTCGGCGTGAAGCGCAGGGCGAGCAGCGAGAGAACCGTCTCGTCATCGCCCCGGGCAAAGCCGATCGAACGCACGGAGAGAACGCGGCGGAAGGAGAGCACGGCGCGTCGACGCTCGTAACCCTTCGCCTTGCCGGCCTTCTTGATCTCGCCCGCTTTTTCCCAGACGAAGCGGTTCAAGACCAGCGCGAAGGTGGAAAGCCGGGGAAGGTACTCGATCCCCGCCGGCTTGAAGACGGCATCCTGCACATGGGCGGAGACGATGCCGAGATCCTCGGCATCCAGCGCCATCAGCTTCAGCTCATCCATGCCGTCGTCCCCTTCACTCTGCCTGTCGGCACCCCGTGCCGCGTGGGGAATGAGATAGGACGGCGGCTGCGCGCAAGCAACCGGCTCAGTCGCTGACGCGTTCCACTTCGGCGCCGCAGCGGGTCAGCTTTTCTTCCAGCCGCTCGAAGCCGCGATCGAGATGGTAGACGCGCGAGACCATGGTGTCGCCTTCGGCCACCAGCCCGGCAATGACCAGCGACACCGAAGCGCGCAGATCGGTCGCCATCACCGGCGCGCCCTTGAGCCGTGCCACACCCTCGATCTTGGCTGTCTGGCCGGAGAGCGAGATGCGCGCGCCGAGGCGTGCGAGCTCCTGCACATGCATGAAGCGGTTTTCGAAGATGGTTTCGGTGATGTGCGAAACGCCGTTGGAGCGGGTCATCAGCCCCATGAACTGCGCCTGCAGGTCGGTCGGGAAACCGGGGAAAGGATCGGTGACGATATCCACCGGCTTGATGCCGCCGCCATTGCGGCGCACGCGGATGCCGCCTTCGGTCGGGGTGATCTCGGCGCCGGCGCGGCGGATCGCTTCCAGCGCCGTGTCGAGCAGCGCCGCATCCGTGCCCTCGAGCACGACATCGCCGCCGGCCATGGCGACCGCCATGGCATAGGTGCCGGTCTCGATGCGGTCCGGCAGCACGCGGTGGCGCGCGCCGGACAAAGAGGTGACCCCTTCGATGGTGATGGTGGAGGTGCCGGCACCGGTGATCTTGGCGCCCATGGCATTCAGGCAGTTGGCGAGATCGACGACCTCCGGCTCGCGCGCGGCATTGCCGATCACCGTCGTGCCGCGGGCCAGCGTCGCCGCCATCATCAGCACATGGGTGGCGCCGACCGAAACCTTCGGGAAGACATAGCGCGCGCCGATCAGCCCGCCTTCGGGCGCGGCGGCATTGATATAGCCGCCGTCGATTTCGATTCGCGCACCGAGTGCCGAGAGGCCCTCGATGAAGAGATCGACCGGGCGCGTACCGATGGCGCAGCCGCCCGGCAGCGAGACGCGGGCCTTGCCCTCGCGCGCCAGCAGCGGGCCGATCACCCAGAAGCTCGCCCGCATCTTGGAGACGAGTTCATAGGGCGCCGTGGTGTCGACGATGTTGCGCGAGGTGAAATGCACGGTCCGGGCATAGCTCTCGCCCTGACGTTCGCGCCGGCCGTTGACCGAAATATCGGCGCCGTGATTGCCGAGAATGCGGATCAGCTGCTCGACATCGGCCAGATGCGGCACGTTTTCCAGCGTCAGCGTGTCGTCGGTCAAGAGCGAGGCGATCATCAGCGGCAAGGCCGCGTTCTTGGCGCCGGAGATCGGGATGATCCCGTGAAGCTCGTTGCCGCCCCTAATCCTGATGCGATCCATGATCAATCCTTGGCTGCGGGTCCAGCAACCCGTCTCGTGTTCATGATGGGCGAAGCGCCAGCCGCATCCCGCACCTGGGAAGGGAACGGGAAAGAGGCTGCGCGCCGGCAAGGCCCGGAAAGTCCGCCTCAATAAAGGAAGGCAGGGGGAAAGAGAAGTCCCGGCCACTCTGCAGGCCGGCGCTTACCGATAACGCGCATCCGTAAAAAGATTGCCCTGTCCCATGCCCCATTTTCACCGTCCGCGCCGCCTCTGGATCGAGACACGCATGCTGGGCATGCCTGCCGACCGAAGACGGCGACGCGCCGGATCCTGACCGGTTGCCACCTAGTCGCGGGATTCGTCTTTTTCTGTGGCGGGCGCGACGCCGCTGCCCGCTGTGGGTGGCGAGGCGGAGGGTGCGGCGGGCAGGCCGGACGTTTCGTCCGCCGCGCCGGCGCGGCGGGCGCGGCCCTGCTGTTTGCGTTTCATCAGATTGTCGCGCAGCGTCTGCGCGGCCCTGGCGCGGCGCGCCTCCGCCTGCCGCTCCGCCTCGCTCTTGCGCCGAGCGGCAGCACTCTCCGGCCTATCCTCAGTGTCGTCACCCATGCGCTGCTCCTTATCTCTCGCCCAAGACGCGCCCCGAACCACGCTTATCCCGCGATGCTTTCGCTCAGGCGTCGATTTCTTTTCCGCTCCGCTTGCACTCCCCGTCAACCTATGGCAATAGGCCCTCGCTCCGACGAGGCACGAGCCTCCGTCCAGACGCTGCTATAGCTCAGGGGTAGAGCACTCCCTTGGTAAGGGAGAGGCCGAGAGTTCAAATCTCTCTAGCAGCACCATTTTCCTTCCCGTCAGGACAATGCAATCCGACCATGCCGAACCGCAGCGGCCGTTCGGCTATGGGATTTTGATGTCTTCGTGGCTCTTGCCACATCGCTTTCCTTCGCCGTCCTCCTGCATGCTCAGCCTCAGCCGATCGGTGATCGGCGACGATCGACAGGCTAGATGGGAGTGAATCACATGACGCATCGGATCGGCATCCTCGGTCTGCTGGCAGGAGACGCACCGGAATCGGCGCGGGCCTCTGCCTGGCCGTCCGCCCGGCAAGAACTGGCCATGTTTGTGCGGCTTGCTGCCGTGCTCTTCGTCCTGCTTGCGAGCGGGCTCGGTCTCGTAGCGTTCCTCCTTTGAGGCTTGGCACATGGCCGCATCCGTCACGCTCCTTCGGCTGGTTGGACAGATCCTCGCTGTCATGGCCCTGGCCAAGGTCTTGACCCTGCTCGGTGCCAGCAGCTCGCTCCCTTCGCCTTTATGAGATTTCTATCTTTCTGCCGTCGCACTGCCATGGAAATCCGCATGCGCTGACGTCCAGATTGATCCCGTCGTCGTGTCCGCCAGAAAGGACGTTCTCCATGCCCCGTGCCATTCCCGAATTCGCCGAGCTTCGACACGCCAGTGCCGGACCGATGCAGCCACGGTTTCGCATCGCGCCGGCACGGCGCAGCTTTGTCGTCATCGATCGGCTTGGCCGCGTCGGTGGCATTTTCATCAGCGAGGCTGCGGCCCGGCACTTCGTCTTCCAGGAGAATGGCGGCCGAGCCGAGGCGATCGTCGTTGAAGAGGGTTCGGTCGTGTCCGATCCCTTCCTGTCGAGCGCGGCATGAGCCACGGCGATGGTTGTCACGGGCCGCCGGAACGGCTGCGATATCGCTGACGGCGAACGGCCGCCGGCGCCGTGTCCGGACTGCGAGGCGGCAGCAGCGTTACTCGGCCTTGTCCACCGCATCGCCTGCAGCCGCGTGCTGATGGAACATCAGCTCTGGGAGGCCACCCGTCTTCTCCAAGAGGCAGGGCTTCTTGCAGAGGATCTGCGCCATGACGGCCACTTCCGCCGCGCAATGGATGCCCGGCGGTTCGGCGTGGCGATCGCGGCGCTTGCTGCAGGCTGCAGCCCTGTCCTCGTGGCCGAGGAGTCCAGGTCTGCCATGCAGCCTTGGCGGCAGGCTTGCGAAGGTCGCCCTTCTCATCCCGACCCCCACGCGTCCGCTCTCCTGCGCCTATTGATTGCAGCGTGCAGGCAGGAGGCCGTGCGCTGAGAACGCAAAAGGAGTCCTCTTATGCCCACTCTTGTGAACGTCCCGCCGGCTGACCATGTTGCTCACGTCTCTGCACTCGGCCGCAGGCTCGGCGATGGCATCATGACCGATCTTGTCACGCCTTTTCGCTGGGGCGCGGTCGATCTGCATGGCCTGAAACGGCTGGTCGATTGGCAGATCGCGGCCGGTGTCACCGCTCTTTCGCCCTGCGGCCTGATGGGCGAGGGGACCGCGCTTTCCCCAGAGGAACGGGCCCAGGTCATCCACGCCTGTCTCGACTCTGCAAAGGGTCGGGTCCCCATTATCCCGTCCACCGGCACCAACTGCACGGAGACGAGCATCGCGCTCACCCGCCATGCCAAGGCGCTTGGCGCCGAGGCAGCGCTGATCACGGTACCCTTCTACAGCAAGCCGAGCCAGGCGGGCATTCTGCACCATGTCACGCGCCTCGCCGAGGCCGTCGAATTGCCGCTCCTGATCGAGGACCGACCCGAGCGCACCGCCGTTGCGCTCGCCCCGGAGACGCTGACCTCACTTTGCCAGCTGCCCGGTGTCATCGGTGTCATCACGGCCTCTTCGCCCGCCCGCCTGCGGCCGTCGCCCGAGAGCGACCGTGCCCTTGCGAGCCTGTCGAGCGGCGAGGGGACCTATCTCGGTGCGGCTCTGTCCGGCGTCTTCGGTCTGTTCAGCCAGGTCGCCAATGTCTTTCCGGAAACCCTGGTTGCGCTGCAGGATGCCTGTCGCGCCTGCCGCATCGACGAGGCGCTCTGCCTTCAGGATGGTGTGCTGCCCATGCTCGAAGCCTTCGCGCGCTGGGGCGGTCCGGCCGTTGCCAAGCGGACGCTGGCGGAGAACCTGCCGATCCTCGATTCGGTCCGCCTGCCGCAGGCCGCCCTTTCCGGTGACGATCGGCTGAAGCTGACCGCGCATCTGTCGGGCAGCCTGCTCCACGCCTCGTGAGGTGCGGTCGGCGGGGCTCAACGCGGAACCTCGCCAGCGCTCGCTCGTTACGGCCGTAACCGCAGGAGAACCCCATGTCCGATACCACCGTGAAGACGATCTATGCCCTGTTCGACACGCGCGAGGGCGCCGATCTTGCCGTCGAGCATCTTGTCCAGCAGCACGGGGTGGACCGCAGCGATATCTTCATCGAGCCGAAGGGGACCGAAAACACTTCCGGCGTTCAGCCTTCGGGAAGCGACCGCGAGGATGGAACCGGCGAGGGTGCGCGCGATGACGGCGCGCTGGACGGTGCCCTGCAGGTCTCGGTCGATCTCGCCCTTGCCGATCTCGACGTGGCGGAGGCCACCCTGCGCGAGGCCGGCGCCCGCCAGGTGGAGCGACGATAGCGGGCTGCCGCCACAGGTCTGGAGCGGGGAGGATCAGCCGATGCCGATCATCGCCACCGCCGCCTGGTCGATCAATGCCAAGCAAGCCATGCATTTTCCGCGGGAAGGCTCAGGCCTGCAGCGCTACGCCGCCGTCTTCCCCGGCGTCGAGGTGAATTCGACCTTTTATGGCCACCACAAGCCGGAGACCTATGCCCGCTGGGCCGACAGCGTGCCGCCTACCTTCCGCTTCGCGCTGAAGCTGCCACAGAGCATCACGCATGAGCAGCGGCTGAAAGGGTGCCAGGCGCTGTTCGAAGCCTTCCTTTCAGAAATCGCGCCGCTTGGTCCGAAGGTCGGGCCGCTGCTGTGCCAATTGCCGCCGAGCCTTGCCTTCGATGCGCAGACGGTGCGCACCGCGCTGTCCATGATGCGAGGCCTCCACGCCGGGCCCATCGTGGTCGAGGCGCGTCATGCCAGCTGGCGGGCGGAGGAGGCCCTGGCCTTGCTCGAGGATCTCGGCATCGAACGCGTGCTCGCCGATCCCGCGCCGGTGTGGTCGGCGACGAGTTTTCCCCGCCCGCCCGCCTATGTCCGCCTGCACGGCTCGCCGACGCTCTACCATTCCTTCTATGAGGACGACGCTCTGACCCGGTTCGGCGCGCTTCTGGCACCGGGCAGCTGGTGCGTGTTCGACAATACCGCCTCGGGCGCCGCACTCGCCAATGCGCTTCGTCTCCAGGGCTTTCTCCAGGCGGGCGCCGCCGACAAAACCGGCAAGCGCCTGCCCGGGGTCGCGTGAACCTAGCGCAGGACAGGCGGATTGTAGATGGGGCGGCGGCCACCACTCTGCATGCGGAACAGGCTCCATTCCTCGATAATCATCTGATCCGGCAGGATGCAGAGCGTGATGGTCTGACGGCTCGGCAGTCGGGCGGATGTCGGCCGGCCTCCGAGGGATTCGCAGTAGTAGGTTGCAGGATTGTTCATCGCCTCGGCCGCAGCCGGCAGGACAAGCGCGAGCAGCACGCCGCACAGGAAGGAAAGTTTCATCGTCGTTCTCCAAGGGCCTTCGAACCATGACCCTCCCCATCATAGACGGGGAAGCTGAAGCGCGCATGAATAGGTCCGAATATGCGAATGTAAAGATGCGCTCCGCTGGTGTCGGGCAATGATCGGGCCGCCTTGCCTGTCCTGCCGGCTTGGTCTCTAGCGCCACATGCCGCGCATGCGGGCGCCGATGTCGATCGTGGCGCCTCGGGCGGCGCGCTCGGCCGGGGAGGGGGCGACCCTTGGCCAGCTGGTTGCCTCGAAGAACTGCAGCAGGGTGGCGGGGATGAAGCGGGTGCGGGCGGCATAGACATGCCGGTCCCCTTGCGCGTTCTGCCCATGGGTGAAGAAGCGCTGTGGCGTGATGAGGGCCAGGCTGTCGCGCGCCCGCGTCATGGCAACGTAGAGCAGCCGGCGCTCCTCCTCCAGCTCCGCCGTCGAGCCGGTGCCGAGATCGGAGGGAATGCAGCCGTCCACGACGTTGAGCATGAACACCGCCCGCCATTCCTGCCCCTTGGCCGAATGGATGGTGGAGAGGATGAGATAGTCTTCGTCGAGCAGCGGCACGCCCGCCTGGTCGCTGGTCGCATCCGGCGGATCGAGCGTCAGTTCGGTCAGAAACCGCTCGCGATTGGCATAGCCGCTGGCGATCTGTTCCAGCTGCAGGAGATCGGCCTTGCGGGTGTCGGCATCCTCGTGCAGCCGGTCGAGATGCGGTTCGTACCAAAGCCGCGCCAGGCCGATTTCGCCCGGCCAGCCGGCGTCTGCCTTGCGCAGGCTCATCAGCAGGGTCACGAGCGCCGGCCACGCCTCCCCAGTCTTGGCCGGCGGCGCGATCTCGGCCAGCGAGAGCAGGGGCTCGGCGTCGGTCGCGATCGTCTCCAGAATCCGCGCCGCGGTCTGCGGGCCGATGCCGGGCAGCATCTGCAGCAGGCGGAAACCCGCCACGCGGTCGCGTGGGTTCTGTGCGAAGCGGAGAACGGCCAGAAGATCCTTCACATGCGCGCTGTCGAGGAATTTCAGCCCACCGAACTTGACGAAGGGGATATTGCGCCGCGTCAGCTCCACCTCCAGCGGGCCGCTGTGGCTGGAGGTGCGGAACAGCACCGCCTGCTGCTTGAGCGTCATGCCGATCTCGCGGTTGGCGAGCACCTGGTCGGCGATGTAGGTCGCCTGGTCGGTTTCGTCGCGCACGGTGACGAGCAGCGGCCGCTGCTCGGAAGCGCGATCGGTCCAAAGATTCTTGGTGAAGCGCTCCCGCGCAAGGTCGATCACCCCGTTGGCCGCAGCCAGGATCGGCTGGGTCGAGCGGTAGTTCCGGTCGAGCGTGATGATGTCGGCGGGCTTGGGCGAAAATCCCTTCGGAAAGTCGAGAATATTGCGCACGGTCGCGGCACGGAAGGAATAGATCGACTGGGCGTCGTCGCCCACCACCGTCAGCCCCTGGCCGGACGGCTTCAGCGCCATCAGGATCGAGGACTGCAGGCGGTTGGTGTCCTGATATTCGTCGACGAGAATATGGTCGAAACGGCTGCCGATCTCGTCGGCGAGGCCGGGGTCGGAGACCATCTGCGCCCAATAGAGCAGGAGATCGTCGTAATCGAGCACGGTCTGCGCCTGCTTGGCCTCCACATAGGCCCCGAAGAGCTGGCGCAGCTGCTCCTCCCAGTTGATGGCCCAGGGGTAGGAGGCTTGCAGCACCTCCTTGATCGAGGTTTCGGCATTGACGACGCGCGAATAGATGGCGAGGCAGGTGCCCTTGGTCGGAAACCGGCTTTCGGTCTTCGAAAAACCGAGCTCATGGCGCACCAGATTCATCAGATCGGCGCTGTCCTCGCGATCATGGATGGTGAAGTCGACGCCAAGGCCGATCTGTTCGGCGTACAGCCGCAACAGCCGTGCGCCGATGCCGTGGAACGTGCCGGCCCAAGCCAGCGCATCGGTCATCAGCCCCGCATTGTTTCCGAGCACCTGTCGGCAGATCCTTTCGACCCGCCGCGCCAGTTCCGCCGCCGCCCGGCGGGAAAAGGTCATCAGCAGGATCCGACGCGGATCGGCGCCATGGACGATCAGATGCGCCACGCGGTGGGCGAGCGTGTTGGTCTTGCCGGATCCGGCACCCGCGATGATCAGCAGCGGGCCGCCCGGCTGCCGGTCGGCAAGGCCGACCCCATGCTCCACCGCCGCGCGCTGCCGGTCGTTCAGTTTTTCAAGATAGGCTGCCATCCGTCCTCAAGCATGCACGTCTTCCTTCCACCCCAAGCCCCCGTGACTCGCGTTCGGAACAAAGAACGAACGTAACAGCTCGCCGACCAGCTGCAAAGCCCATGACCGATGGAGGCGTTCGGCGCCCACCGATCTTTAAAGCCGAGATACCCGCGGTCTGTAGGGGAACGGCCGCTTACGCCTTGCCGTGGCGGCGGGCGTGGAGGGCGCGCACGGCGTCGGCGAGTTCCGGTGCGGGTCCGTCGATTTGGGCGCCGACGAGGATCTCCTCGATGGCGATGCGGCGAACCTTCTGGTCCGGCACGCCCATTTCAGCCCACCATTGCCCGAGCTGGCGAGAGGAGCTTGCATAGACGATTCGCCCGAGCCCGACCCAGCCATGGGCGGCCGCGCACATGGGGCAATGTTCTCCGGAGGTGTAGAGCGTTGTCCTGGACCGGTCTTCCGGCTTGAGGTTTTCGGCCGCCCAGCGCGCAAGCGTGAATTCCGGATGGCGCGTGCCATCGCCGCTCGTATGGATGCGGTTGCGATCTTCCGCCAGGATCCGGCCGCCGGCATCGACGAGCACGGAGCCGAACGGCTCGTCGCCCGCGTCCACGGCCTGGCTGGCGAGCTCCACGCAGCGACGCAGAAGTGTCAGGTCGGTCTCGGTGATCATGGTCTGTCTCCTGTCCCGTCCGGCCGGTAGATCCGGGGCCGTCCATTGTCGAAACTCTGGCGGCCGTTCTTCCAGCCTGCGATCACCCGGCTCACCGCGCGCACGGCGGCCTCCGGCCCGGCGGCGTCCAGCAGCACCAGCGTTGCCGGGCTGCCGACAGCCAGTCCATAGGGCGCGCCCAGTTGCCGTGCGGCCTGCGCGCCAACCATCGCAAACACGCGCTCCATGTCTTCGGCGCGGGAAAGCTGGGCAAGGTTGGCGTAGAGATTGGCCATGCGGATGAGCGAGGCATCGCCATAGGGCGTGAACGGGTTCAGCACATTGTTGGTGGCGATTGCGGCCACCACGCCGGCATCGGCAAGACAGTGCGCCGGCGCGACGCCGCGCGGCACCAGCCGGTCCCGGTCGCGGCCGGTCAGGAACAGGTCGGTCGCCGGAAGAACCGTTACCGCGATGCCGGCGCCGGCCAGACGCTGCGCCACCTCGCTCACCGCCGCCGGTTCCATGGCGGACAGCGTGGTCACATGGCCGATCGAAACCCGACCCTGCCAGCCATGCCGTTCCGTGGCGGCAATGACGGTGGAGAGATCGGAGCGGCTGGGATCCAGGCTGAAATCGAGATGGAAATCCACGGCGACGTCATGGGCAACGGCCAGCGCGAAGATCCGGTCGATATGGGCCTGCGGATCCGGATCGGTATAGGGGCAGCCGCCCACCAGATCGGCACCGCTGCGCAAGGCTTCTTCGAGCAGAGCATCGGTTTCGGGCTCCTGCGTCAGCCCTTCCTGCGCGAAGGCGCAGAGTTCCAGGTCGAGCGCGAAGGCGTAATCGGCCCTGATCCGCTTGAGCGCCGCAAAGGACCGTAGGCCCGCGCGCGGATCGACCTCCACGAAGCTGCGCATCCGGGTCGTGCCGTGGAGAATGGCCGCCTCCACAACCCGCGCAGCGCGGCCATAGACGTCCTCTTCCGTAAAGGCGGCCTTGGCGCTGGCGGTCTCGCGCACGGCTTCGCTGAGCGTCCCCTCGCAGATCCGGCAGCGGTCGAGAATGCAGGCCTTGTCGAGGTGAATATGGCTATCGACGAAGCCCGGAAAGGCAAAGGCGCCCTCTGCCTCCACCTCCTGCGCCGCCATGCCGCGCAGCCGCGGGCCGATTGCCGCGATCCGGCCGTCGCGGATGGCAAGATCCTGCAGGTCCGCTTCCCCTTCGAGGCTGACCTGCCGCAGGATGAGATCGAACAGATCCTCCGTCCCGTCTCTCATAGGCCGATCGCGCCTCCGTCGCTGCGTGGGTCATGGGCAGCCTCGATCAGCCCATCGGCGTGAATGCGGATGATGCCGGCCTGACCGCCGAGCGGGCTGAAGGCCGGGATCGGGGCAATGGAATGGCCGAGATCGCGAAGAGCCTCGCGCGTCGCCTCGCTCAGGCTCTCCTCGATCTTCAGGCTATCGGCCAGATCGGAGAACGTGCGCCCGAGCAGGAAGCGCGGCGCCGACAGGGCGGCGAGCGGGTCCAGTCCGTGGTCGATCAGCAGGCTGAGAAGGAGGCTCAGCGTCTGCGGCTGGCCATCCGCCCCTTGCGTGCCATAGGCGAGGCATGGCCGGCCCTCCTTCAGCGCAAGGCCTGGATTGAGCGTATAGAACGGACGTTTGCCGGGCGCCAGACAGTTGGGGCTTGCCGGATCGACGCTGAAGGCGGCACCACGGTTCTGCCAGAGGATTCCGGTCCGCCGGCCGACGACGCCGCTGCCCCAGTCGAAATAGAGGCTTTGGAGAAGCGAGGCCGCCCGTCCCTCCCTGTCCACCGCCGCCAGAAGCGCGGTGTCGCCAGTCTGGTGGCGATGCGGCCAAGGCAGGGCGAGAGCGGGATCGATGGCTCGCGTCTTGGCCGCAAGGCGCGCCCGATCGAGCAGGTCGGCCGAGACATCCGGTGCGAAGGCCGGATCGGCAATGCGATGTCGGTCGAGGAAGGCCTGTTTCACCGCCTCGACCACGGCGTGGTAGAAGGCGGCGCTGTCGGCAGACTTTCCCGTCATGTCGAGCCCGGAGAGCACGCCCATGATCCCGAGCGTCGTGACCCCTTGCGTCGGCGGTGGCGGGGCGAGCAGCGTCAGATCGCGATAGGGGAGGCTGAGCGGGCGCGCAATCTGTGTGCGGGTGGCAGCGAGATCTGCGGCGGAAACCGGCGCGCCGACCTCGGAAAGGTCTGCAGCAATGTCCTCGGCCAGAGCGCCATCGTAGAAACTGCGGGCGCCATCGGCGGCAATGCTGCGCAGCGTCTGGGCCAAAGCCGGCTGGCGTTGCAGGCCGTCGCGTGCGAAGAGCGCGGAAAAGCCCGGCCAGTCGGCCTGCTCGGCGGCGCGGAAATCATGCCAGAAAGTCTGGCTGGGACTGACGGGGAACCCATCCTCGGCAAGGCGGATCGCATCGGCGAGCAGCCTGTCGAGCGGCAGGGCCGCACCCCAGCGCTCGGCGGACATGCGAAGCGCCGTCTCCCAGCTGTCGACGAGACAAGCCGTCGTCAGCGCCGAGCGGGCCCCGCGCAGCGGAACCGGAGAATCGGGCTGCACCGCCGCTGCGGCCTGGCCGATGCCCAGCAGCGCCGTCGCATCGCCCTGCGCGTCAGCGATCATCCAGACACCATCGCCGCCGAGCCCGCAGAAATGCGGATAGACCACGGCGAGCGCGGCGCCTGCCGCCACCAGCGCCTCGATGGCCGTGCCGCCCTGCTCCAGCACGCGCGTGCCGGCCTCGGTCGCCGCCCAGTGCGGCGTGGTCACCATGCCAAGGGAGGAGCGGGCAGGGCTGGTCTTGCTCTGTCGCGTCCTGCCCGTCATCGGCGAACCACGCGGCCGTTTTCGGCGACCAGTCGTCCACCCCGGAAGACACGCCGCGTCTTCGGAAAGGCCACCACCGCTTCCGGCACATGGGCGGCCGGCAGCGCGACGAAATCCGCTCGGGCGCCAACCCGCAGCCCGTAGTCGTCCAGGCGCAGCGCCGTGGCGCCCGCCTCGGTCACCACATCGAAGGCGGCGCAGAGCGCCTCATCGGTGTAGAACCCTGAGCGATAGGCGATGATCTCGGCACGGTGCAGCATGTCGCCATCGCCGAACGGCCACCAGGAATCGCGGATATTGTCGCTGCCGGAAAAAACGGTCACGCCCGCCTGACGCAGCAGCGCCACCGGCGGAAAGGCATGGTGACCGGGTGCGTTGGTCATGATCGAAACGCCGCTTTCCGCCAGCCGCGCCGCCATGCGCTGCAGCGCATCCGGCCCCAGATCGCCGAGCCCATAGGCATGGCTCACTGCAACATGGCCCTGCATGCCGAGCGCGTTCGTGCGGGCGCAGATCTCCTCGATCGTCATCGCCCCCAGCGATCCGGCATCGTGCAGGTGAATATCGACATCGACGCCGCGCCGCTCGGCCACGCCGAACACGACATCGAGATGCCCCTTGATATCGCGGTCGAAGGACAGCGGATCGAGCCCGCCGATCACATCCGCACCGAGCCTGATCGCCGCATCGAGCAGATCCGGCGTGCCGGGGCTTTTCAGAATCCCGCTCTGCGGGAAGGCAACGAGCTGAATGTCGATCAGGTCTCCATAGTCTTCGCGCACCTTCAGAATGGTTTCGAGCGAAGCGAGACCCACCGACCCGTCGACCATGACATGGCTGCGCATCCGCAGGCTGCCATGGCCGATGCAGAGGTCGAGCTGGTCGCGGGCGCGCTTGTCCATCGGCGCGGCGGCGGCCATGTTCTCGGCCTGGAAGGCAACGCGCTCATGCACGTCGAAGCCGCCGGTGCAGGGCTTGTGCGGGATCCAGCGGTCGCCATAAAAACTGGTGTCGAGGTGGATATGCCCCTCCACGAAGGGCGGCAGCACAAGATCGCCCCCGAGATCGACCACCGCAGCCTGCGGATCGCTTCCGCTGCCGGATGGCCGGAAGGCCGCGATGCGGCCCTCAGAGACGGCGATGTCGCAAAGCGTGCCGTCGGGCAGCCGCGCATGGGTGAAGAGCGTGTCGGTCCTGGTCATGCCCCCATAGTTGGATCGGCAGTGCCCAACGTCCACCGAAATCTGCCGCCATCCACGATTCCTCGCGCCCCCTGCAGGAAAACCGTAACCTCTGTCTTACGGCAAAAGGCCGACCCATTGCGGGCCGGCCTTTTTGTCGCCGTCGTCGGTGTTCGCCTGGGCGCGCTCAAGCGAGGCGGGCGCGCGCGCCGTCGGAGAGTTCCTTGAGAATGATGGCGCAGGAGGTGGCACCCGCGTCGAGCACGCCGAGCGAGCGTTCGCCGAGCCGGCTGGCGCGGCCGATCTTGGCCACGAGGTTGATGGTCGAATCACGGCCCGTCTCGGCAGCCTGCACCAGCGCCTGCAGCGCCTCGGCGAAGCTCTTGCCGCCCGCCTGGGCTGCATCGAAGGCCTCGATCGCCGGCACCAGCGTGTCGATCAGCGTCTTGTCGCCGACCTTTGCGGAGCCGATCGACTGGATGCCCTCAAGCCCGGCATGCAGCATGCGGCCATAGGCGGGCGCGTCGATCGCATCCAGCCCCTCGATCGTCTCGGCAAATTCGGTGAACATCACGCCATAGAGCGGGCCCATGGAGCCGCCGATTTCGGTCATCAGAACGGTGCCGAGCGTGTCGAGCGCCTGGGACAGGCTGGCGTCGGCGCCCTTCAGTCGGTCTGCCGCCATGGAGAAGCCCTTGGCCATGTTCACGCCATGGTCGCCATCGCCGATCTTGCCGTCGATCTCGCTGAGATAGGCACGGTTCTCGACGATCCGGTCGGCCAGACGCAGCACGATGTCGCCGCTGCCGGCATTGGTGAAGCTCTGCATGGAATCCCCCGTTTGATCCTGTGTGGGTGCGCTGCTTGCCGGCATCAGAGGATGACCGTGCACTGGGCATCGGCCTCGATGAGGCCGGCCAGTTCCTCGTCGAGCGCCATGACGGTCAGCGTCGCGCCAACCATTTCGAGCGAGGTGAAGTAGTTGCCAACATAGGTCTTACGAACGCGCAGGCCCCGGGCGACGATCTCGCTCTCGATCGTATCGTTGAGAATATAGAGTTCGTTCAAGGGTGTTGCGCCCAGACCGGAGACAAGCACGGCCACCTCCGTGCCGGCCGGCAGGGCGTGATCGTCGAGCACGATCGTCACCATGTCCTTTGCCACATCCGCGGCCTTCTTCAGCGGCTCGACGCGGACGCCCGGCTCGCCGTGATGGCCGATCCCGACTTCCATCGTGCCCGGCTCGATCTGGAAATTCGGATGGCCGACGGCCGGCAGCGTGCAGGGACCGAGGCCGACGCCGATGGAGCGGCAGGCGTCGATCGCCTTCTGGGCCGTGGCGCGCACCTCCTCCAGGCTGGCGCCGGTCGCCGCCTTGGCGCCGCCGATCTTCCACATGAAGATTTCGCCCGCCACCCCGCGGCGCTTCTCCCGCTCGCTCGCCGGTGCCGAGCAGACATCGTCATTGGCAACAACCGTCGCCACCTCGATCCCATCCTTGGCAGCGAGCTTTGTGGCCATCTTCACGTTCATGTTGTCGCCGGCATAGTTGCCATAGAGCACGACGACGCCCTTGCCGCCATCGGCGGCCCGGATCGCATCGTGAAAGCTCTTGGCAGTGGGCGAAGAGAAAAGTTCGCCGACCGCCACGGCATCCAGCATGTTGCGGCCGGTATAGCCGATAAAGGCCGGCTCATGGCCGGAGCCGCCGCCGGTGATCACGCCCACCTTGCCGCTGACCGGCGCCGCCTTGGAGACGATCACGCGCGGGTTCTCCCCGAGGCGGACGAGGTCCGCATGTGCCTTCACGAATCCCTTCACCGTATCTTCGACCACGAGATCCGGGTCGTTCACAAAACGCTGCATGGTCACTCCTCCATTGGCCGGACCCGGCAACCGGTCCCCGCTTTTCCATTCGTCTCTGGCACCGTCCCGGCTCAACGCAGGCTGGCCCTGCAAGCCGCTCCCCGGCACCCGCATGAAATTTCTCACGCTGATGACTTTACAAATAACATTCATTGGTGGACAAATGTCAACATCAAGAGACGACAGATGATGAGGGTGCCTCGTCAAATGTTGATTGAGGAGGGGAGCGACGGCCTCGATCATGCCGTTCACCCTCACTTGACAAGAGACACAGATACCTGACAAATGTCAGGACGGAATGGCGGAGAGATCCGGAGGTGCCCAGGGAGGGGTGTCTCGCAACGGACGCTGCCGGGAGGAGACGACAGGTGACCACGCGACTGGACCGGCAGACCCTTTTTCTGGCAGCCATCAATGCGCTCGTCCTCGTTGCCGGCGCGTTTCTGGCGGGCGGCGGCTTCCTCGACAGCTACAATCTGCAGTCCATGGCCTCACAGGTGCCGGAACTGGGCCTCCTGGCGCTCGGCGTCATGCTGGCAATGATCTCCGGCAATGGCGGGATCGACCTTTCCGGCATCGCGCTTGCCAATCTCGCCGGCATCGTCGCCTTCAGCCTTGCTGGCACGATGGTGTCGGTCGACGAAGCGCCTGTCCTCTTCTCCTGGACCTTTGCCGCCCTTGCCCTGGTCATCGGCCTGGCCGGTGGCCTGCTCAACGGGATGATCATCGCCTATGCGCGGCTGACTCCCTTGATCGCCACGCTCGGGACGCAGCTGCTCTTCACCGGGCTCGCCATCTATCTCACCAACGGCTCGGCCGTCAGCCTCGGCTATATCGAGCCGCTCGACGACTTCGGCAATCTGCCGGTGCTGGGCGTGCCGCTCTGCTTCGCGCTCTTCCTTGCGATTGCTGCCGCCATCGGTTTCGTGCTGCTCTACACCCGCTTCGGGGTCCAGCTGCTGCTGCTCGGCAGCAATGCCAAGGCGGCGCGCTATGGCGGCATCAACGAACGGCGCCTGCTGCTCATCACCTACACGCTGGCCGGTCTGCTGGCGTCCGTCGCCGGCATCGTCATCGCCGCGCGCAATTCCTCGGTCAAGTGGGATTACGGCAGCTCCTACGTCCTGATCGCCATCCTCATCGCCGTGCTCGGCGGCGTTCGTCCGGAAGGCGGGCACGGCAAGGTGCTCTGCGTGCTGCTCGCCTCGACCGCGCTGCAGATCCTGTCGAGCCTGTTCAATTTCATGAACATCTCCAACTTTTTCCGCGATCTCGCCTGGGGCCTGCTGCTGCTGCTTCTGCTGGCTTCCGCCCGCGTCGATTTCACCTATTGGCTCAAGCCCAGCCGCCGCCCGGACAGCTAGGCGGCCGGCGCGCTGCCAACCGCGTGCCACACACATCATCCCACTCCGCCGCGGCAATGCGATCCGGCGGCCGAAGGGGAGGACCACAGCTTTGCTCGATCAATGGAGGAGACCAATGAGCATGATTACCAAACTTGCAGCCGGCACCATGCTGGCCGGCCTGATGGCCATGGGCGTCGCCCAGGCGGAAGACAAGCCGTCGATCGTCACCGTCGTCAAGGTGACCGGCGAAAACTGGTTCATCCGCATGGACGAGGGTGTCGTTGCCTATGGCAAGGACAATCCGAACGTCGATGCCAGCCAGATCGGCCCGGCCAAGGCCGATGCCGCCCAGCAGAGCCGCATCATCGAAGACCTCGTCGCCAAGAAGGTTTCGGCGATCGCCGTCGTGCCGATGGATCCGACGGCGCTGGAAGGCGTGCTCCGCCGCGCCGCCCAGCGTGGCATCAAGGTCATCACCCATGAAGGCGACAGCCTGAAGAACACCGATGTCGATATCGAGGCCTTCGACAACAAGGCCTTTGGCGCCCGCATCAACGAGAAGCTCGCCGGCTGCATGGGCAAGTCCGGCAAGTGGACGAGCTTCGTCGGCTCGCTCGGCAGCCTGACGCACAACCAGTGGGTCGACGCCGGCAAGGAAAATGCCAAACAGTATCCGGACATGGAGCTGGTGGCCGAGAAGAACGAATCCTTCAACGACGCCAACCGCGCCTATGAAAAGGCCAAGGAAATCCTGCGCAAGTACCCCGACATCAAGGGCTTCCAGGGTTCTTCCGCCATCGACGTCATCGGCATCGGCCGCGCGGTCGAGGAAGCCGGCCTGCAGGACAAGACCTGCGTCTTTGGTCTCGGCCTGCCGAAGGACACCGGTCCCTATCTCGAAACCGGTGCCGTCGACCAGATCTTCTTCTGGGATCCGAAGGATGCCGGCTACGTGATGAACAAGGTCGCCGACCTGGTTCTCAAGGGCGAGGAGATCAAGGACGGCATGGATCTCGGCGTCAACGGCTACAATAAGATGACCGTCACCAAGGGTCCGGGCAAGGGCATCATCATGCAGGGTCAGGCCTGGGTGGATGTCGATAAGTCCAACTACAAGAACTACCCGTTCTAAGACCCGACCGGGCACGGCGCTCCTTTCGCCGTGCCCACCCCCTCTTTGCTTCTGCGCGTCCACTCCGTCAGGAACGTCCGATGTCTGCCGTCACGCCCCTCGAAGCGGCGGGAAAACCGCCCTTCCTCGAGATCCGAAACATCAAGAAATCCTTCGGCGGCGTCCGCGCGCTGAAGGAGGTGAGCCTGGTGATCGAGGCCGGCAAGATCTACCACCTGATGGGGGAGAATGGCTGCGGCAAGTCGACCCTGATCAAGATTCTTTCCGGCGCCCAGACGGCGGATGAAGGCCAGATCCTCATCGATGGCCAGCCGACCGGCGCGGTTGCCGGCGATCTCGGTGCCATCGGCGCGCTCGCCGCCGGGATCGAGACCGTCTACCAGGACCTGTCGCTTCTGCCCAATCTCTCGGTCGTCGAGAATGTCGCCTTCTGCGAACAGTTGGTGGCCGCCTCCGGGCATCTCGCACGCCGGCTCGACCTTTCGACGCTGCACGCCACGGCGCGCCGGGCGCTTGCCGATGTGCATCTGCCGACCGACCGCGCCTTCCTCATGCGCCGCACCGACACGCTGCCGCTCGCCACGCGCCAGCTGGTGGCCATCGCGCGCGCCATCGCCTCCGAGGCGCGTCTCGTCATCATGGATGAGCCCACCACCTCGCTCACGCGGCAGGAGGTCGACAATCTGATCAAGGTCGTCGCCCGCCTCCAGGCCCGCGGTGTCGCGGTGCTCTTCGTCACCCACAAGCTGGAAGAGTGCAAGCAGATCGGCGGCCGCGCCATCATCATGCGCGACGGGCGCAAGGTGACCGAACTCGATGTCGCAACCCACAGCAAGGCCGAGTTCAGCCATTGGATGACCGGCCGCGAAATCAGCGAAATGCGCTACCGCACCGATCCGAAGCTCGGGCCCGTGCTGATGACGGTCGAAGGACTCGGACGATCCGGCGCATTTGCCGATGTCGATCTCTCGATCCGCAAGGGCGAAATCCTCGGCATCACCGGCCTGCTCGATTCCGGGCGCAACGAGCTCGCCCTGGCGCTCGCCGGCATCGCGCCGGCCTCCTCCGGCCGCATCCTGCTCGACGGCCAGGCGATCGCGCCACAAACGGCCGCCGAGTCCATCCGCCACGGCATCGCCTATGTGCCGGAGGACCGGCTGACGGAAGGCCTGTTCCTCGAAAAGCCGATCCAGGACAACATCACCCTGCCGATCCTCGACCGTCTGCGCAATGCCTTCGGCGTGATCAGCGCCGGCCGCGCGCGGCGCGTTGCCGAAGCCTCGATCCGCGACCTGCAGGTGGTGGCGCCCAACGTCGCACTGCCCGTGCAGTCGCTCTCGGGCGGCAACCAGCAGCGTGTCCTGATCGGCCGCTGGCTCACCATCGAGCCGCGCCTGCTGATTCTCCACGGGCCGACGGTCGGCGTCGATGTCGGCTCCAAGGATACGATCTTCCGCATCATCCAGCGGCTCGCCGATGGCGGCATGTCGGTGATCATCATCAGCGACGACCTGCCCGAGCTTCTGCAGAACTGCGACCGCATCCTCACCATGCGCCAGGGACGGATCATCGCCGAGGAAGCGGCGACCGCGATCGACGAGGACCATATCTACCGCGCCATGGCGGGCCATTCGAAGGAAACCGTGCAATGACCGAGGTGATGCCTGCGATCGAGGAAAGCCGCGCCCCGCGCGGCATCGGCCGGCGGCTCTGGGATCTCCTGGGCGACCGTCCGGAGCTGTTCACGCTGATGCTGGTCATCGCCACCTGCCTGGTGGTGTTCATCGCCAATCCGGACTTCTTCCAGATGAGCAATCTGGTCGATATCCTGCGCGCCTCCGTGGTGCGCGGCCTGTTCGCCATGGGCGTGCTGGTGGTGCTGGCGGCCGGCGGCATCGACGTGTCCTTCACCGCCATCGCAGCCTTTGTCATGTATGCGCTGACCATGCTGGTCATCAATGTGATGCCGGGCATGCCGCTGGCGGCCATTCTCGTCATTGCCGCGGCAGGCGGTGCCGGCTTCGGCGCGCTGAACGGGCTGCTGGTCCACAAGCTCGGCGCGCCCTCGCTGATCGTCACCATCGGCACGCAATATGTCTATCGCAGCTTCCTGCTGACCTTCGTCGGCACGGCGCTGTTCATGAACATTCCGGCCGGCATGGATGCGCTCGGCCGCGCCTCGCTCTACACCCATGTTTCGGCAAGCGGCGTGGCCTCCTCGCTGCCGGCCACCGTGCTGGTGCTGGCGGTGGCGGCGCTCGTCACCTGGTTCCTCCTCGAACGGACGCTCATGGGCCGGGCGATCTTCGCCGTCGGCGGCAGCCCGCTGATCGCCGAACGGCTCGGCATCAATCTCTTCACCGTGCGCGTCTTCGTCTTTGCCTATGCCGGCCTGCTGGCGGGAGTGGCCGGGGTCGTGCATGTGGCGAGCAACCGGCTGGCCAATCCCTTCGATCTTGCCGGCATGGAGCTCGAGATCATCGCCGCCGTGGTTCTCGGCGGGGCGCGGATCACCGGCGGCTCCGGCTCGGTCATCGGCACGCTGCTCGGCGTGCTGCTCATCACGCTCGTCAGCAACGTGCTGATCTTCGTCGGCATTCCGAGCACGCTGCAGCTGTTCATCGTCGGGCTGTTCATCCTGATTGCCGGCACGATCTTCACGCTGCGCAACCGGGGTTGAGGCTTTTCTTGTCTGGGAGGTTTTCGTGACTCATGATGTGTCCGTCGTCGGGCTCTATATTCTCGATGTGCTCGGCCGGCCGGTCGATGCCATTCCGTCCGGCGGCAATGTGGATTTCATCGACGAGATCCGCCTGACGGTTGCCGGCACGGCCGGCGGCACGGTGGTCGATCTGGCGAAGCTCGGGCTCAACTGCCTGGCGGTCGGTGCGGTCGGAGATGACGAGAAGGCCGATTTCGTGCTCTCGACGCTCGCGCGCCACGGCGTCGATACGCGCGAGATGCAGCGACTCGCGGGCGTGCCGACTTCCGCCACCATCCTCAACATCCGCCGCAACGGCGAGCGGCCGGCGCTGCATGCGCGCGGCGCCTCCGATCATTTCGAGATCGCGCAGGATCGGCTCGACGCGGTGCTGGCCGCTCCGATCGTCCATCTGGGCGGCACCGGCCTGCTGGCCAAGCTCGACGGCGAGCCGAGCCGGGCGCTGCTGGCCGCCGCCAAGGCGCGGGGCCGCATCACCACATTCGATCTTCTGGGCGCCAATGACGGTACGCTCGATTTGATCGAACCGCTCTTCCCGTTCATCGATTATTTCATGCCCTCGATCGAGGAAGCCCGGCAGATCTCCGGTGCCTCGGGCGTCGAGGAGGCCGGCCGCTTCTTCCTCGATCGCGGCGTCCAGCACTGCGTCTTCACGCTGGGCGGCGAGGGGGTCTGTTTCATGGGGGCTGACGGCACCGTGGTGCGCGAAGGGGCCTTCGCCATCGACGTGGTGGACACGACCGGCTGCGGCGATGCCTTCGATGCCGGCTTCATCGCCGCGCTGCATCACAAGATGGAGCTGCGCACCGCGCTGATGTTTGCCCAGGCCTCCGCCGCGCTGGTGGCGACAGGGCTCGGCTCGGATGCCGGCATCCGTTCCTTCGACGAGACCCGCGCCTTCATGGCCAGCGCACCGCGCAAGGCAGCCTGAGCCCGGGAGGCCCGCCCGCTCACTCGGCGAGCAGGCGGGTCGCCGTGCCCATGTCGGTGACGAGGTGGGTGGCGTAGCCGCCCTTCAGCACGGCGCGGATCGCCGTCGTCTTGTTCGCCCCGCCCGCCACGCAGAGACGCTTCGGCAGTCGGCTGAGATCCTCGAGCTCGATGCCGATGACGCGCCGGTCGAAGGCGCGGCTGATCTGGCGGCCCTCCCTGTCGAGGAAGCGGCAGATCAGCACGGCCACCGCTCCTTCCGCGGCATAGTCGTCGATTTCGGAATTGTCGGTCACATCGGCAATGCGCATGGTGCTGTCCGGCCCCAGCGCACCGACGCCGAAGACGATGAGATTGGCCTGGCTGATCCGCGCGAACTGGCGGCGCAGCACCGGTTCGCCCATCAGCGCATCGCGCAGCTCCGGCGAGCTCAGCACGGCGGGTGCCACCATGTTGACGCTGACGGCGGAAAGGTTGCGCGCCATGATGGCGGTGCAGAATTCGGCCGAAAAGGCGCGATTGCCGGCCGAAGCGCCGGTCACCTGCACGACGCTCAGGCCGTCGAGCGGCCGGGGAAGCTGCAGCGCTTCGGCGACAGCCAGCACGGTGCGCCCCCAGGACACGCAGATCGTGTCGCCCGGCTTGAGCAGCCGCTCGATCAGGCGTGCTCCGCCGGCGCCCAGCGCCTGCAGCGTCGCGGCATGGCTGTCATCGGCCTGCGCCGGCAGCACCATGGCCTGCTCCAGCCCGTAGCGTTCGGCCAGGCTGCGGGCAATGTCGGTGCGGGTGGCAACCTCGGCATTCATAAGAATGCGCACGATGCCGCGTTTGCGCGCTTCCTGGAGGTAATTGACGATGGTGGCGCGCGAAACGCCGAGCAGCTTGGCGATCTCGTGCTGCGTCAGCTGGTCTTCGTAATAGAGCCAGGCGGCCCAGACGATCGCGTCGTCGAACTCTGCCGGGATCGGCGGCGAAACGGATCCAAGGTCGTCGCGGGGCATGGGGGTCTTCCAGTGGGTTCTGCCTCTGACTGACACGAAACCCGACCTTGATCAACACGATCCAATTGCGGGTTGACTATTGTCAATGCTCTATAGCATTTGTAGAAGACCGGACGAAGCCGTAGGCTTTGCGATAGGCGCGCAGCAGCGGGTCAGCGAATAGGTGAGGGAGAGAGACATGCAGTCGAAATGGTCGGATGCCGAATTCCAGTCGGTGGTTTCCGGATATGAAGCGCGGGGCATCAACCGCGATGTGGCGATCCGCACCTATACGACCCGGCTGCTCGGCTCGGTGCCGCAGCTCGTTCTGCATGGCGGGGGCAATACCTCGGTCAAGACGGTGATGAACGACCATGACGGCACCCCGGTCGAGGTGCTCTGCGTCAAGGGCAGCGGCTGGGACATGGGCAAGATCGAGCCGGCGGGCTTGCCAGCGCTCCGGCTCGCACCGCTGAAGGCCATGGTCGAGTACGATCGCCTGAGCGACGACGACATGGTGATGCTGCAGCGCCGGCTGCTGCTCGATCCGTCGGCGCCGAACCCCTCGGTCGAGGCGATCCTCCATGCCATCCTCCCGTTCAAGCATGTCGACCACACCCATGCCAATGCGATCGTGGCCCTGACCAACCAGCCGAACGGCGAGGCGATCATCCGGGCGCTCTTCCCGGAAATGATCGTCGTTCCCTATGTCATGCCGGGCTTCGATCTTTCGAAGGCCTGCCTCAAGGCGTTTTCCGAGCGGCCGGATGCGCCGGGCATGATCCTGCTGAAGCACGGCATCTTCACCTGGTCGGACGATCCGCGCATTGCCTATGAGGCCATGATCGAAGCGATCGACCGGGCCGAGACGCGCATTGCACAGGGCAATCCGGCACCGTTCGGAACGCATGTGGCGCAGGGCGCGGCGCTGGCTCCGATCGCGGAGATCGCGCCCATCCTGCGCGGCGCGCTGGCCCTGCCGGGCGCGGAGGAGGGGCGGTTCCGCCGCTTCATCCTCGAACACCGCGTCAACGACGCCATCCTCGATTTCTGCGGCGCACCGAATGTCGCCGATCTCGTCCAGCGCGGCAATGCGACGCCGGAGCATGTCATCCACATCAAGCGCTATGGCGTTGCCCTGCCGGCCCCGCGGGCGGGCGCGCTCGACGTCTGGGCGGAACAGGCCCGCCAGGCCGTGGTCGACTATGCGGAGGCCTATCGCGCCTATTTCGCCCGCAACAATGCGCGCAGCGGCGGCGGCAAGACCATGCTCGATCCCATGCCGCGGGTCTTCTACATCGACGGCATCGGTCTCCTTGCCGCCGGCCCGACCCGGAAGGCCGCGCGGATCTCCGCCGATGTGGCGGAAGCGACCATCGAGGTCATCCGCGGCGCGGAAGGCATCGACCGCTTCGAGGCCTTGTCGGAGGAAGACCTGTTCGACATCGAATATTGGTCGCTGGAACAGGTCAAGCTCGCCAAGCAGGTGGAAAAGCCGCTGACCCGTCAGGTGGCCGTCATCACCGGGGGCGCGGGCGGCCTCGGCCTGGCGGTTGCCGAGCGGCTGAAGGCGGAGGGCGCGGAAGTCGCGCTGCTGGACGTCGATGCCGCGCGCGTGGAGAGCGAGGGGCGCCGCCTCGGCGGCCTCGGCATCG
This sequence comes from Rhizobium sp. CC-YZS058, assembly GCF_034720595.1. NCBI lineage: Bacteria > Pseudomonadati > Pseudomonadota > Alphaproteobacteria > Hyphomicrobiales > Rhizobiaceae > Rhizobium > Rhizobium sp. CC-YZS058. Next base: position 3,248,733 of record NZ_JAYESJ010000001.1, on the reverse strand, counting down.
CCTGTGATCTCACCGATGCGCAGGCTGCCGCCGCGGCGATCGACCGGGTCGTCGAGGCCTATGGCGGGATCGATATCCTGATTTCCAATGCTGGCGCGGCCTTCCAGGGCGCGCTGCTCGACGTGCCCGACGATCGCTTCAAGGCTGCCTTCGATCTCAATTTCTGGAGCCATCATTATGTGGCGCGCGCGGCGGTGCGGCGGATGAAGGCGCAGGGAACGGGCGGCTCGATCGTCTTCAACGTCAGCAAGCAGGCGGTCAATCCGGGCGCGGAGTTCGGCCCCTACGGCACCTCCAAGGCGGCGCTGATGGCGCTGATGCGCCAATATGCGCTGGAACATGCCGCCGATGGCATCGCCGTCAATGCCGTCAATCCGGACCGCATCCGCACGGGGCTGATGACCGACGCCATGGTCGAAGAACGCGCCCGCGCCCGGGCGGTGACGCCCGAGGTCTATATGCGCGGCAACCTGCTGAAGCGGGAGGTGACCAGCGCCGATGTGGCGGAGGCCTTCCTTCATCTCGCCACCGCCCGCACATCCACCGGCGCCGTCCTCACCGTCGATGGCGGCAACGTCGCGGCCATGCTTCGCTAGGATGGTCGGGGTCGGGGTGGCGCTGCCTTCCCGACCCGCTTTCATGGGCCGGTGCGCCGGGTGGGTATCGGACGAGGGGATGCAATGCCATTGCGCCGGTCCGTTTGGCGCAAAACCAATTCGCGCTGAACCAGCACCGACGCAAATCCATTTCTCTATTAACATTATAGACTATGTAGTCTGTAGGTCCCATCAGCGATGCGAGAGGACCTGCCATGACACGCAAGATTAGACTGGGCGCATTCCTGCCGGGCGGCGGGCAGCACATCGCCTCCTGGCGCCATCCCGATCAGCCGGCCGACGGGGCGGTGAGCTACGCGTTTCACAAGCAGCTGGCGCTGACGGCCGAGCGCGGCCTGTTCGACGCCTATTTCCTGGCCGACAATCTGGCGATCGGCTTTGGTGGTGCGCGGGAAGGTGGCAATGCCAAGGTGGCGGGCTTCGAGCCGGTCACCCTCTTCTCCGCGCTCGCACCCTTCACGACGCATCTCGGCTTCATCGCCACTGCCTCGACCACTTATGAAGAGCCCTATACGACGGCGCGAAAGTTCGCCTCGCTCGATCTGATCTCGGGTGGCCGTGCAGGATGGAACGTGGTGACGACGACCGGCGACGCCACGGCCCAGAACTTCAACCGCGAAACGCAGCTGCCCCATGCAGAGCGCTACCGGCGCGCCAGCGAACATGTCGCGGTCGTCAAGGCGCTCTGGGACAGTTTCGAGGACGATGCCTTCCTGCGCGACAAGGAGAGCGGCGTCTTCTACGACCCGGCCAAATTGCACGAGGCCGATCACCGCGGCGCGCATTTCCAGGTGCGCGGCCCGCTCAATGTGGCGCGGTCGCCGCAGGGCCATCCGGTCGTCGTGCAGGCCGGGCAATCGGAGGATGGGCGCGGGCTGGCGGCGGAAACCGCCGAGGTCATCTTCACCGCCCACCAGCACATCGGGACCGCGCAGGCCTTCTACCGAGACATCAAGGCCCGCGCGCGCGCGCTCGGCCGCGACCCGGCCCATATTCTGGTCATGCCCGGCGTCTCTCCCTTCATCGGGCGGACGGAGGCGGAAGCGCGGGAAAAATACGACCGTCTGACCGGGCTGATCCTCGAGGAAGACGGCATCGGCCTCCTGAACGGCCTGACCGGCGGCACGCTGGATCTCCATGGATACGACCTTGATGGGCCCCTGCCGCCGGCACCGCCGACGGAGGGCATGAAGAGCCGTCAGGCGCTGATCCGCCAGATCGCCGACGAGAACCAGTTCTCGATCCGCCAGCTGTACCAGTGGGTCGCCTCGGCGCGGGGCCACTACACCGTGGTCGGCACGCCGGTGCAGATCGCCGATACGCTGCAGGACTGGTTCGAAAACGAGGCGGCGGACGGGTTCAACATTCTGCCGCCCTGGTTGCCGACAGGGCTTGAGGATTTCGTCGATCTGGTGATCCCCGAGCTGCAGCGGCGCGGCCTGTTCCGCACTGCCTATGAAGGGCGGACCCTGCGCGAAAACCTCGGCCTGCCGTTCCCCGTCAATCGCTGGGCCGCGCAGCCGCGGCTCCAGGCCGCCGAGTGAGGAGCGCGTGATGTCCGTCGACGATCTCCTCCAGGCCCGCGCCTTCGGTATCGGCGCCCAGTCCAGATCCACCGCCGACCCTTCCTGGCTGGCGGCTGCCGCGGGCGGCGCTGCGCCTTTGCTGCGGCGATACGGCCTCGTCCTTGCCTTTCTGGCACTCTGGCAGGCGTCCGCCACCTTCGGCTGGGTCAACCCCTCGGTCTTTCCGCCGCTCGATCGCATTCTCCTCGCCCTTTATCAGGGTCTCGCCAGCGGCGCGCTGCTCGATGACATTGCCATCAGCCTGCAGCGCTCCGGAATTGCCTTCGCCGCAGCCGTCGCGCTCGGCATTCCGCTCGGCCTGTTCATGGGCCAGGTGCGGGTCGTCGAAGAGGCGCTCGATCCGCTGCTGCAGTTCTTTCGCCAGACCTCGGCGCTGGCGCTCTATCCGGTCTTCATCCTTCTCCTTGGTCTTGGAGAAACCTCCAAGGTCTTCGTCATCTTCTGGGCAACGCTTTTCCCCATCCTGCTTGCCACGATCGGTGGGGTAAAACAGGTGGATGCCAGGCTGATCGAGATGGCGCGGACCTATGGCGCCGGCTCGCTTGCCATCTTCCGCCGCGTCGTGCTGCCGGCCTCCGTCCCGGCCATCTTCGTCGGCCTGCGGCTGTCCTCCACGACAGCGCTCCTCCTGCTGATCGCGGCCGAGATGATCGGCGCCAACAAGGGCATCGGCTTCCAGGTCATGAATGCCCAATACAATTTCCAGATCCCGCTGATGTTCGCCGCCATCCTGCTTCTGGCGATCCTGGGGCTGGCTGCCAATGCCGCGCTTGTTCTTCTGCAACGCCGCCTCTGCCGCTGGGCCTGACCGGCGCGACACGACCATTTTCCCTCAAGAGTTCTCTCAAAAGGTTTATCGCCATGACCCTTCATCCGCGCCTGCTTCTTCTCTCCGCCACGCTTGCCCTCGGGCTTGGCGGAACCCTTGCCCAGGCGGCCGACAGCGTGCCCTTCCGCTATCTGGCCAGCCAGGGCGGGCTCTCGGCCTATGAGCTTGCCGACGAGCTCGGCTATTTCAAGGACACCGGCATCACGCTCGAGAATGTCGGCTATGCCGCCGGCGGCCCGGCCTCGCTGATTGCGCTCGCCTCCGGCGATGTCGAGATCGGCAGCGCCGCCACCTCTGCCGTGCTCAACTCCATTGCCGGCGGCAATGATTTCGTCGCCGCCTATCCCTCAAACGGCATCAATGACGAGGTCCAATCGATCTTCTACGTGCCGGAAGACAGCCCGATCAGGACGATCAAGGACCTGGCCGGCAAGAGCATCGCCGTCAACACGCTCGGCGCCCATCTCGACTACACGGTGCGCGAAGCGCTGCATTCGGTCGGTCTGCCGTCCGATGCCGCCAATCTGGTGGTCGTGCCGGGCCCGCAGCTGGAGCAGGTGCTCCGCTCCGGCCAGGTGGATGTCTCTGCCTTCGGCTATTGGCAGACGACCTTCGAAGGCGCGGCCAGGAAGAACGGCGGTCTGCGCGCCGTCTTCGACGATACGGATGTGCTGGGCGAGATCGCCGGCGGCTTCATCGTGCTCCGGCGCGATTTCATTGCCGCCCATCCCGACCTCGCCAAGATCTTCGTCGAGCAGTCGCAGCGCGCGCTCGATTACGCGCGCGAGCATCCGGAGGAAACCAAGGTGATTTTCGCCAAGGCGCTTGCGGAGCGCGGCGAGAATCCCGACCTCGCCCAGTATTTCCGCGGCTTCGGCGTGCGCCCCGGCGGCAAGGCGGTAGACCGCGACCTGCAGTTCTGGATCGACGTGCTGGAGCGCGAAGGCAAGCTCAAGCCCGGCCAACTCGTGGCCAAGACCATTCTCTACAGCGCAGATTCGGCGAGCAACTGAAGGACCGGATCGATGGCCCTGCAACCTGCCGAGCGGGGGGAGGTGAGCCTGCGCCACCTCTCCAAGTCCTTCACCCTCAACGGCCGGCCGCTGCCGGTGCTGAAAGATCTCAGCCTGACCATCCGCCCCGGCGAGAGCCTGGCCATCGTCGGCGCCAGCGGCTCGGGAAAGACGACGCTGCTGCGCATCCTGGCCGGGCTCGAAGAGGCCGATGGCGGCGAGGTGCTGATCGATGGCCGGCCGACCTCCGGCGTCGGCCGCGAGCGGGCGGTCATCTTCCAGGAGCCCCGGCTTCTGCCCTGGTTGACGGTGATCGACAATATCGGCTTCGGCTTGGAAACGCAGGGCTTGCCGCGCGAGACGGCGCGCCGGACCGCGCAGCGCTATGTCGATCTCGTTGGCCTGAAAGGCTATGAAGCGGCCTATCCGCGTCAGCTTTCGGGCGGCATGGCCCAGCGGGTCGGCATTGCGCGGGCGCTGGCGGTCAAGCCGGAAATCCTGCTGCTCGACGAGCCGCTCGGCGCGCTCGATGCCATGACGAAGATCGGCATGCAGCAGGAACTCGCCCGCATCTGGCAGGAGGAGGCGGTCACCACGGTGCTCGTCACCCATGATCTCGAGGAGGCGATCTTCCTGTCGGATCGTATCCTCATCCTGCCGCGGGACAAGGGCGGCGCGCCACGGTTGATCGAGATCGACCTCCCCCGCCCGCGCGATCGCACCGCGCCTGCCTTCGTCCGCCAGCGCGAGACCCTGCTCGGCCTGTTCGGCCTGCACTGACGGGCGTCGCCCGTTGATCCGATCCAACCTTCAAGCCGAGCGCGCTGCGGGGCAGACGCGGGACCAAAACATGCTAGAGTAAGGCATGACTTGCCGAGTACGGCCCGTCGGGCCCGTGCTCGGCGCCATCGCGTCCGAGGAGATCGTCCATGAGCTGGAACCCCGCGCTGTCCCCCGGCTGCCCGGATGCGACGAGCCTGGATTCGATCGAAACTCTGATCATTCCGCGCTCGCGCGACATTGGCGGCTTCGAGGTTCGCCGCGCCTTGCCGGCGCCCAAGCGGCAGATGGTCGGGCCCTTCATCTTCTTCGACCAGGCCGGCCCTGCGGAGTTCCTCACAGGCAAGGGTATCGACGTGCAGCCGCATCCCCATATCGGGCTCGGCACCGTCACCTATCTCTTCCGCGGCGACCTGCATCATCGAGACAGCATCGGCTCCGACCAGATCATCCGCCCCGGCGCCTTGAACTGGATGGTGGCCGGCCGCGGCGTTTCACATTCGGAGCGGACATCGCAGGCCGGGCGCCAGGGGCCGCACAGCCTCTTTGCCATCCAGACCTGGTTGGCATTGCCGGAGCAGCATGAAGACATGGCGCCGCTCTTCGAGCATCACGGCGAAGACAGCCTGCCGATGATCGAAGACGAAGGCGTGTCCGTGCGCCTGATCCTTGGCACAGCCTACGGGGCGAAGGCGCCGGCCACGCTGTTTTCCGAGACCTTCTATGCCGATGTTCGCCTGGAGCCCGGCCGCCGCTTCCCCATGCCCGACGAGCACGAGGATCGCGGTCTCTATATCGTCGACGGGTCGGTCTCGATCGCCGGCCAGACCTTCGATGCGCCGCAGATGATGGTGCTGCGCCCCGGCGATCGCATCACGGTGGAGGCGGGGGCGCGCGGGGCGCGGCTGATGATCCTCGGCGGCGCGACGCTCGGTGGTCCCCGCCACATCTGGTGGAACTTCGTCTCCTCCTCGCGCGAGCGGCTGGAGGCCGCCAAGGAAGACTGGAGGGCGCAGAACTGGGGCCAGGGCCTGTTCGACCTGCCGGTCGATGATCACGACGAATTCGTGCCGCTGCCCGGCTGAGACCCGACACTCGGCCAAGCCGCATGGCGGGCCGCTCTCGCAGATGCGGGCGTCTCGCTCGTGATGGAAGGAGAACCCCATGCCCTGTTCTTGGGCCCCGCTCGATTATCTCAGCTGGCGCGAGACCTGCACGGCCCTGCACCTGTACCTGCAGATTGCCGGCAAGTATCGGCTGGCGCACACGCCCTGGCTCAACCACTCCTGGAACGCGACCTTCTATGTCACGCCGCGCGGGCTGACATCCTCGCCCATCCCGGATGGTGCGGGCATCGAGATCCTGTTCGATCTCCACGACCACCGTGTCGTCGGCCAGAACGGCGAGGGCGCAACCGCCTCCTTCGCGCTTGGGCCGATGACGGTCGCCGCTTTTCACGCCGCCTTCCTGCAGCTGATCGCCGAGCTCGGCGGCACTCCGGTCTTCAATGGTCAGCCGAACGAGGTGCCCTTTCCTGTTCCCTTCGCCGAGGATGATCGCGACCGTCCCTATGACGGCATGGCCGTGCGGCGCTTCCACCAGGGGCTGATTGCGGTCGATCGCGTCTTCAAGCAGTTTCGCACAGGATTTCTCGGCAAATCGAGCCCGGTGCACCTGTTCTGGGGCAGTTTCGATCTCGCCGTCACCCGCTTTTCCGGCGCTAAGGCCGCGCGCCATGGCGGCGGTATTCCGGCCCTGCCGGACAGTGTGGCGCAGGAGGCCTATGACCGCGAGGTTTCCTCGGCCGGGTTCTGGCCGGGCGGTGGCGGCGGCGTCGATTATCCGGCCTTCTACGCCTATGCCTATCCGGCGCCCGGCGGCTATCGCGCCGCTTCTATCAAGCCCGAGGCCGCGTTCTGGAGCGAGACGCTCGGCGAGTTCATCCTGCCTTATGAGGCCGTGCAGCAGGCGGAAGATCCCGATGCGGCGCTGCTGTCCTTCCTCCTGTCAACCTATGAGGCGGCGGCCACGCTGGGGCACTGGGATCGCGCGGAGCTGGAATGCGCGCAGGGAGAGGCAGGTCGCGTCCGCCCGGCCGATCCGCATCAGCCGGCCGCCGATCCAGCCGCGGCCGACGGCGCGGTCGAGCGACAGGACGGGCCGGCCAAGGGCCGCTATCTCCTGGTGCTCGATGGTATCGAAGCGGAGATGACCTATAGCCGGGCCGGCGAGGGGCTGATCATCATCGACCATACGGAGGTTCCGGCCGCCCTGCGCGGGCGCAAGGTCGGCGAGCGTCTGGTGCGCCAGGCGGTCGAGGATGCGCGGCGCGACGGCATCTCCCTCATTCCGCTCTGCCCCTTCGCTAAGGCCCAGATCGACCGCCATCCCGAATGGCAGGACGTGCTGCGCCGGAGCTAAGCAGGTTCCCTCTTGATGGGCAGTCTGCCGTCAGTTCCGCCTTGTCAGGCAAGCGGTGGCAGGCGGATCAGCGCGTCGTCGGGCAGCGGACGCTGCAGGGCCTTCGCCTCCTCCCAAGGCAAGGTCAGCCAGGCATCGACCTCCTCGGCGCTTTTCAGGATCACCGGCATGGCCTTCGGGTGCACGGCGCCCACCACGCTGTTCGGCGGGCAGGTCAGGAAGGCGTAGAGATCGGTGGTGATCAGCCCTTCCTTCACCTTGCGCACGCTCGTCCAATCCTTCACCCAGATGCCGGCGAAGGCCATCAGCGGCTCGCTCGCGTCACCGGCAAACCAGGCATTCGGCGTTCGTCCCCCGTCCTGCTTGCTGGCCGGGTCCGGCTCGGCGAAGCGGTTCAGCGGCACGATGCAGCGGTTTTCCACGCCGAGCCACCGCTTCCAGTGCTGGCTTGCCGTGTTGCGCACATTGGTGGTGCCGCCATCCGGCTCCATCGTCAGCAGCGTGTCGAAATCGACCGGCTTTCCCTTGGCCCGCAGCTTGTCGGCCCGCTTGCTCGCGGCCTCGAACAGCGCCTGGCGCGAGCTCGGCATCCCCCAGCGCACCGCGGCAAGCTCCCGCACGCCATCCGGCGCGTTGCGCACGATGGGGGCGAGGCGGTCGGGATAGACGTCGATCGTCGGCTCCATATTGCCGAGAACATCGCGCGCGGCGCGCGCAAAGTCCCGGATCGCCGCCTGGCTGGTGGTGAGGTTGTAAAGATTGCACATGGGTCTGTCCTCCGCCGCTGACTGTCGGAGATCGGGGAGCCGCATGCAAGAGCCACAGCGTGTCGTGCTTCTCAGGTCCTGCGTCCGGCAGCGGCCGAGCGGAGGTTGTCGAGCAGGACGGCAAGCAGCAGGATCAGGCCGCGCACCACATATTGATAGAACGCCTGGATGTTGAGCAGGTTCATGACGTTCTCGGCAATGCCCATGATCAGCACGCCGACGATGACGCCGGTCATGGCGGCCCGGCCGCCGGCCAGCGAGACGCCGCCCAGCACGCAGGCCGAAATGACCGAAAGCTCCAGGCCTGTCGCCGCATTCGGCTGGCCGGAGGTGATGCGGGAGGCGAGCAGAACGCCGGCCACGGCGCAGACGAGACCTTGCAGGGCGAAGATCCAGATCCGCATGGAGGAAACGCGCACGCCGGCCAGCCGCGAGGCTTCCGGGTTTCCGCCGATCGCCAGCGTGTTCTTGCCGAACACGGTGCGGTTCAGCACGAAGCCGAAGACGAGGAAGAACAGCGCCATCACCCAGATCGGCGTCGGGATGCCGAAGAATTTCGACAGCGCCAGCTGGTAGAAGCCGGGATCGTTGATGCCGACGGCGCGGCCATCGGAAGCGATGAGCGCCAGGCCGCGCACGATCTGCATGGTGGCGAGCGTGGTGATGAGCGCATTGATGCGGAAGCGGGCGATGACGACGCCGTTGACGAGGCCGACGGCGCCGCCGCAAAGCAGGGCGGCGATGAGCCCCATCAGGATCGAGCCGGTGGCGTTCGAAGCCATGACCGCGACCATGCCCGAAAAGGCGACGGTCGAGCCGACGGAGAGATCGAAGTCACGCGAGGCGAGGCAGAACATCATCGTGCAGGCGACGATGCCGATGGTGACGACCGACTGCAGCAGGCCCAGCATGTTGCGCTCGGTCAGGAAGTTCGGAACGGTCAGCGCCACGATGGCAAAGGCGATGGCGAAGATGACGACGAGGCCCTGTTCGCCGAGGAGGAGTTTCTTCAAGGACGTCATCGCGCATGGACCTGTTGGTTGGGAAGCTCGCTGGCATTGGAAACGTCGGGCAGGGCGGCTGCCAGAATGCGCCGCTCGTCATACTGGTCGCGCGGAAGGTCCGCCGCTATCCGGCCCTGGCACAGCACCAGGATCCGATCGGTGATGCCCATCACCTCGGGCAGCTCGCTGGAGATGACGATGATCGCCATGCCATCGGAGGCGAGTTCGTAGAGGATATCGTAGATTTCCGACTTGGCACCGACGTCGATGCCGCGGGTCGGTTCGTCGATGATCAGCACCTTGACGCCCTGCTCGGAGAGCCAGCGGCCAAGGATCACCTTCTGCTGGTTGCCGCCGGACAGATTGACGATATCCTGCCGGCGCGAGGGGGTGCGCACCCGGAGCTTGGCGATGAAGCGTTCGGCAAGCTCCGCCTCCTTCTTCGGCTGCAGGATGCCGAAGCGGGAGAAGTGCCGGCGCGAGGAGATCGCCATGTTTTCCTCGATATTGCGTCCCTGGACGATCCCCTCGGCCTTGCGGTCTTCAGGGCAGAGCACGAGGCCGGCGCGGATCGCATCCGGGGGGCTGTCGGGCCGGACCGGCACGCCGTCGACGCTGACCGTTCCCTGCGTGCGGCTGTCGGCTCCGTAGATCAGCCGGGCCGCTTCGCTGCGTCCGGCGCCGATCAGGCCGAAGAGGCCGAGGATCTCGCCCTGGCGCACGGACAGGCTCGCCGGCTGGCGCAGCTTGCGGCCGGCGATCTCCCTGACCTCGAGACGGACGGGACCGAGGAGACGGGGCCGGAAACCCCAGATATTGGCGATCTCGCGACCGACCATTTCGGAGATGATCTGGTCGCGGGTCACATGGGCGATGTCGGGATGGTGGGCGGCGAGCTTGCCGTCGCGCAGCACCGTCAGGCTGTCGCAGAGGCGGAAGATCTCGTCCAGCCGGTGCGAGACGTAGAGAACGACCTTGCCTTGGGTGCGCAGGCGGTCGATCAGGGCGAAGAGGATCTCGCTTTCGCGCGAGGAGAGCGAGGAGGTCGGCTCGTCGAGCGCGATGACGCGGGCATCGGCCATCACCGCCTTGGCGATCTCGACCATCTGGCGCTCGCCGAGCGAAAGGGAGGCGACCTTGCGGTCGGGGTCGATGTCGATGCCGATCTCGGAGAGCTTGTCGCGGACGACGCCCTGCAGCCGCTTACGGTCGATCACGCCCGCCCGGCCCGGGAAGCGGCCGAGCCAGAGATTTTCGGCCACCGTCAGCTCGGGCACGAGCTGGAGTTCCTGGTGGATGACGATGACGCCGGCCTGGAAGGCGTCGCTGACCGAACGGTAGCGCTGCGGCACGCCGTCGATGACGATCTCGCCGCTGTCGGCGGACTGGTCGCCGGAGAGCAGGCGGATCAGCGTCGACTTGCCGGCGCCGTTCTCCCCCATCAGCCCATGGACCGCGCCCCTGGCGACCGAGAAGGAGACGTCCGACAGCGCCTGCACGCCGGGATAGGCCTTGGAAAGGCCTTTGAAGTCGAGAAAGCTCTGCATGGTCTCACCGGAAGCGGAGTGGCCCGGCGGCTTGCCGCCGGGCAGGTCTGATCCTGTTTCGGATCACTCGATGCCGAGATCCTTGCGCACGGCCTCATAATTGTCGCGAAGCGCGAGCTGGCCGGCGGTCAGGATGAGCTTTTCCGGTTCCTTCTCGTTGGCGACCCACTCATACATGTTGAGCGCCGTCTCGTAGCCGTGCCGCTTGGGCGAGATGATGACCGTGCCGAAGAAGCCGGTGGGGGTGGGCTTCTTGAACTCGTTGATCGCCGAATCCGCACCGCCGATGCCGACGCCGATCATGCTGTCGGCCGGGATGCCGACCGTCTCGCTGGCGCGCACGGCGCCGAGAACGGCTTCGTCATTGAGGCCGACGGCGACCCAATGCTTGATGGCGGCGTTCTTGTTGAGCACGACGGTGGCGGCGTTCAGCGCCGCTTCCGTATCGGTCTTGGCCTGCGGCGCGTCGAAGATGTTGGCTTCGGGGAAACCTGCGGCTTTGAGAACCGAAAGAGCGCCATCGACGCGGTCGACCGCGGTCGGAAGCTGGTCATAGGACACGCGGATGGCGCCGACGTCCTTCATGTCCCAGCCCCGCTTCTTGATCTCGTCGACGAGCGTCTGGCCAACGGCCTCGCCGATTTTGGTTGCGGAAATGCCCATATGCGGCACGTCTTCGATGGGGCTGCCATCGGCATTGACCAGCCGGTCGTCGACCGTCATGACCTTCAGGTCGTTGGCGGCTGCCTTGGCGACGATGCCCGGGCCAAGCTTGACGTCGGGCGTGCAGATGATGAAGCCCTGGGCGCCCTGCGCGCCGAGATTGTCGATCGCCGATTGAACCTTTTCGCCGTCCTCGGCGCCGATCTTGACGAGCGTGAAGCCCTTCTCCTTGGCGGCCACGTCGGCAAACTTCCATTCGTCCTGGAACCAGGGCTCTTCCGGCTGCTTGACGATGAAGCCGATCTTGACGTCGGCAGCGAGGGTGGAGCCGGCGGCCATCAGCAGCACGGCGCCGGCAAGCAGCGCTTTCTTGAACATTCCCATTGTCTCTCTCCCACTTTGACTGCGCAAGCAGTGCTATCGGGATAATGTGTTTCATCATAACCGTCAATCTGACTTGTATGATGAATTGCATATGGCGTCCCGCTGTGGCAAAGAGGGGAGGGGATTCGACCGTTGCCTTCACCGGCGAAACAGGTCACGGATCAACGCCATGCGCCGGCGTTGACGAGGAGGCGAGTGGTAATGGCCGCAGACAAGCTCACGAAGCGCCTGGAGGCAGACCAGGGAGACGCGGCTCCCCGGCGTCCGCGCGTCCAGAAGAACATCACGCGGACGATCGCCACCGACATCTTCGACGAGGTCTTCGCCATCGGTGGCTTTCTGCCGACCGAGGCCGAGCTCTGCCTGCGCTACGGCGTCAGCCGCACCGTCATTCGCGAGTCGCTGAAGATCCTGGAATCGAAAGGCCTGGTGCGGGGTCGCTCGCGCGTCGGCACCATCGTCTGCGGCAAGGACGAGTGGAACATCCTCGACGGTCAGGTGCTCGAGTGGATCGGTCCGCGCATCTTCGAATATGATCTTCTCGGCTGCGTGCTGGAGGCCCGGCGCGCCATGGAGCCCTTCGCGGCCGAATTCGCCGCCGAGCGGGCCACCATGCAGGAGGTGGCGGAGATCGAGCGGGCCTGGGAGTGCATGCGCGATGCGGAAGGCGATCTGGAGGCCTTCACCAAGGCCGATGTCGCCTTCCATGCGGCCTTGCTCAAGGCCAGCCACAACCAGGTCTTCCAGCAGCTCATCAGCATCATCCAAGCGGCGCTCGAATTTTCGCTCCATGCCTCCAACGAGGCGGCGGATGCGCGCGGCGAGGCGGTGGAGCTGCACCGCCAGCTGGTGGAAGCGCTCCGCCTGCGCGACAAGGCGGCCGCGCGCGATTGCGTCAACCGCATGCTCGACGTCGCGGCGCGCGACCTTGCCATTGCGATGAAGAAACATCCCATTCCGGCCGAGCGCTCCGCCCGTCCGCTGTCAGAACGAGTCTCGTCATGAAAATCACCAAGCTCACCACCTACATCGTCCCGCCGCGCTGGATGTTTCTGAAGATCGAAACGGACGAGGGCATTACGGGCTGGGGCGAGCCGGTGGTCGAGGGCCGGGCGCTGACCGTCCAGGCGGCCGTGCACGAGCTCGAGGACTATCTGATCGGCAAGGACCCGTTCCTGATCGAGGATCACTGGCAGGTCATGTATCGCGCCGGCTTCTACCGCGGCGGCGCCCTCCATATGTCGGCCATTGCCGGCATCGACCAGGCGCTGTGGGACATCAAGGGCAAGGCACTCGGCGCGCCGATCCATTCGCTGCTCGGCGGCCAGGTGCGCGACCGCATCAAGGTCTATAGCTGGATCGGCGGCGACCGGCCGAGCGATGTCGCCAACAATGCCCGCGAGGTCGTGGCGCGCGGGTTCCAGGCCATCAAGCTCAATGGCTGCGAGGAACTGCAGATCGTCGACACCAACGAGAAGCTCGACAAGGCGGTGCAGACGATCGGCCTCATCCGCGATGCGATCGGCCCGAACATCGGCATCGGCGTCGACTTCCACGGCCGCGTCCATCGTCCCATGGCCAAGGTGCTGGCCAAGGAACTCGAGCAGTTCAAGCTGATGTTCATCGAGGAGCCGGTGCTTTCGGAGAACCGGGAGGCCTTGAAGGAGATCGCCAATCATTGCTCCACGCCGATCGCGCTCGGCGAGCGGCTCTATTCGCGCTGGGACTTCAAGGGCGTGCTGGCCGATGGCTATGTCGACATTCTCCAGCCCGATCTTTCGCATGCCGGCGGCATTACCGAATGCCGCAAGATCGCGGCCATGGCAGAGGCCTATGACGTGGCGCTGGCGCCGCATTGCCCGCTCGGTCCGATCGCGCTGGCCGCCTGCCTGCAGGTCGATGCCGTCAGCCACAATGCCTTCATCCAGGAGCAGAGCCTCGGCATCCACTACAACACCGGCAACGACATTCTCGACTACGTCTCCAACAAGGAGGTTTTCCATTACGAGGATGGCTTCGTCTCGATCCCTCAGGGGCCCGGCCTCGGCATCGAGGTCAACGAGGCCTATGTGATCGAGCGGGCCAAGGAAGGTCATCGCTGGCGCAACCCCGTCTGGCGCCATGCCGACGGCAGCGTCGCGGAGTGGTAGGATCATGACCGATCGTCTTGCCGGCAAGCGCATCGTCATCACCGGCGCCGCGCAGGGCATCGGCCTTGCCATGGCCGAGGCCTTCGCGAAGGAAGGTGCGGCCCTGCTGCTGATCGATCGGGACGGACCGCTGCTCGAAGAACAGGCCGTGCGGCTGCGCGACCAGAGAGCCCATATCCTTTCCGCCACGGCGGACATCACCGACGCCGCGGCGATTTCATCGGCGATCGGCCAGGCGGCGGTGGAGATCGGCGCCTTCAACGCGCTGGTCAACAATGCCGGCGTCAACGTCTTTTCCGAAGCGCTCTCCTTGAGCGACGAGGACTGGACCCGCTGCTTCGACATCAACCTCAAGGGCGCCTGGAACTGCAGCCGCGCGGTGCTGCCGGGCATGATCGCGGCCGGAGGCGGCGTCATCCTCAACATCGCCTCCACCCATGCCTTCACCATCATTCCCCACACCTTCCCCTATCCGGTCGCCAAGCATGCGCTGCTCGGCATGACCAAGGCGCTGGGGCTCGAATATGCGGCACACGGCGTGCGCGTAAATGCGCTGGCGCCCGGCTATGTCCGGACGCAGAAGGTGATCGACTACTGGAACAGCTTTCCCGACCCGGCCGCCGCCGAGGCGGAGACCCTGTCGCTGCACCCCGGCCGCCGCATCGCGGCGCCGAGCGAGATCGCTTTGGCCGCTCTCTTCATGATCTCCGACGAATGCCCCTTCATGACCGCCACCTGCCTGACGGTCGACGGCGGCCTGAGTGTGCTTCATCATCCCTGACGAGAGTCGACCTGTCCTCCTTCGTTCACGTCCCCGAGCCTATGCTCCCGAAGACGGCGCCACGGTCTTGTAGCGCAGGTGCACGGCGCCGTGGGGCAATGGGGTGCAGGCGAGGAGGGAGAGTTCCACTTTGCCGGCAAGGCCTTCTTCGCCAAACTCGATCACCCGGTCGGCGCCCTTGCGGGCGTCGAGTGCGGGGGCGACGACCAGGCTGATCTCGTCCACCAGCCCGGCGGCCAGCAGGGCGCCGTTGGTGCCGGCCCCGCCTTCGAGCAGGATGCGGGTGATGCCGAGTTCGCGGTTGAGCGTCTCCAGCATGGCGCCGATGTTCATCTCCTCGGTGTCAGACAGGAGATAGGAGACGCCGTCTTGCGCCAGTTCCGCCAAATGGCTGTCCGGCACGTCATGGCCAAGCAGGACGACGATATGATCGCCGAACAGCTCGCCTTTGTCGAAATGCAGCGTGCCGCTTCGATCGATGGCGATCCCGAAGCTCTTGGCCGCGCGGTTCGCGAAATGTGCGGGGCGTGCGACTGCCTGCGGGTTTTCGACCGGATGCGGACCCGCTTTCGACATTTCGGCCATCGTCACCCGCCCCACCATCCAGGCGTCGCCGCCATGCTCCGCATGGATCTGTTCGTAGAGCGTGGACCAGTCCGACCGGCTGCCGTCCGGGCTTTGGGTCAGCTTGCTCGGATGCAGGGTTCCGTCAGGAGAGGTGATCATCAGGCAGATGAGCGCGGGTTTCATGGGCTGACCTTTGTGAAGCGGAACCTTGATCTGCGCCTGAAGCTAGAGCCTGGTGGCGGCAGCGCAAGGCGGCAAGGGCTGCGAACGGTGGGAATGGCAATGAACGCAGACCCGACGCTTGCCAAAAGGCGCGGATGAGGTTAGGTCTTGTTCGATATTTCAACGGATATCGAATCATGGATGATCACCGTGCGCTTGCCGCATTCTCCGCTCTGTCGCAGGAAACCCGGCTGCAGATTGTGCGAAAGCTCGTTGTCTGCGGACCCGCAGGCATGGCGGCCGGGGCGATTGCGGAGGCGCTTGGACTTTCGCCTTCCAGTCTGTCCTTCCACCTGAAGGAACTCGATCGTGCCGGCCTCATCGATCAAAGGCGGGAATCCCGCTCGATCATCTACAGTGCGAGCTACCCCTCGCTGGCCGAGCTCGTCCGCTTCCTGATGGAAGACTGCTGCTCCGGCCACCCCGAGATCTGCGCTCCTGCAGCTGCCGTGTCGGTCTGCTGCTCCCCTCAGGAGGTGAAGGCGCAATGAGCACGACGGGTCTTGCGATCACGCCGATCGATCCGGCCGCAGACGATCTTCGCGCGGCCCTGTCCACTGCGCGGCTGCCGGTCGACGACCTCGCCGAGCCAGGCCGGCGCTTCTACCGGTTCGATGACGATGGCCGAGCGATCGGTTTCGGCGGCCTTGAACTGCACGGGGCGATTGCTTTGCTGCGGTCGGTCGTCGTCCTTCCGAAAAGCCGTGGGCAGGGGCACGGCCAGGCCATCGTTTCCGCCCTGCTGGCCCAGGCCGTCCACCTCGGCGTCGCCGAACTCTTTCTCCTGACGGAGGAGGCGGCGCCGTTTTTCGAGCGGCTCGGTTTTTCGCACATCGATCGCACAGCGGCACCGGCAGCGATCCGCCAGTCCCAACAGGCGCAACATCTCTGTCCCGCGTCCGCCTCGCTTCTCGTCCACCGAATCAAGGTTTAAGCCCATGAGCCGCTTCGAACGGTTTCTCACCCTCTGGGTGGCCCTCTGCATCCTCGTCGGCATCGCGCTCGGCCATCTCATGCCCGGCGTCTTCCAGGCCATCGCAGCCGTGGAGGTGGCGCGGGTCAATCTGCCGGTGGCGGTGCTGATCTGGCTGATGATCATCCCCATGCTCCTCAAGATCGATTTCGCCGCGCTCGGCCAGGTCGGGCGCCATTGGCGGGGCATCGGCGTGACGCTCTTCATCAACTGGGCGGTCAAGCCTTTCTCCATGGCACTGCTCGGCTGGCTGTTCATCGGCTGGCTGTTCCGGCCCTATCTGCCGGAGGCGCAGATCGACTCCTACATCGCCGGGCTCATCCTGCTCGCCGCCGCCCCCTGCACGGCCATGGTCTTCGTCTGGTCGAACCTGACCAGGGGCGAGCCACACTTCACGCTGAGCCAGGTGGCGCTCAACGATGCCATCATGATCGTCGCCTTCGCGCCCATCGTCGGCCTCCTGCTCGGCCTGTCCGCCATCTCCGTGCCCTGGGACACGCTGATCCTCTCGGTCCTGCTCTATATCGTGCTCCCGGTCATCGTCGCCCAGTTCCTGCGCCGCATGACCGATTCGGCGAAACTCGCTGCGCGGCTGCAGCCGCTGTCGCTTGCAGCGTTGCTTGCCACGCTGGTGCTGCTCTTCGGCTTTCAGGGCGAGCAGATCCTTTCCCAGCCAGGCGTCATCGCGCTGCTCGCCGTGCCGATCTTGATCCAGGTCTATTTCAATTCGGGGCTCGCCTATCTCCTCAATCGCTTGAGCGGAGAGGCCCATTGCGTGGCCGGCCCCTCGGCGCTGATCGGCGCCTCGAACTTTTTCGAGCTTGCGGTCGCGGCCGCCATCAGCCTCTTCGGCTTTCAGTCGGGTGCGGCGCTCGCCACCGTGGTCGGCGTGCTGATCGAAGTGCCGGTCATGCTTTCGGTGGTCGCCATCGTCAATCGCAGCCGCGGCTGGTACGAACGCGGCCAGGCTGTTTCCCGTGTCGTGCAGAAGGAGATCTGACCATGGACGCAACCATCTACCACAACCCTGCCTGCGGCACCTCCCGCAACACCCTGGCGCTGATCCGCCATGCCGGCATCGAGCCGCAGGTGATCGACTATCTGGCGACGCCGCCGAGCCGGGAGACGCTGGTCGCGATGATCGCGGCTGCGGGTCTTCGTGTGCGCGAGGCGATCCGGGAGAAGGGCACGCCCTATCTGGATCTCGGCCTTGATGATCAGACTCTCGGCGACGAGGCCCTGATCGACGCGATGCTTGCGCATCCGATCCTGATCAACCGGCCCTTCGTGGTGACGCCGCTCGGCACGCGCCTCGCCCGTCCTTCGGAGCGGGTGCTGGAGATCCTGCCGGACACGCCGCGCGGCGCTTTCGTCAAGGAGGATGGCGAGGTGGTCTTCGATGGCGAGGGACGCAGGGTTCTCTGACTTCCGCCGACCGGCCCATGACGGACGGGCGATCAGGTCTCAACTGCCGGCGGCCGGCTTGCCGATCAGCCGGTCATAGACCTCCTCCGGTCGTCCATAGCTTCCGCCGGCGATTTCCTCGAGCCGCGCGCGGTCGATGACATGGATATCGCCCCGGGTTGCGCGGATGGCGTGGATGCCTTCGAGGATATGCAGCTCGTTGGTCACGCCCGAACGGCGCACGCCCAGCATGAGCGACAAGAATTCATGGGTGAGCGGCAGGTGGTCGCCGTCGATCCGGTCGTGGCACATCAGCAGCCAACGGGCGAGACGCTCGTGCATCGTGTAGCGGCCATTGGCCAGCGTCGAATGGGCAAGCTGCAGCGAAGCCGTGAAGACATAGCGCAGCAGAAGATCGCGGATGCCCTTGTTGCTGTCGAACAAAGCGCAAATGGCGGCCGAGGGTGCGCGAAGTCCCGTTCCTTCGACCTGCATGAAGGTCCGGTTCGGTGTGCTGTCCGTCTGCAGCAGAACATGCAGCCCGCTCATGCCTTCGCGTCCGATATGGCTGACCTCGACCTCCTCGTCATCCCCGTTGGAGGCGATGACCGAGGCCAGGCCGCTTTCCAGAAACCAAACATAGGCCGTGGGTGTGTCGGCCTCCACCAGCGTATGGCGCAACGGCAGCACATAGGGCTCTAGGTGCGGAGCAAGGCATGCGAATTCATTGGGCGACAAGGCGCGCAGCAGCCGGTTGGTGATCTTGCCCTGTGTGATGGTCATCCCCGCTTCCCTTGCGGTGACGAGCCCGCTCTCGTGCCGCGACGAGCCGAAGCAGGGTCCAGCATGCGCCCTGACGAAGGCAATGACCACCCGCCAGTCCTCCCCTGTACCCTATCGTACCGACGGCGCGACCTTTTTTCCACGTCAACTCGCAAGATCCGCGTGTGGCGGCGCTGCTCCCGGCCGGTGGCGAAGCGCCTCGACAATGACGGCAAGGGCGGGCGACATCTGGCGGCGGCTCGGGTAATAGAGGTGATAGCCGCTGAAGGGCGGGCTCCAGTCATCCAGAACGGCTCGCAGCGCGCCGCGCGCAAGCGGCTCTTCGACGAGATCTTCCGGCACATAGGCGATGCCATAGCCGCGGATGGCCGCGTCGATCTGGGCGAGCGAGGTGTTGAAGCTCAGCTGCCCGTCGACGCGCACGCGCACCTCCCGTCCGTCCTTCTCGAACTCCCAGCTGTAGAAGCCGCCCCAGCTGACCTGGCGCATGTTGATGCACAGGTGGCCGACGAGATCCTGCGGGGTCAGCGGAATGCCGCGCTGCGCGATATAGGCGGGGGAAGCGACCGCGCGCAGCCGCCAGTCCGGGCCGATGCGCACGGCGATCATGTCCTTGTCCACGCTTTCGCCCAGCCGAACGCCGGCATCGAAGCGCTCTTCCACGATGTTGCGCATGCCGTTGTCGCTGTAGAGCTCGACGCGGATGTCGGGATAGCGGGCGAGAATGCGGGCGAGCTTCGGCCAGACCAGGCCCTGCAGCGCGTGGTCTGACAGGGTGAGCCGCACCGTGCCGGAGGGCGTGTCGCGATAGGCGACGAGACCGGCGAGCTCCGCTTCGATCTCCTCGAACCGCGGCGCCAGCGACTGCAGGAGCCTCTCGCCGGCCTCCGTCGTCGAGACGCTGCGGGTGGTGCGGGTCAGAAGGCGGACGCCAAGGCGCGCCTCCAGCTGGCGGATCGTGTGGGACAGCGTCGATTGCGAGGTGCCGAGCTGGGCGGCGGCGCGGGTGAAGCTGCGCGCCTTCGCCACTTCCAGAAACCAGATCAGGTCCTTCATATCCTCACGCTGCATCGCGCATCCTCTCCGCTTATTCATATCGAATTTCGATAGGTCCATGCCGTTTAGCACGGATTGTTGGGGGAATGGCTCGGTTTTATCTTCCCCTCGAAGCTTGCCGAAGGACGGATGAACGCCATGACGATCGCGCCGATGACAGTGATGGACGGGGAGCCGACGCGGCGCGGCGCCTGGAGCGCCGTGTTCTCCATGACACTCTGCGTCTTCACCCTGATCGCGTCCGAATTCATGCCGGTCAGCCTGTTGACACCGATTGCGACCGATCTCGGCGTGACCGAGGGTCACGCGGGCCAGGCGATCTCGATCTCCGGGCTGTTTGCCGTCGCAACCAGCCTTTGTCTCGCCGGGCTGACCCGGCGGCTCGACCGGCGCGCGGTCGTGCTCGGGCTGACGGGTCTCCTCGTTCTGTCCGGCATCATCGTCACGCTCTCGCCGTCCTATCCGCTGCTCATGGTCGGGCGCGCGCTGCTCGGCGTCGCGGTCGGCGGTTTCTGGTCTCTGTCCACTGCCATCGTCATGCGGCTCGTGCCGCAGGCAGAGGTGCCAAAGGCGCTAGCCCTGCTCAACGCCGGCAATGCCGTCGCCGCCACGATCTCCGCGCCGCTCGGCAGCCTGCTCGGCGCAATGATCGGCTGGCGCGGCGCCTTCTTCCTCGTCGTGCCGGTCGGCCTGCTGGCGCTTCTCTGGCAATGGATCAGCCTTCCCGCGCTCGCCCCGCGCGCCGGCGGCTCGGCCCTTGGCGTCCTGAGGCTGCTCGGGCGGCGGCCGATCGCGCTCGGCATGGCGGCGATCCTGATGCTGTTCATGGGCCAGTTCGCGCTGTTCACCTATCTGCGCCCGTTTCTGGAACAGGTAACCGGGGTCGGCATCGAAACCCTGTCGCTGATGCTGCTGGCCATGGGGCTTGCTGGCGCTGCGGGCACCGTGGCGATCGGGCATCTCCTCGGCCGCCGGCTCTTCAGCCTGCTCATCGGCATTCCCCTGCTCATGGCCGGGCTCGCGTTGCTTCTCCTTGTCGTCGGCCGGGCGGAGGCGCCGGTCTTTGCCGCCCTGATCGGCTGGGGCTTTCTCGGCACGGCGGCCCCGGTCGGCTGGGGCACCTGGCTCAGCCGCGCCCTGCCGGACGAGGCAGAGGCCGGCGGCGGGCTGCAGGTGGCCGTCATCCAGCTGGCGATCACTGCCGGCGCCTCGCTCGGCGGCCTGATGTTCGACAGCCTCGGCTGGCAGGCAACCTTCCTCCTTTCCGCCATGCTGCTCGGCGGCTCCGCGCTGGCTGCCCTTGCTGCCTGGCGGCTTTCCGAAAGGCGACAGGCATGACCCCGCTTTGCCCAAGGCTCAACCGCCGCCGCCTGATCGCCGGCTGCGCCGCCTTCGCACTTGGCCCTCGAGCCGTGCAGGCCGCCACAGACCCGAACAACCAGGACAGGACCCGCATGCGCATCACCCTGACCTTTGCCGAGCATGTGCTGACCGCAACGCTCTACGACAATCCCTCCGCGCGCGACTTCTTCGCCCTGCTGCCGCTCGACCTGACCATCGAGGATTTCGGCGGCAATGAGAAGATCGCCTATCTGCCGCGCAAGCTGACGGTGGAGGGCAACGGCCCGTTCGACAACGAGCAGCCCTACGACCTTTGCTACTACATGCCCTGGGGCAACCTCGCCATGTTCTTCGGTCCCTACAAGCATCCGGGGCTCGTGCGCCTCGGCCGCTTCGATACGGGCATGGAGGCGCTCCATGTCTCCGGCCGCTATCCGCTGCGTATCGACGTCCTTCGCTAAGTCCCCTCTCATCTCGACACGGCCTTCCCTCACCATGTCCTCACCTCAAGGAGTGCCCCATGCCCATGCCGTATGACCCAGCCGATGACTTCAACCCGACCCGCCGGGGCCTGATGAAGGCGACCGGCGTCGCCATGGCGGTGATGAGCATCACCCCCGCAATCGCCGCAGCCGAAAGCGGCGGTGCCACCGAGATCTGGGACAAGACCTTCCCGAAGATCGAGGCGGTCGACCACCGGAAGGTGTCCTTCAAGACCCGCTACGGCATCCTGCTTTCCGGCGACCTCTACATGCCCAAGGCGCGCGGCGATGCGCCCTTGGCCGCACTTGCCGTCAGCGGTCCCTTCGGCGCGGTCAAGGAGCAGTCCTCCGGCCTCTATGCCCAGACCATGGCCGAGCGCGGCTTCGTCACGCTCGCCTTCGACCCCTCCTATACGGGCGAAAGCGGCGGCGAGCCGCGCAACATCGCCTCGCCCGATATCAATACGGAGGACTTCAGTGCCGCGGTCGATTTCCTCGGCCTGCAGCCGGCGGTCGATCGGGAGCGGATCGGCATTATCGGCATTTGCGGCTTCGGCGGCATGGCGCTCAATGCGGTTGCCGTGGACAAGCGCGTCAAGGCGGTCGTCGCCAGCACCATGTACGACATGACCCGCGTCATGGCGAAGGGCTATTTCGACAGCATGACCCCGGAACAGCGCGCTGAGGCGCTGGAGCAGATGAGCCGGCAGCGCTGGGTCGATGCCGAACAGGGCACGCCGGCCTACCAGCCACCCTTCAACCCGCCGCTGAAGGGCGGCGAGCCGCAATTCGTCGTGGATTACCACGATTACTACGCCACGCCGCGCGGCTATCATCCCCGCGCCGTCAATTCCGGCAATGCCTGGTCGCAGACGACGCCGATGAGCTTCATGAACATGCCGATCCTGACCTATATCGCCGAGATCGCCCCGCGGCCGCTGCTGCTGATCCACGGCGAAAAGGCCCATTCGCGTTACTTCAGCGAAACGGCCTTCGCCAAGGCCGCCGATCCGAAGGAGCTGGTGATCGTTCCCGGCGCCAGCCATGTCGATCTCTACGACCGGATGGACAAGATTTCCTTCGACCGGATCGCGGCCTTCTTCGAACGGACTCTTGCCTGAGCTAATGTAGTCGCGGCTCCCGTTCTGCCCCGCCGGGCAGGCGGGGCCGTTCACACCCATCGAGGAGAGAGACATGCGTGCGACTGTTCTTCACGGCAAGGGCGATATCCGCTGCGACGAGGTGGCGGAACCGCGGATCGAGAAGCCGACCGATGCCATCATCAAGCTTTCCGCCTCCTGCGTCTGCGGCTCGGACCTCTGGCCCTATCGCGGCCTGCAGCCGAGCAACGGGCCGGCCCATATGGGCCATGAATATTGCGGCGTCGTGGTCGAGGTGGGCGCGGCGGTGAAGACCGTTCGGCCGGGCCAGTTCGTCGTCGGCTCCTTCTGCATTTCCGACAACACCTGTCCGCATTGCCGCTTCGGCTTCCAGTCATCCTGCGAGCAGCGCGAGTTCATGACCGGGGCGCAGGCGCCCTATGCGCGCGTGCCGCTGGCCGATGGCACGCTGATCGCCACCGACGAGATGCCTTCCGACGATCTGATCCCAAGCCTCCTCGCCGCCTCCGACGTGCTCGGCACCGGCTGGTATGCGGCGGATGCCGCGGGCGTGAAGGAGGGGGCGACCGCGGTCGTGGTCGGCGATGGCGCGGTCGGGCTGATGGGTGTCCTGGCCGCCAAGCAACTGGGGGCCGCGCGCATCATCGCCATGAGCCGGCACAAGAGCCGGCAGGATCTGGCGCTTGAATTCGGGGCGACCGACATCGTTTCCGAGCGGGGCGAGGACGGGATCGCCCGCGTCAAGGCGCTGACCGACGGGGTCGGTGCCGACTCCGTGCTGGAATGCGTCGGCACCCAGGAATCGATGAGCCAGGCCATGAACTGTGCCCGCCCGGGGGGCAAGATCGGCTTCGTCGGCGTGCCGCATGGCGTGCAGATCGACGGACAGACGCTGTTCTTCCAGCAGAAGAGCCTGATGGGCGGGCCGGCGCCCGTTCGCCGCTATCTGCCGCATCTGATCGACCTCATCCTGGAGCGCCGCATCAATCCCGGCAAGGTCTTCGACCTCGAACTGCCGCTTGCCGACGTCGCGGAAGGCTACCGCGCCATGGACGAGCGCCGGGCGATCAAGACGCTCCTGCGCGTCTGAGGCACGACTTGCTGCCGCCCAAGAGGGCGGCGCTCGGCAACCAGACGACCCCAAGCACCGGACCGGCCCGCAAAGCGCGGGCCGGCCCTCGATACCTCATGCCGAAAGGAAGACGATCATGAGTTCCATCCTTGCCGCCACGCTTGCCGCCTCCGCCATGGCCGCCACGGGCCTTCCAGCCGAGGAACGGCGGCGGGATGCGCCGCCCGCCATGTCGGCCGTGTCGAGCGACAGGCTGACCCTCATTCCCTCCGGCGCGGACGAGGCGCCGGCGCCGGAGGCCTTCTTTTCCGGCACCGTCCGCCTGTCCGGCCTCTACCAGGCGGAGGGCCCGGCGCGGATTGGCGGGGCCACGGTTACGTTCTCGGCCGGGGCGCGCACGGCCTGGCACAGCCATCCGCTCGGCCAGACCCTCTTCATCGTCGCCGGCCACGGCCTGGTCCAGAAGCAAGGCGAGGCTGCGCTGCGCGTCGGTCCGGGCGATGTCGTCTTCATTCCGCCGCAGGTGCGCCACTGGCATGGGGCGGTGGAGAACGAGGGCATGACCCATTTCGCGGTCGCCGAAGCGCTGGACGGCACGGCCGTCACCTGGGCCGAGAAGGTTTCCGACGCGGACTATGCCGAGGCAGCGCGCCGCTGAATGCGGAGAGCAGCCCGGGTTCCCGGCCTCCGGGTGTCTTCTGCTGTTCGCTCGCCATTGCATGGGAGGGTGTTGAACGCGCGCTTGGTCGGTTCTGGACCTGAGGCGCGCGATCCACTAGGGTTTCGGCCATGCTGGCCGTGGCTGCAGGGGGCCTCGGCGCGTGGAGCGAAAGTGCAGGCGCGCGGATGCGCAAGGACATACACAACAGCGAGATTCCGGCGCTCTGTGCGGCCTGCGAGGCGCGCCATCGCGGGGTCTGCGGCGCGCTCAGCCCGGCGCAGCTTCTCGCCTTGTCCAAGACATCGAGCAAGCAGAAGGCGGAGCCGGGCGCCGAGATCGTCGGCGATGCCGAGGTCGTCGACCACTATTCCAATCTCCTCTCCGGCGTCGTCAAGCTGACCAAGACCCTGTCCGACGGGCGACAGCAGATCGTCGGCCTACAATTCGCGCCCGATTTCGTCGGCCGGCCCTTCGGGACAGAGAGTGTCATCACCGCCCAGGCCGCGACCGAGGTCGATCTCTGTTCGTTCCCGCGCGGGACCATGGAGCGGATGATCGCCGATCAGCCGGAACTGGAACATCGGCTCTTCCAGCAGGCACTCAAGGAGCTCGACCAGGCGCGCGACTGGATGGTGATGCTCGGCCGCAAGACCGCCGCGGAGAAGGTCGCGAGCTTCCTCCTGATGATCGCCCGTCACATCGACCCCGCCGCCGACCCCGATCGCCGCAGCGCCGCGTTCGATCTGCCGCTCACCCGCGGCGAGATCGCCGATTTCCTGGGCCTCACCATCGAGACCGTCAGCCGCCAGCTGACCAAGCTGCGCACCGACGGGCTGATCCAGCTCGAAAACAGCCGGCACGTCCTCATCCACGACCTGCACCGGCTGGCGCGCCGGGCTGGCGATTGAGATCGCAGGCCGCCGCCTGCCCCAGAAGGTGGTCGCGTTCGAAGGCGATATGGCGGCGCATCGTGCCGAAGAAGGCGCGCAGCATGTAGCCGACCGCCTCGGGATTGTAGATCGGATGTCCTTGTCCGATGGCCAGCAGAACCTGCGTCAGCTCCTGCGCACTGCTGTCGTCTTCCAGATGCTCGGTCTTGAGCCGGCGAATGACCGCCTCTTCGCCGGCGCGCGCCACGGCGGGATAGATCGTCTCCTCCTCGAACCGATGCCCGCCGCGCAGGACCGGCAGCAGGCTGCCGGCCAGGGAGAGACATTGCAGACGATCCACCCCGTCGGGAAGCGCGTCGGCGATCTGCTCGAGCTCGTCGCAGAGCAGCAGCATCTCGTGGTGAATGCGCGCCAGGTCGATCTGGGCATAATGCATCGGCGGCCGGTCGGCGGTCGTCGGTAACGCCGGGGAAGGGCCCTCCCCGGCAGGGCGCTCGATACCGGACATGGCGGCGTGCCGTCACGGTGTGTCGAGCGGGGCGATCTCATCGGCCGGCGTGTCGCGCAGCACGCGCAGCTCGTACCAGAGGGCGTTCAGCACCCCGACAGTCGCAGCCAGTCCGAGGCCGAGGATCCAGGAAAAATACCACATGGCGGTCTCCTTTCGAGACTTTCTGACCGGCTGGCCTCAATAGGAGGTCGTGCCGGCATCGATGGTTTCAACGGTGACCTTGCCCCAGAGCACCTTGTAGACCCAGGCCGTGTAGGCAAGCACCAGGGGCATGAAGACCAGGGTCGCAAACAGCATGGTGCGCAGCGTCGAAAGGCTCGAGGAGGCGTCGAACACGGCGAGCGAATGGTTCGGATTGGTGCTGGAAGGCAGTAGGATCGGGAACATGGAGATGCCGACGGTGGCGACGATCATGCCGACCGAGAGCAGGCTGGCGAGCATGGTGAGCCCCCCCTGGCGGGCCTTGAAGCCGAGGGCGGCGAGCAGTGCCGCGGCAATGCCGAGACCGGGGACCACCCAGAGCAGCGGCACGGCGGCGAAGTTCGCATGCCAGGCGGCGGGATCGACAGAGACCGTCTTGTAGAGCGGATTGGACGGATCGGCCCAGGCGATCGGCGAGGTCACCGCATAGCCGCCGAGCAGGCCGAAGCGCACGAGGAAGCCGCCGCCGAGGAAGAGCAGCGCCGTCAGCACTGCGGCGGTGGCGCCGAACCGCGCAGCCCGGGCGGCGACGATGCCCTCCGCCTTGAAGGCCAGCCAGGCTGCCCCGTGCATGGCCAGCATGGCGAGCGAGACGAGGCCGCAATAGAGCGCCAGCGGGTTCAACAGGCCGAAGAGGGTGCCTTCGTAGATCGGGCGCAGATCGCTGGTGAAGTGGAAGGGCACGCCCTGCAGCGCATTGCCGATCGCCACGCCGAAGATGAGCGAGGGAACGAGGCCGCCGATGAAGAGCGCGATGTCCCAGCGCTGGCGCCAGGCGGGATCGGGCTTCTTCGAGCGGTACTTGAAGCCGACCGGCCGCAGGATCAGCGCCAGCAGCACGAGGAACATGGCGAGATAGAAGCCCGAGAAGCTCAGCGCATAGAGGGCCGGCCAGGCGGCGAAGATCGCGCCACCGCCGAGGATGAACCAGACCTGGTTGCCTTCCCAGACCGGGCCGACCGTGTTGATCGCCACGCGCCGCTCGGCGTCGGTCTTGGCGACGAAGGGAAGCAGAGCACCGACGCCGAGGTCGAAGCCGTCGGTCATGGCGAAGCCGGCCAGCAGCACCCCGAGAAGGAGCCACCAGATGACCCGCAGCACGGCGTAGTCGAAGAGAAAATCGAACATGATCCTAGTCCTTCAGTGCGTTCATTCGGCCGGCTGGAACTGGCCGGGACGGGGAGAGGTCGGCTCGAAGCGGGGCGTGAAGGTCTTGCCGATCTCCGGGCCCTTGCGGATGGCGGCGAGCATCAGCCGCACCTCGACCACCGCGAGCGCGCCATAGACGAGGGTGAAGAGAGCGATGGTGATCAGGAGATCGGTCACGCCCAGTTCCGAAGTGGCGAGGAAGGTCGGAAGCACGCCTTCGATGATCCAAGGCTGGCGGCCGAATTCGGCCACGAACCAGCCGAGCTCGGCGGCAAGCCAGGGCAGCGGCAGCGCGAAGAGCGCCAGTGTCAGCAGCCAGCGCGGCGCCTGCTGTTCGCGGATCGTATGCCAGAGCGACACGGCGAAGACGACGAGCAGCACGAAGGCCGACAGCACCATCAGGCGGAAGGTGAAGAAGATCGAGGGCACATGCGGCACGGTCGACCAGGCCGCATCCTTGATCTGCGCGTCGTTCGCCTGGCGCGGATCTTCGATGAACTGCTTGAGCAGCAGCGCATAGCCGAGATCCTGCGAGGCGGCCTCGAAGCGCTGGCGGGCTCCCGCATCGGCGCGGTCGACCTTAAGCGTTTCCAGCGCGTCGTAGGCGATCAGGCCGTTGCGAATCCGCCCTTCCGCTTTGGCCACCAGCTCGGTAATGCCCGGGATCTCCCGGTCGAGCGAGCGGGTGCCGATCAGGCCCATCACATAGGGGATATGGATGCCGAAGGCGGTGCTGCGGGCGTCCATGTCCGGCAGGCCGAACAGGGTGAAGGCGGCCGGGGCCGGCTCGGTCTCCCACATCGCCTCCATGGCGGCGAGCTTCATCTTCTGGTTATCGGTGATCGCATAGCCGCTCTCGTCGCCGAGCACGATGACGGAGAGAGCAGAGGCCAGCCCGAAGGCGGCGGCGATGACGAAGGAGCGCCGGGCGAGCGCCACATGGCGGCCCCGCAGCAGATAGAAGGCCGACACCGCCAGCACGAAGGCGGCACCGCAGACATAGCCGGCCGAAACCGTGTGGACGAACTTCGCCTGAGCCACCGGATTGAGCAGCACGGCCATGAAGTCGGTCACCTCCATGCGCATCGTGTCCGGATTGAAGGCCGAGCCGACCGGGTTCTGCATCCAGCCATTGGCGATCAGGATCCAGAGCGCGGAGAAATTGGTGCCGAGCGCCATCAGCCAGGTGACGATCAGATGCGCCCGCGCGGTCAGCTTCTCCCAGCCGAAGAAGAACAGGCCGACGAAGGTGGCCTCCAGGAAGAAGGCCATCAGGCCCTCGATGGCCAGCGGTGCGCCGAAGACGTCGCCGACATAGTGCGAGTAATAGGCCCAGTTCATGCCGAACTGGAACTCCATGGTGATGCCGGTGGCGACACCGAGCGCGAAGTTGATGCCGAACAGCACGCCCCAGAATTTGGTCATGTCGCGCCAGATGGTCCGGCGGGTCATGACGAACACCGTCTCCATCATGGCGATCATGATGGACAGGCCGAGGGTCAGCGGCACGAAGAGGAAGTGGTAAAGAGCCGTCAGCGCGAATTGCAGCCGCGAAAGCTCGACGAGAATGGGATCGATCATGGGTCAACCTTTCCGAAGAATGGCCGAGCGATAGCGCGGTTTTCACAGCCGCATCTTGATCTGGATCAACCCGCCGCCTGCCGCGCCATGCCAGAACGGCGGCATGACACTAAGACGCCTCTTTTCACATCGCCGCCTGCCGGCCGATCCCACCCCTGATACGGGCATGCTGGCGCTTGCCCGCCGCGCAGCCGATCCGCATCTGCGCCTTGTGCTCCGCTCCCAGGTCGGCCGCCTCCTGGCGCGCCTCGCTTTCCTCGGGCTCGGCGCCGCGTTGATTGGCGGTGCCGTAATGGAGGGCTCTTTCGATTTCCGCCTTCTCGCCGCCCTCCTCGCCAGCCTCGCCCTCTCTACGCTCGCCGGTTATCGTGCCGAAGCTGCGGCGCTGCGCGGCGAGGCGGAGGTGGCCGACGCGGTCGGCGCGGCCGCCGAGGCGGTGCTGCAGGCCATGCCGGCCCGCACGGCGCAGGCGATCGGCGCCGGATCGCTGATCGTTTCGCTGCAGCGCCATCCGGAAGCGATCGCCTCCCTCGTGGTCGGCCACCAGGCGGCGCGGCGGATGATGGGTCTCGGTCCGCTGCTCGCTGCCGCCGCCCTTGCCATCGTCTCCTGGCAGGCCTGCGTCCTCGTCCTGCTGCTGACGCCGGTGATGATCGTCTTCTTCGCGCTCGTCGGCGGCCTGATCCGCCAGCGCGCGCAGGCGCAGGAGGCGGAATTCGGTCATCTCGCCGGGCAGTTCGCCGATCGGATCCGCGCCCTGCCGACCATTTTCGCCCACCATGCCCTGCCGCAGGAGTCCGCCAAGCTGGACGCGCGGCTCGACAGTCTCGCCTCCCGCACCATGGACGTGCTGCGGATCGCTTTCCTCAATGCGGCGATCATCGATTTCTTCGCCTCGCTCTCCATCGCCATGCTCGCCGTCTTCCTTGGCCTCGGCCATCTGAAGCTGATGGCGTTGCCGGGCTTTGCAGGGCTTGCCCTGTGGCAGAGCCTGTTCATTCTCATGATCGCGCCGGACTATTTCGCCCCCTTCCGCCGCTTCTCCGAGCAGTATCATGCCAAGGCGGAAGGTGAGGCCGCGGCTGCGGCGCTCGACCGGCTGCTGGCGCCGACATGCGCCGCGCCTCCTGTGCCGCTCGCGCTGTCTGCGATCCGCGCCAGCCTGCCGGCCGCGGGCCTCGTGGTTCTCACGGGCCCGAGCGGCTCCGGCAAAACGACCTTGCTGCGCGGTCTCGCCGGCATCGACGGCGAGGGCGCTCCCCTCAGGCACCACACCCGCTGGATCGGCATGGATTGCCTCGTGCCCGAAGGAACGCTCGGCGAGGCGATCGCCTGGCCCGCGCCGCGGATCGACGCCACGCGCCTGGACGATGTTCTGGCCCGCGTCGGCCTTGCCGGCGACCCCACCATGCCGCTGCATGTGGGGGCGGGTGGCGTCAACCTCTCGGGCGGCCAGCGGCTGCGCCTGTCGATCGCGCGCGCGCTTCTGGCCGATGGCCCGGTTCTGGCCGATGAGCCGACCGCCAAGCTCGATCCGATGACGGCGGCGCTGGTGCGCACGGCGCTGACCCATATGGCGCGCCGCCGCCTCGTCCTCGTCGCCACCCACGACCGCGCGCTGATCGAGGCCGCCGCGCAGCGCATTGCACTCGGCGACAGGCTTGTCCAGGAGGAAGCGGCATGAGGAAGGCGTCCCACCGGACTCTCACTGAACCGACGCGGTCCAGGCATTGGCGGCCCGCTCTGGCTTGCGCGCTGGGAGCACTCCTCTGCGGGCTGCTGCTCGGCGGACTGTCGGCCTGGTTCCTGGGCGCGGTGGCGCTTGCAGGACTGTCGGCGGCGGCGCTGACCTTCAATTTCCATATTCCGGGCGCCCTGGTGCGGCTCTTCGCGATCGGCCGGGTTGCCGCAAAATATGGCGAGCGGCTGTCCGGCCACAGGGCCGCGCTCGAGGACCAGTGCCAGCGGCGGGCGCACCTCTTCTCGGTGCTCGCCGCGCGCCCGTCCGTCCGCCTTGCCGGCTGGCAGCTCGGCCGTCCGCAGGCCCTTGCCGATTATCTCGACGATGTCGAGGATGTCGACTATGCGCGGCTGCGGGCCGGATTGCCGCTCATGACCGCGACACTCGGCCTCGCGCTGCTTGCCGGTGCCACGGCCTGGCTGGCGCCCCTGGCGCTTCCGGCGCTGCTGGCGGGCATCGGCCTCTTCTGGCTCGCTGCCCGTGCCACGCTCCGCCAGGCCGATCCCCTCTGGCGCGGAGTGCAGGACGGGCGCCGGCAGGCGGCCGCCGCGCTTGGCCGCACGCTTGCCGCTCTCGTGCCGCTCAAGGCCGAAGGGGCCTTTCACCAGGAGATGCAGCATGCCTTCGCCACGCTGGCGCAGGCGCGGGCGGCGGGCAAGGCGATCCGGCTCGTCCAGGCGCGGCTCGACCTCCTGGCCGGGCTTGCCGGACCCTTGATGGCCATCCTCGTCTTTCTCGCCGCCTGGCTTGCCGGCGCGCGCGGCGAGGACTTGCTCACACCGCTGTTCCTGTCCTTCTCCTGGCTTGCCTTCGGCGAAACCCTGCAGGGTCTCGCACGAAGCCTTCTCGCCCGGCTGCGCCGCGACCATGCGCAGGCCCGCCTGGCTGAGACCGGCACCGCCGCGCCTGATCCAGCAACCCGGTCCCTCGGGGAGGAGGGTCTGGGGGCGATCGGCGCGGCGGCGATGCAGGCTGTCTCCGCCACCCATCTGACGCGCCGCGCGCCCGATGGCCGGACGATCGGCATGGCCGTCGACCTGAACCTTGTCGCTGGCAGCCCGCTGGTGCTGCGGGGGCCGAGCGGCTGCGGAAAGACCAGCCTGCTGAAGCAGATCGCCGGCTGGCTGGGAGATGACGTGTTGGCCTGCGATCACGGCCGGCTCGGCCCGCTGGCGCGGCGGGCGGCGAGCATGCTCTGCCTGCACGATGCCGCCATCCTTTCCGACAGCCTGCGCGCCAACTGTTTTGCGCCCGGCCGCAGCGATGCCGATCTTTGGGACGCGCTGGCCGCGGTCGAGCTTGAGCCGCGCTTTGCCGAGCACGGGCTCGACGGCTGGATCGCGCAGGAGCAGCTCTCCCTCGGCGAGGCGCAGCGGCTCAACCTCGCCCGTGCGCTGCTTTCCGACCGGCCGATCCTGCTCCTCGACGAGCCGACCGAACATCTCGACGCCGATCAGGCCGAGCGGATCATGGCGCGGCTCATCGCCCGCCTCTCCGATCGCATCCTCGTCCTGTCCAGCCATCGCCCGCTCAAAGGCGCGGCGCTGCGGACCATGACCCTGTGAGACCCTCATGACTGCCATGCCCTCGCACATGCTGCTTTCCACCACCGTGCCGCGCTATACGAGCTATCCCACCGCGCCGCAGTTCCATGCCGGGGTTACGGACGAAACGGTTCTCGGCTGGCTCGATCAGGTGGCGGAAGGCGAGCGGGTCTCGCTCTATCTCCATATTCCCTATTGCGAGCGCCTCTGCTGGTTCTGCGCCTGCCATACCCGCCAGACGTTGCGGTACGGGCCGGTCGCGGCCTATCTGACGGCGCTCAAAGAGGAGATCCGTCTGGTCGGCGCGCGGCTTGTCGGACGGGGCGTCGTCGGCGAGATCCACTGGGGCGGCGGCTCGCCGACCATTCTGACGCCGGAGGACATGCGCGCCCTGCAGGCCTTCACCGCCGAACACTTCACCCTTGCCGAGGACTGCCGGCTAAGCGTCGAGATCGAGCCGACGACGATCGATCCGGCCCGGCTCGACGCGCTCGGCGACATCGGGCTCCGGCGGGCAAGCATCGGCATCCAGGATTTCGACGCCGCCGTGCAAAAGGCGATCAACCGGGAGCAGAGCTTCGAGAGCACCGCCGCCGTGGTCGACGGCCTTCGGGCGCGCGGCGTGCCCTCCATCAATTTCGACCTGATCTACGGCCTGCCGCAGCAGACGCTGGAAAGCCTCGGTGCAACGGTCCGCCAGGCCCTGAGCCTGCGGCCGGAACGGATCGCCCTGTTCGGTTATGCACACGTGCCCTGGTTCAAGAAGCACCAGACCATGATCGACACGGCGAGCCTTCCCGGGCCGGAGGCGCGGCTGGCGCTGGTCGGCGCGGCGGAAACCGCCATCGAAGCGGCGGGTTACATGCCCGTGGGCATCGATCATTTTGCGCTGCCCTGCGACAGCCTGGCCCGCGCTGCGCGGGAGGGCCGGCTCAGCCGCAATTTCCAGGGCTATACGGATGATGGCTGCCGCACGCTGATCGGGCTCGGCGCCTCCTCCGTCAGCCGTTTCGCGCAGGGCTACTGTCAGAATGCTGCCGCTCAGGGTGATTATGCACGGCGGATGGCCGAGGGCCGGCTCGCGACGGTCAAGGGCATTGCGCTGTCCAGCGACGATGAGGTGCGCGGCGCGGTGATCGAACGGCTGATGTGCGACTTCTCCCTCTCGTCGCGCGATCTTCTCCGACGCTTCGGCCGGGCGGCGGAGCCTGTGCTCTCGACGGCGCTGGCGCTGGCGCAGGCTGGCGGCGGGCTGGTGGCGGAGGGCGAAACCTTTCGCGTTGCGGGCGATGCGCGCAAGATGGCGCGGCTGGTGGCGGCCGAGTTCGACGCCTATCGCGCCGGCAGCACCGCCCGCCATTCGCTGGCTGTCTGAAGGGCGGCAGGATGTCCTGCCGTCAGGGATGCATGCGCGCGCCCTTCATCACCTTGTCGACGAGCTTGCGCTCGGCCCGCAGGCCGAGGCCCACGAGCCGCGCCGTTTCCAGTGTGGTCTCGGCAAAGACGGCGCGATTGGCGACATCGTGGCCAGTCGCAAACATCTCCTCCACATAGGCGGCAGCCTGTAGTCCACTGGCGAGGAGCCGCGTGTGAATGGCGCGCAGCGTCTCCTGATCGGCCGACAGCACCATGACCGGCTGGATCATCATCGGGCTGTAGACATGGGCCGCCGCATCCCGATAGGCTTCGCCGATGATCCCCGCATGCGTTGCCACGATCCCGCTGGCAAGAAAGGCGGTGACGTTGAGCTTCTGCCACATGGCAAGGTCGTCGCGCAGGACGATCGCGATCTTGGTGTCGAACATGTCTGCAAACTCCGGTCTGGGTCTTCACGAGGGATCGCAGCTAGCGCGGGTCGCCGCTTCCGGTCTTGAACGTTCGTGCACACCGCAGCGCTTCGGTGATCGCTTGCGGCTGGCGCCGGGGCCGGAGGAGCTCGAGCGGATCGAGGCCCGCTTCCACGGCAACGGCTTCTCGCCGCATCGCCACGATACCTATGCGCTCGGCCTGACGCTGCATGGCGTGCAGACCTTCCGCTATCGGGGCATCGCGCGCTTCAGCCAGCCGGGGCAGGTGATCGTGCTGCATCCGGACGAGCTGCACGACGGCGCGGCCGGAACGGAGGACGGCCTCGTCTACCGGATGATCTATGTGCCGCCGGCGCTGATCGGGGCGGTGGAGGCGCACCGGTCCGCCCTGCCGTTCGCACCCGATCCGGTCGTCAGCGATGACGCGCTGGCCGGGGCGCTGTCCGAGCTTCTGTCGGACCTCGATCATGCGCCTGCCGCGTTGATGATGGATGACGTCATGGTCCGCATTGCCGCCGGTCTTGCCCGTCAGGCCCGCGCGCCGCGGCGGGCGGTCGGGGCGCCGGCGCGGGCGGCAGTGCTGGCCGCCTGCGCCCTGCTTCGGGAGCAGTGTACTGAGACGGTGTCCTCGGAGGCGCTGGAGGCGGCCACCGGGCTCGACCGCTATGATCTCGCCCGGCAGTTCCGCCGGTTGACCGGCACCAGCCCGCACCGCTACCAGATCATGCGGCGGCTGGATCTCGCGCGGCGCGCGCTGCGCGGCGGCCGACCTCTGGCGCTTGCAGCCGCGGAAGCCGGCTTTGCCGACCAGGCGCATCTGACGCGGCATTTCCGCAAGGCCTTCGGCATGACGCCCGGCCACTGGCTGCGGCTGCACCGCGGCTGAGCGGGGACCGTCAGCTCCGCCGCGGCTTGAGGATGAGCGCCATGACGAAAGCGGCGCCGATTGAGCTCGTCACGACGCCGACGGGCAGTTCCTGCGGCGGCAGCAGGGTGCGGGCAAGGAGATCGCTGCCGAGCAGGAGCGCCGCTCCCATCACGGCCGAGGCGACGGCCAGCCGCGCATGCAGCGGACCGGCAAAGGCGCGCGCCACATGCGGAATCATCAAGCCGATGAAGCCGATGACGCCGGCGATGGAAACCAGCAGCGCCGTGGCGAAGCTTGCGACGAGAAAGGTCGTGTTGCGCAGGCGGGTCACCGAGATGCCAAGGCTTTCGGCCGTCTGCTCGCCCGCCAGAAGCGCATCCAGCGCCCGGTGGCGCAGCAGCGCGTAGACAAGCGCCAGCGCAGCCCCGAACAGGCCGATGCCGATGTTCTGCCAAGTGGCGAGGCCCAACCCGCCCATGGTCCAGAACAGGACCGAATGGGCGGCGCGCTGATCGCCGGAAAAGACGAGGTAATTGGTAAGCGCGGTGAAGAGGAACGAGACGGCGAGCCCGGCAAGAACCAGCCGCTCCGGCCCATAGCCCGCCGCCCGGCGAAGAAGGAGCAGCACCACGGCGGTGGCGCACATGCCGCCGCAAAAGGCGGCGATCGGCAGGGTCAGCACGCCGAGCCTGTCGCCGATGCGGGTGATGACCGCCACCGCGCCCGCCGCAGCACCCGCCGACAGGCCGAAGAGAAAGGGATCGGCGAGATCGTTGCGCGTGACGGTCTGCAGCAGAAGGCCAATGACGCCGAGCCCAGCCCCCACCGCAATCGCCAGTATGGCGCGCGGCAGGCGCAGGTCGGTGACGATCCGGTCGATCGGGGTCATCGGCGCGCCATCGCCAAGCCCGAGCAGCTTGCCGATCGCGCCAAGGATGTCGGGGAGCGGAATGACCGTGGAGCCATAGGCGACGCAGGCACAGGCAAGCAGCGCGACCGCGAGAACGGCCGCGCCGATGCCGAGGAAAAAGCGAGCCTGCACGGTCAGAAGGCTTCCGGATGCATGGCACGGGCCATGGCGCCGATCGCGGCGACATTGTCCGGCCCCGGCGTCAGCTGCTCGTAGCGCAGTGCCACGAAGCGCTCGTTCTTCACCGCGTCGGTTTCCTTCATCGCTGGATGGGCCTTCAGGAAGTCGAGCAGCTTCCGGTAGCCGCTGTCGGTCTGGTAATCCAGCAGCACCAGGAATTGCGGGTTGCGCGCCGCCACGGTTTCCCAGTCGGTCGTGCCCCAGCTCGTCTCCATGTCGTCCATGATGTTGCGGCCGCCGGCTGCGGCGATCATCGCGGAAGGAATGGCGAACTTGCCGGCGGTAAACGGCTTGTCCTCGCCGGAATCATAGAGGAAGACGCGCGTGTCGCGATTGGCGCCGACCTTGGCCTCGATCGACGCCAGCTCGGCCTTCCAACCGTCCACCAGCGCCTTGGCCTCGGCCGCTTTGTCGAAGATCGTCCCCAGCCGCTCGATATCGCCGAACAGCAGGTCCATGGAGGCCGGCGGACGGTTCTTGTCGACATGGATGCAGCTCTCGCTGAGAAGCAGCGTCTTGATGCCATAGGGCTTCAGCGTATCCGGCGTCACCTCGCCGCCCGGCTTCAGGCCATAATACCAGCCGGCGAAGAGAAGATCGGGATCGACGGAAAGCAGGTTTTCCATGGTCGCATATTTCGGGGCGATCTCCGGGATCGCGCCCAGCTGCGCCTTGAAGGCGTCATCCAGCTTGTACCAGCCGGAGATGCCGGCGACGCCGACCATCTGCGGCTGAAGCCCGAGCGCGAAGGCCATTTTCGACATGTTGATGTCCTGCACCACCATGCGCTGCGGCGCGTGGTCGAAGGTCAGCGGCGTGCCGCAATTGTCGACGGTGACGGGATAGGCAAGCGCCGGGCCGGCGGCAAGGCTGGCGAGCGTGGCGAGCAGAGCGAAAGAGACGCGCTTCATGAGGGACGGGCTCCGAGATCATGCGGGAAGGGGATGTCGAAAATGGTCAGTTCGCGGTCTTCATGCGGATGGGGCAGGCGCAGGAGATCAATGCCGAACACATCGCGCACCGCGTGGCGCGATAGAGCCTGCTGGGGCGGGCCGCTCGTCACCAGGGTGCCGTCCTTGATGATTGCCACCTTGGTGGCGAAGCCGGGGACGAGATGGAGATCATGCAGTACGGCAATCACCGTCAGGCCGAGATCGGCGACGAGGCCGAGCAGCAGGCCGCGCGCCTGTGGATCGAGATGGTTGGTCGGCTCGTCGAGAAACAAGAGTTGCGGCTGCTGCACGATGGCACGGGCGATCTGGGCCCGCTGGCGCTCGCCGCCGGAGAGCGAGCCCATCTCGCGCCGCGCCAGTGCGGCAAGGCCGCAGCGCGCCAGCGCGTCGTCGATCAGGGTCAGCTCCTCGCGTCGCGGCATGGCGCCGCCATGGGGAATGCGGCCGAGCGCGACATAATCGCCGAGCGCGATGCGCCGATCCGGCTGGTCGGCCTGCCCGACAACGGCGATCCGCCGCGCGCGCTCCGCGGGTTTCAGGGCGGCCAGCGGCTGGCCGAGCAGGCTGATGGCGCCGCTACTCGGACGCAGCATGCCGCAAAGCATGTGCAGCAGCGTCGTCTTGCCGGCGCCGTTCGGGCCGACAATGGCCAGCCGCTCGCCCGGTTCGATCGACAGCGTGACGTCGCGCAACAGGCTGCGGCCAAAGGGGGCGCGATAGCCGAGGCCCTCGGCGGACAGGATTGCCGGCCGGGATGCTGGGGTCATGAACGCCTCCCCAAAACTGGCCGGTTCGCCATCGTCAGGGCAAGCATGGCCGGTCGGCGGGGCAGACGCCGCGGAGGGGTGGAGCGGGAGAGATAAGGGCACATGTCATCCTTCGTCCGTTTGGGATGCGAAGGATGAGACAGGCCGGCACGCAATCGCGCGCAGCCACGGCTCAACGCTTCCCGAAACACCCCGTTCGGTTGTTACGTCAGATGACGGCAGGTCTCCTGGCTTGCGGGTCGAAGGCGATGCCGGCCTTCCCGGTCTCGCGACCAGTGGCATGTTCGGCAGAACCTCACCGCATACAGTTGCGGGGGCAGCCACGGCTTCGGCCCCATTCGGGTTGTCCTCACCGTGTTCCCTATTAATCCCTCCGGCTTGGCCTCGGGAACCGTCTCGTGCAGTTAGGGCCGCGATGGCAGCTCTGTCAAGACGCGCGGCCACGACTGCCGGTTGCTGGTGCGAGGTCATGGTCAGGCTGCCTGCTGGTCCCAGCTGCGGAAGGGGTCGGGCAGGGCGCGCCAGCGTTCGGGGGTGAAGCGGTCGGCCTCGATCAGGCAGTCATCCAGCGCGCGGCGGATCCAGGCCTCGTCCATCGGCTCTGCGCCGATGAAGACGATCTCCTGGCGGCGGTCGCCCCAGACCGGATCGAGAAAGGGGGCCATCATGGCGCGGAAGCCCGGATCGTCCGGCCAGCGCGTTTTGGGCACCGCGCTCCACCAGAGCCCGCGCTTGGCCGTGCGGACAAAGGCGCCGGCCTGGCTCAGCTCGCCCACATGCTGCGGCCGGGTGGCCAGCCAGAAAAAGCCCTTGGCGCGCACCACGCCCGGCCAGCTGCGATCGATGAAGGCTTGGAAACGTTGGGGATCGAAGGGGCGACGGGCGCGGTAGACGAAAGAGCGGATCCCGTATTCCTCGGTTTCCGGCACGTGATCCTTGAAGCCGTGCAGCTCCTTGAACCAGAGCGGGTGCGTTTCCGCTTTGGCAAAGTCGAAGCGGCCGGTGCCGAGGATTTCAGCGAGCGGCACCTGGCCGAAATCGGCCTCGATCAGCCGGGCATCCGGGTTGAGCCCGGCAATGATCGTGCGGGCGGCGGCACGCTCTTGCGCGCTGGCACTGCTGACCTTGTTCAGCACCACAACATCGGCGAATTCGATCTGTTCGACCAGCAGATCCACCAGGGTCCGTCCGTCCCCATCGCCGGCTGTCTCGCCCCGGTCGGCCAGGAAGTCCGTCGAGGCATAGTCGCGCAGCAGGTTGGCGGCATCGACCACGGTCACCATCGTATCCAGCCGCGCGACATCGGACAGGCTGCGCCCGTCTTCGTCGCGGAAGTCGAAGGTGGTGGCCACGGGCAGCGGCTCTGCGATGCCGGTCGATTCGATCAGCAGATAATCGAAGCGGCCCTGTTCGGCGAGCAGGCGCACCTCGCGCAGAAGATCGTCGCGCAGCGTGCAGCAGATGCAGCCATTGGTCATCTCGACCAGCTGTTCCTCGGTCCGCGAAAGATTGGCGCCGCCATCGCGCACCAGGGCGGCATCGATATTGACCTCGCTCATGTCGTTGACGATCAGCGCCACGCGCAGACCCTCGCGGTTGGCGAGCACGTGATTGAGCAGTGTCGTCTTGCCAGCGCCAAGAAAGCCGGACAACACGGTGACGGGAAGCGTCTTCACGGAGCAGCTCCTGCATTAAGTGAAATGTTATACCGTTACGTTTGCATGGAACGGGGTGGGTTTGTCAACAGGCCGCGAGTCCCTTCTCTGGTCCACACTGTCGCAGGACCGCCGAACCGAGGTCGCCCGCAGCCCTCAATAGGAGCCGGCAAATCTGTCAGAAGACAGGACCGCGGCTGCGAACCGCGCCGTGGTGACCGATCAGGAGAGGAGGCGCGCGCCATGAAAGCCATGCTGTACGAGCAGTTCGGGGTATCTCCGGAAATCGTCACCGTGGACGATCCGACGCCGAGCGAGGAGGGCGTGGTCATCGCCGTCGGCGCGACCGGTCTTTGCCGCAGCGATTGGCATGGCTGGATGGGGCATGATCCGGATATCCGCCTGCCGCATGTGCCGGGCCATGAATTTGCCGGCCGCATCGTCGCCACCGGGCGGCGGGTCACGCGCTTCAAGGCGGGCGACCGAGTCACCGTTCCCTTCGTCTCCGGCTGCGGCCGGTGCAGCGAGTGCCGCTCCGGCAACCAGCAGGTCTGCCCCAGCCAGTTCCAGCCGGGCTTTACCCATTGGGGCTCTTTCGCCGACTATGTGGCGATCGATTTTGCCGAGACCAATCTCGTCGCGCTGCCGGACACGATCGACGATGCCACGGCGGCAAGCCTTGGCTGCCGCTTCGCCACCTCGTTCCGCGCGGTGGTGGACCAGGCTCGCACCAGGCCGGGCGACTGGGTGGCGGTGCATGGCTGCGGCGGCGTGGGCCTTTCTGCCGTCATGATCGCCGCCGCGCTCGGTGCGCAGGTGGTGGCCGTCGACATCGTCGACGACAAGCTGGATTTCGCCAGGCGCTGCGGGGCGGTGGCCACGGTCAACGCGGCGCACGTGCCGGACGTGGTGGCGGCCATCCGCGATATCACCAGCGGTGGCGCCCATGTCTCCATCGATGCGCTCGGCCATCCCACCACCTGCTTCCATTCGATCAGCAACCTGCGCCGGCGCGGCCGGCATGTGCAGGTGGGCCTCATGCTCGGCGCCCACGCGACGCCGCAAATTCCAATGGCGCAGGTGATCGGGCACGAGCTCGAAATCTACGGCAGCCATGGCATGCAGGCCTGGCGCTACGAGGCGATGCTGGCCATGATCGAGGCTGGCAAGATCGCGCCGCAGAAGCTGATCGGCCGCCATGTCGGCCTGGAAGAAGCCGTGCCGCTCCTGACAGGCATGGACGCCTCCCGCGACCTTGGCATCACCGTCATCGACCGGTTCTAGACCGATACAAAAGCCATGTTGTCAGACAACCTGACGGATGGCAGTGTCTGCAGGGCAGGGTCCGACCGCTGCTATTTGCGCACCAGGCTGAAGGTGAAGTAGCTGCCGCGGTGGTAGTCGATCGCGTAGATCACCGGCAGGCCGGCAGCACTAAAGCAGGTCTCTGTGATCAGCAGCGCGGGGCCGAAGTCGCGCAGGTCGTTGCGCGCCACCACCTCGTCCGGCAGCATGACGGCCTTGACCGAGGCGGCCGACATGCGCGGGCGCTGCTTGTGCTCGTCGAGCAGCGCCAGGAGCGAACCGCTCCAGTCGATATCGTAGAGTCGCGCCGGGATCAGGCTGCGCGGCACATAATCGAGGCAGTACATGATCGGCGTGTCGCCCTCGAGCCGCAACCGCTCGATCCGGATGACCCGCTCGCCGGGCTGCAGGTGAAGCTGGCGGGCGATGATCTCGTCCGGCGCTTCCTCGGCAATCGAAAGAACCTTGTTTTTCGGCTGGTAGCCATATTGGCGCGCCATGTCTGTGACGCTTTCGAAGACGGTGATCGGCCGATCCACATGCACGGCCGACATGGCGGAGATGAAGCGTCCGCGTCCGTGCTCGACAGTGATCACCCCGTCCTGTTCCAGCAGTTTCAGAGCCTCGCGCAGCGCCGGACGGGAGATCTTGAAACGGGCGGTCAGCTGCGCTTCGGTCGGCAGCTTGTCGCCCGGGCCAAGGCCTTCATCGCGGATCAGATCGGCGATGCGGTCGCGAAGCTGGATGACCAGGGTGCGCGTGTCGCGAAGGGGCTCGTCCAAAACTGACCTCGGCCGGGTGTGAGAGTTCTGCTGTCTTGTCTGACAAATCTGCAAAGGTCAAGCAGGCCCCATCCCCGTGCGCTGCGTCCGCCTTCACCATGGAGATCAGCCGCTCGCCTCGATGGCAATCACCGCTTCCCTGGCTTGACACGGAACGGCAGTGATGTCAGTTGTCTTACAACATTGCCGGGGCGGAGATGTCGCGGCAGCTCATGACAAGGGAGAGCTTCATGCTGAATTTCGACGAAGATCGGTTCCTGCGCATCCAGTCGGGCGCGAGCGGCTTTGCGGCCCGTTTCGATGCGGTGATCGGCGAATGCCTGGCTGCCGGCGCGGACAATGTCTTCTTTCTCGGCACCGGCGGCGCGGCCATTCTCATGCAGCCGGCCCACCAGCTCCTCCAGCGCCGGTCGCGCTTCCCGTCCTTCATCGATCTGACCGCCGAACTCGTCATCACCGGCTCGGCCAATCTGACCGCGAAGTCCATCGTCGTCATGCCGTCGCTTTCCGGCACCACCAAGGAAAGCGTCGCCCTGCTCGCCAAGGTCAAGGAGATCGGTGCGACCGTCATCACCCTGGTCGGCCATGAGGAAACGCCGCTCGGCAAGGGCGGCACCCATGTCTTCGTCAATTTTGCCGAAGACGACACGTCCTGCGAATCCTTCTATCTGCAGTCGCTCTACATCGCGCTGTCGATCATGAAGCACCGCGGCGAACTGGCCGAGTATTCCCGCATCGTCGGCGAATTGCAGGGGCTGCCGAAGCTGCTGCTCGAGGTCAAGCGCGCCTATGAGGACAAGGCGGAAGCCTTCGCCCGCATCCTCGCCGGCTCCGACTATCACATCATCACCGGCGCCGGGAATGTCTGGCCGGAGGCCTTCTATTACGGCATGTGCATCCTGGAAGAAATGCAGTGGATCCGCACCCGCCCGGTCCACGCTTCCGATTTCTTCCACGGTACGCTGGAACTGGTGGAGAAGGGCGTCAGCGTCATTCTCTTCAAGGGCGAGGACGAGGCCCGGCCGCTTGCCGAACGCATCGAAACCTTCGCGCCGAGCTACACCGACAAGCTGACCGTGCTCGACACTGCCGATTTCGCGCTTCCGG
The DNA here is from genome assembly GCF_034720595.1 of Rhizobium sp. CC-YZS058. Lineage (NCBI taxonomy): Bacteria > Pseudomonadati > Pseudomonadota > Alphaproteobacteria > Hyphomicrobiales > Rhizobiaceae > Rhizobium > Rhizobium sp. CC-YZS058. Next base: position 3,206,557 of record NZ_JAYESJ010000001.1, on the reverse strand, counting down.
GCATTTCGGCCGATGTGCGCGGGCTGATCTCGCCGATCCTGCTGGCCACCGTGCTCGAGCGCATCAGCGCCCATCTGGAAGTCATGCGCAACCATCCGCTCACCACGCGCCGCTACTACAAGAAGGTTGCCTACTGAGCCCGCACCGGCGCATGCTGCGCCCCACCCTTCGCCTCGGCTGAGGGGCTTCCCAAACAGGCCGCAGATGCCCGACCGGCATGTGCGGCCTTGCCATATCCATCGTCAGGCTGAGGTTCCATGTCCCGTCTCCGCTTCGCCGTCGTCGGCGACAATTGCGTCGATCGCTTCAAGTCGCCCGTCAATCAATCGTTGATCGGCGGCAATGCCGTCAATGTCGCGGTCCAGCTTGCCGCGCTCGGCCACGAGGCCTTCTATTTCGGGGCCGTCGGCGCAGATGCGGATGGGCGACGCACGCGGGAGATCCTGGTCGCAAATGGCGTCCGCACCGACCATCTCAGCATTCTGCCGGGCGAAACCGCCTATACCGACATCGAAAGCACCCCGTCGGGCGATCGCGTCTTCGCCTATGAATCCTTCGGCGTCTGCGCCGATTATCGACCCGACGCCGAGGCGCTCGCGGTGCTGGCCTCCATGGACCATGTCCATCTCGGCTGGATTCGCGATCGCGGCCTTGTGCGCCGGGCCATGGCAGCGGCGGGCACGTCGGTGTCCCAGGATCTTTCTGTCAACAACGATCCCGTTCATCTGGGTGTCGAGGGCCTGCGGATTGCCTTCGCCTCGGCCGGGGAGGACCGCGCGGCAGCCGAGCGGATGCTGGCCGATCTTCTTTCGAAGGGCGCAGCACTCGCCGTCGTCACGCGCGGGGGCGACGGCTCGACCGCCAGCGACGGCAGCGCTGTTGCGGACGTTGGCATCCGCCCTGTGACGGTGGTTGACACGACGGGGGCGGGCGACAGCTTCATCGCCGGCTTCCTCGGCACCTTTCTCGCCGGTGGCGACCTGTCGCTCAGCCTGCAGGCCGGCCGGGATTGCGCCGCCCGAACCTGCGAACATGTCGGCGGCTTTCCCCAGACTCCAGGCCGGCTCGAAGAGTAAACGGGGCGGACCTCGAAGACCGCATCCGGCGAGCGGGTTGCCGGACTGGCTCTTCCGTCCCCGTTCCCGCTTCGCCGGACAGCGCGTCAGTGCAGGATCTGGCTCAGAAAGAGGCGGGTGCGGTCGTGCTGGGGGTTGTCGAAGAAGGCGGCGGGCGGAGCCTGTTCCAGCACGCGGCCCTGATCCATGAAGATCACGCGGTCGGCCACCTGGCGGGCAAACCCCATCTCATGCGTCACGCAGATCATGGTCATGCCTTCGTCGGCCAGGCTGACCATGGTGTCCAGAACCTCTTTGACCATTTCCGGGTCGAGTGCCGAGGTCGGCTCGTCGAACAGCATGACCTTCGGGTTCATGCAGAGCGCGCGGGCGATCGCCACGCGCTGCTGCTGGCCGCCAGAAAGCTGGCCCGGATATTTCGTCGCCTGCTCGGGAATCCGCACGCGCTCCAGGAAGTGCATGGCGATCTCGTTGGCCCTGGTCCTGCTCATCTTGCGCACCCAGATCGGCGCGAGCGTGCAGTTTTCCAGAATGGTCAGATGCGGGAACAGGTTGAAGTGCTGGAACACCATCCCGACCTCGCGGCGCACCTCGTCGATCTTCTTCAGATCATCGGTCAGCTCGATGCCATCGACGATGATCGAGCCCTTCTGATGCTCTTCGAGCCGGTTGATGCAGCGGATCAGCGTCGATTTTCCCGAGCCCGACGGTCCGCAGATGACGATCCGCTCCTTGCGCGCGATGTCGAGGGTGATGTCGTTCAGCGCATGGTAGCTGCCATACCACTTGTTGACGCCCAAAAGGCGGATTCCGGGGGGTGTTTCGGGGGACATGACAATCTCCGTCTATTTCAGGACCAGCCAGCCTGACAGGATGATGATGGCGGCGCCGGCCAGCGTATGGCTTTCCACCGGCGCGCCGAAGAACAGGGCGCCGTAGAGGCAGCCCCACAGGATCTGGCTGTATTGGAAGGGAGCGACCACCGAGGCATCGCCGAGCCGGAAGGCGCGGACGAGCAGCATATGGCCGGTGAAGAGCAGAAGCCCGGCGAGGGACGCGAGGCCTGCCAGGCCCATGGTCACGGCCATGAAGGCGCCGGCGGCGAGCGCGGTGGCGAGCGACAGCAGGGTCAGGACCACGAGCACGCTCGCGACGAGCGCGAGATCGGATTCCCCTGCCTTCGTGCGGCGCAGAAGCACCAGCGACAGGGCAAAGAGGAGGGCGGAGCCGAGTGCCGCCGCGTGGCCGAAGGTCAGCGCCGTTTCTCCCGGCTTCAGCGCTACGATGACGCCGGCAAACCCGGCGATGACGCCGAGCCAGGCCAGACGCGACAGGCGCTCGTGGAGAAAGAGGGCGGCAAGGAGCGCAACCAGAACCGGGGTCAGGAAGGCGAGAACATAGGCATCGGCGAGCGGCAGGGCGCTGAAGGCATAGTAGATCAGCAGCGTATCGCCGGCCAGAAGGACCGCCCGCAGGACGGCGAGCCCAGGATGGCGCGGCCAGAGCGCGCGCGCCCGCCCGGTTGCGGCCGCCGCAAGGATGACGAGGAGGAGCGCGACCAAGGTGATCATCGCCGTGACCTGCGGCACCGGCAGGCTCTCCGTCAGCCGCTTGACCAGCGCATCCGTTCCGGAAAAGGCGGAGAAGGCGAGAGGCACCAGAAGCGCGGCGCGCAGATTGGCGCGCGCCGGCTGCAGGGCAAGATCAGCGGGCATTGAAGCGGCCGAAATGGGCTTCGATGCGCGACTGCAGCATTTCGAGCCCGATCGAGAGGATCCAGTAGATCATCGAGGCGGTGATCAGCATCTCGATATGGCGGAACTCTGTCTGGCCCTGGGTGCGGGCGAGATACATGATCTCCCACACGCCGACGACGGAGACGAGCGAGGAATCCTTCAGCATGGCGATGAACTGGTTGCCGGTCGGCGGCACGATGACCCGCATCGCCTGCGGCAGGATCACGAGGAACATCGTCTGGTTCGGGCTGAGGCCGAGCGCGGTGGCGCCTTCCGTCTGGCCGCGCGGAATGCTCTCGATCCCGGCGCGGAAAATCTCAGTCATGTAGGCGCCGTAGCACAGCGACAGCGCGAGAATGCCGGCCGGCACGGCGCTGATCACATAGCCCACCTGCGGCAGGCCGAGATAGATGATGTAGATCTGCATCAGCAGCGGCAGGCCGCGAAACAGCGAGGTGTAGAAGGTGGCGAGACCGTAGACGGCGCCGTTCTTCGACAGCTTCGCGATAGCGCCAGCCAGCGCGATCAGCGTGGCGATCGCAATCGAGATCGCCGAGATATAGAGCGTCGTGACCACGCCCTGCGAGATCATGAAGCCGATCTTGCGGGCGATGAAGGCGAAGGAGAGATCGAAGGAATAGAAGAACAGCATCAGGAGCGCAAAGAGCTCGACCCAGATGGCGACGATCTGCATCCGCCGTGGCAGGAGCTGCAGCAGCCGCCAGTTGATCGCCAGCACGAGCGCGATGCTTATCGCCGACAGCGCCCGGCCAAGCTGCTTGTTTTCCTTCAGCCAGTCGGCCAGCGATGGGACGAGCTTGCCCATCCAGGTGGCGCTGATGCCCATGGCATAGAGCGCGGCCGCCACCAGCAGCAGGACCAGAAGGCCGCCGAGCCGCTTTGCGGCGACGGGATAAGAGAGGATCAAGCGTCCGATCATGGGTCTTTCCTTGCCGCTCAGGCAGCGCGCTCGCGCCACCAGTCCTGGGCCTGCAGTTTCCAATAGGTGAGCTGGGCCGTGGCGAGCCCCGCATAGCCGCCGGCCCAGACGAGCCCGAACGGCTTGAACAGGCGGTAGCGATCGGACTGCCCGAGCAGCGCCTCGGCCACCAGCTTGCCGCCGATCGCCGTGGTATTCAGCCCATGGCCGCCAAAGGCGGTGCAGTGCCAGACGCCCGGCTGCATTTCGCCGATCTGGGGCATGAGGTGGCGGGCATAGGACATCAGGCCCGACCAGGCGAGCTCGGTCTTGAGCGGCTTCAGCTGCGGATAGGTGGTGGTCATCTCGCGGCGGAGTTCGCGGGCAAGCGCTGCCGGCGAGGCGGCGCGCGTGGTGATGCGCCCGCCCCAGAGGATGCGCTCTCCGTTTTCCACGAGGCGGTAATAGTCGCCGGCACGGCGGTTGTCGCCGATCGCGTCGCGCGTCGCGATCGCGGTGCGGATCAGCTCGGGCGCCGGCTCGGTCAGCATCACATAGGTGGCGATCGGCAGGAAGGCGCGCTTGAGCTTGCCGACGAGGGAGCCGGTGTAGCCGCCGGTGGTAAAGACCACGCGCCGCGCCTTGACCAGGCCGTTCGCCGTGTGCGCCTGCTTTTCCGCGCCGTCGAGCGCGCAGCGGGTAACGGCCGATCCTTCGAAGATCTGTCCGCCCAGCCGCTCGATCTCGGCGGCGACGGCACGCAGATAGTTGAGCGGATGCATGTGAAAGGCGTTGGGGTCGCGCAGCGCCTGGAAGTAGCGGTCCGTCTTGAGATGGCTGCGCACCGCGTCCTTGCCGAGAAATTCCAGCGTGTAGTCATAATCGCGGCGCATGGCGTCGGCATAGGTCTTCAGGCTGTCGCCGCCGTCCTGGCGGAGCACGCTCATGATGCCGGGCTGCACATGCGCATCGGCGATGCCGAGCGTGCGGATCGTCTCGCGCACGAAATCGACGCCTTCGATCGACAAGAGATGCAGGGCGCGGGCATTGTCGGGCCCTGCCGCGCGGGCGATCGCCTCGCTCCCGGTGGCGAAGCCGGGGCTGACAAACCCGCCATTGCGGCCGGATGCGCCGAAGCCGACGCTCTCCGCCTCCAGCACGACAACGGAAACGCCGGCGCGGGCAAGCTGCAGCGCGGTCGTCAAGCCGGCAAGCCCGCCGCCGACGATCAGCGTGTCGCACTCCAGAGTGCCGGCAAGCGCCGGACGCGTCTTCGCATCGGCCATGGTGCGGCGGTAATAGGTATCGGGATAGCGCATGGGATGCTCGCAAGGGCTGCGGAAGAGGAAAGATGCGGACTGGCCAGAGCGGTGCGTTCGCCATCGTGTGAGCGAAAGCGGCGGCCGCACGCGCGCTGCGGCAGAAGACGCCACGCGCGCGAAAGGGGAGGCAGCGAGGCTGCCTCCCGCCGGGTCCTTAGTCGGCGCTGTAGTCCTTGCCGTACCACTTGGTGGTCAGGCTGGCGAGCGTGCCGTCCTTTTTCATCTCGGCGATGATGCCGCCGACCTTGGCGGTCCATTCCGGATCGACCTTTTCGCCGATCACGACCAGCGGCTCGCGGAAGGCATAGCCATCATCGAGGATGCGCAGCGGATAGCCGTTCTTGATCGCGTTCTTGGCCGTCTGCTCCGGCGCGATCACCGCGTCGAGGCGCACGCCATCGCCGAGGCGAAGGTCGTCGAAGGGCAGCATGGAATCGGCGAAGGTGCGGATCTCGCCCGGCTCGAGCTTGTATTCGACCGGCGGCACGCCCGGCGCATCGATTTCCAGCTGATGGCGGACGAAATCTTCGGAGGTGGTGGCGGTTTCGACGCCGATCACCTTGCCCTTGAGGTCGGCGACGGTCTTGGCCGTGCTGTCCTTGTGCACCACGTAGACATAGGGGCTATAGTAGTAGACGCCGGCGAAATCGATCACCTGGGCGCGCGCCTTGGTCGGCGTTACCGAGCCGACGCCGAGGTCGTAACGACCCTGCCAGCGGCCGCCGGTGAGCGTTGCCCAGTCGGGGGTCTGGAAGCTGACCTCGACGCCGAGGCGCTTGGCGATCTCGCGCGAGACGTCGATGTCGAAGCCGACCATCTCATTGTTGTCGTCCAGGAAGCTCTGGGGCGGCCAGCTGCTGTTGGTGGCGACGACCATCGCCTTGTTTTCCATCACGCGGTCGAGCGTTTCGCCGGCAAAGGCGGTGTCGGCAGCGGCGAGCATGGCAAGGCCGGCCAGAAGTGGCGTCAAGAGCTTCATCAGGGTTCTCCCATTTGTTCCCGGTGACATTTTGTAAGATGTCTGACAACAGTTATCGAGAGTTTCAAGCGCGTGTCAATGATGCATCGGGCGCGATTCATGCCGTCTGTGGATGACCGGATGTGAATTTTTCACAATCGCATCCGCGAGATGAGGGTGCGGTGCAAGAGAAGCTCACAGACCCCAAGTCTGCGGGAACGGGTACGGCAACTTGTCAGTCAGCCTATGCGGAAAAGCCGATGGAGCGCGCAGCTAGCGCCGGGGCAGGACCAGCGATGGGCCATCCGCCTTCAAGGCGTCGATCGAGGCGACGCCCATCAGGGCGAGGCTGATCGAGATCTCGCGGGTCAGGATGGCGATGATGTCGGCGACGCCGCGCTCGCCGGCGCCGGCCAGGCCGTAGGCATAGGCTCGGCCGAGCATGACGCCATCCGCCCCGAGGCCGATCGCCTTGACGATATCGGTGCCGCGGCGAATGCCGCCATCGAGCAGCAGGCAAAAGCCCGGGCCGACCGCGGCGCGAATGCCGGGCAGGGCGCGGATGGTGCTGGTTGCCCCATCCAGCTGCCGGCCGCCGTGGTTGGAGATCACCACGCCGTCGCAGCCGAGATCGCGGGCCCGCACCGCATCCTCGCGCGAGAGCACGCCCTTGACGATCAGCTTGCCCTGCCAGCGCGCGCGCAGCCAGGCGATGTCCGTCCAGGATAGTGTCTTGTCGATGCGGCGGGAGAGATTGGCCGCCTGCTCCAGCGCGCCACGTCCGAAATCGGGACGATGCTCGATCGCCCGCACTGAAGGGTGCCCGCTCCGCGCCATGTCGAGCAGCCAATGGGGACTGAGGAGAAAACGGGCGAGGAGGGCGGGCGTCAGCCGGGTCAGGGAGCGAAACCCGTTGCGCACATCGCGCTCGCGAATGCCGGTAATGGCCGTATCGACCGTCACGAACAGCGTGTCGACCGCGGCAGCCCGCGCGGCCGCCAGGAACTCTTCGGTCAACTCCCGGTCATCGAGCACGTAGAGCTGGAAGTGCAGCGGACCGGCGGTCTCGGCCCGCAGATCGGCGAGCGAGGCGATCGAGAAGGTCGACAGGCAGAGCGGAATCCCGGCCGCATGGGCGGCCCGTGCCGCCTTCGCCTCGCCGTGCCCGGAATAGAGCCCCAGGAAGCCGACCGGGCCGAGCATGAAGGGCAGGGCCTGCCGCACGCCGAGAAAGTCGGTCGACAGGTCCTGCGGTTTCGGCTCGACCAGCACGGTCTGCTTCAGCTCGTAACCGGCGAAATCCGTGCGGTTCGCCTGCATGGTCTGCTCGTCGAAGGAGCCGCCATCGATATAGTCGAAGAAGATCTTCGGCAGGCGGCGGCGGGCGAGGCGGCGGTAATCCTCGACATTGATCAGATGCATGTCAGCCTCGGTTGGGGTCGATCGCGTCGAAGAAGCGGGTCATCAGGTCCTCGCCGTCAACCGGCTCGCTGCCGGCCATGACGGCAGTCGAAAAGGCGATCAGCGAGGAGGTGGGCGTGTGGGAGGCAGCGCCCGCACGCAGGTTCATCACCAGGGTCGGGCAGAGGAACAGCGCCAGCCGCACCACCCGCCGCCAATCTTCCGGCAGAAGACCGCGGTCCTTCAGGCTGGCGAGCAGGGGCCGCCAGAGGCCGTCCGCCTTGGCGGCCAGCAGATCGCGGCGGACCGGGCTGAGGCCATGGTTGGTCGTCACGCGCAGAATGTCACCGTCGAGCGCCGCCTCGGCCAAGAACCGGTCGCTCGCCAGCGTGGGATCATAGAGCCAGAGCGGATGGGCCAGGATGTTGTGGAAGGTGGTCTTCACCTCGGCCAGCAAGCTCGGCACATGGTCGCCGGCAAAGGCGGGATCGAAGAAGGCAAGCCGCGCCGCTTCGCCCCGGCGCTCGTACCACACATTGGCGTTGTGGGCATCGCCATGGGCGGTCACGCCGCCGGCATCCGCTATCATGGTGGGGGCAAGGCGGGCCTTCGCCGCCTCGAACAGAGCGCCGATGCTGTCGCGGTAGAGGATGCCGTTCACGCAGAGGCGCAGGGCGGAAAAGCGGTCCCAATCGAGCGTCAGCCCCGGAAAGGCAAAGCTCTGGCCGACATAGAATCGCGACAGCCGCCCACCCGGGAAGCTGCCGGCCGGCGAATCGATCAGGCGCTCGAAGAACAGCCGGTGGATCGGCTCGGCCGCCACCTCGGCCGGAGAGACCGGGTGCAGCGTCTCCTGGTAGACCCGCAGCACCTCGGCATTCAGCGCCTTTTCCGCAGCCACCGCGCGCGCGCGTTCCTCCGGCTCGTCTGCGAGATCCAGCGCCCGCAGGACATCGGAAAAGCGCGGATCGCTGCGGCGGCGATAGACGAGGATCTGCTCGCCCGGGAGCACCGACATCAAAACCGGCTGGTCGACCGGCAGGCCAGCCCGGGCAAGCAGGTCGGCGCGGTAATATTCGCCGCTCATCGCCTCCTCGCCCTCCTCCTGGTGAAACTTGAAGAAGAAGGCGCCGTCGTCCGTTTCGAAGAAGCCGTTCAGCGAATTCAGGCTGTACTGGTCGTGATTGATCGCCAGTCCGCGCGGGCGGATGGAGAACAGATCGGCGAGAAGGGCGGACAGCATCGCCTCGGCGCCCTTGCTGTCTCCCTCCCGGGCGACCTTTCGGATTTCGGCCGTGCGGCTCACGGATGCGGTCATTCTCGGTCTCGTTTCATTTGGCGCCGTGCAGATAGCGGCTGCCGAGCACATAGCGGCTGCCGAGCACATAGCGGCTGCCGACATAGGTCAGCGTGTTGACAGTGGCGATGATCGGGCCGGACCAGGTCTTGCGGTGGAGAACGAGGCAGCTGTCCCCGCTGCGCATCTGCAGCAGCGCCGCCTGTTCCGGCCCGGCCGGCATGGCGCTGATCAGGTGCTCCACTTCGGTCAGCGGCGTGGCGTTCTGCAGATAGTCGTAGGTGGTCATCCGGGTGAAATCCTGCTCCAGATAGAAGGAGACAAGCGCCGGATTGACGAAACGTTCTTCCAGCTGCACCGGCACGTCGTTCTCGAAATGCAGCACGACCGAATGGTCGACCGGGCGCACCGTGTCGAATTCGAAGGCGATCAGCAGTTCGGGCGCCGGGGTCTCGATCCGCTCCAGCGCCACCACCTCGGCACGGAAGCGACTGCCCCGAGCCTTGACCTCGGTGGCGATGTTGCTGATCTCGATCAGCGTCGATTGCGGGCGCGGCGGCGCGACGAAGGTGCCGACCCCCTGGATGCGGCGCAGATGGCCCTCCGAGGTCAGTTCCCGCAGCGCGCGGTTGACCGTCATGCGCGAGACGCCCAAGGTGAGAACCAGGTCGTTTTCCGAGGGCAGGCGCGTGTTGCGGCCCCATTTGCCGCTGCCGATATTGCCCAGCACGAAGTCCTTCACCTTCTCGTAGAGCGGCGAGGCGGAATTCGGGAGCGTCTCCATGGTGCTTGTCTCCGCCTTGTTCGGCAGCGCGCGGTCAGGCGCGCGCCTCAATCGGCCACGTGGATGATGGTCTTCAGCCCGTGCCCTTCGCCGCGCAGCAGCCGTTCATAGGCGTCCGGCACCGCATCCAGGCCGGGCAGCACGGTCACGAAGCGCAGGAGCGCCGGCGCGAGCTCGGGAAGGAGGGCAATGGCCTCCGGCAGCTCGTCACCGAAGGCGTGGCAGCCGAGAAGAGCGATCTCGCGCTCGACCAGATGGTTCGGATCAAGCGACAGCCGGCCATGCGAAATGCCAACCAGTGCCAAGGCACCGCCGCCGGCAAGCAGCGAAAGCGCCGTTTCGATCGCCGCCACCGAACCGGTCGCGTCCAGCGCATAGCGCAGCCGGCCGCCGGGCAGGGCCGCGGCAACGGTGTCGGCCGAAAGCTCGATCGCCCGTCCCGCACAGACCTCTGCCACAAGGGCCGCCTTTTCGGCGTTGAGATCGGCCAGAAGCAGCGGCCCCTCGTGCAGGCGGGACAGAAGCAGCGCGCAGAGCCCGCCGATCGTGCCGCACCCGAGGACCAGAACCGGCTCGCCCGGGGGCGGGCGCAGGCGGCGCACGGCGTGGAGCGCCACGGCAAGCGGTTCGGCCATGGCGGCCACAGCAGGGGGCAGGGCCGGATCGTGCCGGTGCAGAAGCGCGGCCGGCAGGGTCACCGCCTCGGCAAAGCCGCCATCGCAGGCCTCGCCGACAAAGCCGAGCGCTTCGCAGATCTGGCCGCGTCCGCTGCGGCAGGCCGGGCAGACGCCGCAGGTGAAGCGGGAATCCGCTGCCACCAGATCGCCCACCGACAGCCCGTTGACATCGCGGCCCACCGCGATGATCCGTCCGCAGAACTCATGGCCGGCGGTGGAGGGGCTGCGGGTGATCCATTGTCCGGTGCGAAAGTTGTGAAGGTCGGAGCCGCAGATGCCGGCGGCACGGACGGCAAGCGTCACATGGCCGCGGGGCGGGGCGGAGGGGGCCTCTACCTCCTCCAGCCGCAGATCCTGCGCCGCGTGCAGCCGCACCGCCTTCATGGGTCAGGCTCCCTTTTTCAGGTAGCGCGCCCGCAGCGGCGACACGGCCAGCGCATGCGAGGAGAAGCCCTCGTAGAGCGCCAGATTGTGCGAATGCCGGGCGAACTCCGGGTAGGCGGGCGCAGTGACATAGCCGATCGAGGAGCGCTTGACGAAATCCGTCACGGAGAGCGGACCGAAGGTGCGCGCCCAGCGGCTGGTCGGCAGCACCGCGTTCGGCCCCAGCGAGAAGTTGGCGATCGAGACCGGCGTATGCGTGCCGAGCAGGATCTCCGCCGCCTCGGTGATATGGCCGAGATGGATGAAGGGCTCTTCCGAGAGCAGCTCGAGATGCTCGGGCGCATAGGCGTTGACGAAGGCGTAGCTCTCCTCGATCGACGAGGTCAGCACGATGCCGCCGGTCTTGCCGGTCAGCACCGCCTTGGAGAAGGCCACGCGCTGCTCGCTCATCTGCGCCCAGTGGTCGGGCAGGGCGGCCAGCGCCTCTTCCGCCACGCGGCGGCTGTGGGTGACGAGATAGGCGGAGGAGTCCGGGCCGTGTTCCGCCTCGATCAGCAGGTCGAGGGCCGCAAGGCCGCCATGCACCGTGTCGTCGGCAAGGATCATCACCTCGGACGGGCCGGCAGGCAGGCCGGTGTCGATGACGCCGGCCAGCGCGCGCTTGGCGGCCACCACCCAGGGGCTTCCCGGGCCGACGATCTTGAGCGCCGGCTTGACCGTTTCCGTTCCATAGGCCACGGCGGCGACGGCCTGGGCACCGCCAACCTTGTAGACCGTTTCCACGCCCGCCAGCCGCGCCGCGACCAGCGTCGCGGCATCGACCGTGCCATCGGGCGCCGGCGGAGTGACGATGGCAAGGTTCGGCACGCCGGCCACCACCGCCGGCACCGAGGTCATCATGGTCACGGACGGGAAGGAGCCCTTGCCGCGCGGCACATAGAGCGCCACCGACTGGATAGGGGTGAAGCGATCGCCGGCAAAGGCGCCGGGGCGGATCTCCTTCAGCCACATGGCCTCCGGTTTCTGCTCCTCGTGGAAATGGCGGATGTTGTCGATGCCGAAGCGGATCGACTCGACCACGCTGTCATCGACAAGCCCGAAGGCGGCGTCGAATTCCGCCTCGGTGACCTTCAGCGTCGCCTCGGTCACGTCCGCCTTGTCGAGGTCGCGGCCGAAGCGGGCCAGCGCCGCATCGCCCTCGGTCCGCACGGCCTCCAGGATCGGCGCCACCTTTTCCATGAAGCTCGAAAGGTCGGTTTCCGACCGGCGCAGAAGGGCCGCCTTTTCCTCCGCGGTCAGTGCCGCATATTCGTAGAAAGACACGTCGGTCATGGGTTTGTCCTTGGCTCTGGCAGGGGGCCTTTGAAAGGCCGCTCACTTGGATTTCAAAAATCACTTGGATTTCAGGAAGATGTCGAGGCCGACGAAGCGATCGAGCGCTGCGATCGCCAGGCCGGCGCAGAGAATGAACACGACGGAAATGGCGGCGAGATCCGGCGTGATGATCGAGCGGATGGAGTTGTAGATCTGGACCGGCAGGGTGACGCTGCGGGCATCGACCAGCAGCAGGCTGACCAGAAATTCGTTGAGCGCCAGGATGAACATCAGCAGCGATCCGGTGATGACGCCGGGCAGCACGGCGGGCAGGGTGATGTAGAGGAAGCGCTGCAGCGGCGGCGCCCCGCAATTGGCAGCGGCCAGCTCGAGATCGGGGGAAAGATTGCTGGCGCTCGCCGTCACCGCCCAGATCATGAAGGGCAGGTTGATGACGGCGCAGGCGAGGCCGACCGGCCAGAGCTGGCCGAGAACGCCCAGATTGCCGAAGACGAGCATCATGCCGATGCCCGAGCCGATCAGCGGAATGGTGAAGGGCAGGAGCAGGTAGACCTGCATGGATCGGGCAAAGCGCACCCGATACTTGGCAAGCGCAATCCCGGCCAGCGTGCCCACCGGGATAGAGACGAGCGTGCAGATGGCCGCGACGATGAGCGAGCGCCAGAAGGCCTGGCGCAGATCGCTCGCCTGCGCGATCTTGGCGTACCATTGCAGCGAGAAGCCGTCCGGCGGGAAGGTGATGATGTTGCCGGCCGTAAACGACGCACCGAGCACGACGATGGTCGGTGCCGAGAGCATGAGCAGGGCAAGGGTGACGAAGGTCCAGAGGGTGACGGACTTGCTGCGGCTTCCGGTCATGGCATCCTCATTTCCGCTCGCCGCCCATCGCCAGCGTGCCTGCGCCGAACAGCAGGAAGACGACGCCGACCAGCATGGAGCCGACCGCGACCAGCATCAGCGACAGCGTGGCTCCCATGCCCTGGTCGGAGGTGCGGAAGAACTGGTCGTAGATCGCATTGGCAATGAAATCCTGCCGCCCGCCGCCGAGAATGGCGGGAATGGCAAAGTCGGTGAGCGACAGCGTCACCACCACAAGCCCTGCGCCGACCAGACCCGGGCGGGCGAGCGGCAGGACGACATGGCGGAAGGTGCGCAGCCAGTTGGCGCCGAGCGAGGCGGAGGCAGCCTCGAGTTCCGCGGGTATCGCCGTCAGCGCCGGCGCCAGCATCAGGACCGCGAAGGGCAGCATGTACTGCACGAGGCCAAAAAGCACGGCCGGGTAATTGTAGAGAAGCTGCATCGGCGGCACGCCGACGAGGCCGAGCGCCTCGTTCACCATGCCCTGGCTGCCGAGAATGATCAGCCAGCCATAGGCGCGGACCACCTGGCCGATGAAGAAGGGCAGGAACAGTGCGACGAGCAGCAGCTTGCGCAGGCCGGACGACGGCGTGCGCACCATGAGATAGGCATAGGGAAAGGCGAAGATCAGCGTGACCACAGTCACGATCAGTGCGCCGATCAGGCTGCGGCTCGCCACCGTCAGGAAGAAGGGCTCCGTCAGCACGCGGCGGTAATTGTCGAGCGTCCGGACATCCGAAAGCAGGAAGGTGCTGGTGTCCAGCGTGCGCAGGCTCGTGTCGCCGATCTCGACGAGGCCGAGCACCAGGAGCCCGACCAAGAGAAGCGCCGGCAGCAGCATGAGATAGGGCAACGCACTGCCGAAGCGGGCAGGCCACACCATCGCCGCCAGGCGTTCCAGCGCATCCATCACGCGCCATGTCAGGGGATAGGCGGCACGAGGCGTGCGCATGGGGCCTTCCTTCACCGTGGATGGGACGCCTGCCGCCGGGCTTGCTCCGGCGGCAGGCGCTGCCGGGCTCAGCCCTGCATGATTTCCTTGAACTTGGCGAACCACTGGCTCTCATTCTCGACCTGCACCTTGGAGGAGATGCGGATGAGGTGTTTGAAGTCCTCGTCCTTGGTCGGGTAGGAGGGATCGTTTGCGAGATCGGCCGGCGGGTTGACGCCCGGGATAACGCCCGGCAGGCCGAGGCCGTCGAGCCAGATCTGCTGCGCCTCCTTGGTCAGCGCGTGGTTGATATATTGCTTGGCCCAGTAGAGCTCGTTTTCCGGCAGGCCCTTCGGGATCCACAGGCCATCGGTATCGAACTTCGCCCCTTCCTCCGGCACCACCCAGGCAATCTCGATGCCGTTCTTCTTGGCTTCGCGCGCATTGGTGGAGATGGTGCAGGCGGCGTCGATCTCGCCCTTCTGGAACCAGGTGGTGAAATCCGGATCCTCGCCGAGCAGCGGGTCCTGCGCCTTGATCTTGGTGATGAAATCCCAGGCGGGCTGCATGTTGCCGGGGATATCCTCCAGCTTGCCGCCGCCGGCGACCTGGGCGGGGAAATGGAAGCCGATGCCGTCATTATAAAGCGCGATGCGGCCCTTCAGCTTCGGGTCCAGCAGGTCCTTCCAGCTCTTCGGCGGTCCATCGGGGAAGGCGGATGGGCGATAGGCCAGAACATAGACATAGCCGTAGGTGTTGACGATCGGATAACCGTCGAGGCCGACCGGCTTGGCGAGGTCGGTGGCGTTCTTCAGGTTCGCCAGGTCCGAGAGATCCTCGGTCACGCCGCGCAGCGCCGATTTCGTGGCATTGGTCGTCGTGTCCCAGTTGATGTGGATCGGCGGCACGCGCTTCTGCGCCACGGCCGCCCAGACCTTCGGCTGGATCTCGTTGTCTTCGGTCAGGTCGTGGCGAACCGCGATGCCGGTTTCCTTGGTGAAGCTGTCGGAGACGCCGGCCTTCAGCGCATCGACCCAGCTGCCGCCCCAGGCGCGCACGATGATTTCGGCCGGCTTTTCCGGCTCTTGCGCAAAGGCGCGGGGCACGCCCAGCGTGGAGAGGCCAGCGGATGCGCCGGCCGCCGCTATCGAAGCAAGCAGGGTCCGGCGGCGCAGGCTCGCGGACAGGATCTTCTCGTCTGACATTGAAGCATTCTCCTCTGGCTGGACCTTCTCGGGGTCACTTTCGAAAGACGTGCATGTCTCGAACATTCCAGCCGAGGCGCACCGCGTCGCCCGCGCTGAACTGAAGGTGGGATTCGGCATCATGGTCGAAAACGCGCATCAGGGCGCCGCCGAGCATTGGCACGCGCAGCTCATAGACCATGCGCTCGCCCTCGAAGATGCAGTCCTCGACATGCGCCTCGACCAGGGTGGACAGCCCGTCGAGCCGCGCTTCGAGCGGCGCGATGCGGATCTGCTCGGCCCGGATCGCCCCAGCGCAGGCGGCGCCCACCGCAAGGCCCGCTTCCGCCGCAATGCCCGCGATCTGCACGCCGGCCGCCTCGATCGTCACCGCCGGGCCGTCGACCGCGATCACGCGGCCTTCAAGGAAATTGGTGACGCCAATGAAATTCGCCACGAAGGCATTGGCCGGGCTGCGATAGGCCTCTACCGGCCGGGCCTTCTGCTGGATGCGTCCGCCGTCCATGACGATCACCTCGTCCGACACGACGAGCGCTTCCCGCTGGTCGTGCGTGACGTTGATGGTGGTGACGCCGAGCTCCTTCTGGATGCGGCGGAATTCAAGCTGCATCTCCTCGCGCAGCTTGCGGTCGAGTGCGGCGAGCGGCTCGTCGAGCAGCAGCAGGTCCGGCTCGAACACCAGCGCACGGGCAATGGCGACGCGCTGCTGCTGGCCGCCGGACAGCGCGTTGATCCGCCGCTCGCCATAGCCGCCGAGCCGGACGAGATCGAGATAGCGCTCGACCTTGGCGGGGATGGTGCGCGCATCATGCCGGCGCATCTTCAAGGGAAAGGCCACGTTTTCGGCGGCGGTCATGTGCGGGAAGAGCGCCAGCTTCTGGAACACCATGCCGATGGCGCGGGCATGCGGCGGCACGGCGCTGACCGGGGCGCCATTGATGAAGATCTCGCCGCTGGTCGGCCGGTCGAAGCCCGCGATCATGCGCAGCAGCGTCGTCTTGCCGGAGCCGGACGGGCCGAGAATGGTGAGGAAGCGGCCGCGCGGCAAATCGAACGATGCATCCTTGACCGCATCCACCGGGCCGAACCGCATGCCGACATGCTTGACCGAAACGGCAATGGCCTCGGCTGCGGATACGGCCTGCCGGAACCCGGCGCCAGCAACGCCCATGGCGTTTCCCCTCACTGCCCTTGGCCCGATCGGGGCCTTGTCCTTACGCGTCGCCGTCGTCGCAGCGCCGCTTCTGTCGTGACTTGTCTATACAGGCCTGTACAAGATGCGTCAACGAAACTGAACATATTTTGCGCTGCAGCACAGCATGCGCAGTTTTTGTGCAGTCATTGGTTGGCTGCTGCTTTTGTCAGCTATTTCTTTCCGTCTGAGGCCAAAACACAAGCGTCCGCCGCTGTCTGTTCACAGCCTGTCGTGCGCCGACGCTCAGATCGACGCAAGGAATCCGCCGTCCACCGGGATGCAGTGACCGTTGACATAGGCGGCGGCGTCGCTTGCGAGGAACACGGCGACGCCGCCGATGTCGCTGTCCTGGCCGAAGCGCCCCTGCGGGATCTTCGCCAGCATGGTCTCTTGCCAGGCCTGGTTTTCGTAGAAGACTTCGGTCATCGCCGTGCGGAAATAGCCGGGAGCGATCGCATTGACGCGGATGCCCTTCGGCGCCCATTCCGCAGCCAGCGCCCGGGTGACACCCAGCAGGCCGGACTTGGACGCGCCGTAAGGAACCGCTGTCGGAATACCCACATAGGAGGTGAGCGAGCAGAGATTGATGATCGACCCCTGTCCGGCCGGCGCCATGATCCGCCCTGCCGCCTGGGCGCAGAAGAAGGCGCCCTTCAGATTGGTGGAGAGGATCTGGTCCCAGAGCGCCTCGTCGACATCGAGCGAGGGGCTGACCTGTTCGAAGCCGGCATTGTTGACCAGGATATCGAGCCCATCAAGCGCCGCCGCAGCCTCGGCCGTAACCCTTGCGCAGGCCTCCACATCGCGCACATCCTGGGCCAGCGCCACCGCGCGTCTCCCGCTTGCCTCGATGAGGGACCGGGTCTCGTCCAGCGTCGCGGTGCTGCGGGCGGTGACGGCCACATCGGCGCCGGCTTCGGCCAAGGCCCGCGCAATCGTCTGGCCGATCCCGCGGCTTGCCCCGGTCACGAGCGCGCGGCGGCCGGACAGGTCGAAGATCGGGCGGGTCATAGGGTTCTCCAGGTAAGGATTTTCGGACCGAGGCGGGGATCCATGACAGCAAGCCGGGCCGGAAAAGTCCATGCGCTCTCCGGTGCATCCCCGGCTTTCAGCCGTCAAAACCGCTCTTCCTGCACCGCTGCCGGAACTTCGGGACTCGCATCGTGTTTGTTCGGCAGGTTGAACAAAGGAGATGCACCATGTCGACCACCACGCGCGGGCGCAACCAGGACCGGGCCCGGGTCGCAGCCGGACAGGATCATGAACTTCGCTACGAGGCGGAAAAGGAAGGCGTGTCGAAGGACAAGGTCGCCGAGGCGGTGAAGTCCGTCGGCAACAGCCGCAAGGCGGTCGAGCAGTCCCTCGAGAACAAGCATTGACCTTTTGCGCCGCGCGAAAGGCTGGCCGGCGTTCCATCGAACGCCTGCCAGTCTTTCGCGTGCGCTGCTGGGAGCTTGCCCTGCTGACCCTTGATCGCGCTCCCGGCCGCCAGCACCTCAATCGTAGAGAAGAACCATGTCCTCCCCACCCGATTTCTCCCTGACGCGGCGCAGCGTGCTTGCCGCCACCACGGCGACGCTTGCCGCGTCCGCTATGCCGGCCTTTGGCCAAACCACCACCGAGAAGGAGGCTTCCATGCTGGAAGACCCGACGACCAAATATCCCAAGCCGCCATTCGAAAGGCAGTCACAGCCCTTTCCGGGCCTGGCCGGCAAGATGGTGCCGAAGCCCGATCATGGCGAGACCTCCTACAAGGGCTCCGGCCGGCTGATCGGCCGCAAGGCGCTGATCACCGGCGGCGATTCTGGCATGGGGCGCGCCGCCGCCATCGCCTATGCCCGCGAAGGCGCGGATGTGGCGATCAACTACCTGCCCGACGAAGAGCCGGATGCGCGCGAGGTGATCGCGCTGATCGAAAAGGAAGGCCGCAAGGGCGTGGCGCTGCCGGGCGACCTGCGCGACGAGGCCTTCTGCCAGAAGCTGGTGGAGGACGCGGCTGCGGCCTTGGGCGGTCTCGATATCCTCGTCAACAATGCCGGACGCCAGCAGCAGGCCCAGGCCCTCACCGACATCACGTCCGAAGCCTTCGACGCGACGATGAAGACCAATATCTATGCGATGTTCTGGCTGACCAAGGCGGCGCTCAAGCATCTGAAGCCGGGCTCGGCCATTATCCAGACCACTTCCGAACAGGCCTATGATCCCTCGGAGAACCTGGTGGATTATGCCATGACGAAAGCGGCCGGCATGAACTTCACCAAGTCGATGGCCAAGCAGCTCGGACCCAAGGGCATCCGCGTCAATGGCGTGGCGCCGGGGCCGATCTGGACGCCGCTGCAGGTTTCGGGCGGCGCCACCATGGAGAAGCTGATGCAGTTCGGCGGCGATACGCCGCTCGGTCGCCCCGGCCAGCCGGCGGAACTTGCCTCCATCTATGTCCAGCTCGCCGACAGCAGCGCCAGCTACGCGACCGGCCAGGTCTACGGCGCAGCCGGCGGCGGCGGCCAGCCGTAAGGCACGGCGCAGCAGCCCGGTGAAGATAAAGGAAGAGCCGGCGCGGGGATCCCGCGCCGGCTCTTCTTATGTCAATGCGCCGCCCTCATCGCCGCGGCTGAGGCCAAGGGCACGCTCGCTGATCACTGATCACCGATCACCGATCACGGACGAAGTTCTGCGCCCCGGCTGGACCTGCTCAGAACTCGAAATCGCCGCCCTCGTCGCCGCCGGCATCTCCGGCGTCACTGGCGTCCTCGGCTGCCGGGGTCTCGGCCGCTTCGGCATCGCCGGCAAACATGCCGCCGATCGCGCTGCCGATCAGCATGCCGCCGGCAACGCCCATGGCCGTCTGTGCCGCGCCGGCAAGAAAGCCGCCGCCGCCCGGACCGCGGCCTGCCGGATGCGCGCCGGGATAGGCGCCGTGCGGGGTGGCGGACTGACCGCCCCAGGGGCTGTTGGCGGGTGCCGCGGGCATCGGGTTGCGCGGCGGGGCGGAGGGCTGGCTGCTGCCGCCGAACAGGCTGGAGAACAGGCCGCCACCGCCGGATGCGCGTGGCGCGTTGCGGACCTGGTGCTCGAGCTCGCGGATGCGCTCTTCGGCCTGGGCGAGCGCCTGGTCCTGCACCACGATCGTCTGGGCCATCAGATAGGGGGCGGCCGGCTGGCGGGCCATGCGGTCGCGGATGAAGGCGTCGGCCTCCCGGTCGATCTGGGGGCTCTGCCGTTCGACATCGGCAATCCGCGTAAAGAGCCCGTCGATTGCCTGGCGGTCGTTCACGTCCATGGGTGTCGTCCTTTCGGGTTGGTCAGCGCTGTCCAGAGCCGCTCACGGCGGATCGCCGGACAACAGGGGGCCCTCGCGGGCGAAAGCACGCGCGGGAAGGGTCAACGAATTTGGGTTTCCATCAGGGGTCCGGTGGCCGGCGGCGGTACTCGCCGCCGGCTGAGGCCGGAGAGCGCGGGGCGTGCCCCGCGCAAGCTGGCGCTTATTCTTCGCGCTGGCCGGTCAGCTGCAGCAACAGCTGGAAGATGTTGACGAAGTTCAGGTAGAGCGAGAGTGCCCCGAAGACGGCGAGCTTCTGCTGGCTCTCCTGGTCCATGTTCTCGGCAAATTGCTCCTTGATGTTCTGCGTGTCATAGGCGGTGAGGCCGACGAACACGACGATGCCGATGACCGAGATCGCGAACTGCAGGGCGGAGGAGCCGAGGAAGATGTTGACGATCGAGGCGATGACGACGCCGATCAGGCCCATCATCAGGAAGGACCCCATCTTCGACAGGTCGGCCTTCGTCACATAGCCATATAGGCTGGTGGCGCCGAACATGGTGGCGGCGATGAAGAAGGTGCGCGCGATCGAGGTTCCGGTAAAGACCAGGAACACGGAAGCGAGCGACAGGCCCATCACCGCGCAGAAGGCCCAGAACATGCCCTGGGCCGCGCCGGCCGACATGCTCTGCAGGCGGAACGACATGAACATGACGAAGGCGAGCGGCGCCAGCATCACCACCCATTTGAGCGGGCTCTGGAAGATCGGCACGTAGAGGGCGGGCGTCGTGCCGACGACGAAGGCGACGATGCCGGTCAGAACGAGGCCGAGGCCCATATAATTGTAGACGCGCAGCATGTGCTGGCGGAGCGCCTCATCGAGATAGGCGCCCTGACGCAGGCTGGCATAGCCTTGGCGCGGGTCGGTGAAGCTCATGGTTTCAGTCTCCTTGGTTGAGAGGTGTTGAACTTGGTCGGTCAGTACAGCGTGCGGGACAGGCGTTCGGCCTCTTCCGAAAGCACAGCTTTTCCATCGCGGGCCGCAACGAGTGCATAGGCGACGTCGCCGATCTGCCAGGATGCGGCCTGCGTGCTGCCGATGGTGAAGGTGGCGACGGTTTTCACCGCAAAGGCGCCGGGCCGCACGGCGAAGAGCGACAGCGGGCCTTCGCTGGGCGTGGCGATGGCGAGCTCGACGCTCGGGCCGAAGCGCGAGGGAAAGATCTGGGCGTCCACCACCGTCCAGTCGCGCGGCAGCTCCGGCAGCACGATCGCGGTCGCGGCGCGGATCTCTTCCGGATCATAGGTGCCGCCTTCCGGCTGAGACTGCATGGCTTCGCGCAGCACGGCGGTCTCGTGCGCCCGCACCGCTTCCTCGACATGGGCCGGCGGCGGTTCGGAGGCGACCACTTCGGTGGCGCGGAAGGGGCCGAGCGCGCTGCCCGCCGCCCATCCGCCGGCCACCAGCAGGCCCACGGCGGCAATCTTCTGCAAACGTTGCCCGAAATGCGCGGTGCGCAGCGCGCGCTCCAGCCGCCGGGCGGCCTCGCGGGTCTCGCGTGCCTCGCCGCCGTCCACAGCCGGCCCCAGCGCCTGGCGCAGCTGACCGCGCAGGCTGAGATCCGCCATCACCCGCGCTGCCGCATCCGGCCGGCTGGCGAGATAGGCCTCGACGGCAGTGCGGCGGGCGGCGCTGAGCTGGCCATCGACATAGGCGTCAAGGTCGGACTGGACGATCGGTTCGCCGAGCGGATCATTCGCGGTCATTGTCGGTGCCTCCAACGATCTTCAAATGCGTCACCGGGGCGACGCCATCCTCGAATTCGCGCAGCCGGGCGCGGGCGCGCGCAATGCGCGACATCAGCGTGCCGACCGGAATGTTGAGAACCCTTGCCGCTTCCTGGTAGCTGAGCTCGTCGATGGCGACGAGATGCAGCGCTGCCCGCTGCTCCTCCGGCAGGGCGGCGAAGGCGGTGCGCAGCTGGGCCAGCCGCACGCTGTCGTGCTGGCCGCCGTCGCGGCCCTCGTCCTGCAGGTAGGCGGCATCCTCGGCGCGGCGCGCCAAAGACCGGCGGCGGCGCAGGCCGTCCACATGCGTGTTGTGCAACACGGAGAGCAGCCAGGCCTTGAGGTTGCCGCCGGTCCTGAAGGTCGGCCGCTTCTCGTAGGCGCGCATCAGCGCATCCTGCACCAGGTCTTCCGCGTCGGAGGGATCGCGCGTCAGCGATCGCGCATAGCGTCGCAGCGCGCCGATCTGGCCAATGACGTCAAAGGGGCTCTTCCTGTCGTCCATGCCCCATATACGCAGCCGGGCCTGATCTTATTCCCGAGGATAGAGAAAAAATTTGACCACGGCACGCCGGGTTTGCGCGATGTGCCAAATTCGGCCAACGGAGGCTGGAGGAGCAAGCTTCGGTTAACTCTATCAGCCTATGCTGATGGACGAGTGATGAGGCGGCTGTCCGTGGTTGGACCCACGCCACGAGGAGGCAGGGCAATGGCAGTGCATCTGATGAGAATGCTGCTCAATCTCTTCGCAGCCTTCACGCTGGTCTCGATCCTCGCTCTCGTGATGATCGTCTGAGGCGAAGGCCGGCGAGGGCGCTCTTCGGTTTACGGATAGAGATAGTGGGCCCGCCACTGGTCCTTCGGCACGCGCGCGCCGATCTGATAGCTGAAGGAGACGATGCCGATCCGGTCGGTTTCCGTACGGCAGCGGAACGCCAGGCGGTACCATTCGCCCTTGCTGCGAAACACCGCGCCCGGCGCCTCGATCCGCGTCTTGTCGATCGTCGGATCGGAGAAGGCGTAGGCGATGACCTTGTCCGCCTTGAAGCTGTTCTTGCCCTGGGTGATCCGCTCCATGGCTTCCGTATCGCATCGCTGTTCCAACCGCGTCTGCGGATCGAGCTTCTCGAATTGACGGACCATGGCCTGGTCTATTGCGAAGGCCTTGCCACCGGCGAGGGCGAGGAAAAGAGTGGTCGCGGCGCCGCGTCGAATCATGAGCTGCCTCCTGAGTGCCTGAAAGCGGCCCCTTCAATGCCGATAATGGGACCAGAGGATGGCAGCGGCGAGAAAGGAGGCGCTCAGGCGCAGACGTCGATCCAGTCGGCGCCCGTCAGCGCCGCCATCTGCTCCGGTGCGATCTTTACCGCTGCATTGATGGCGCCGGCGGCGGGAACGACGATGTCGAAGGCCTTCAGCGAGACATCGCAAAAAACCGGCAGGGGACGTGGCAGGCCGAACAGGCACACGCCGCCGACCGGATGCCCGGTCTCGGCTTCCACTTCACCAAGGTCCAGCATCTTGGCCTTCGCCTTGAAGCGATCCTTGAATTTGCGATTGTCGAGCCGGGCGTCGCCGCGGGTCGCAATCAGGATCACCTCCGGCCCGACGCGCAGCGCCAGGGTCTTGGCGATCTGGGCCGCCGCAACCCCGTGCCCGTCTGCCGCTTCGGCCACCGTGGCCGTGCTTTGCGACAGCTCGATGACGGTGATGTCGGGGGCGTGTTCGGCGAAAAAGGCTTGGACGGAGGCTAGGCTCATGGAAGGGCTCTCATCGGCGCGTTCGGCCCGTCAAGGCCGGAGGAGCCGGCCGCCGGGGGCCGGCCCTTCCTCTTCTCAATCGTCGTTCGACGCGTCAAGCTCTTCCGGGCGGAGGCCTTCCTGGCTGTGCGGCAGGTAGCCATGGCTGGAGAACCAGTTCTCCAGCACGGCGGCAATCGCCTGCTCGCGGGTCTCGATGTCCGGGTGATCGGCGATGAAAGCCTTCAATGCCGCTTCCAGGGTCTCGTTCAACATGCCTGTCTCCTTGTCCGCCGGCATCAGGCCCGCTTGATCACGCGGATCAGAAGCAAGAGGAGGATCGCGCCGATCGTCGCATGCACGATGGCCGCAAGGATGCCGCCGCCGAGGCTGAAGCCCAGTGCGGGGAAAAGATAGCCGGCAATCACCGCGCCGAGAATGCCGATGATGATATTGCCGAGCAGCCCGAAGCCGAAGCCCGAGACGATCAGCCCGGCCAGCCAGCCGGCGATGGCACCGATGAGAAGAAAGATAAGCAGCGATTCAATGCCCATGGACGGGTCCTTTCCTGATGGATCGGAACCTCAGTTAGGGCAGGCAATCATGGAGGGCAGTGGGCCGCGACGCTTTTTCGAGCGCCGGGTATGAGGCATGGCGCGTCGTTTCAGAAAACGCGCGGCGCCACGACCTTGCGGTCGTCGTCGATGTTGATCAGCACGGAGAGCGCGCCCAGAGTCAGAAGCGCGATCAAGGTTGCACTGTATGCGAGAACAATCATTGTCCGTTCCCCCGCGTCATCGTCATGATGTGGATCATCGAACCTGAGCAAGCTTGCTCCGGCCTGACCTCCCTGCGTTCTATACCACCCTTAGAACCTGCCCGACCTCGTGACAATTACTAGGATTAGGGAGTGAAAACTCAGCGTGTCCGAGCCGCCTCAGCCCCCGGTTTCTGGGGATTTGAGCGATCTCGCGCACCCGCCGTTAACCTTCAAGCAAGGAATTAACCATAAGAATTGTCTCACACGTCGGAATGGGGCCGAACCGGCCTTCGCCAAGGCATGATGCCGATCCGACGCGCCGGTTTGCAGTCCGGCATGTCCCACCGCATCGATCCGTCGTCTTCGCCGTCCCCGGCTGGAGCTTGCCGCCTGCCCGTCTGCGTCTTCGCAGGGGGCAGCCGGATCGGTCGATGCGTTCACGAACAAGCCGGCGCCAGAAGGAGCCGGACGGATGATCCGGCCGGATGCTGCCAGCACGTGTCCCCGGGAGCGAGCGATGAGGACAGAGCGTGGAGCAGGAAGCGGCAGAACAATCTCGGAGGGCGCAGGCGGGCAGCCTGGTCGAGCGCCTGAGATTTGCCGGCCTCGACACGGTCGAGACCGAGACCTTGCGTCGTCATCGCCCCATGCTGCAGGCCCAGGTCGAAACCGGCTTGCGCGATCTGTTTCAGCGCCTGCAATCCTCCTCCGATGCAGCGCGCCAGTTTACCAGCGACCGGCAGTTCGACCGGCTGCATGATCTCTACTCCGCCCACTGGAGCGTGCTGACCGACGCGCGCTTCGACAGCCTCTATGCCGAGCGGGTCAAGGTGCGCTCCGATGCGGAAAGCCGGATGGCGCTCGATCCGCGCTGGCAGCTGGCGGGCCAGGCGGTCGTGCTCGAGCACCTCGTGCTCGCCGCCGTGGAAAACTTCTGGCCGAAGAGCCTGATGAGCGGCAAGGGCAAGCGTGCCGAACTGACGACGCTGCTCTCCGCGCTCATCCGCACGGTCTTCGTCGATACGGAAATCGGCGTGTCGCTGCGCTTCAACGAACTGCGCGTCGCCTCGCAGCGCCAGGTCGCCGACATGCGCGCCTCGACGGAAGCGGATCTGACCGCCGCCGTTGCCGCCGTGGCCGAGGCGCTGGTCGCCGAAGACCTGACCGTCCGCCTTGCCGAAACCGCCCCGGCCGCGCTGGCCGAAACCGCCACCGACCTCAATGCCGGCCTCGATGCGATCGAGGCGAGCTTCCTGCAGATCGAGACGGGTCTTGCTGGCGCAAAGGACCGCGCGGCCGGTCTTGGCGACGACGCGGCCGGCATCGCGCGTGCTGCCGAGAGCGGGAGCCACGCCCTCGAACGGGCAGGGGCCGGCATCGCCGAACTATCCGGCAAGCTGGTAGACAGCGCCGAGGAAAGCCAGGCCGCAGAAAAGAGTGTCGTGGCCGCACAGGGCTCGGTCGAGCAGAGCGGCGAGATCGCCGGGCTGGCCATCTCCGCCATGGCCGATATCGAAGCCTCGGCCGAGAAGATCGGCCAGATCATCGGCGTGATCGACGAAATTGCCTTCCAGACCAATCTTCTGGCGCTCAATGCCGGGATCGAGGCGGCGCGGGCCGGCGAAAGCGGCCGCGGCTTTGCCGTCGTCGCGCAGGAGGTGCGGGCGCTCGCCCAGCGCTCCGGAGATGCGGCGCGCGAGATCAAGCAGCTCGTGTCCTCGACCAAGGCGCAGGTGGAAGCCGGCGTCGAGCGCGTCGGACGCACCCAGAACGCCATCAGCCGCATCGTCGAGGAAGTGCGCGCCATCAACCTGGCGGTCTCCGGCATCGCCCGCAAGGCCAGCGAGGAGATCGCCGATCTCGGTCAGTTGCGCGGCGAGATCGAAACGGCGAGCCGCGACATGCGCGCGGTCCATGAAGATGCGGCCCGGACGGCCGGCGAGGGGGCGGCGCTCGCCTCCGTTCTCGTCGAACTCGCAGGCAGCACCCATCGCTTCACCCTGCGCCGTGAACCCGTTTCGCCACGCGGCGCGGCGCGCCCGGCGCGCGCTGCGGCGTCCCGGTCCCTTCCGGCCCGTCCGGACCTGGAGACTGCAGGCGACGATGCCTTTCTCTCCACACCCTTGAGAGCCCTTGGAGGACGAGCATGAGCCAGAGTCATGATCTTTCCCTGTTCGGACTGCGCCAGGCGCCGCCGCGTGTCGGGCCCGCGCGCCGGGCGCAGGTGCGCGATCTCATCTTCGGTGCGCCGCCGGCCGCCGGCCCCACGCAGGTGACGGGCCGCAGCGCGGCGCCGTTCACGTTCTGCCTATCCAGCAACCGCCTGCTCAGCCAAGGGAAATGATGCAATGCCTGCACGCAAAGCCGCACCGAAAACGCTGGCGCTCGCGCCCGTCCTCGATCTCAACGAGGCAAGCGCGCTGCATGCGAAACTGATGGAACTGCGCGGCAACCCCGTCGAGGTGGATGCCTCGGCGGTGGAGCGGGTCGGTGCACTTTGCGTCCAGGTCCTGATGGCCGGGGCGAAGACCTGGGAAGAGGAAAAACTGTCCTTCAGCTTTTCGAAGATGTCGGACGCGTTCACGAAAACCACACAGCTCATCGGCGTCGATGTCGACCGTCTGATGGCCAAGGAGAATTGAAATGAAAAAGAAGGTTCTCACCGTCGACGATTCGCGCACGATCCGGAACATGCTTCTGGTCACGCTCAACAATGCCGGGTTCGAGACCATCCAGGCGGAAGATGGCATCGAGGGGCTGGAAGTCCTCGAAGATGCCAATCCGGATGTGATCGTCACCGACATCAACATGCCGCGTCTCGATGGCTTCGGCTTCATCGAAGGGGTCCGCCGCAACGAGAAGTATCGGGCCATTCCGATCCTGGTGCTGACGACGGAAAGCGACGCGGAAAAGAAGAACCGCGCCCGCCAGGCCGGCGCTACCGGCTGGATCGTCAAGCCCTTCGATCCGACGAAGCTGATCGACGCCATCGAGCGCGTCACGGCCTGACGAAGACGATGCGAGCGGAGCCCCCGCCCGCATCCTCGCCACGCAGTCGTCAAAGCACAACCCGTCAGGACGCACGCCCATGGACATGAACGAAATCAAAGAGATTTTCTTCCAGGAATGCGAGGAACAACTCGCCGAACTGGAATCCGGTCTCTTGCGGCTGAACGATGGCGACCGGGACCCCGAAACCGTCAACGCCGTGTTCCGTGCCGTCCACTCGATCAAGGGTGGCGCCGGAGCCTTCGGCCTCGACGACCTTGTCTCCTTTGCGCATGTATTTGAAACGACGCTCGACTGCGTTCGCTCCGGCAAGCTGGAACCGACGCAGGAGGTGCTGAAGGTCATGCTGAAGTCGGCCGACGTCCTGGCCGACCTGACCAACTGCGCCCGCGACGGCGGCAGTGTCGACGAGGCGCGCTCCCGACAGCTGATCCGCGAGCTGGAAGCCCTAGCGCATGGCACGCCGCTGGCGCCTGCCGCCGAAGCGCCCGCCAAGGCGCCTGCCGCAAAGGCGCCCGCTGCGAAGGCCGCCGCGCCGGCGCCTGCCGCGCCCGCAACCAACGACGAAGGCTTCGCGCCCGTCGCCTTTTCCTTCGACGATTTCGAGGGAGAGGCGGCTGCGTCGACCCTGCCGCTCTACGAAATCACCTTCAAACCGAAGGATGATCTCTATCGCAAGGGCAATGAGGCGACACTGCTTCTGCGCGACCTCGCGCGCCTCGGCGAGATGAGCATCCATTGCGACACCGACAGCCTGCCCAGCCTCGACCAGCTGAACCCGGAGAATGCCTATTTCTCCTGGAAGATCTCGCTGCGCACCGACAAGGGCGAGGATGCGATCCGTGCCGTCTTCGAATTCGCCGAATGGGATTGCGACCTCGAAGTGGTGGAAACCGCCGAGGGCGCCGACGCCGCACCTGGCGAAGACCTGCCGATGCAGCCGGTTCCCTTCGATCTCTCGGCCCTCTTCGATGAGCACGAGCACGAGCCGGCGCTTGGCGTCGTCGAGGAAGAAGAGCAGATCGCGGCCGGAGAGCGCGAAGCGGCGGTCGCCACCGCCGATGCGGCCAGCAACGTCCTGCAGATGGCAAGCGCGGCTGCCAAGACGGCGGATGCCGCCCGGTCTTCGGCAGCAAGCACGGCCAATTCCGCAGCCGGTTCGGCAGCCTCCGCCCAGCAGGCCGCCGCTGCCGGCCAGACGATCCGCGTCGATCTCGATCGCGTCGACCGCCTGATCAACCTCGTCGGCGAGCTCGTCATCAACCAGGCCATGCTCTCCCAGAGCGTGATCGAAAACGACACCAACGGTACGTCCTCGATCAATATGGGTCTCGAAGAGCTGCAGCAGCTCACCCGCGAGATCCAGGACTCGGTGATGGCCATCCGCGCCCAGCCGGTGAAGCCGGTGTTCCAGCGCATGGCCCGCACGGTGCGCGAAATCGCCGATATCACCGGCAAGTCGGTCCGCCTCGTCACCGAGGGCGAAAACACCGAAGTGGACAAGACGGTCATCGACAAGCTGGCCGAGCCGTTGACCCACATGATCCGCAACGCCGTCGACCATGGTCTGGAAATGCCGGAGAAGCGCCTCGCGCTCGGCAAGAATCCGGAAGGCACGGTGCGGCTGACCGCAAAGCATCGCTCCGGCCGCATCATCATCGAACTGGCCGACGATGGCGCCGGCATCAACCGCGAGCGCGTCCGCCAGAAGGCGATCGACAACGACCTGATCGCGGCCGATGCCAATCTGTCCGACGAGGAGATCGACAACCTGATCTTCCACGCCGGCTTCTCGACCGCCGAGAAGGTTTCGGACCTCTCCGGCCGCGGGGTCGGCATGGACGTGGTCAAGCGCTCGATCCAGGCGCTCGGCGGCCGGATCAACATCTCCTCGCGCCCCGGCCATGGCTCGGTCTTCACCATGAGCCTGCCGCTGACGCTCGCCGTCCTCGACGGCATGGTGGTGACGGTGGCCAACCAGACGCTGGTCGTGCCGCTGACGGCGATCGTCGAGACGCTGCAGCCCGACCAGGCCTCGATCCATTCCTTCGGGGCCACGCAGCGGCTCATCTCGATCCGCAACTCCTTCTGCCCGCTCGTCGATGTCGGCCGGATCCTCAACTTCCGCGCCACGCAGGCCAATCCGGTTGAAGGCGTCGCGCTCCTGGTGGAATCCGAAGGCGGCGGCCAGCGCGCGCTCATGGTCGATGCGATCCAGGGCC
This sequence comes from Rhizobium sp. CC-YZS058, assembly GCF_034720595.1. Lineage (NCBI taxonomy): Bacteria > Pseudomonadati > Pseudomonadota > Alphaproteobacteria > Hyphomicrobiales > Rhizobiaceae > Rhizobium > Rhizobium sp. CC-YZS058. Next base: position 3,177,699 of record NZ_JAYESJ010000001.1, on the reverse strand, counting down.
AGCGGCAGGTCGTGATCAAGAGCCTGGAAGCCAACTACACGCATGTGCCGGGCATTGCCGCCGCCACCATTCTCGGCGACGGCCGCGTGGCACTGATCTTGGATGTGGATGCGGTGGTCGCCGCCTCGCGCGGCCAGCCACTGCGCATGGAAATGGGTTTGGCAGCAGCGGGTTAAGCGTATGACGTTTGCGAAGACGATGATCAACGATGCTCGGGAGCTGATCGCGTTTCGGATCGGTGACCAGGAATTTTGCGTGGACATCATGTCCGTGCGGGAAATCCGCGGCTGGACGCCGGCAACACCCATGCCGCATTCGCCGTATTACATGCTCGGTGTCATCAATCTGCGGGGCGCGGTGCTGCCCATCGTGGATCTTGCGGTGCGCTTCGGAATGCGCCCGTCGGAGCCTACGGTGCGGCATGTCATCATCGTCGCGCAGGTGCGCAGCAAGGTTGTTGGACTGCTGGTCGAAGCCGTTTCCGATATTTTGACGGTTACGAACGACAATATCCAGCCAACCCCGGACATGAGTTCGGACTTTGAACGAACCTTCGCGCGCGGTGTGCTCGCGATCGACAAACGCATGATCTGCCTCATCGAATTGGATGCCGTCTTCCCCGACACCGAAAGCGAAGCCGCATGAACAGAATGGCCGCCATCGACACGAAACTGTCGCCTGACGAATGTCTGGCGAGCGGAGAATATCCGCTGACCCGGCGCGACCTCACGGAGATTGCGGCGATGATCTATGCGGATGCCGGGATCTTCCTCAACGAGAGCAAGGCCTCGCTCGTCTATTCGCGGCTGTCCAAGCATATCCGCAACCTGGGGCTGAGCGGCTTCCGGGAGTATTGCACGCTGGTCGCTTCCCCCGCAGGTGCCGCCGAACGGCGGGACATGCTGTCGCACCTGACCACCAACTTCACCCGTTTCTTCCGGGAGAACCATCATTTCGACCATCTGCGCGATACCGTGCTGCCGGGTCTGATCAGCCGGGCAAAGGCCGGCGGACGCGTGCGCATCTGGTCGGCCGCCTGTTCGGACGGCCAGGAGCCCTATTCGATCGCGCTGACGCTCCTGTCGGTGCTGCCCAATGCCGCCGACTACGACATCCGCATCCTGGCGACCGACATCGACCCGAAGATCCTGGCGATCGCCCGGGCCGGGGCTTATGACTTCAACGCACTGGAAACGGTCTCGCCGGCCATGCGCAAGCAGTATTTCTCGCAGGTCTCGATGAACGGACGCGAGAAGTGGCAGGTCGATGATCGGCTGAAGAAGCTCATCACCTTCAACGAGCTGAACCTGATGGCGCAATGGCCCTTCAAGGGTCCGTTCGACGTGATCTTCTGCCGCAACGTGGTGATCTATTTCGACGAGCCGACTCAGATGAAGATCTGGTCGCGCTTCGCCTCGATGCTCGATACGGGGGGCCACCTCTATATCGGCCATTCCGAACGGGTGTCGGGCGACGCCAAGGCGGTTTTCGACAACACCGGCATCACAACCTATCGCTACACGGGCAAACACATGGGAGGCAGGGCATGAACGCACCGGCACGTGTTCTCGTGGTGGACGATTCGGCGACCATGCGTGGCCTGATCACCGCCGTGCTCAATGCGGATCCTGCAGTCAGCGTCGTCGGCCAGGCCGCCGATGCGCTGCAGGCGCGTCAGGCGATCAAGGATCTCGATCCCGACGTCGTCACGCTCGACATCGAGATGCCGAACATGAACGGCCTCGATTTTCTGGAAAAGATCATGCGGCTGCGGCCCATGCCGGTCATCATGGTCTCAACGCTGACCCACAAGGGCGCCGAGGCCTCGGTGGCGGCGCTGGAAATCGGCGCCTTCGACTGTGTCGGCAAGCCGGCGCCGGGCGAGTTGCACCCCTTCGCCGATCTGGCGGAGAAGGTGAAGGCTGCTGCCCGCTCGCAGCGCAAATACATCCTCAGCGGCAACAAGAACGCCGCTGCGCTCGGACACGCCAATACCAATGCTCACGCAAGCCCCAGCGTCGATTATCGCGCCGGGCGCAAGATCATCGCCATCGGTTCCTCGACCGGTGGCGTCGAGGCCCTGATCACCGTCCTGCAGAAGTTTCCTGCCAATTGCCCGCCGACGGTGATCACCCAGCATATGCCGCTGAACTTCACCAAGAGCTTCGCCGAGCGGCTGAACCGCCTCTGCGCGCCGACGGTGGAGGAAGCGACAGATGGGGCCCGGCTAGAAATCGGCCGGATCTATCTGGCCCCGGGCGGCGACCGCCATCTCCAGGTCGTCAATCCGCATGCACCGGTCTGTCGGCTGGTGGATCGTGAGCCGGTGAATGGTCACCGGCCCTCGGTCGATGTTCTGTTCGATTCCGTTGCGGAGCTTGCCGGGCGCAATGCCATCGGCGTGATCCTGACGGGCATGGGACGCGACGGTGCCTCCGGCCTGCTCAAGATGCGCAAGGCCGGTGCCCGCACGTTCGGACAAAATGAAAAGACATGTGTGGTCTACGGCATGCCGCGGGTCGCCCACGAGATCGGCGCTGTAGAAACGCAATTGCCCCTCACCGCAATCGGGGAAGAAGTGTTGAAAAGCGCTGCCGCCCGAAGAGAAGGAACTGAATGATGTCGATCGCCGAGAAAATCAAAGTCCTGATCGTCGATGATCAGGTAACCAGCCGTCTTCTGCTCGGTGAAGCTCTGCAAAGCCTTGGCTTCAAGCAGATCACCGTCGCCGCGGATGGCGAGCAGGGCATGAAGATCATGGCGCAGCAGCCGCATCACCTGGTCATTTCGGACTTCAACATGCCGAAGATGGACGGGCTCGGCCTGCTGCAGGCCGTGCGCACCAATCCCAACACGAAGAAGGCCGCCTTCATCATGCTCACCGCCCAGGGCGACCGGGCGCTGGTGACCAAGGCGGCGGCGCTGGGCGCCAACAACGTGCTGGCCAAGCCGTTCACGATTGAAAAGATGAAGGCGGCGATCGAGGCCGTGTTTGGGGCGTTGAAATGATCGCTGACGCTGCGGCCAGACGTTTGCATGTCATCCAGGGCGAGTTCAAGGTCGTGACGGACCCGGACGTGGTCCTGTCGACCATCCTCGGCTCCTGCGTGGCAGCCTGCATGCGCGATCCGGTCGCAGGGGTGGGGGGGATGAACCATTTCCTCCTGCCCGGAAGCGCCGATGCGCTGGCCTCGGGCGGCGACGCGACGCGCTATGGCGTCCATCTGATGGAGCTTCTGATCAACGGTCTTCTCAAGAAGGGCGCCCGGCGCGACCGGCTTGAGGCCAAGATCTTCGGTGGCGCGAAAACCATCGCGCGCTTTTCCAATGTGGGCGAGCAGAACGCGCTCTTCGCCCGACGCTTCCTCCAGGACGAAGGCATCGCGATCGTCGGGGAAAGCACCGGGGGCGATCACGGGCGCAAGCTCGAATACTGGCCGCTGAGCGGCCGGGCCCGTCAATATGCGCTGACCGGCGTCGAGGCCCAGAAGGCCGTGGCCCAGGAAAGCCGTCCGGCGCCCGCGCCGAAACCGGTCGATCATTCGATCGAGTTCTTCTAAGGGCGGTCGGTCGCGGGGAGCGATCGAACCGAGCCATCTCAGTCGGATGGTGTGGCCAGAACAGACAAAACAGGGGCAGCCGCACCGCGGCGAAAGAGGGACACAGATGCTGAACGAGAAGAAAGCGGTCGGCCACGGCCTCGAGGAAGCATTGCCTGATGTCATGATGCGCGTGGTGAGCGAACTCCACGACGTCGCCTACCTGATCGAGCGGATCGAGCCCATGCTCAATGCGCTGGGCGAAGGCGCGATCGCCAACAGCGCCGACCACGTGAAGGTTCTCCAGGGCATCGACCTGGCCGTGCAGAAAACGCGTGGCCTGGCGGAGTTCATCGATACGGTGACGGCCGCGATCCCGCAATCCTGGCTGGTCGACGTCTCGACCGCGCTCAACCTCGTCAAGCTCGCGGATATGCAGCGCTCGCTGGCGAGCGGGCTTCGCCATGGCCATTCTCAGCCGTTGACGGAAGAGGCCGGAGATTTCGAGGCTTTCTAGCCGGTTGAACAGTGCCGGATCGACACTGCAAGAACGCCGCAGGCCCTCGGGCAAGCGGCTTTTTTGATGTCCGTACTCCAGGAGCGGCAGCCGGAACACCTCAGGTTGACGAGCCGGACAAAGGTCACGCTCGCGCAAGCTTCGCCACCTAGCTTGGCGACGGGTTCGGTGGATTCGTGCCGACATCGGACAGGGCATCAGGCCTTGTCCGCGGCGGGAAGAACCCTTCGTTTTGGACGGCGCATGACCCTTGTGCGGCAATCTTGCCGGATGAGGCGCGCTAACGGGTGCGGACAGAATGACTCTGTTGGATCAACTCTCTTCAGTTGCCAAGAACCTCAAGAGCCTGGGGCAGGGCAAGCTCATCGCCCTGGCCAGCGCGGGACTGGTCGCGGTCGGACTGGTCTTGGCCGCCGGGCTTTATGTCAACAAGCCAGCCTATGAGACCCTTTATGTCGGTCTCGAAAGCGCCGATCTGAACCAGATCAGCATCGCGCTCGCCGAAGCCAATATCGATTTCGAAGTGGGTGCGGACGGCACCAGTGTCCAGGTTCCGGTCGGCACCACCGGCAAGGCGCGCCTTTATCTCGCGGAGCGAGGTCTGCCGAACAGCGCCAATGCCGGTTACGAGCTGTTCGACAATGTCGGCTCGCTCGGCCTCACCTCCTTCATGCAGGAAGTCACCCGCGTCCGGGCGCTGGAGGGCGAGATCGCCCGCACCATCCAGCAGATTTCCGGCATTTCCGCCGCCCGCGTCCATATCGTCATGGCCGATCGCGGCAGCTTCCGCAAAACCGAGCAGAAGCCGACCGCCTCCGTCATGATCCGCGCCTCGGCGCAGCTCGGCCGCCAGGCCGCCGCCTCGATCCGCCATCTGGTCGCCTCCTCGGTTCCGGGCCTCTCGCTCGACGACGTGACCATCCTCGATTCGGCCGGCCAGCTTCTCGCCTCCGGCGAAGACCCGCAGAACGGGGCGCTCAACCAGTCGCTCGGCATCGTCCAGTCGGTCCAGTCGGAGATCGAGAACAACATCGACAAGGCGCTGGCACCCTTCCTCGGCATGGACAATTTCCGCGCCAGCGTCACCGCCCAGCTCAACACGGACAGCCAGCAGGTCCAGGAAACGATCTTCGATCCGGAATCGCGCGTTGAACGCTCGACGCGGGTGACGAAGGAGCAGCAGAAGTCGAGCCAGCAGCAGGCCGACAACGCCGCGACCGTGCAGCAGAACGTGCCGCAGGCCGCGCCCCGCGGCGGCGCAGGCCCGCAGTCGAGCGACCAGGCGGACAAGAAGGAAGAGCAGACCAACTACGAGATCAACCAGAAGACGGTTGCCACGACCAAGAACAGCTACAAGGTCGAGAAGCTGTCCGTCGCCGTCGTCGTCAACCGTGGCCGGATTGCGGCCATGGTCGGCGAGGGTGCCGACCAGGCCAAGATCGACGCCTATATCGCCGACATGCAGAAGATCGTCGCCTCCGCCGTCGGCATCGATCCGGCCCGCGGCGATGTGATCACGCTCACCGCCATGGATTTCGTCAATGCCCAGCTGCTCGACGAGCCGGTGGCCGGCCCGACGATCATGGAGACGCTGACCCGCAACCTCGGCGGCATCATCAACGCACTCGCCTTCGTCCTGGTCGCGGTGGTGGTGGTCTGGATGGGCCTGCGTCCGCTCGCCCGCTCCATGGGTTTCGGCGGCCCGGGGACCCTGGCCGAAGCCGAACCGGCAGGCCTCGAGCTTCCCGACTTCTCGCCGGCTCCGGCCGCTGCAGGCGGCGGGGCAGCGCTCATGGAAGGCTTCGGCTCGGATTTCGGTTTCGACAGCACCGACGACCTGCTGAGCCTCGGCGACGAGTCGAGCGGCGAGTTCAATCGCCGCGTCAAGGAAGGCCCGGAGCGCCGCTTGGCCCGCATGGTGGAAATCAGCGAAGAACGCGCCGCCAAGATCCTGCGCAAATGGGTGGCCGAACGGGCCGCCTGATCCTCCCAAGGACCCCCCTCGATCCCGCCTCGCACAGGCGGGATTTTTTTTGCCTTGCGACAACCGCTTTGTGAGCCGGCGCTCAATCACCTGGGGGCGGAGGACAAGGCTCAAAGCATCGGGCGCCCACGCGTCAGACATAGCCGGCACACGGCGGAATCGCGGCGTTAACCTTTCAGTCATATTTTTATGTGGAAGAGCGCGGTTTCTTAAAAGCCTGCCACAATGACTCTCGGCCTCCATGTACATCCGAGGCGATCTCATGTTAAAATCTGTAGATATACGATTAACGACCTGAAGAAGATACATGGAAGGGCGAAGCGTTACATAAGATGCAAATCTGCAACAGGAAGAATTCGAAATTTCTTAAGCAGAACAGAGCGGAACATCCGAACGATCCGACAGGCCATAAAAGCGCTTTGACGACTGCAAGTTTAAAGTTCATTGAATAAGAAGTCATACATATAATCGGAGGTATCGGCTTTTTTAATGAGTGAAAACAGTGCGTTGAGATATTTCTCAATGTGCCGCAAATCACCGGAAAGTCCCGTCAAGCGGTTTTGTCCGAATCAATCCAACCCAAAATGGAAAAGTAAATCCCGACAAGACGGCAGTAGTCTTTTGTCCACGTCTCTGTATAGTTTTAGACAGTGATTCGAGAGTGAGTCGCGTGATCCAAGGGAGGCGGAACCCGAGGACACGCTGCCGAAGCAGGCATGCAAGCGCGACACGATCGACGGATCCAACACGGGGACATCATCATGAACGCTCTACATGTGGAGATCGCGGCACGGCCTACTCCGGCCATGCCGATGCACGGTCATAGCCCGGCCGCGGCCAAGCGCCATCTTCTTGCCCGGTTGGCGGACTGCGCGGAGCGCGGCAACCTCAACCGCGCCCTGGCAGTTCTGACCGACTATGTCGGCGCCAGCCATTATCTTCTCGCCCGTTACGACCTGTCGCAGGATACCGGTCTCGATTTCGTTCTGTGTTCGGATTGGCCCTTCGATGCCGTCAAGCGGCTCGGGCAGATCCTCAACGGGCTTCATACGAAGTCGAGCGAACAGGAGAAATGCCTGTCGCTGCTGCAGCCCGCTTTCCTGACCCTGCCTGACGACGTGTCGCTCGGCCATGGTCTCAGCCGCGACTATTGCGCGGTTACCTTCTGTGTCGGTCGCGAGCGCTTTTCGCTCATGCTCCTCTTCCCGCAGGATGTCATCCTGTCGCGCGAGTGCCTGCGCGAGATCGGGCTGCTCACCGGCTATTTCGCAAGCTTCGCCAGCCAGAAGGTCATGCGGGCCGATCGCGATTTCGACCTGACCGAGCGCGAGCTCGAATGCCTCTACTGGATTGCCGAGGGCAAGACGAGCGAGGAGATTGCGCTGATCCTCGGCATCTCGCGCAACACCATCAACAACTACATCACCAGCGTGATGCGCAAGACGGCGACGAAGACGCGGTCCGAGGCGATCGCCTACGCTGTCCGCAACAACCTCGTCTAAGGAGCGTCGGCATGGCGGTCTATGTGACGGGAGGGCGGGGGAGCCAGAGCAAGGCGATGCGGGCGGCAACGCTGATCACGCGGCTGCAGACGATGCAGCGTGATATCGACGCCTCGCGTTTCGCCGTCTTCCGCCTGAACGGCAATGGACTGCCGGCCGCACGCAAGCTGACCTGCGTCCTCGACAATTGGGGCACGGAAGCCGAAATGATGGCGCACGAGCTCGTGCGGGCCTATGGCGACGAGCTGAAACTGCATCTCGACGATTCCCTGCTGCCGCTCTTGTGGAACGGCAGCGGAGAGGGGCAGACGGCCGATACGGTGGATTTCGAGCGCTTCGTCCGGCGCGTGAAGGGCCGGCAACTGCCCTTTGCCGGCATTGCCTTTCCCGTGCGTCTCGGCGCGCAGGGCAATGGCTATGTGATCTTCATGGCCGACGTGCTCGATCTCGCCAGCGAAACCATCCTCGACCTGCACGGCCGCGCCTGCCATGTCATGACCGATCTGCTGGCCTCCGACGAGCGTCGCCTGCAACCCTCGGAAGCGTTGAGCGAGCGGGAGCTCGGCTGCCTGCAGATGGCAGGGGACGGGATGATCAGCGAAGAGATCGCCGAGAAGATGGGGCTCTCCGTCCACACGGTCAACGCCTATCTCGGCGCTGCCACCACCAAGCTCGATTCCGTGAATCGCATCCAGGCGATCGCCAAGGCCCTGCGACTCGGTTACATCCGCTAGATCGTCGTCCACGGACGCCCGACAGGGGCGGGCAGGGCGCTTCCGCGATGAGGGAGGCGCCCCGTTGCGCTCAGCTGGCGAGCGCTGTCGGGTAGGATTTGAGGAATTTCGCCGCTTCGAGGCTCTGGGCCAGGAAGGCGGTGTTTTCCTCTGGATCGCTCGAAGGACTCTTGAACGCGATATGGTTGATTTCGAGGCCGGCGGCGTCGTTCTTCAGCGCCAGCTGGGCATAGACCGTCACGCCTTCCGGTTTCAGCTCGAGATCGAGCGTCACTTCCGGCTCGGTACCCCAGTCGCAGCGGTAATTGCCGCCAATGCCGAAATTGACCGTGCCTGGCTGGAAATAGAGTTCGGCGGCCGAGGAGACGAGATCGGCGATGCTGGCGTGCGATTCGAACCGCAGGAGGGCGATGAAATCGGCCGCATCGATCAGCCGGAGTTCAGTGGCAACCGGGCGGATGGCCTCGGCAACGATTTTCTCACGCTGTTCGGAATAGCGGCACTTTTTCATGGGGCTCAGTTCGTCCGTCTCGAGTTCGCGTTCGCAGCGTAGATCCGGTGGATCAGTTCCGCCACGGCCTTGTAGAACACCGGCGGAATGACACTATCCACCGAGACTTGCGCAAACATTGAGCGCGCCAGCGGCGGATCTTCGAAAACGGGGATGTTGTTTTCCTCGGCGATGGCGCGGATTTTCAGCGCAACAAGGTCCTGGCCCTTGGCAACCACGACCGGCGCATCGCCTTCCTCGCGCACATAGCGCAGCGCAACGGCGAAATGGGTCGGGTTGGCGATGACGAGCGTCGCGCGCGGCACGGCGGTGATCATGCGCCGGCGGGCGCGGTCGCGGGCGATCGAGCGCAGGCGCGCCTTGACGATCGGATCGCCCTGCATCTGCTTCATCTCTTCCTTCACCTCCTCCTTGGTCATGCGCAGCTCGCTGTACCAATGGTGGCGGGTCCAGAAATAATCGGCGATGGCCAGCACGCCGGTGCACAGGATGATGACGACCATGATCTGGTTCAGGTCGTCGCCGATTCGCGTGAAGAGCGTCGAGGGGTCGGAGAACATCGCCTCCAGCGTGCCGTAATAATCGTTCCACAGCACGAGCACGACGATGGTCGAGATGATGGCGATCTTGAAGAAGGCCTTGGCGAATTCGATCAGGCCGGGAACGCTGTAGATGCGGGAAAAGCCGGCAACCGGGCTGATCCGCTCCATCTTGGGCGCGATCCGGTCGAGCACCACGCGCGGCATGTTCTGCAGGATCGAGGAGGAAACGCCGAAGACGATCAGAAGCACGAAAAGCGGGATTAGCAGGCCGCCCGCTTTCCAGAAGAAATGGGTGATCAGCGCCACCACGTCATTGGCATTGGTCAGCTGCCAGGCATCCGGCTGCTCGAAAACATCCTTCAGGGCCTCCACGAAGGTCGAAAGCCCGCCAGGCAGGAAGAAGACCACGAAGATGTAGACGGCGAGCGCAGAGGCGAAGAGCGGGATCTCGCGCGAGACCGGGACATTGCCCTTCTCCAGCGCATCGGAGATGCGCTTGTCGGTCGGGCTCTCTGTTTTGCTTTCCTTGTCGTCGTCCGCCATGCCGCACCCCCGCTGCCCGGATGGCTGGTCGCGCGAAAACGCGCATCAGGCCGGGCGGGCCCGTTGTGAGCCTGTCCGGCCTGTCATGCAAGGGGAGGGGCGGCGTAGAACGCCGAACGATCAGGCCGCGACGGCGTCCTTTTCCTTCAGCTCGATCTGGCCGGCGGCGGAAAGGCGGATCGCTTCCTGCGTGACCGAGCGGCGCGCCACCGCGATGTCGCGCGGGTTGATGCCGGCATCGCCCGAAGCGAGATCCGATTCGATCATGCGGCGCTGGCGCGCGCCGATCGACGCGAGCACGCATTCGCGCAGATCCATGCCTGCGCCGCGCAGCGCCATGGTGATGATGTCGCCCGAGACCTCGTTGAACAGCGTGACGCGGCTGCGCTGCGGCATCTGCAGGATATCGTCGAAAAGGAAGATCTTCGGACGCACCTTCTTGACCGATTCGGCGTTGAGGGATGCGAGCGAGGCGAGCAGATCGTCGACCTGCGTCTTCTCCATCTCGTTCATCACCTCCGCCGCCTTGATCGAGCCGGTCGAGTTGCGCTCTTCGTGCATGGCGCGCAGCAGCTCCATCACGCGGGTCTCGATGATGGCGGCAGCCTTGGGGCTGACGTTCTTCATATTGACTGTGCGGTTGATGATGTCGGCGCGACCCTCTTCCGGCAGTTGCAGCAGCACCTTGGCACCGAAGCTCGACGGCATCATCGACAGGACATAGGCGATGGTCTGATGGTGTTCGCTGCCCAGGTGCCGCGCGACGAAAACCGGGTCGCTGTCCTGCAGCTGTTCCCAGATGCTCGATTCATAGGCCTGGAAGGCGGTGCGGCGTCCGAGCAGGCCGTCCACCTCGTCGGGCGTCAGGCCTTCTTCCAGGATCGCCTCGATCGCCTTGGCGTTGTCCATGAGGCCGGCGCCTTCGGTGAAGAGATCCTCGAACTCGTTGACGAGGACTTCCAGCTCCTGCGGGGGAATGGAGCGCAAGTTCTGTGCCGAGGCGATGATGCCCTGCAGCTCGCTCTGCGTGAAGAATTTGAGCAGTTTGCCCGCGATCGGCTTGCCCATGGCAAGCAGAACGGCCGCCGCCTTGTCCGTCTGGCTGAGCGGACGGGTGGGGGCCTGGGCCTGAAAATCGTCGAAATCCATCATGGATCGTTCCTTTTAGGCCCTGACCGGGTCCCGTCTGTCGTCGAAGGCGCGCGACGGCGCGCCTATTTCTTGCCGCCGATCACCTCGATCAGCTTTACGCCGAAGCGCGTATCGTCGTTTTCGAGCACCGTGATCTCGCCGCGTCCGATGATGCGGCCGTTGACCATGATCTCGACCGGCTCGCCGATCCGGCGATCGAGCCCGATCGTGGCACCCTCGGTGAGGTTCATGAGGCTCGCGACCTGCATCTTGCTCGAACCGAGGATGATCTGGACCTCGATCGGAATGTCCATGATCAGGTCGAGATTGCTCTCGAGCGCCGAGCCGGCCGGCTTGGTGGCGGACGGCATGTCGAAGCCGCCGGCGTTCAGGTCGCTGTCGCCGAAGTCGCTGCCGCCGAAGCTCGCGCCGCCGAAATCGCTGCCGGTGCTGGCACTGCCGCCGAAATCGCTGCCGCCGCCGAAGCTGTCGGCATCGAAGCTCGTTTCTTCCGCAGCCGCCGTGCCGAAGCTGCCGGCAAAGGGATTGTCGCTGTCGAGATCCGCGCCGAAGGAGGCGGAAAAATCGGAGGCGGGGCTTTCCGCGCCGAAGCTCGCATCGAAGCCCGCGTCGGGAACGCCGCCCTCGGCATCGGTTTTCAGGACGCCGCGCAGATCGTCGATCGCCTTGTCGAGCTCGTCGTCGCCGCCAAGGCCTGCCATCAGTGTGTCGTCGGTGGGTGCTGTTTTCGGTGCCATGTCCGGATTATTCCAATTGAAGCTTGCCCCAAGCCTGTCCGCGCTGGCGTGCCGCGCCTCAGCTCATGAGGTGGTGGAGGATGTCCTGTTCGGATCCGTGCGTATCGGCGATACGCACGGTGTAGCGGGCACCGGAGCGCCCGAATTCGCAGACGTAGAGATCGCGGCCATTCGCATTGACCTCGACCCGCACGTCCTTTGCATCATGAAACGGAATGATGTCGCCGGCCTGCAGGCGGCTGACCTGGCCGAGCGTCAGGTTCTCCAGGCGAATCCGCGCCTGAAGCTCCACCATGGACCGGCGCACTTGCTCTTCGATCTTGTCCTGGAAGGCGGACTTGTTCCGCCGCGCCTGGTTCATGCCCTGCGGGAAGACGATGCTGGTCTTGAGCAGCACCTGCTGCGGAATGACGATTGCGAAGGTAGAGAGAACCGGCCCGATGCCCATCGTGATCGTGACGCACGCGGCATAGAGGGTCGGCTCGTCCGGGCTCGGAGCCGGATGCTTGTCGGCGTTGCAGGGCTTGCCCACGAGCGGCTCGAAACCGCCCTCGGCATTGACCGCGCTCTTCAGGACATTGGCGATCTTCTCCACCATCAGCGCCGCCACCTCGAGCTCGATGGCCGAGAGGTTGCGGGGTGGACTTTCCTCGACCGCCTCCGGCTCCGCGCCGAGCAGCATTTCGGTGAGCGCGATGATGGCGGGGCTGTCGCAGCTGATGGTGAAGTCGCACCAGTTGCGCAGCGTACAGTCGCTCAAGGCCACGCCGTCGCCGAGCTTGCGCAACAGCGCGGTCTTCTCGCCGCTCTCGAAGCCGGCATAAGCGATCGCGATGTCGAGACCGGTTTCCGATTTGAGCACGTCGGGCAGGAACTCCCCGAAGACCTGGCCGAGCTCGGCGCAAATCTTGCCGAGCGTCTGCGGATCGCCGAGCGCGCCGGTCATTCGCGCAAGCAGCCGCTTGTCGAAGGTGTAGATGTTGGTGTTCGCCGTCATGGATCAGGCCGCCTTGCTGTCGCCGCCGCCGGGATTCATCATCTCCTGCTCGACCGCGTCGATCGACGGGCGCTCGTAGGCGGAGATGGTCTTGCGCCCGTATTCCAGCGCGACCTGCGGAACGGAGCCGTTCATATAGGCAAGCAGGGTCTGCTTCACGATGATGTAGAGCCGGTTCTGCTTCTCGCGCACATGCTTGACGTTGGCGATCAGCGGGCTGACCACGCAATAGGACAGGAAGATGCCGAGCATGGTGCCGACGAGCGCTGCGGCGATCTTGCCGCCCAGCACTTCCGGGCTTTCCGTGATCGCGCCCATGGCCTTGATGACGCCGAGAACGGCCGCGACGATCCCGATGGCCGGGAAGGCATCGCCCATCGTGTGCAGCGCATTGTAGGAATGCAGCTTGTCATGGGTGATCGTGTTGATCTCCTCGTCCATCAGCGCCTCGATCTCGTGGCTGCGGGCATTGCCGATGATGATGAGGCGGACGTAGTCGCAGATGAAGGCCGTCAGTTCCTTGTTTTTCAGAACCGTCGGCGCCTGCTGGAAGATCGAGGATTCGTCGGGATTGTCGATGTGGCTTTCGATCTCGTTGCGCGATTTGGTGCGCAGGTCGCGCATCAGGCTGTAGAGCACGCCCAGCGTGTCGAGATATTCGCGCTGCTTGGGGACCTTGTGCTTGAACCCTTCGCCCAGCGCCTTGCCGGCATCCTTCACGGTCTTCATCGAGTTGGCCATGATGAAGCCGCCGATGCCGGCGCCGCCGATGATGACGAGCTCGAACGGCTGGTTGAGGACCTCCATGTGGCCGCCCATCGCGATGAAGCCGCCGAGGATACAGCCGAGCGTCAGCACGAGGCCAATGATGATGTTCATGTCGTTCCCTGCCGCAATGGTGGAATAGTGAGGCCATCCCTAGGCGCTCAGCCTTGCGTCAGGCTGGCTGTAAGCCCCCGCGAACAGCCGGTTTTCGCCGATCAGCCTCGCGCAAGTTGCTTGCGGCAGCTTCACCGATGAAGACGCCGCCCCTGTGCCCCAGGAGGACCGGCTTCCCCTCCCGATCCAGGGGAGGCGGCAGGCGATGAGGATTCCGCGTGACCACCACCACCACGAGCTACCGACTGATCGCGACGGATCTGCCGACCTCGCTGAAGCGGGTTGCCGAGCAGCCCGACGTCAAGCGCGAAACCGACTATTACCTGAAGACGATCGGCAGCGTGAAGACGCTCGACCAGTTCTTCGCCGATACGCGCCTCTACAATTATGCCATGAAGGCGCATGGGCTGGAGGACATGGCCTATGCCAAGGCCTTCATGCGCAAGGTGCTGAGCGAGGGCATCGATGACGACAAGGCCTTTGCCAAGCAGCTGACCGACAGCCGCTACACCGATCTCGTCGCCTCGCTCAACTTTGCCCGCAATGGCGATGCCGCCACCAGCTTCGAGCGGGCGCAGAAGGGCGTTGCCGACAAATACATGCGGCAGACGCTGGAGCAGGAGGCCGGCGAAGACAATTCCGGCGTCCGCCTGGCGCTCTATTTCGAGCGCATGGCGCCGAGCATCACCAGCGCCTATGGCCTGCTGGCCGACGATGCGCTGGCGCAGGTCACCCGCACGCTGCTGCAGATGCCGGACGAAGTCGCCGCCGCCGATATCGACAAGCAGGCTGCGATGATCTCGGACGCCATCGATATCGCCGATTTCAAGGACCCGCAGAAGCTCGGCAAGATGCTGGATCGCTTCACCGCCCTCTGGGAGCTGAAGAACCCGACCAATGCCGTCGATCCGCTGGCGGTTTTCGGCGGCGGGTCCGGCACCGGCATCTCCGCCGACCTGCTTTTGTCCATCAACACACTCAAGCTCGGAGGCCGCTGACCATGCAGACCAGCCTTTATGTGGCCGTCTCCTCGCAGATCGCGCTCGAACGCCGGTTGAACACGTTGGCAGACAATGTCGCCAACGCCAACACGGTGGGGTTCCGCTCGACCGAGGTGAAATTCAACACCGTGCTCGGCGATACCAAGCCCACCAAGGTGGCCTTCGTCGACGAGGGCAAGGAGTACATCAACACCCAGAGCGGCGGCCTGAAGCAGACCGGCAATTCGCTCGACTTCGCCATCAAGGGCGATGCCTGGTTCGCGATCGATACGCCGGCCGGCCAGGTCCTGACCCGCGACGGCCGTTTCACGCTGACGGAAACCGGCGATCTCGTCACCCTCAAGGGCTATCCGGTGCTCGACGCCGGCGGCGCGCCGATCCAGATCAATGCCAATGCCGGCGAGATCAAGGTCGGGGCGGATGGCATCATCCACCAGAACGGCAACCAGGTCGCCTCGCTCGGCCTTTACGAGGCGGATTTCTCGAACGGCTTCTCCCGCTTCGAAAACTGCGGCGTCATTCCGCCGAACCCGGGCAACCCGGTCGTCGACCGGATGGATGTCGGCGTGACGCAGGGCTATCTGGAAGAATCCAACGTCGACCCGATCCAGCAGATGTCGCAGCTGATCATGGTCTCGCGCGCCTTCGAGAACGTCACGTCGCTAATGCGCGACAATGACACGACGCTCAACGAGGCGATCAAGACGCTCGGCGGGGCGAAATGAGCGATATCCAGTCCGAACCGCTGCAGATCGGCCAAGGCTCGCCGGCGCTTGCCGCCATGGCGGGCCTTGTCGGGCGATATGCCCAGCCCGATGCCTGCATCGCGCCGGGCGGGCATGTGCAGACCATCTCTCCGGGCCACTACACCGTCAGCGGCCTGTCGCGTCATGTGCGGCTCGGCGAATTCGTCGCCCATCTCGGCGCCGATGGCGTGCATCTGGGCGAGGTCGTCAAGGTCGAGCAGGAGACCGTGGTGGTCTGCCCGATCGGACCAGGCGACCCGATCGGCATCCACGACCGTGTCATCCGCAAGGGCGCCTTCCGCGTCGCGCCGGATGAAAGCTGGTGCGGCCGCACCATCAACTCGCTGGGCGAGCCGATCGATGGGCGCGGACCGATCAGCCAAGGCGACGACCGGCGTCCGATTTCCAACACCGCACCGCCCTCGATGACCCGCAAGCGCGTCGAGCACGGCTTCCGCACCGGCGTGCGGGCGATCGATCTCTTCTCGCCGCTCTGCCTCGGGCAGCGCCTCGGCATCTTCGCCGGCTCCGGTGTCGGCAAGTCGACGCTTCTCTCCATGCTGGCGCGGGCGGATGCCTTCGACAAGGTGGTGATCGCGCTGGTGGGCGAGCGCGGACGCGAAGTGCGCGAATTCATCGAGGATACGCTGGGCGACAATCTGGCGAAGTCGGTCGCCGTCGTCGCCACCAGCGACGAGAGCCCAATGCTGCGCAAGATGGCGCCGCTGACCGCCGTGACCATCGCCGAATATTTTCGCGACCAGGGCGACAACGTGCTGCTGATCGTCGACAGCGTTACCCGTTTCGCCCATGCGATCCGCGAGGTGGCCACCGCCTCGGGCGAGCCGCCGATCGCACGCGGCTACCCGGCCTCCGTCTTCACCGAACTGCCGCGCCTCCTCGAGCGCGCCGGCCCGGGCGCGGAAGGCACCGGCACGATCACCGCGATCATCTCCATCCTGGTCGATGGCGACAACCACAACGACCCGATCGCCGATTCCACCCGCGGCATTCTCGACGGCCATATCGTCATGGACCGCAGTCTTGCGGAGGAGGGGCGCTATCCGCCGATCAACCCGCTCGCCTCCGTCTCCCGCCTTGCCCGCAAGGCCTGGACGCCGGAGGAAGAGGTGCTGGTCGGCCGCCTGAAGGCGCTGATCCACCGCTATGAGGAAACACGCGACCTGCGGCTGATCGGCGGATACCGCCCGGGCTCGGATCCCGATCTCGACATGGCGATCAAGCAGGTGCCGGTGATCTACGACATCTTGAAACAGACCCCGAGCGAAGGCCCGTCCTTCGACGCCTTCACCGACCTTGCCAATGCGCTGAAGGCGGCCGCAGGCATGGGCGGGCAGCAGACCAGACGGTAGGATGGCATGAAACAGACACGGTTCGACGAACGCGACGCCGACGAGATCGTCCGCCAGCCTCGGCTGAAGGACCGCACGCCGATGATCGACCGGGCGCTGATCGCGACCGGTGTGGCGCTGGCGGGGCTTGCAACCTTTTTCCCCTGGTATGCCTTTCTCAACCAGGACAAGTTCGCCATGCCGTCGCTCTGGCAGGGGCAGACCCGCGACCTGTCGCAGAAGATCGGCCATGACGAAGCCACCGCCTCTCCGCTGGACGGGCAGATGGATGAGGAGACCAAGGCGCTCTTCGACCAGCTGATGACCGCCTCGACGCCGGCCAAGGCCGCCCCGTCATCACCCTCGGATGGGCAGGACCAGCCTTTTCCGGGCACCGCCGGCTTCAAGCTGGTGCATGTCGCCAGCGGCCGCGCACTGATCGAGGATGCGAACGGGCTCTACATCGTCAAGGTTGGCTCGCCGCTGCCGGACAACAGCCGGCTCGCCACGCTCGAGGAGCGGGATGGCGGCTGGGTTCTCGTCACCTCGAAGGGCGAGGTGTTCCGCGCCCCCTGACGGGTGCTGCCGACCGGCCTTTGCGAGGCCGGGTCCTGGGGTGATGCGCAGGGCATCGTCCCGCTTTCGCGGATGCGCTCGCGCGGATCCGCCGTCTCCATCTCCGCAGCATGATGCTCGCGCCGCGCTGTCCGAACCGGACAGCCTTGCCATGATGGCGCGACCCCTGCCGGCTGGTGCCGGACAGGACGGCGTCCGCCTGCGCGCGGCACGCTTCTGGCGACAGTCCCACGCAAGTTTACCGGCCTAGTGTCGGAGGCAATGAAGCATGGAGTCGCATGATGCAACCTATTCAGCTTTTCGAACTGGCATCGAGGCAAGCTCAGTGGCTTTCCGTCCGCCAAGGTGTCGTAGCTGGCAACATCGCCAACGCAAGCACCCCCCATTATGCCGCCAAGGATGTGACGCCCTTCCAGAGCGTCATGCAGCAGACCGGTGTCCAGATGGCCGCCACCAATCCCGCTCATTTCCGCGATGCGCCGCTTGCCTCGCAGATCACCGAAACGGCGCTCAACAATGAGGCCGAAGTTCAGCAATCCGGCAACAGCGTCGAGCTGGAGAAGGAGCTGATGAAGGCCGGCGAGATCAAGCGCGACTACGAGCTCAACACCGGGCTCGTCAAATCCTTTCACCGCATGATGCTGATGGTCGTCAGGAGATAATCGCGATGGATCCTCTCGTTTCTGCCCTCAAAGTCTCGGCCAGCGGCCTCGAAGCGGAATCCACCCGCCTGCGGATCGTGTCCGAAAACATCGCCAATGCGCGCTCGACCGGCGATGCGCCGGGCGCCGATCCCTATCGCCGCAAGACGGTCAGCTTCGCCGCCGAGATCGACCGCGCCAGCGGCGCCTCGACGGTCGAAGTCCAGCGCCTCGGCGTCGATGACAGCAGTTTCGTCTTCGAATACGACCCCGGCAACCCGGCGGCCGACTCCCGCGGCATGGTCAAGATGCCGAACGTCAACGTTCTCGTCGAAATGGCCGACATGCGCGAGGCCAACCGCGCCTACGAGGCCAATCTCCAGGCGACGCGCCAGGCGCGTGACCTGATCAGCCAGACCATCGACCTCCTGAGGGCTTCGCAATAATGATCGACGCGATCTCCACCATCACCTCCTCGCTCTCGAACCTCGCCGGCACTGCCGGCTCGAGCGCCACCAGCGCGGCAAGCACCGCCGCCTCGGCGCTCTCGGGTGCGACCGGCGTTCCCGGCGCCCAGAGCTTCGCCGAAGTCATGGGCAGCATGGCGAGCGATGCGGTCGGCGCGCTGAAGTCGGCCGAAACCGCCTCGATCCAGGGCATTCGCGGCGAGGCCAACACCCGCGAAGTCATCGATGCCGTCATGCATGCGGAGCAATCGCTCCAGACCGCCATCGCCATCCGCGACAAGGTCGTGACCGCCTATCTCGACATCACCCGCATGTCGATCTGACGCCTGATCCGCGCTCAATCTTGAAGGACGACCCGCATGAAGGCTCTCTCGATCGCTGCGACCGGCATGAACGCCCAGCAGCTGAACCTCGAAGTGATCGCGAACAACATCGCGAACATCAACACGACCGGCTACAAGCGCGCCCGCGCCGAGTTCTCGGACCTGATCTACCAGACCGAGCGCGCCTCGGGCGTGCCCAACCGCGCCAACCAGGCGATCGTTCCGGAAGGCGCGATGGTCGGCCTGGGTGTCCAGACCTCGGCCGTGCGCAACCTGCACATCCAGGGCAGCCTGATCTCCACCGGCAACGACCTTGATCTCGCGATCGTCGGTCGCGGCTGGTTCCAGGTCGAAACCCCGGACGGCCAGACCGCCTACACCCGCTCCGGCGCCTTCAACACCAATGCCAATGGCGAGCTGGTGACGATCGACGGCTATACCGTCGTCCCCGGCATCACCATCCCGCAGGGCGCCTCGCAGATCACCGTCTCCACCTCCGGCGAGGTGATGGCCCGCGTCGGCAACAATTCGGTGCCGCAGTCGGTCGGCCAGCTCACGGTGGCGAAC
This sequence comes from Rhizobium sp. CC-YZS058, assembly GCF_034720595.1. Taxonomy (NCBI): domain Bacteria; kingdom Pseudomonadati; phylum Pseudomonadota; class Alphaproteobacteria; order Hyphomicrobiales; family Rhizobiaceae; genus Rhizobium; species Rhizobium sp. CC-YZS058. Next base: position 3,158,389 of record NZ_JAYESJ010000001.1, on the reverse strand, counting down.
TTCGTCAATGAAGCCGGTCTGGAGCCGCAGGGCGACAACCTCTTCAAGCAGACGGCCGCCTCCGGCGATCCTGTGGTCGGCGTGCCGACCGATCCGGGCTACGGCCAGATCAAGCAGAAATATCTGGAAGCCTCCAATGTCGATCCGGTCAAGGAGATCACCGATCTCATCTCCGCACAGCGTGCCTATGAGATGAATTCGAAGATCATCCAGGCCGCCGACGAAATGGCCTCCACGGTCAGCAAGAACCTGAGATAAGCGTGAAGGGAGCGGCGAACATGATGTTTGGTCCGAAGGCAGGCGGCCCGATCCGGAAGGGTCCTGCACCCCATATCCGGCGCTGCGGCGCGGCCATGGCCGTCTTCATCGGCGCGCTGCTTCTCTCGGGTTCCGCCTGCGCGGAAGGCCGCACCGCGGTCATTCCGACCGAGACGATCTATCCCGGCCAGACCGTGGAGCCGGGCATGCTGCAGGTGGTCGAGGTCACCAATCCCGATCTCGTCGGCGATTATGCGGTGAAGGCGGAGCAGGTCGTCGGCAAGGTGACCGACCGGACGCTGCTCGCCGGCCGCGTCATCCTCGTCCAGTCGCTGCGCGATCCCTATCTCGTCGAACGCGGCAAGGCCGTGCGTCTCGTCTACAACAACGGCCCGCTGACGATCACCGCCGGCGGCGCACCGCTCGAAAATGCGGGCATAGGTGCCCTTATCCGCGTCCGCAACACCGACTCCGGCGTCGTTATCTCCGGCACTGTCATGGCGGATGGTTCTGTACAGGTGGTGGCAAAATGATCGTCTGTCTCGCTCGGCGCCTGTCGCTCCTTGTGGCAGCCTGCGCCGTGGCCCTTCTTCCCCTGGCGCAGCCGGCAGCCGCCGCCTCGCGCATCAAGGACGTCGCCTCGCTGCAGTCGGGCCGCGACAACCAGCTGATCGGCTACGGCCTCGTGGTCGGCCTGCAGGGCACGGGCGACAGCCTGCGCTCCTCGCCCTTCACCGAGCAGTCGCTGCGCGCCATGCTGCAGAACCTCGGCATCTCGACCCAGGGCGGCGAATCCCGCTCGAAGAATATTGCCGCGGTTCTCGTCACCGCCAACCTGCCGCCCTTCGCCAGCCCGGGCAGCCGCATCGACGTCACCGTCGGGTCGCTCGGCGATTCCACCTCGCTGCGCGGCGGCACGCTGGTCATGACCTCGCTCTCGGGTGCCGACGGGCAGATCTATGCCGTGGCGCAGGGCTCGGTCGTCGTCTCCGGCTTCAGTGCCGAGGGCGATGCTGCCACGCTGCAGCAGAACACCACCACCTCCGGCCGCGTGCCGAACGGCGCGATCATCGAACGCGAGCTGCCGGCCAAGTTCAAGGACAGCGTCAACCTCACGCTGCAGCTGCGCAATCCGGACTTCTCGACCGCCGTCGGCATGGCCGCCGCCATCAACCGCTATGCCGAAACGCAGTTCGGCGGGCGGATCGCCGAAGCGCGCGACAGCCAGTCGGTGATCGTCGACCGGCCGAAGATGGCCGATCTTGCCCGGCTGATGGCCGATATCGAGAATCTGGTGATCGAAACGGACGTGCCGGCCCGTGTCGTGGTCAACGAGCGAACCGGCACGATCGTCATCGGTCAGGACGTGCGCATCTCGCAGGTGGCCGTGAGCTACGGAACCCTGACGGTCCAGGTGACGGAATCGCCGACCGTGGTCCAGCCGGAACCCTTCTCCCGCGGCCAGACGGCTGTGGAGCCGAACACCACCATCGACGCCACCCAGTCCGGCGGCAAGGTGGCGATCCTCAACGGCTCGAACCTGCGCACCCTCGTTGCCGGGCTGAACTCGATCGGCGTCAAGCCGGACGGCATCATATCCATTCTCCAGGGCATCAAATCGGCCGGTGCCCTCCAGGCGGAGCTCGTGCTGCAATGAGGACACCGAACCGTTCCCCGCGCGAGGCGCGCCTGCGCCGCCTGCTGCTCTCGGCTGCGGCCGTGGCACTCCTCTCGATCCCCGGCGCCTATGCCGAAGATGTCGCGGCTCCGGCCGCGGCAGAGACGGGCGGTGAGGTGCAGCAGTTCTGCACCAACATCGCCGATGCCGCGCGCGACCAGCGCTATCTCCTGCAGAAGAAGCAGCTCGAAGAGCTGCAGGCCAGTGTCGATCAGCGCATTGCCCTTCTGGAGAAGCGACGCGACGAATATCAGGACTGGCTAAAGCGCCGGGACGATTTTCTCAAGCAGGCCGAGCTCAATCTCGTCGGGATCTACAAGACCATGAAGCCCGACGCGGCAGCCGAGAAGCTGACGCTCGTCCATCCGGAGATCGCGGCGGCGATCATCATGAAGCTGCCGCCGCGCCAGTCGAGCCTGATCCTGAGTGAAATGCCAGGCGAGAAGGCGGCCGTGCTGACCAACATCATCTCCAGCGCCACCGATCCCAACACCTCGAAGGAACCCTCATGAGAACGCGTCTCACGGCTCTTCTGACCGCCGGACTCCTTTCGGGATGCCAGAGCTCGCTCCATGATGTCGGCCGCGCGCCGGCTATGAGCCCGATCGGCAGTGGCCTGCAGTATACGCAGACGCCGCAGCTCGCCATGTATCCCAAGGAGCCGCATCAGGTGGCGGCCGGCTATTCGCTGTGGAGCGACCAGCAATCGGCGCTCTTCAAGGATGCGCGCGCCATGAAGGTCGGCGACATCATTACCGTCGACATCCGCATCGACGACAAGGCCTCCTTCGACAACAAGACCGACCGCAGCCGCACCAATGGCAGCGACTTCAACATCGGCGCCAAGGGCAAGTCCGAGAGCAGCGATTTCGGATGGAACGGCGGGCTGAACTACGATTCCAGCACCAAGACGAAGGGCGAGGGAACGACGGAGCGGGCCGAAAAGCTGCAGCTGCTCGTGGCCGCCGTCGTGACCGGCGTGCTCGACAACGGCAATCTGTTGATCAGCGGATCGCAGGAGGTTCGCGTCAACCACGAGCTGCGCATCCTCAACGTGGCCGGCATCGCCCGGCCGCAGGATGTCGATGCGAAGAACTCGATCTCCTATGACAAGATCGCCGAGGCGCGCATCTCCTATGGCGGTCGCGGCCGTCTCACCGAGGTCCAGCAGCCCCCATGGGGCCAGCAGGTCATGGACATCATTTCGCCGATCTAACCCGCGCAGACGAAAGAACGAGGGCCGGAGATGGACAGTTCCGACGAGGCAAAGCCGAGCGCGAAGAAGGGCAAGATCCTCACGATCGCGGCTCTCGCCGCCATCACCCTGCTGGGTGCGGGCGGCGGCTGGGTCGTGGGCGGCATGCTCGCCACACCGCCGCTGACGGCCGAAGAGGCCAAGCTGGTCGAAGAGGCGAAGGCCGCGGTCAAGGCCAAGCAGGAGCACGGCACGGCACCGGAGGCCGGCGGCCATGGCGGCGGCTCCAAGAAGGAGGAAGGTCTGCCGACGATTTCGGCGGCCTTGCCGGGCCTGATGCAGCTCGATGCCATCACCACCAATCTTGCCTATCCGGCCGAGAACTGGGTCCGGATCGAGCTGGCGCTGGTCTTCAAGGGTCCGGCGGATGCGGAAATGGCGAAAACCGTTCAGAACGACATCACCGCCTATCTCAAGACCGTCTCCCTGCAGCAGATCGAGGGGCCGCGCGGCTTCGAGTACCTGAAGGACGACATCAAGGAGCGGGTTGACCTGCGTTCGGAAGGGAAGATATCGGATGTGATCGTCCGAACATTTGTCATTCAATGATTCGTCTTGCCGCCTTCATAGCCGCCTTCGGGGCGATGACCGGGATCGCGGTGGCGCAAGGCTTCCCGACCCAGCTTTTCAACGCGCCTATCGACGGCTCTGCCGCGTCCTGGATCATCCGCACCTTCGGGGTGCTGACCATCCTCTCGGTCGCGCCGGGCATCCTCATCATGGTGACGAGCTTTCCCCGCTTCGTCATCGCCTTCGCCATCCTGCGCAGCGGCATGGGGCTCGCCACCACGCCGTCGAACACGATCATGGTCAGCCTGGCGCTGTTCATGACCTTCTACGTCATGTCGCCCACCTTCGACCGCGCCTGGCGGGATGGCGTCGATCCGCTGATCCAGAACCAGATCACCGAGACGGAGGCGATGACCCGGATCAGCGAGCCGTTCCGTCAGTTCATGGTCGCCAACACGCGCGACCAGGATCTGCAGCTGTTCATCGATATCGCCCGGGAAAAGAACCAGACGGTGGTGACCAACGGCCAGGTCGATCTTCGCGCCGTCATCCCCGCCTTCATGATCTCGGAGATCCGGCGCGGTTTCGAAATCGGCTTTTTGATCGTGCTGCCCTTCCTGGTCATCGACCTGATCGTCGCCACCATCACCATGGCCATGGGCATGATGATGCTGCCGCCCACCTCGATCTCGCTGCCCTTCAAGATTCTCTTCTTCGTCTTGATCGACGGCTGGAATCTTCTTGTCGGCAGTCTGGTGCGTTCCTTCAATTGATCGCCATCGTGGTTAATCAACCCTTTCCGAATTGACCGCTGAAAAAGCGTTCGTCGGCGCTGCAACATGCTGTTTTCACGTTCCTATTCCATCATTAGATCGGAATAATGTGCGCGAGAGCTGACTGTGGACGGGCGGCCCGATTAAGCAGATCGCAAGCTTTGGATGCGACATTCATCCTCACATGACGGGTTTGGTTTTCTTCGGGACGAATGAAGAGCCGAGTGGCATGATGCCGAACCGCCATCACCGGTAAGTATTAAGTCCGGTATGTCCCTGTTTTGTTTTTCGTACCGTAGAGGGACAGTCTCATGTCAAGCGTCAACACCAATATCTCTGCACTGGCAGCACTCTCGACGCTGCGTTCCATTTCCAACAACATGGAAAGCACGCAGAACCGCATCTCCTCCGGCCTGCGCGTGCAGACGGCGTCCGACAACGCCGCTTACTGGTCGATCGCAACGACCATGAAGTCGGACAACAAGGCACTCGGCGCCGTTCAGGACGCCCTCGGCCTCGGCGCTGCCAAGACCGACACGGCCTATACCGGCCTCAACAACGCCATCGACGTCGTTTCCGAAATCAAGGCCAAGCTGGTTGCTGCCCGCGAGCCCGGCGTCGACCGCACCAAGATCAACAAGGAACTGACCGAGCTCAAGAACCAGCTCGCTTCCACGGCGAAGTCCGCTTCGTTCAACGGCGAAAACTGGCTCTACAACACCTCGACCACCGCTGTTGGCACGAAAACCATGGTCGGCTCCTTCACCCGCGCCGCTGACGGCACCGTCTCCATCGGCACGCTCGATTTCGACGCCTCCAGCTCGGTTCTCATCGACACCAACGACACGACCAAGGGTCAGCTGACCAAGGGTATCGCTGTCGACCAGACCGGCAACGGTACGGCTGCGAACACCTACTACCTCGTCTCGGTTTCGGGCGCGACCCAGACCGGCACGTCCATCTCGCTCTCGTCCACCACGACCGATGCAGACGTCGTCGGCATGATGAAGGCTGTCGACGCGATGCTGAGCACGCTGACGTCGTCGGCTGCAACGCTCGGTGCGACCAACAAGCGCATCTCGATGCAGGACGACTTCATGGCCGATCTGATGGGCACCATCACCAAGGGTGTTGGCCGTCTGGTGGATGCGGACATGAACGAGGAATCGACCCGCCTCAAGGCCCTGCAGACCCAGCAGCAGCTCGGCATCCAGGCCCTGTCGATCGCAAACTCCGACAGCCAGAACATCCTGTCGCTGTTCCGCTAAGCAAAGCCGAGAAGCAGTCGAAACGCCTTCTGCGGGCGTTTCGAGCTCACGCAGACGAAGCCGCGTTCCGAAAGGAGCGCGGCTTTTTTCGTTTCTTCTGATTTCCGCCTATGGTTTCAACTTTCCTTAACCAAGATGGTGTTTGATGTGTTTATCGAAACAGCGGGTTAACCAACAAAGTTAAGACGTTAGCAGGCATGATGCTGGCCGCTGTTTCCCGGTGAAGACCGGAGTGCCCTTCCTCAATCTTTGTCACATCAAAGGGGCAACACACCTATGACGAGCATTCTCACCAACGCTGCAGCACTGGCAGCTCTCTCGACCCTCCGCACGATCGGCTCCAACATGGAGAGCACCCAGGGTCGCGTCTCCTCCGGCCTGCGTGTCGAAACCGCCGCCGACAACTCCGCCTACTGGTCGATCGCCACGACCATGAAGTCGGACAACAAGGCACTCGGCACCGTTCAGGACGCTCTCGGCCTCGGTGCTGCCAAGACCGACACGGCCTATACCGGCCTCAACAACGCCATCGACGTCATTTCCGAAATCAAGGCCAAGCTGGTTGCCGCCCGCGAGCCGGGTGTCGACAAGACCAAGATCAACAAGGAACTGACGGAACTCAAGAACCAGCTCGCCTCCACGGCAAAGTCCGCCTCCTTCTCGGGCGAAAACTGGCTCTACAACACGTCTTCGACCGCCTTGGGCACGAAGAGCATGGTTGGCTCCTTCACCCGCGCCGCCGACGGCACGGTTTCGATCGGCATGCTCGACTTCGACGCGTCGAGCTCGGTGCTGATCGACACCTATGACTTCTCGAAGGGTGCGCTGACGAAGGCCGTGGCTGTCGACCAGACCGGCAACGGTACCGCGCAGAACACCTACTACCTCGTGTCCGTCACCGGCGCGACGCAGACGGGAACATCGATCACGCTCTCGGGCAGCACCTCCGATGCCGACGTTGTCGGCATGATGAAGGCTGTCGATGCGATCCTGCTCAATCTGACCGCGGCTGCCTCGACACTCGGTGCGACCAACAAGCGTATCTCGATGCAGGACGACTTCATGGCCGACCTGATGAGCACCATCACCAAGGGCGTCGGTCGTCTGGTGGACGCAGACATGAACGAGGAATCGACCCGCCTGAAGGCTCTGCAGACCCAGCAGCAGCTCGGCATCCAGTCGCTCTCGATCGCGAACTCCAACTCCGAAAACATCCTCTCGCTGTTCCGCTAATCGGATAACGGGAGGCTCCGACCGGAGCCATGATCAGGAAGCCGCTCTCCATCCCGGAGGGCGGCTTTTCGCCGTTCATGGCGAAGGCCGCCGCTCAATCCTTTGTTAACCATGAATCTTACGAAAAAATTGATCTTTATGAACGCCCGCAAGGTTGCGTAAAGCCTTTGTTAACTATGATGGGATTAACGTCTGCTTAACAGCAACGGGCTGCCCGACGGGTAAATCTGGGCAGAGAGCATGAAGCCCTCCCGTTCCGCCGGCATCAGATCCGGCATGCCGTTCTCCTTGACCAAAAGGGCTTTCCCCATGACCAGCATCATGACCAATGCAGCCGCCATGGCGGCGCTGCAGACGCTGCGGACCATCAACGACAATATGGAACAGACGCAGGCACGCATCTCCTCGGGGTACCGGGTCGAGACGGCTGCCGACAATGCAGCCTATTGGTCGATCGCCACCACCATGCGGTCCGACAACATGGCGCTGTCGACCGTCCAGGACGCGCTGGGCCTCGGCGCTGCCAAGGTCGATACCTCCTATTCCGCCATGGACTCGGTGATCGACGTTATTTCGGAAATCAAGCGCAAGCTGGTCGCGGCCCGCGAACCGGGCGTGGACAAGACGAAGATCAACAAGGAACTGACCGAGCTCAAGAACCAGCTTGCCGCTGCCGCCGAGTCCGCTTCCTTCTCCGGGGAAAACTGGCTCTACAACGCCAGCACCGTACCCCCGGGAACGAAATCGATCGTCGCCTCCTTCAACCGCTCGAACACGGGCGCCGTCTCGATCACGACGCTCGACTACGACACCAGCACATCCATCCTCATCGACACCAAGGACGCCTCGCGCGGCCAGCTGACGAAAGCCATCACGGTCAGCCAGAAGAGTGGTGCGACGACTGCGACGGCGACCTATCACCTCATCAGCGTTGCCGGCGGCACGGCGCCGGCGGGCTCGACCCTGATCGAGATCAATGCAACGACGTCGGACGAGACGATCGAGGGCATGGTCTCGGCCGTCGAAGCCATGTTCAGCACGCTCACCAACTCCGCCTCGACGCTGGGTGCCATCAGCAAGCGCATCGACATGCAGGAAAGCTTCGTCGCCAACCTGATCGACGTGATCGACAAGGGTATCGGCCGCCTCGTCGATGCGGACATGAACGAGGAATCGACGCGGTTGAAGGCGCTGCAGACCCAGCAGCAGCTGGGTATCCAGTCGCTGCAGATCGCCAACACCAATTCCGAAAACATCCTGCGCCTGTTCCAGCAATAAGGACAGGCCCGTCGCGACGCGACGACACGCGCTTCGCCACCGCCGCCGGTCATCGGCGATGGCGACCTGGTTGGACCGCGCTATTGCCCGAGCGCGGTCCAACTCTTTTTCGTTCCTCCCGCCTTCGCTGGTGGTCTGCCTGCCAGTTTTGCTTCGCACAAGTTTGACCGCCTAGGTTTGCCATGCGCTCCGACCAGGAGTGTCGATGCGCGCTGACAAGCGCATCGCCCGCTTGACGATGCGAGACGCCGGACCGAACCGGCTGATCTCGAAGGAGAAGACAGGCCGTGTCGCGAACTCACCTTCAAGGAGCCCGGACCCCTTCGCGCAGTGCTGGCGCGGCCGCGCTGAAAGTAGTCGGCCGATGAGCGCGCCCCTGTCTCGCTATTTGAAGGATTTCAGCGCGCCGAAGCTCAACATGACGGCACTGCCGCCCGTCCATGTGCCGCGCGCTGCCGAACCCGCCCGCAGTGACATCCACTACACGCCGAAACCGGCGCCGGAGCCCAAGATCGACATCGAGGCCGAGCGCCAGAGCGCCTATGGCCGCGGCCGCGAGCATGCGGAGGCCGAACTCGGTGCCCGCCACGCCGCGGAGCTGGAGGCCTTGCGGGCTGCCCATGCCGCCGAACTGGCCGTGCTCGAGCGCCGGCTCCTCGACGAGGCCGCCCTGACCATCCATCGGCGCTACAGCGAACTCGGCGCGGCGCTCGCCACGATCTTGACGGCACAGACCGCCGAGGTTCTCCGCCCCGTGCTCACGGACGCGCTGGCCGAACGGGCGATCGCCGATCTGGCTGCCGCGCTCCGTCAGGCGCTGGGAGACGGGGAGGGGGTCACGCTCACCGTCTATGGCCCCGCCGCCCTGTTTGCAGCGCTCACCGCGCGCTTTCCGGCGGATGCCCCGGTCTTCCGTCATGTGGAGACCCAGGAGATCGATCTGACGGTGGAGTTCGGCGAGGCGATCCTCATGACCCGGCTTTCCGCCTGGGCTGACACCGTAGGGAAGGTGCTCGCATGAGCGAGAATGACAGCCATCACGGCAAGAACGAGATCATCATCATCAAGCGCCATCATGGCGGTCACGACGGCCACCATGGCGGTGCCTGGAAGATCGCCTATGCCGACTTCATGACGGCCATGATGGCGTTCTTCCTTGTCATGTGGCTGATCAACGCCTCGAATGCCGAGACCAAGGCGGCAATCGCCTCCTATTTCAATCCCGTGCAGCTGACCGACGAAAAGCCCTCCGAGAAGGGCGTGAAGAAGCCGGCCAAGGATGCGAAGGGCGAAGAGACGCAGGAGAAATCCGAGGTCGACGGCGAACAGTCGAAGACCGGCGGCTCCGCCAAGACCGGCGACGACATGACCGCCACCTCCGGCGAGGAAACGAAATATTCCGACGCCGACTTCTTCGAGAATCCCTATTCCGTGCTCTCGGAGATCATGAACCAGACGGGCCAGCAGGCCAATATCAGCAGCAAGGGCGACGGCGGCGCAAGCGATTCCGGCCCGGCAACCGGTGCCGAGGGCGGGGAAGCCTTCCGAGACCCGTTCGACCCGGATTTCTGGGCCAAGCAGGTGGAACTGCAGGCCATCGCCAAGAACGGCGCGGCCGCCGCGACGGAAACGGCCGCTGCGAACCCGGCAGATGGAGCCGCGACGAGTGCCGCCGGCGCGACGGCGGCTGCAAGCCAGGCAGACGCCGCTGCGGCAAGTGCCGCCAGCGCGGCGCAAAAGGCGATGGTCGATGGCAAGGACGGCAAGGATCCTGTCGGAAAGGACGCTGCCAATCCGGCAAAGGACGCGCAATCCCGCGCGATGGAAATGGCGGCGCTGCAGGCCGAGAAGGATGTGAAGGACGAGGCTGCCAAGCCCGTGCCGGCGCCGACGCCCGCGCAGACCCAGGCGGCTGCCGCGCTCAAGGGTGACATCGAGAAGGCGATCGGCGGCGCGGCCGGCAAGCTTGCCGAAGGCTTGATCGTGACGCCCACCGAAGGCGGATTGCTGGTGACCATCAGCGAGCAGGTCGATACGCCGATGTTCACGGTCGGCTCTTCCGTGCCGGAAAAGGACCTTGTGGTGGCCATGGAGAAGCTCGGCAAGGTGCTGGCCGGGCGGCCCGGCGCCATCGCCATCCGGGGCCATACCGACGGCCGTCCGTTCAAGAACGGCGCCTACGACAATTGGCGGCTTTCGGCCGATCGTGCGCAGAGCGCCTATTACATGCTTGTCCATGGCGGGCTGGCCGAAAGCCGCGTGAGCCAGATCACCGGCTTTGCCGACAAGCGCCTGCAGGTGCCGACCGACCCCTACGCGCCGGCCAACCGCCGCATCGAAATCCTGCTCCAGACATCGGGAACCTGAAGGGATGAAGGGTCTGCTGCGCCATCTCCTGGTTTCGGCCTGTCTTCTGGGACCGGTGCTGGCCGCCTCCAGCCTGCCGGCGCAGGAGAAGGCGTCGCAGGACGATCTGCCGCCCTTCAAGATGGTGCGCTCGCTGCAGGCGATGCAGGATGCCGCCATCGGCGGCGATTCCGCCTCGAACGAGATGCAGGCCTTCATGCTCAGCGCCATCGACAAGCGCCTGCGTGCTGCCGACCGCACCGCCTTCGATGATCCACGCAATGTCGAAGCGGCGATGATCTATGCCATGAGCGGCGGCAATCCGCAGACGCTCGCCTTGCTCGTCTCGCGCGACATCGATGGGCGGTTCGACAACCGGCTGACCGATGCGCTGAACCATTATCTGACCGGCAAGACCGCCCTGGTGACGGAAGCGCTGTCCAAGGCCGTGGACGAATACCGCGACCAGCGGGTAGGACCCTATCTCTATCTCGTTCTCGCCAATTCGATCTCGCAATATGATCCCGGCAATGCCGTGCGCCATTACGATCAGGCGCGGTTGCTTTCTCCGGGTACCAATATCGAAGAGGCGGCGCTGCGCCGCTCGCTGCTGCTCTCGGTCCGCGGCCGGCTGGTGCAGAGTTCGACGGGCAAGGCCAAGGGCTCCTCCGACGCGCGCAATCCGGACAAGGCGTTCCGCTATGCCTCCGTCTATATGCGCCGATTCCCGCATTCGCCCTATGTCAGCCAGGTGGCCGATCTCTTCGTCGAACTGCTCGTCGGCCATGACAGTGCGGCGGCGCGCGAGACGACGCAGGAGGCTTTGCACTTTCTCGATCCGGTTCGCCGCCGCGAGGTCTATCTGCGCATTGCGCGTGCCGCCGTCATTGCCGGCCGGCAGGAGCTGACGCGCTTTGCCACCGATGCCGCGCAGGCCCTGTCGCCGCCCGGCGCAAACGTCGAAGAGGCGCTGACGACGCTTTATTCCGGCCTGATCAACGTGCCGTCCGGCGATGTGCTGGAAGCGGTGAAACAGCTCGATGCCGTGCCGGAAGAGGATCTTTCGCCGCGGGACCGCGCCCTGCGCGATGCGGCGCGCCAGGTTGCCGACAATATCCTGCGACTGCCGCAAGCCCCCGCGACACCGCCGCAGATCGAGGAGAAGCCCGTAGCGGACGCTGCGCCGATCGCCGATCCGGCGGTTTCGCTGGAGGGAACCGGCAGCGGCGCCAGCCCCTTCGCCGCCAAGCCGGCGGCCACGGCTGCGGCAGCGCCTGCATCACCTGCATCGACCATTGCCAATGCCCCAGACGAACCGGGCGCAGATCCGGAAGTTGCCAAGTTCCTGAAGGCCGGAACCAGCAAGCTTGGGGAGATTGACGCCCTTCTGGAGGACTCGCAATGACCAGCATCGACGATATCATGATGACCGCGTCGCCCCTGAAAAGCGGCCAAAAGCCCAGCGCCAAGGCCATGCCGGGCCTGGACGACGACCAGGGCTTCGAACGCGCAGTGAGCGACCTCGGCAAGCGTCCGGGCCATGGCAAGGCGGTGGGCAAGGCAACGCCCCACGCCGAGTCGAAGGACGACGCACTGGGCGCCAAGGGCGATGCGCAAAGCCAGGCCGGGCGCGAGTGGATGCCGGAGACCGAGATCGAGACGAAGACGTCCGACGGCGGCGACCCGCTGTCCAGTCCATCCACCGGTCAGGCAAAGCTGACCGCCGGGACTGGGCAGCTCGGTGCGCAGCTGCGGCTCTCCGATGCGCTGCGCCGCGCGGGCCAGCCGGCCAAGACGATGGCCGAGGTGCTTGGCAAGGACACGGGCGCAGAAGCGCAGGCTGAGATCGATCCGTCGGCGGCGGCGACCGCGAAATCTGGCGCCGTTGACCGCCACAGCCGGATGCACGCAAGGATCGAAGAAAAACTGCCGAATGCACTGAGCACAGCACCATCAGACGAGCCCATGGCGGCTGAGACCGCTCAACCCTTTACCGACCGGACGCAACGCGGGCTCAAGGCCGCAACGCCGATCGAGAACAGCGAAATAGCAAGCGACCTTGGTCTGCCGACCGCAGCGCCGGGCACGCAGGCGGCACCGGGCAGCGACACCCGCCAGCTCTTCGCGCTTCTCGGCGTGCCGTCGCCGGCGGCCAGAGGCCAGTCTCAGGTCAAGGGGTCGGAAGATCGGGCCGCGGCGGGCGAGACGACGGGCGAGCTTGCGCTGCCTGCCGGCATCAGGAAACAGCAGGGCGCGGCCACCAGCGAAGCAGCGCGTGCCAACAAGGCGGCGGCGAAGGATGCAGACCCCGGAGCGCCGGCGGACCGGATCTTCCGCTTCGCCAGCGCCGACGGCAAGGCAAGCCCGATGGCGGTCGCTTCAGGATCGGACGGCGCGAAGATCGGCGCTGCGCACGAGTCCGCCTCGGCTGGGCGGGCGGAGACCGTCACCGTGCTGGAGGCGCGTCGCTATCTGGGCCTCGCGCCCTCGATCAACACGCAGGCCGTCACCTCGGCCATTGCCGGCAGCCCGGAGCTCGCCCAGAGCCTGAAGGCCGGCGCCGACCCGCTGCAGAGCGGCGCCGGGCGCGTCATGAACACCTTGCGGATCCAGATGCACCCGATCGACCTCGGCACCGTCACGGCCACGCTGCGGCTCAAGGACGACGCCCTGCAGGTCGAGCTGAAGGTGGAGACCGGCGAGGCCTACCGGCAGCTCTCCGACGATCAGGACGCGATGATCCGCGCTCTGCGCGACCAGGGCTTTGCCGTCGACCAGATTACCTTCGTGCTCAGTCCCACGGCCTCCGGCGACCCGTCCCAGGCCTCGGGGCAGGGGCAGAACCAGTCTGCCTCCAACCAGCCCGGACGAGACCCACAGAATCCATTTTCCTCGAGCGAAGAGGGACGACAGAATGAGAGTTCCCGCAATCGTCAGCCTGGCCAGGACGCGCGCCCTGACATGGGCGGCGATCGCAACCGCACTGGCGGTCAGTCCGGCGTTTACATCTGAGGGGCGCGCCGCGACCTCCGGGGCAGGCGTCTGCGAGCGGGAGATTCTGTCGGCGGCCGAGCGCTACGGAATCCCCGCCGGCATCCTCTACTCGGTGGGGCTGACGGAGACCGGCGTGCGTGGCTCCCTGCAGCCCTATGCGATGAACATCGAGGGCAAGGCAGTGTTCGCGGCGGATGCCGCCGACGTGATGCGACGGTTCGAGGCGGCGCGCGCGCAAGGCGCGACCTTGATCGATCTCGGCTGCATGCAGATCAACCACCGCTTCCATGGGGAGAATTTCGCCTCGCCGCAGGAGATGCTCGACCCGCACAAGAATGTCGACTACGCCGCACGCTTTCTTGCCAACCTCCATGCGCGGCATGAAACCTGGACCATGGCGGTGGCGCGCTATCATGCCGGGCCGAACAACGATCCGGCGCAGAAGAGATATGTCTGCCGCGTGATCGCAAATCTGGTGGCGACCGGTTACGGGCAATGGACGCCGAACGCTTCTGCCTTCTGTCGGTGATGCAACCATTGCGCGACGAGGCAGGTCGGGAAGCGCGCAGAATACGGCATTCTTATGGTAAGCGGTCCTGCATATGCGCAAGGTGCGCTGTTAACGACCGTTAACCTTTCCACAAGATTTTTAGGCGTTGTATCGGAATGACCCACTAGATGTAGATCAAATCGGCGCAATGCCGACCAGCTAGTATCATTTGTTGCCTGCGAAACCATCTAGTTGTGGCAAAACGATACGATTCGTACCCCTTAGGCATCGAAACACCATACTGATTCGGAGGCGGACGAATGATCGTAGTGGTTGATGAACGAGAATTGGTTAAGGACGGGTATACGTCCCTGTTTGGGCGCGAAGGCGTGCCATCCACGGGCTTCGATCCGAAGGAATTTGGCGACTGGGTTTCGACCGCAGCCGATACGGATATCGACGCAGTCGAGGCCTTCCTGATCGGCCAGGGCGAGCGCTCCATGAGCCTGCCGCGGGCGATCCGCGATCGCTCCACGGCGCCGGTCATCGCGATCAGCGATACCCCGTCGCTCGAGACGACGCTCGCCTTCTTCGACTGCGGGGTCGACGATGTCGTGCGCAAGCCGGTCCATCCGCGCGAGATTCTGGCCCGGGCGGCTGCGATCCGTCGCCGGCTGAAGGCACTGGCCAACTACACCGATATCGGCCCGATCCGGGTGTTCTCGGACGGTCGTGATCCGGAAATCAACGGCGATGTCTTCGCCCTGCCGCGTCGCGAGCGCCGCATCCTGGAATATTTGGTCGCCAACCGTGGTCGCCGCGTCTCCAAGTCGCAGATCTTCAACGCGATCTACGGCATCTTCGACGAGGACGTCGAAGAGAACGTCGTGGAAAGCCACATCAGCAAGCTGCGCAAGAAGCTGCGCAAGAAGCTTGGCTTCGACCCGATCGATTCCAAGCGTTTCCTGGGATATTGCATCGACTGGTCCTGAAAAAGGGCAATCGGCACAGCCTGTCCTGCGGGGCCGCGAAGCTGGAGAGACTGCGAACGACGAGGGTTCGCACATCTTCCGCTCCGCGGCCCCGAAGCGTTTGTAAGTACTGACTTTTCTTGTGGTTCCGGAACTGCGGCAATCGAGCGGAAGCGCCAGGCTCGACAGGTTCACGCAAGGCCCGCCTTCTAGTGTTCGAGCGACCAAAGAAGCGAGGATCGGACCCATGAGTCTCTACGGAATGATGCAAACAGGCGGTTCCGGCATGAATGCCCAGTCGAACCGGCTCTCGACCGTTGCGGAGAACATCGCGAACTCCAGCACCGTCGGCTACAAGCGTGCCTCGACCGAATTTTCCTCCATGATCCTGCCCAGCTCGAACGGAAACTACAATTCGGGCGGTGTCGAAACGACGGTTCGTTACGCGATCAGCCAGGAAGGCGCGAAGACCTACACGACCTCGAAGTCGGACCTCGCTATTTCCGGCGGCGGCTTCTTCGTCGTCTCGAACGGCAGCGGCCAGAACTTTCTGACCCGCGCCGGCGCATTCACGCAGGACAAGGACGGCAATCTCGTCAATTCCGCCGGCTTCGCGCTGATGGGCTACGAATATGGCGACGGCAGCGAACCGACGGTCGTCGTCAACGGCTTCGATGGTCTGACGAAGGTCAACATGGCCTCCGACGGGTTGAAGGCCAAGGGATCGACCAAGGGTGGAATGGGCGCCAACCTGAACGCCAACGATCCGGTCGGGACCGAATCCAAGACCTCGCTCGTCACCTATGACAGCCAGGGCAACACGCGCATCCTCGATTTTGTCTACAAGAAGAACGCCGCCAACGACTGGACCCTCACGGTGACGGACCAGAAGTCTGGGACGACGCTTGCGACCAAGGCGCTCGCCTTCGATACGGCAGGTAAGCTGACGACAACGCCGGCGAGCCTGACGACAACGGCCATGACCAACCTGCCCGGCTCTGGGGGCGATCTCGCCGCCCTGACGATCGATCTCTCGAAGACCACGCAGCTCGGCTACAAGTTCAATCCGGATGGCGGCACGATCGACGGCAACGGACCGAGCAAGGTGGCCGGCTTCCAGATCGATGCCGAAGGCATCGTCTATGTCCGCTACGAGAACAACAAGCTCGAGCCGAAGTACCGGATCGCGCTTGCCACCGTTCAGAGCCCGGACAGGCTCAGCCCGCAGGCTGGCAACGTCTATTCGCAGGGCGCGGATTCCGGCGTCATCGTTACCGGTTTCCCCGGCCAGGGCAGCTTCGGTTCCATCACCTCCGGCGCGCTGGAAAGCTCCAACGTCGATATCGCCCAGGAACTGACGGCGATGATCGAATCGCAGCGCAGCTACACCGCGAACTCCAAGGTTTTCCAGACGGGCGCCGATCTGCTCGACGTTCTGGTCAACCTGAAGCGCTGATCTCCTTAAAGGAAGACGGGCCAAGCCATGTCACTCGCCTCCGCCATCTCAACGGCACAGACCATCTTCTCCAACACTGGCATTCAGACGGCCATTGTGGCGAAGAACATTCAGAATGCTGGAAATCCCGACTATTCCCGGCGTCTGGCCCTGATGTCGGTCGGCAGCGACGGGTATACGATCTCGATCCAGAGGGCGCAGAACGACGCCCTCTTCAAGCAGACGCTCAGCTACACCTCCGACGCCAGCGCCCAGGCACGCCTGGGCGACGGGCTGGAGATGCTGCGCTCCGTACTCGGCGGCAACAATTATCCGTCCTCGCCATCGACCTACATCGCAACGCTGCGCACGAGCCTGCAGACCTATTCCAGCTCCTCCAGCAGCCTTGCGGCCGGCGCAACGGCCGTTGCCAATGCCCGGGATATCGCCAATTCGCTGAACGCTGCCTCGGCTGCCGCCCAGAATCTCCGCGCCACCGCCGATCACGAGATCCGGGATCAGGTCGCAGACCTGAACAAGTATCTGAGCGACTTTCAGGAGGTGAACAACGGGATCGTGGGAGCCCTGGCGACCGGAAAGGACGCCAGCGACCTCCTCGACAAGCGCGACAACCTGTTGAAGTCGATCTCCTCCATCATCGGCATTTCGACGGTCGAGCGGCAGAACCACGATACGGTGATCTATTCGAGCGACGGTGCGGTTCTCTTCGAAACCGTGCCGCGCAAGGTCACTTTCTCGCCCACCGAAAATTTCGATGCGACCGTGACCGGTGGTGCCGTTGCCATCGATGGCGTCCCGGTCAAGCCCGGCAGCGGCGGCAATACCACGAGCCAGGGCACGCTGACGGCGCTCCTGCAACTGCGCGACACCATCGCGCCGGAGATGCAGAAGCAGCTCGACGAAATCGCCCGCGGCCTGATCAAGACCTTCGCGGAAAGCGATCCGGATCCGGCAACGAACCCGGTGGTCGCCACGAAGGCCGGCCTCTTCCAGCACAAGAACAGTGCCGGTGCCGCCGACAGCACAGTCCCGGCGGACGGCATCTGGGTTCCGGGCCTCGCGGCGTCGATCATCGTCAATCCGGCGGCCGTTGCCGACCCGACCAAGCTGCGCGACGGCGGCCTCAACGGACCCGACTATGTGTCGAACACCACCGGGGCAGCCGGCTATACGGCGCGGCTGGACAAATACATCACGGCGATGAGCACGAAGATCAGCTTCGACCCCGCCGCCGGTCTCAGCCCCGAAACGACGCTCATCGACTACGCCTCCTCCTCGATCGGCTGGCTGGAACAGCTGCGAAAGTCCTCGGCCAGCGCAGAGACGACCAAAACGGCCATGTATGCGCAAAGCAGCCAGGCGCTGTCCAATGAAACCGGCGTCAGCCTCGATGAGGAACTGTCGCTGATGCTGGATCTCGAACAGTCCTACAAGGCCTCCTCGCGGCTGCTCAGCGCCGTCGACGAGATGATCCAAACGCTCCTGGATTCGGTGAGATAATCATGAAGACCTCTTTCGTCTCCAATCTGGCGGTTCAAAACGCCATGCGCCTCACGCTCCAGCAAAGCCAGCTGGAGATGATGAAGCTGCAGCAGGAAATGACGAGCGGCGTGTGGGCCGACACGGGCACCGCGCTCGGCTCGACCACCTCCCGCTCCGTCAACCTGAAGGCCGAGCTCGACCGGCTGAAGAACATCAAGGACACGAATTCGCTGGCCACCCAGCGTCTCTCCGCCTCGCAAGGCGCGCTCTCGACCATGCGTACGTCGGTGGAAGAGATCCGCAAGCAGCTGATCAGCGCCAAGGGAACGGACGACAAGGGCAAGCTCGACGTCGCCCACACCACCTTCGTCACGCAGCTGTCCGCCTTCACAGCCGCTGCCAACACCCAGTTCAACAACGAGTACGTCTTTGCCGGCGTCAACTCGGATGTCCGGCCCCTGACGGATTACGGACCGGGTTCGCCGGCCAAGGTCGCTTTCGACACGGCGCTCAGCACGTTCCAGGCCGCGAACGGCAACGTGGCGCTGAAGGATTTCACCTCGGCGCAGATGACCGATTTCATCAACAACACGCTGCAGCCCATGTTCCTGGGCAGCGGCTGGGACGGGACCTGGTCGCAGGCCTCCAGCGACAACATCCAGACCCGCATCAGCCCGAACGAGGTCATCGAAACCTCGAGCAACACCAACACGACCGGCGTCCGCCAGTTCATGATGGCGACGGTGATCGCGACCGAGCTCATGAAGCCGGAACTGTCGACCGCCGCCCGCGACACGGCCCTGACGGCCGCGCAGGATCATCTGGAAAAAGGCCTGACGGGCATCATCCAGATGGGCGCGCAGATCGGTGTGGCGGAAGGCCGGGTCAAGGCGGCCAATACGTCGATCGACAACCAGGTGAAGCTGATCAACACGCATATCCTCGACATCGAGGGCGTCGATCCGACCGAAACGTCCTCGCGCCTCACCGCGCTCAAGACGCAGATCGAGATCTCCTACACGCTGACTGCACGCATTCAGGAGCTCAGCCTGATCAATTACCTCTGATGCAAGAGGTCTGAGACAAACATGAAGGGTGTCTGAATGTACCAGTTTTCATATGCCGAGATCATGGAAGACGGCGTTGCCGACTCCAAGGATCGTGAGCGGCAGGTGCTGGATCGATCCATTGCATTGCTCTCGGCGGCCAAGCAGCAGAAGGGCTATTCACGTGAGGCGATCGAGGCAGTCTATTTCACGCGGCGCGTCTGGATCCGCTTCATCGAGGATCTGCGCGCGGCTGACAACCAGCTGAATGAAGAGTTGCGTGCCAATCTCATCTCCATTGCCATCTGGATTCTCGGCGAAACGGAAAAGATCCGCAAACGCGAGTCATCGAACTTCCAGGGCATTATCGACATCACCACCATCATCAGGGATGGACTGAAATGAAAAGCACTTTGCGTATCTCTCTGAAGTCGGGCGAGCGGATCTTCGTCAATGGGGCTGTGCTGCGCGTCGACCGCAAGGTGGCCGTCGAGTTCCTGAACGACGTGACCTTCCTCCTCGAGAACCATGTGCTCCAGCCGGAAGATGCCACGACGCCGCTGCGCCAGCTCTATTTCATCGCGCAGATGATCCTCATCAATCCGGAAGGCGCCGACCAGTCGGCCATCATGTTCCGCAAGTCGGTGGTCATGCTGCTCAACTGCTTCAAGAACGAGGAGGTTCTCTCCGAGCTGAAGCGGATCGACGGCATGGTGGCCCAGGATCGCGCCTTCGACGCGCTCAAGGCCATCCGCGCGCTCTATCCGATCGAGGACCAGATCCTCAACACGCCGGAAATGCCTCCGGCAACGATCGAGCAGATCCGGAAGGAGATCGCACCATGGCGGTAGACGGTGTCACCGGAGTAGGGTCGGGCAACACCACCCTGACGGGCCAGTCGGATTCGGCGCAGGCGGCCAGCAAGGCGACGCTCAACTATGACAGCTTCCTCAAGCTGCTCGTGGCACAGCTGAAGAACCAGGATCCGACGCAGCCGATGGATTCCGCCCAGCAGATGGCGCAGCTCGCCTCCTTCTCGCAGGTCGAGCAGACCATCAAGACCAACTCCAATCTGGAGAACCTCCTGCAGCGGACCTCGCTCAGCGAGGCCAATGCGGTCATCGGCAAGACGGTGACCAGCGACGACGGCAAGATCACTGGCAAGGTGACCGAGGTCACGCTATATTCGGACGGAATCATCGCCACGCTGGACAACGGCAAGAAGCTGCCGATCGGTCCGGGCGTTGTCGTGAAGTAACGGGCTCCTGCGGGGGCGGTGGGATCAACAGCGCCCCTCGGAGACCCTCATCCATGAATGAAGCGGATGCACTGGACCTCGTCCAGACGGCGATGTGGACCGTGGTCGTCGCCTCCGGTCCGGCCGTGCTTGCGGCCATGGTGGTCGGCCTCGTGGTGGCGCTCATCCAGGCGCTGACCCAGGTTCAGGAAATGACGCTGACCTTCGTGCCGAAGATCCTCGCGGTGCTGGCCGCGGTGGCTCTTTCGGCACCCTTCGTCGGCTCGCAGGTCTCCATCTTCACCAATCTCGTCTTCTCCCGCATCCAGTCCGGCTTCTGACGCGCTGCCGGCGCAAGGGTCGCCGACCACCCTCGCGCAAGCTTGGCTGCCTAGACATGCCGTCAGATGGGGCAACGGATGAACGTTGCCTGCCTCTCATGATGAGACGGATTTCCGATGGCACAACCTCCTGCACTGATCATCCCGAAGGTGTCCCCGCGCGGGCGCGATGTGGGCTTCGCGCTCGGCATCGTGATGATCCTGTCGATCCTGTTCCTGCCGATCCCGCCCTTCCTCATCGACATGGGCCTTGCTTTCTCGATCGCCTTCTCGGTGCTGATCCTGATGGTCTCGCTCTGGATCCAGCGGCCGCTCGATTTCTCCTCCTTCCCGGTCATCCTGCTGATCTCGACCATGACGCGACTGGCGCTTAACATCGCCACCACCCGCGTCATCCTTTCGCACGGGCATGAGGGGCACGACGCCGCCGGCAGCGTGATCGCGGGTTTTGCCAGCCTGGTCATGTCCGGCGATTTCGTCATCGGTCTCATCGTCTTCCTCATCCTGATCACGGTGAACTTCATCGTCATCACCAAGGGCGCGACCCGTATCGCGGAAGTCGGCGCCCGCTTCACCCTCGATGCGATCCCCGGCAAGCAGATGTCGATCGATGCCGATCTCTCGGCCGGCCTGATCGACGAGAAGGAGGCCCAGCGCCGCCGGCGCGAGCTCGAGGAGGAAAGCTCCTTCTTCGGTTCGATGGACGGTGCCTCGAAATTCGTCCGCGGCGATGCCGTCGCCGGCCTGCTCATCACCGCCATCAACGTCTTCGGCGGCATCATCATCGGTTATTTCCGCCACGGCATGTCGATCGGCGAGGCAGCGGACGTCTTCGTCAAGCTGTCGGTCGGCGATGGCCTGGTCTCGCAGATCCCGGCGCTGATCGTCTCGCTCGCCGCGGGCCTGCTCGTCTCGCGCGGCGGCACCTCCGGCTCCACCGACCAAGCGGTCGTCGGCCAGCTCTCCGGCTATCCGCGCGCGCTCTATGTCGCCTCCGGCCTCGTCATGCTGCTCTCGGTCATGCCGGGTCTGCCCTTCCTGCCTTTCGCCATTCTCGGCGGCGGCATGGCGGCGATCGCCTATGTCATCCCGCGCCAGATCGCGGCAGCCAACCAGCTCAAGCGCGAGCAGGACCTGCAGACGGCGGCGCAGGTCAAGGAAACGGAGAAGGATTCGGTCAAGTCTGTCCTCAAGACGGCCGAGATCGAGCTGCTGCTCGGCAAGCAGGTCTCCACCCGCCTGCTCGGCGCCCATCAGGAACTGGCGTTCCGTGTCGGCAAGATGCGGCGCAAGTTCGCCGGGCAGTACGGCCTGATCGTTCCCGAGATCAAGGTGTCCGACGATATCGCCATTCCCGACAAGGCCTACCAGATCCGCGTCCACGGCACGACGATCGCCTCCAACACGGTGCGCGTCGGTGAGGTCATCGTGGTCACCGGCGGCGGTCGTCGACCGAGCATCCCCGGCGACGACATCCGCGAACCCGCCTTCGGCATGCCGGCGGTGTCGATCCTCGAAACCTTTGCCGAGGATCTCAAGCGCGAGGGCTTCCATCCGATCGACAACGTGTCGGTGGTGCTGACCCATCTCTCGGAAGTCATCCGCAACAACCTGCCGCAGCTTCTCTCCTACAAGGACGTCAAGATCCTCATCGAGCGGCTGGACCCGGAATATCGCAAGCTCGCCGACGAAATCTGCACCTCGCACATGTCCTATTCAGGCCTCCAGGCGGTGCTGAAGCTTTTGCTGGCCGAGCGCGTCTCGATCCGCAACCTGCACCTGATCCTCGAAGCCGTGGCCGAGCTCGCGCCGCATGTGCGCAAGACGGAGCAGATCGTCGAGCATGTGCGGGTGCGCATGTCGCAGCAGCTCTGCGGCGATCTCGCCGACAATGGCACGCTGCGCGTCCTCAGGCTCGGCAGCAAGTGGGACATGGTCTTCCACCAGGCGCTCAAGCGCGACGTGAAGGGCGAGATCGTCGAGTTCGACATCGATCCGCGGCATCTGGAGGAGTTCAGCGAGCAGGCGACCCGCGTCATTCGCGAACATCTCGATCGCGGCATGCCGTTCGTGCTGGTCAGCTCGCCCGAATCCCGCTCTTATGTGCGCATGATCATCGAACGTCTTTTCGCCACATTGCCGGTCTTGAGCCATGTCGAGCTCGCCAAGGGGCTCGAGATCAAGATTATCGGCTCCATTTCATGATCACCGACCCGGAAGGCACCGTGCTGGCGCTGTTTGCGGCCTTCTGCCGCATCGGCGCCTGCATCATGGTCATGCCGGGTTTCTCCACCGCGCGGCTCGCCATGCAGATCCGCCTGTTCACCGCGGTCGCGATCTCGCTCGCCATCCTGCCGCTCATGTGGAACGACATCTATCCGCAGATCGCCGGCAAGGGACATACCTATCTCTACATCGTCGCAACGGAGACGGTGATCGGCAGCGTCATCGGGTTGATCGCGCGCTATTATGTGCTCGGTCTGCAGTTCGTCGGCACGGTCATCACCAATCTCATCGGCTTCACCGCGCCGCCCGCCGCCGACATCCTGGAAGATTCGGGCGAAAACCAGCTGACCAACCTGATCTCCTTCACCGGCGTCCTAGTGCTGTTCATGATGGATTTCCATCACGTGATCTTCGAGAGCATCTTCGACAGCTACCGCGTCATGCCGCTCGGCGTCGGTTTCGATCCGCAGGGCGTGCTGATCACGCTGACCAACGGGCTGGAGGCGATCTTCATGATCATGCTGCGCTTGTCGAGCCCGTTCATCATCTACGGCATGCTGTTCAACGTGGCGCTCGGTCTCGTCAACAAGCTGGCGCCGCAGATGCCGCTCTACTTCATCTCCACGCCCTACATCATCATGGGCGGACTGTTCTTGCTCTATCTCGGCATCGCCGCGATGTTCCGCCTGTTTGCCGATGGGTTTGCCATCGTCATGCAGGCGATCTGAGGCCGGAGTGCTGCCGGTGATCTTGGGATCAGCGGCAACCCCCTCCGCCTCCGCTCTTGCCGCATTGTCCGACGCCGAAGCCCTTGCCCTTCGGCTGGATCGAATCTCTCCGTCGCTCGAAGGACCGCCATGCCCCAGTCCCGCTCCGAAAAGCTCAAGCGTCTCGTCACCGTGCAGCGGCATCTCGAGCGCATGGCGGAATATGAGCTGAACGAGACCGCCCGCCAGCGCCAGGTGCTTGGAGAAACGATCGATGTCGTGGTCGACGCCATGGGCTCGGGAACGCCGCTGCACGCCATGTTCTCCGGCCATTACAGTGGCCATCTCGGCCGGCTGATCCAGAAGGACCAGATGCTGCACGGCATCCAGCAGGTGCATGAAAGCCGCGTCCTGAAGGAGCGGGCCAAGGGCGACCGGCTGGAAGAGCATATGAAGGACGCCCGGACGAGCGAGGAGCGGACCGCGGCCGACGATGCGATCTATGATCTCGTCGATCAATATGTCCTCGGCGGCTCGCCAGCTTCCGGTAAGCTTGATCGCCCATAGTCCTCTGCAACAGCGGCAGGGAGCATGAGGCTCCTGACGACCCGCTCATCCAATCCTTGTCAGACCACGAAAGGCCGATGGCGTTTGCGCCGCGGCACGAGAGGACGCGTCTTCATGGCCATATCACCCCCCAGCGATCTGGTGCTCGATGTCGTTCGCGCGGCCGATCCGGCGCGGGTCGAGGAGGCGCAGGCCCGCCTGCAGGCGAACCGCGCCGCCTTCCGGGCCACCAGCCTTGCCGAAAACGGCAATGGCTTCGCCAATACGGTCGCCATTCTCAACCAGAACGAGGGCACGAGCGGGCTCGGCGATATCGACAACCGGGCCCCGGCCAAGCCGGTGCCGGAAGCCTATCGCAAATTCGAGTCCATGGTGCTGCAGAACTTCATGAAGTCGATGATGCCGCGCGACGGCGAAGAGGTCTATGGCCAGGGCATCGCCGGCAACATGTGGAAGGACATGATGGCGGAGCAGATGGGCACGGTGCTGGCGCAGGGCCGCGGCATCGGCATCGCCGAGCACATGATGACCGACCGGATCGACGATCCAGTTGCCGCCGGTCTCGTCAACGCCTCGCTCGGCGGCAATGATCGCAATGTCGCCCGCAGCATGGTCGAGCAATATCAGCGCCACACCATGGCCGATGTCATGACGGCGGATGACGACGACCGCACCACGATCGATCCGTAAGCCTCCAGCGAACCGGATCAAGACAAGGCGGCACGCATCCCGCGGGCCGTCACAAGACACCAGGAATGAACCTCACCGTCCTGAGCGCCCGATAACCGGGCGGGGCGGGGGCATGATACGGGAGTGACACATGGACGTTCAGGCAGCAGCCGATCTTCGCATCCGAGCCGTGCTCGGCCGGCTGGAAACGATTCTGGACAATGAGAATGCCCGGATCGGGGTCGATCCCTCCTTCGATCTGAAGGCGTCCAACCAGCGCAAAAGCCGCTGCCTCTACGAACTCGCCATGTTCAACCGCGACCAGGCCAAGATCGAGCTGACCGACACCTTCCGCTCGCAGACAGGGCACCTGCGCGAGAAGCTCTCCACCAATGCCGAAAAGATCGAGGCCCATCTCGAAGCCTGCCGCTCCGTCGTCGAGCTGATCAAAACCACCGCGCAGGATGTCGAAGCGGACGGCATCTACACCGAAGAGCAATTCCGCTACGGCGCCGTCTGATGATCAAACTTCTCCTCACGGGCGTCTGGGCAGCGGCGATCACCCTCGGGTCGGTCTACGTGTCGCTGCGCCACGCCTCCGCCCCGATCGAATCGAGCGAAGACGCGGCGCGCGCGGCCGTGCAGGAATATGTGCCGGGCGAGCTTATCACCGTCCCGGTCATCACCGGCGGTGCGGTTCAGGGCTATTTCCTGACCAAGCTTTCCTTCGCCGTCGACAAGACCAAGGTCGCCAAGCTCAGCGTTCCGCTGAAGGAAAGCGTCACCAACACCCTGTTCGACGTTCTGATCGGCAAGAACCTCATCAATGTCGCCGACAATTCCAGCTTCGATCTCGCCACCTTCAAGGACACGGTGAAGAAGGGGCTGAACGAGCAGATGAAGGGCGAGGTGATCTTCGAGGTCCTCGTCGAACAGCTCGAATATCTCTCCAAGGAAGACGTCAAGAAGCTCGGCAAGCCGAGCAAGGACCGCAGTCCGCCGGTGCCGATCGTCGACCGCAACGGCGACACGGCCCATGACGTGATTCCCGGCAAGGAAAAGGAAGAGGCCGCGGCCGGCGGCCACTGACGCGGCGCAAGCGGCGGCGGTCGAAGGCCGCCTGCCAGCGTTCGGCTGGCCCGGAGGCGGGGCTCACCGCCCCTCGGACAGCGTGTCGAAGACAAGGCCGGAGGCACTGGCCTTGGCGCGGCTCTTCAGCGCCGCGACGCGGGCGGTAACGCCCTGAACGTCGGTCATCACAAGGCCGGTCTCCAGTGCGAGAACGCCGATGCTGCAGCGCATCAGCGGATAGGTCCGGCTTTCGCCGTTCCGGTCGTGCCCATGAAGGCCCCCGTTCGCGCGGTCTTCCTGCGAATAGAGGGCGCAAACGCCATCGCTGAACGCGTCGAGCAGGCGGGTGAGCTCGGCTTCGATCTCCGCCTGCGCTTGACCGGCAACACCAATGAAGAAATCGTCCCCGCCGACATGGCCGATGAAATCCTCCTCGCCGATGAAGTGACGGCGCAGCAGGGCGGAAAATAGCGTGATTGCTGCATCGCCGGCGTGGAAGCCGTAATGGTCGTTGAACGGCTTGAAGTTGTCGAAATCGCAATAGCAGAAGAACCGTTGGCGATCGCCGTCGAGGATCGCATCGTGGACATGGTCGCGAATGGCGCGATTGCCGGGCAAGCCGGTCAGTGGGTTCTGGTCGCGCGCTGTTTTCAGCTGTTTCTCGCTGATGATGCGCAGCAGCGAGGAGGCCGACAGGATGCCGGCATAGCGCATGTTCTCCGTCAGGATCAGGCAGTCGCTGCCATTGGCGCCGGCAAAGATATCGAGCATTTCGTCGGCGGGCACGGTGATGTCAGCGATCGGCGCCGGGGTTGCGAAGTTTGCCACCCGCCGCTGGTACACCCTGTTCTTCAAGAGGTCCCGGCCGAAGGGATGGTAAATCAACTCCTTGAGATGGACCTCGTGGATCACGCCGCGCGGCTCGCCATTGGCGTTCAGCACGGGAAAGAAGGTCTGGCCGGGCGATGTGCGGAAAAGCTCGAAAGTGGTATCGAGCATGTCGCTTTCCCGCACCGTCGGCAGGCGCTCGATCTGTCGGCGGATGAGCACGGTATCGGCCGAGGCGGTGCGGCGGCGCGTTTCGCCGGCCTGCGCCAGATGCGGATAGTTGGGCCGCAAGTCCTCGAGGCAGACGGTCGGACGGGCGACGAAATAGCCTTGCAGCAGGTCGCAGCCGAGATCGCGGCAGACATGGAATTCCGCCTCCGTCTCCACCCCCTCGGCAATGACCCGCGCGCCGAGCTTGTGGGCCATGGTCACCATGTGCTTGACCAGATGGCGATGGCGCGGTGTGCTGTCGATCTGCGAAATGAAATGCCGGTCGATCTTCAGATAGTCTACCGCGGCGCGCGAGAGCAGCTTCAGTCCGCTGAAGCCCGCTCCGAAATCGTCGATCGCCAGCTTAAACCCGTGCTGTCGAAGGCGGCTCAGGACCCGGTCGAAGCCGGGCGCCGCATCGGTCTCGTGGCGCTCGGACAATTCGAAACACAGGCTGGACGGCGGGATGCCGGCCCGCTTCAAGCGGTCGTCCAGCCGCTGCAGCACGGCGTCGTCATCCATGCCCATCAGCCGCGTATCGAAATTGATGAACAGCGTCCGCTCCGCAAAGCCTGGGACGGCTGCGAAGGCGGCCAGAGCCCGTGTGGCCAGCATATGTTCGAGCGCCATCAGCTCGGCATTCTCATGCGCCTTGTCGAGCAGCGCGACGGGGGAGGGGAAGCCAAGCCGGTCGAAGCCGCGCATCAGGCTTTCATATCCGAAACAATCGCCCGTCGACGCTTCGACGATCGGCTGAAGCGCGGTTTCAATAACGAGTTTTGCCAGGGTGACGATCTGCTCGGCACCGAGATGGCAGGCGGGAAGCGCCGCAAGTGGAACAGCCAAGATCAACTCCTTTGGTAGATTGGCGGAACCATGACCACTGGAGTTGAATCTTTAGTTTTCGCAGTATGACAGTTCGATGAAGTTCTTTTGCAGTGCGGAATGTCGCTGCGCTTCGACTCAGTTCTTTTCGGGATTGCGATATTGTTCGCCCACCCGCCCCACTTCGGCCATCAGCCGGCCGAGAGCCACCTGGCCGTGATAGAGGCTGGCGGAGGGCAGGCCGGTGCGCCGCCACATCACGAGGCCGCGGGGGGCGGCG
The DNA here is from genome assembly GCF_034720595.1 of Rhizobium sp. CC-YZS058. Classification (NCBI taxonomy): domain Bacteria; kingdom Pseudomonadati; phylum Pseudomonadota; class Alphaproteobacteria; order Hyphomicrobiales; family Rhizobiaceae; genus Rhizobium; species Rhizobium sp. CC-YZS058. Next base: position 3,130,390 of record NZ_JAYESJ010000001.1, on the reverse strand, counting down.
GCGGCAAGAAGGGCAATCGATTTGGCGAGCGTGCGGGCGCGGCCGAACAGGCCGGGCGCCGCGCGATGGTCCAGCATGGCGGAAATGGCGCCGTTGCGCAGGCTGCGGGCGTGAATCCAGTCCCATTCCGTGCGCCGCGCGGGAATCGTTTCCGTCACCGCCGCATCGGCCGCCCAGGCAAAGCGGAACCCTTTTTCACGCGCCCGACGGTAGAAATCGCTGTCGCCGCCGCCGATGAAGTTGAACAGCGGATCAAGGAAAGGGCGCGGCATGGCGTCCAGAACCGCGCGGCGGATCAGGACATTGCCGGAGGAATAGAGGATCGGCACCGGGCCGTTTGTGCCATAATGCGCCGTGAATACCGGGTGTCTGGCGCTTTTCTCCCGGGACCCTGTCTCGAAATGCGGCACCTGCGGCCCGCCCACCATGTCGGCACCGCTTTCCTTCTGTTGCGAAACGAGACGAAACAGCCAGTCCGGCTGGGCCAGCTCGTCATCGTCGATCACGGCGAGAGCCTCGAAGTTCGGATAGGCGGCCAGTGCATCGGTCCACCCGGCATTGTAGGCATGGCAATTGCCGCGCCGATGCGCGAGCACGATCCGCGCGGAGACAGGGGCCGTCTGCAGGAAGGCCCTGGCCGCCCGCGCGCCGGCCAGTCCGTCCGTGTCGTTCTCCATCACGATGATGGCGAAGGGCTTGCCAGGGTTCTGAACAACCAGGCTTTTCAGCGTCGCCACCAGATGGTCCGGGCGCCGGAAGGTCGGAAGCGTCACGACATAGGCGATGGCGTCGGCAGGGGTGACCGCGCGCTCGAAATTAAGGCTCACATCCTGGTCCGGCTCAGACATCGCGCGTGGCGCCTCTTCTTCGTAAGCGGTGACGAAATGCACTAAACCAAATCTTCCTAAACAGATGCTGAAAGCGCGAAATCGCTTTTGAATGAATGGTTTAAACGCGACTTCACGGCCCTTTGCTACTGTCCTGCCACTGCCTCTCTAACCGTGCGTGGCCTGATGCATCTCGTGTTCCTTTCCTCGCTGGTGCCGGTCGATCATCCGGCCTCGGGCTTCGACATCGCCAATCGCGTGGTGCTCGACGGTCTGCGGGCGCTGGGGCACAGGGTCACGGTGGTCGGCTATCTGCAACCCGGCCAGACGCCGGCGCCGGGCGGCGATCTCGTCCTGCTGGGTGAGCAGGAGGTGACCAATGCCAAGGTCGGTCGCGCCACCAAGGCGGCCTGGCTGGCACGGGCGATCCTGCACGGCACGACGGTTTCCTCGGCCAAGATGCTGGCCACGTCGACGGCGAAGATGCGCGCCATCCTCGCTGATCTCGCCCCCTTCGACGGTCTCGTTTTGAACTCCGTGCAGCTGGCCGGCGCCTTTGCGGGCGTCTTTGCGCGCTACCCCTTCGTCTATGTGGCCCACAATGCCGAGGCCGCGACGGCGCGGCAAAACGCATCCACGGCCGGCGGGCGTTTGGAGCGGCTGCTGTTTGCGCGCGAGGCGCGGCTTCTCGACGGGCTCGAGCGCCGCTTGACCCGGCAGGCGCTGGCGGTCTGGACCTTCTGCGAGGCCGACCGCCATGCCTTCGGCAGCGAGGTCGCGGCCCGTGCCAGTCTGGTGCCCCTGCTGCGCCAATGGCAGGCACCGCCGCGCGAGCCGGCGCACCCCGCCTATTGCCGCGATATCGGCCTGATCGGAACCTGGAGCTGGGCGGCCAATCGCACCGGGCTCGACTGGTTCCTGAACGCGGTCGTTCCGCATCTGCCCGCCGATCTTTCGATCGAGGTGGCGGGCAGCGTGCCGGACCAGCCGGTTTCGCCGCACCCGGGCCTGCGCTTTGTCGGCCGGGTCGAGGATGCGGCGCAGTTCGTGCGCTCCAGCCGCGTCGTGCCGCTGGTCAGCCGCGGCGGCACGGGCGTGCAGCTGAAAACCATCGAGACCTTTGAGGCCGGCATGCCGAGCGTCGCCACGCGGTCCTCGCTCCGCGGCATCGATGCCGTGCCGGACAATTGCGTGATGGCGGACACGCCGGAGGCGTTCGCGGCAGCGCTAGTGGACCAGGTGCGCGCCGTCCGCAGCGGGCAGACCGGACCCGTCTCCGGCTACGACTTCCACGAGCGCCAGAAGGCGGCCCTCCTTGCCGGCCTGTCTGCCGGGCTTCTGGCCTTGTCCAGGGATCCGCCGCCCATCCGCAGCGCCTTCGCGCTTCGCCCGTCGCGAAGCGCCGCCGTCCTCTCCATTCCCGACCGAGGTCTGTCCCAATGAAGATTTTTCCTCCGGTCTCGATTCGCGCCTCGCAGCGCCCGATCCTCGACCTGCCGGTCTGCGACTTCGACTGGGAGAACGCCCTGTCGTTTGCCGACGAGGTGTCGCGGCTTCCCTTCGGGCAGACGGTGATCTCGTTCCTCAACGCCAACAATGCCAATTTCCTCGTCGACGATCCGGAGTACCGGTCGATCATGGAGCGCCACGTGGTGCTGCCGGATGGGGTCGGCATGGACATCGCCTCGCAGATCCTGCACGGCGCGCCCTTTCCCGCCAATCTCAACGGCACGGATTTCGTGCCGGCGCTGATGACCTACATGACCCAGCCGCGCCGCGTGGCGCTTGTCGGGGCGAAGCGGGATGTGCTGGAACGGGCGGCCGAAGGCTTCCGGCGCCACGCGCCCTGGCACGAATTCATCCCCGTGGCCGACGGCTATTTCGACGCTGCCGAGTCCGACACGGTCATGGCCAAGGTCCGGGCCGTCTCGCCGGATATCCTCATCATCGCCATGGGCACGCCCAAGCAGGAGAAGTGGATCGACACCTATGTCGGGCCCGGGCATGCCCGCCTGGTCATGGGGGTCGGCGCGCTCCTGGATTTCATGGGCGGCGCGGTGCCCCGCGCGCCCGAAAGCGTGCGCCGGCTGCGGCTGGAATGGCTCTATCGCCTCACGGTCGAGCCCGGCCGGCTGTGGCGGCGCTACATTCTCGGCATCCCGATCTTCTTCCGCAACATCCTCTGGCAGAAATTCGCGGGACACACGATCGGTCACCTGCAGCCGGGAGCGCCCGCCAGGCTGCGAAGCTCCTCGAAAGGCTGATCGCTGATGGCCACCGCTCTGATGACCGCGTCCTATGCGCCGGATTACGAGCGCTGCCGCATCTTGTGCGACAGTCTCGACCGGCACATGCAGGGCGACTGGCACCACTATCTTCTGGTCGACAGCGGCGACGTCGCGCTCTTCTCCGCGCTTGCCGGGCCCCGCCGCACGGTGATCGACCAGCGCGCGCTCCTGCCCTGGTGGCTGCGGGCCGTGCCCGATCCCCGCAAGCCCAAGCGCAAGATCTGGCTTTCCCCCTTCGGCAAGCCGCTGCGCGGCTGGCACATTCAGCAGATGATGAAGCTCGACTTCAGCCGTCAGGCGCAGGAAGCGGCGATCATCGCCATCGACAGCGACGTGATCCTCGTGCGCGACTATGACCCGGCTGCGCTGTGGCGCGATGGGCGCCTGCGGCTCTACCGCCAGCCGAACGAGATCGTTCCGACGATCCGTTCCGACCATGTCGCCTGGCTCGCGCACAGCGACCGCCTGCTCGACATCGGCCCCTTCCGCCTTCCTGCCGCCGGGCATATCGACAGCATGGTCTCCTGGCGCGCGGACACGGCGCGGGCGCTGCTCGCGCGGATCGAAGAGGTGAACGGCTGCAGCTGGCCGCGCGCGCTGACCCGCGCCCGCGCCTTTTCCGAATACATGCTCTATGGCCGGTTTGCCGAAGAGGTGCAGGGCGGGGAGGGGCATTGGGCGACAGACCGGTCCTTCTGCCACGTCGTCTGGTTCGCCGATCAGTTGACGGACGGGCCGGACGGTCTGCGCCGCTTCGTGCGCGGTCTTGCCGATGACCAGATCGCGGTCGGCATCCAGTCCTTCATCGAATGTCCGCTGGAGGATGTGATCCGGATCGTTCGCGAGGAAGCCCCGGCACTCGCCCTCACCGGCTGACGCCGTCCTTCCCCTCAAAACCGTGTCGTGAGAGCCATTCGCGCGCCCGGTCGGGCAGCGGCGGACCTCAGATCGGCCGCGCGCCGGCTTTGGCGATCGCCGGATAGGTGAGAAGGGCGGAGGCGAGGTAGAGGGCGAAATAGACCCCGTTCAGCGTCGGCACCCAGAGCGTCGGCTCGACGCTCCAGACCATCAGCCCGCAGAGCAGGGCGATCTTCGACGCGCCGACCAGCGCCAGGTTGAGAACGCGGCGCACGGTGCGGCCGGTCGCGTAGAGCAATTCGGAGTGATATTCGACCAGATTGCGGAAGCCCGGCACGAGCAGGATCATCAGCACGAAGGGGGCGATCTCGGACACATTGCGCCCGAGCCCGTTCGGCAGGATCTTCAGGTACAGCGCCATCGAAAAGATCGCCGCAAAGGAGACGCCGGCGATGGCAAGCTCGATCAGCGGCCGGGCGAAGGGGCGGTCGAGCGTCTTCGGCGCCCGCATGATCGCCTGAACCAGGAGCATGTTGAAGGAGCGCACCGGCAGGGCGGTGAGATCGGCGAGCCGCATGATGATCGCATAGATGCCGGACACGGCCGGGCCGCCGATCGCCAGCACCACCAGCTTGTCGAATTCCGACTGCACGTAGAAGAGAATCTCGGCGCCGGCGACCGTCACGCTGTCGGCCCAGCGCCGTACATAGAGGCGCGGCTGCCAGCGTAAGCGGCGGCGCGGGTAGAAGTGGATGATGGCGATGGCGAGCGCGAGACAATTGGCGCCAAGATAGAACCAGGACCAATCAGACAGCGTGCTGTAGGACAGCGCGACGAAGGCCAGGGCCGCGAGCGTGCGCAGCGCCGTGCCCATGACCACCATGATCGAACTCAGGCCGAAGCGGCCGAGGCCGTTCAGCACGATCGACACCACTTCGAGCCCTCGCCAGCAGAGGATCTCGGCCAGCATGAAGCGCAGGAAGACACCGGCTGCCATATCGCCCCGAAACAGGACGAGGAAGATGCCGGCGCAGATGGCGGCCACAAGCGGCAGGGACAGAAGACCGGCCACCAAGAAGCCGAGTGTATAGGTGCCGACCAGGCGCGGCTTGACGGTGGCGACGCGATAGAGCGGCGAAACGAAGCCGAAGGCGAGCGCGCGCGACACCATGACCCCGGTCGCAGACGCCGTGGCGAACAGGCCGAAATCGCTGATCGGCAGCACGTTGGCAATGCAGATGAAATAGACGAGCGACAGCGCCAGCCGCACCGCCGATCCGCTGACCATCGACATATAGGCGCGGATCAGGCCGCCGTGCCGGCCATAGACTGTCTTAGCGAGCGTGATCACGAAAGGCGGTTCCTGTCTCCACGCCCTTCTAACCGGCAAAGCTTAAAAGCCTCTAACGCTGCTCGTTCGGATTGTCTCGAAGGGCGCGTCTTAACGCTTTGTTGGGCATGTTTGCTTAAGGTCCCTTCATCATCCCGCGCTGCAGGCCCGCGAGCACTCATGTTCGATCCGCACTACCCGAAAAAGGAAAGCGCTCGCCGCTCGCTGCTGGATCTGGCGCCGCCGCCGGTCGAGCCGGCTTCCGCTCCGGCCGCGCCGCGCCTGTCGTCTGCGGCCGAGGCCGCGCCTCTTCGGCCCCAAGAACCGTCGCCCACACAGCAGACGCCTCCCGAGCAGGCGCCCCCTCAGCAAGCGGGCGGGCGCGAGCCGCGCAATCGCCGGGCCAGCGACCAGCCGCTGATCGACCTCGGCACCATTGCCGACAGCGTCTGGCGGCTGCGCCGCGTCGTCATCGGCACAACGGTGCTCGGCGCGGTGGCGGGCGTGGCGCTGGCACTGACGACGCCGAATAGCTATCTCGCCGAAAGCAAGCTCTATATCGACCCGCGCGAAGTGCGGCTGACCGATTCCGATCTTTCCAAGGATGCGCTGGCGACGGAAGCGATCCTGGCCTTGATCGACAGCCAGCTCGAGGTTCTGCGTTCGCGCACCGTACTGGACAAGGTGGCCGCCGCGCTCGACCTCGACAACGACCCCGAATTCGGCTCGGCGAAGGGCAGGGCGGCCGGGGGCAGCGGACTGCCGGGCATCGGCGCCGTCACCTCCCTGCTGTCCGGCAGCCAGTCGGACCCGGCTCCGCAGCCGGAGCCGCAGAGCCGGGTGAACCCCCGCACGCTCGATACGCTCTCCGATGCCGTCTCGGTGTTTCGGGATCCGAAGACCTTCATCGTCAGCGTCGTCGTCAAATCGCGCGATCCGGCCAAGGCGGCGCGCATTGCCAACAGCATCGTCACCACCTTTTTCGCCGAGGAGCAGGCCGCGCAATCCGGCTTCTTCCAGCGCACCACCGCCGCGCTCGATACCCGGCTGGCGGAGCTGCGCAAGGAGCTCGACGTGGCCGAAGGTGCGGTGGAAGACTACAAGGCCAAGCACGATATCGTCGGGGCCGGCGGGCAGCTGATTTCCGACCAGACGCTGCTGGCGCTCAACACGCAGGTGGCCGCCGTGCGCAGCCGTATCGCCGAGGCGCGGGCCAAGGTGGACATGGCCAGCCGCACCCAGCTCAAGGACATTCTGAGCGGCGCCTACCCCGAAGAGGTGGCCTCCGCCACGCTGCAGGAGCTGCGGGCCCAATATTCGCAGGCGCGCGCCCAGCTGAGCGCGCTCGATGCCAGCCTCGGCCCGCGCCATCCCCAGAGGCTGGCAGCCAGCCAGGCGCTCGACTCCGCGCGGCTGGAAATCGACAACGAGCTGAAGCGCATCGCCGCCTCTACCCGCACGGAGCTCAACCGCGCGATCGCCACCGAGCAGGATCTCGTGCGCCAGCTTAGCGCCGGCAAGGCGGATCAGGTCAATGCCTCCGCGAGCTTCATCCAGCTGCGCGAGCTGGAGCGCAAGGCGAATGCCACGCGCACCATCTACGAATCCTTTCTGAAGCGCGCCAGCGAGACAGGGGAGGAGGAAAAGCTCAGCTCCAAGAATATCCGCGTCATTTCCGCGGCCGAGCCGCCGATCCAGCCGACCGGGCTGTCGCGCAAGGTGATCGTGGTCGGCGGCGTGTTCGCGGGCTTTGCCGCCGGCATCGGCCTCGGCGTCCTGCTCGGCATCGTCCGCAGTCTCAAGGACAGCTATCGCCGCAGCCGCCAGGGCATATCCTCCGCAATGGAGCACCCCTTGCCGCGCGACCCCGCACCGGCCAACCCGCCGCCCGCCCGGCCGCGCCGTCCGGCCGCAAACCAAGGACTCTCCACGGCGAGCCCGGTTCGCGCGCCCGCACCATCAAGACCCGCGACCGCCTCGGGCGTCGTGCGGGCTGCGGAAGGTCCCTTGCCGCCGGTGCCACCCACCCGCGAGCCGCGCCAGCCCTCCGCCCATCATGTCACCGCCACCGCCGCAGCGCTCTCCGCCCTGTCCGCGCGCCAGCGGGGCGAGCTTTCCGGACGCGACGCGTCGTCCGACGTCGCGCGGCTGCGCTCGGATCTCAAGGCCCTGAAGAGCCGCGTGCAGCAGTATCAGCAGAGCCGCAGCGCTGGGCACGGCTGAACCGCCGCTCGGGCAAAGCCGGCCTTGCCGGCCATACGTCCTTCGGATCCCTTGAATTTCTCCTGCCAGACCAGCATAGGACGCAGACGGGCCAGCGCTGGACGCGGCAAGGCCCGAGACTGGCGCAACGAGCGATCACGGCAGGAGCATTGCATGAGCATCGTCATCGACGGCAAGCAGGTGGCCGCGTCGGTCATCGACCGCGTGAAGCAGGCAACGGCCTCTCTGGAGCAGGAGGCAGGGCTGCGCCCCGGCCTGGCGGTGGTGATCGTCGGCAACGACCCGGCCAGCCATGCCTATGTCGGCGCGAAAAGCCGCATGGCCAAGGAATGCGGCTTTACCTCGATCCAGCACACGCTGCCGGAAGAGACCAGCCAGGAGGCCCTGGCCGCCCTGGTCGAGACGCTGAATGCCGACCCGGCGATCCACGGCATTCTTGTGCAGCTGCCGCTGCCCAAGCACCTGCAGGCCGAGCCGATCATCCAGTCGATCCGGCCGGAAAAGGATGTGGATGGCCTGCACGTGGTCAATGCCGGAAAGCTGGCGACGGGTGACCTGACGGGCGGGCTCGTGTCCTGCACGCCGGCCGGCGCCATGGTTCTGGTGCGCCAGGTGCATGGGGAGGATCTCTCCGGCCTCTCCGCCGTGGTCATCGGCCGCTCGAACCTGTTCGGCAAGCCGATGGCAACGCTGCTGACAGCGGCCAACGCCACCACAACCATCGCCCATTCCCGCACGCGCGATCTCGCCGCGGTCTGCCGGGAGGCGGATATCCTCGTTGCCGCGGTCGGCCGGCCGATGATGGTCAAGGCCGACTGGGTGAAGCCGGGCGCAACGGTGATCGATGTCGGCATCAACCGCATCGAGGCGCCGGAGCGCGGCGAGGGCAAGACGCGGCTGGTGGGCGATGTCGATTTCCAGGCGGTGGAAGCGGTTGCCGGCGTCCTCACGCCGGTGCCGGGCGGGGTCGGGCCGATGACCATCGCCATGCTGATGGCCAATACGCTGATTGCCGCCAGCCGCGTGGCCGGCCGCACGCCGCCGCGCTTCTGATCGGCCTGTTTGGAGCCGGCGGACGGCTCAGATCCGGGCGGACCGTGGCACGCGGGGAGCGGGCCCGGTCGATTCGCGCCGGATCAGCTCCGTGCGCCAGAGCTCCTGTTCGGGCGGCGCATCGCTCGGCTGCTCGCGCGAGGCGATCAGCCGTTCGGCCACGCGGGCGCCGGCAGCGCGCAGAGAGGATGTCGTGGTGGTCAGCGGCACGCTGAAGTGCTCGGGCTTCAACAGCGGCAGCACGTCGTCATGGGCGATCAGCGAGACATCCTCGCCGATCTTCAACCCGGCGCGGTTCAGCGCCCGCACGGCACCAAGCGCGATCACCGTACTGGAACAGAGGATGGCGGTCGGCGGCACGGTCGCTTCGAGAAAGCGGGTGGCGGCGCGATAGCCGAACTCGTCCGTCATGAAGCCATAGTCGATCGGCAGATCCTCGACCGGCAGACCCGCTTCGAGGAGCGCTTTCTTCATGCCCGTCTCGCGGCGGATCGAGAAGGTCAGCTGCTCCTGGCCGTTGATCAGCCCGATGCGGCGGTGGCCGAGGTCGATCAGGAGCCGCGCCGCATCATAGAAGGCGCCTTCGTTGTCGATGTCGAGAAAGGGATAGTCCTCGCCCTGACCGATCGCCCGGCCATGGACCATGTAGGGGATCTGCAGCGTGCGCAGCATGGGGATCCGCGGATCCTCGCGCCGGACATGGGCGATGAACAGCGCATCGACATTGCCGCTGGCCGCGAGCCGGCGGAAGGTGGTCTCCTCCTCCTCCGGCGAACTCGGATTGATGACCAGATGAACATCGTGGCGCTGCGCCGCTTCCCCGAGCCCGGAGAGGAACGAGCTGAAATGCACGTCGGTCTCGATGCCGGCCGCCACGGGCATGACGAGGCCGATCGACCCGGCACGCCCCGTCGCCAGGCGCTGGGCGGCCTTGTTGGGCCGATAGCCGGTCTCCCGCACCGCCTCCAGCACGCGCTGGCGCGTTTCCTCGTTCACTTCGGGATAGCCGTTCAGCGCGCGGCTGACGGTCGTCTGGGAGAGCCCGAGATGCGCGGCCAGCTGTTTCAGCTTGATGCTCATTGCGGGGGGAACCTCCCTTGCGTCCGGACGCATGATGGCAGAGAGTTGCCTTGCCACGTGCGTCTGTTAGCATCTGCCTCCTTAGCCGGTAAACGGGAAAATCCGGCTGCTGCACTGCAAACCTATGCTGCGCGGCAAAAGTGCAGGCGCATATGAGGGTGGACTGAATTTTAGCTTGACTTCATGCTGCAGAGGATGATTTGTAAGCGGCATCCAAAGCGCTTTGAGGAATGGATGTCCAGAGGTGGGACATCACCGAGGGCGCTTTCAACCCCGAGGGAGGATATGGCGTTGAGAAAGACTTTCCTTTTGAGTGCATGCGCTCTGGCCCTGCTTGCCGGCCCGCTGGCCGCGGCCGAGCTCAAGTTCAAGCCGGGCGAAGATTCGAAGTTCAATTGGGCGAGCTTCGAGGAGTTCAAGAAGGGCCATGACCTGAAGGGCCAGACCCTGACGATCTTCGGCCCCTGGCGCGGCGAAGACCAGGCGCTCTTCGAATCCGTGCTCGACTATTTCCGCGAAGCAACGGGCGCCGACGTCAAGTATTCGTCGTCTGAGAATTACGAACAGCAGATCGTCATCGACACCCAGGCCGGCAGCCCGCCGAATGTCGCCATTCTCCCGCAGCCGGGCCTGATCGGCGATCTGGCCTCCAAGGGCTACCTGACCCCGCTCGGCGAAGACACGCAGAAGTGGTTGATGGACAACTATTCTGCCGGCCAGTCCTGGGTCGATCTTTCGACCTATACGGGTAAGGACGGCGCGAAGGCCCTCTACGCCTTCCCCTACAAGATCGACGTGAAGTCGCTCGTCTGGTACGTGCCGGAAAACTTCGAGGATGCCGGTTACGAAGTTCCGAAGACGATGGAAGACCTGAAGGCGCTGACCGAGAAGATCGTTGCCGACGGCGGCACGCCGTGGTGCATCGGTCTCGGTTCGGGCGGCGCGACCGGCTGGCCGGCCACCGACTGGGTGGAAGACCTGATGCTGCGCACGCAGTCGCCGGAAACCTACGACAAGTGGGTCACCAACGGCATCCCCTTCACCGATGCCGCCGTGACCGGTGCGCTGGATGAATTCGGCTGGTTCGCCAAGAACCCGAAATTCGTGGACGGTGGCTCGCAGGCCGTGGCCTCGACCGACTTCCGCGACAGCCCGAAGGGTCTCTTCGCCTCGCCGCCGAAGTGCTACCTGCACCATCAGGGCTCCTTCATCCCGTCCTTCTTCCCGGAAGGCACCAAGGTCGGGGAAGATGTCGACTTCTTCTTCTTGCCGCCCTATGCCAGCAAGCCGGAACTCGGCAATCCGGTGCTCGGTGCCGGTACGCTGGCGATGATCACCAAGGACTCCCCCGCCTCGCGCGGTTTCCTGGAGTTCCTGAAGACGCCGATCGCGCATGAAGTCTGGATGGCGCAGTCGAGCTTCCTGACGCCGTACAAGTCGGTCAACCAGGATGCCTATGCCAACGGCCCGATGAAGAAGCAGGGCGAGATCCTGCTGAATGCGACCACCTTCCGCTTCGACGGCTCGGACCTGATGCCGGGCAAGATCGGGGCCGGCGCATTCTGGACCGGCATGGTGGATTTCGTGGGCGGCAAGTCCGCAGCCGATGTCGGCGCCGAAATCCAGAAGGCCTGGGACGCGATCAAGTAATCGACTGCAAACAAGCCATAAAGGCGCAGAAAACCGTCGCCCGGGCAAGGCCGGGCGGCGGCAACGACGTACCAGGGGGCAGCCTCTGTCTCCAAGGGGGAATCATGGAGCAACTAGCACTCGCCGTCGTCACCATGGCGGCCGGCGTCCTCGCCTGCGCAGCCTATTTCTATGTGACGAACCTGATCCTGGACCTGATCTTTCCTTCCAAGGGCAGGAGCGGTGCAGCAGCCTCTCGGAACCTGCGAATTACCAACGCGATCCGACCCTGGCTCTTTCTCTTCCCCGCACTCTTCGCCATGACGATCTATCTGATCTACCCGGTGATCGAGTCGGTCTGGCTGTCCTTCCATGATCGCGAGGGCCAGCGCTTCGTCGGCCTCGCCAATTATTTCTGGATGTTCAGCGACGGCGAATTCCGCCAGTCGATCTTTAACAATTTCCTGTGGCTGCTGGTCGTTCCGGCGCTCTCGACCTTCTTCGGCCTGATCATCGCCGCGCTGACCGACCGCATCTGGTGGGGCAACATCGCCAAGACGCTGATTTTCATGCCGATGGCGATTTCCTTCGTCGGCGCCGCCGTCATCTGGAAATTCATCTACGACTATCGGGCCGCCGGCAGCGAGCAGATCGGCCTGCTCAACGCCATCGTCACCGCCTTCGGCGGCGAGCCGCAGGCCTGGGTCACCATCCCCTTCTGGAACAGTTTCTTCCTGATGGTCATCCTCATCTGGATCCAGACCGGCTTTGCCATGGTCATTCTCTCCGCCGCCCTGCGCGGCATTCCGGAGGAAACGGTGGAAGCCGCGGTGATCGACGGGGCCAATGGGCTGCAGATCTTCTTCAAGATCATGATCCCGCAGATCTGGGGCACCATCGCCGTCGTCTGGACGACCATCACCATCCTGGTGCTCAAGGTCTTCGATATCGTGCTCGCCATGACCAACGGGCAATGGCAGACACAGGTTCTCGCCAATCTCATGTTCGACTGGATGTTCCGGGGCGGCGGGGATTTCGGCCGCGGCGCCTCGATCGCGGTGGTCATCATGGTGCTGGTCGTTCCGATCATGATCTGGAACATCCGCAATGCGACCCGCGAGATGAAGGCCCATTGACATGATCGCATCGAAACGTTCTCCGCTTGTCCTCCTCGTTCATCTCTCGGTTCTGCTGATCGTCGCGCTCTGGACCCTGCCCACCGCCGGCCTGCTCATCTCCTCGCTGCGCGACAAGGATCAGCTCGCCGTTTCCGGCTGGTGGACGGCCCTGTCGACCTCCAGCCAGGCGATCACCTATCGCGCACCCGGCGCGGAGGCCCAGGTCGAGAAAGACGGTAAGTTCGTCATTGCCGGCAATGTCCTCGACAATGCCGCCGCCAAGGTTTCGACCTTCGGCTTCAGCAGCCGCGAACCCGCCGCCTTCAAGGCCGGCGAAACCGCAACGCTTGCCGATGGCGAGCGGCTGACCGTGCAGGAGGATGGCCGCTTCGAGATCGTCTCCGATACGCGCATGGAGGAGGGACGTGGCCAGCGCATCTTCCTGAATGCCGCGATTCCGCCGCGCTTCACCTTCGACAATTACCGCGAGGTGCTGAACGCCGAGGGTATCGGCGCCTCCTTCATCAATTCGCTGACCGTTTCGGTGCCCGCCACCATCATTCCGATCCTGGTTGCCGCCTTTGCCGCCTATGCGCTGGCCTGGATGCCCTTTCCCGGCCGCGCCATCCTCATCGCCGTGGTGGTGGGGCTGCTGGTCGTGCCGCTGCAGATGTCGCTGATCCCGCTTTTGAAGCTTTACAACGGCGTCGGCGCCTTTCTCGGCGTGCCGTCCAAGACCTATCTCGGCATCTGGCTCGCCCATATGGGCTTCGGCCTGCCGCTCGCCATCTATCTGCTGCGCAACTACATGGCCGGCCTGCCGCGCGAGATCATGGAATCGGCCCGGGTGGATGGCGCCAGCGATTTCGATATCTTCATCAAGATCATTCTGCCGCTCTCCTTCCCGGCGCTGGCGTCCTTCGCCATCTTCCAGTTCCTCTGGACCTGGAACGACCTTCTGGTGGCCATCGTCTTCCTCGGCACCGGCAACAACGAACTGGTGCTGACCGGCCGCCTGGTAAACCTTCTCGGCTCGCGCGGCGGCAACTGGGAGATTTTGACAGCCTCGGCCTTCATCACCATCATCATCCCTCTTATCGTTTTCTTCGGCCTGCAGCGCTACCTCGTGCGCGGCTTGCTCGCCGGCTCTGTCAAAGGCGGCTAATCCCTTGTACAAGGACCATTCCTATCCCATGACGACTGCCCCTTCGACAGCATCGAGCCTCGTCGCTGACCGCGACTGGTGGCGCGGCGCGGTGATTTACCAGATCTATCCGCGCTCCTATCAGGACTCCAACGGCGACGGCATCGGCGACCTGAAGGGCATTACCGCCCGTCTGCCCTATGTCGCCGCGCTCGGTGTCGATGCGATCTGGATCTCGCCCTTCTTCATGTCGCCCATGAAGGATTTCGGCTACGACGTCTCCGACTACACCAATGTCGATCCGATCTTCGGCCAGCTCGCCGATTTCGATGCGCTGATCGCCGAAGCGCACCGGCTCGGCATCCGGGTGATGATCGATCTGGTCCTGTCTCATACTTCCGACCAGCATGCCTGGTTCGTGGAAAGCCGCTCCTCCCGCTTCAATCCCAAGTCAGACTGGTATGTCTGGGCGGATTCCAAGCCGGATGGCACGCCGCCCAACAATTGGCTGTCGATCTTCGGCGGTTCCGCCTGGCAGTGGGATGCCACGCGCCTGCAGTACTACATGCACAACTTCCTGACCTCGCAGCCCGACCTGAACCTGCACAATGTCGAGGTTCAGGACGCGCTGCTCTCGATCGAGCGCTTCTGGCTGGACCGCGGGGTCGATGGGTTCCGCCTCGACACGATCAACTTCTACTTCCACGACCGTCAGCTGCGTGACAACCCGGCCCTGGCGCCCGAGCGCCGCAACGCCACCACGGCGCCGGCCGTGAACCCCTACAACTACCAGGAACATCTCTACGACAAGAACCAGCCGGAAAACCTGGCCTTCCTGCGCCGTTTCCGCGCGGTGATGGACGAGTATCCGGCGATCGCCGCTGTCGGCGAGGTCGGCGACAGCCAGATCGGTCTCGAAATCGCCGGCCAGTACACCTCCGGCGGCGACAAGATGCACATGTGCTACGCCTTCGAATTCCTGGCGCCGGATCCGCTGACGCCGGCGCGCGTGGCGGAAGTCCAGCACGCCTTCGAACGGGCCGCGCCGGAAGGCTGGGCCTGCTGGGCCTTTTCCAACCATGATGTCATTCGCCATGTCTCGCGCTGGGGCCAGGATATCGCCGATCACGATGCCCATGCGAAATTCCTCGCGAGCCTCCTGATGTCGCTGCGCGGCTCGGTCTGCATCTATCAGGGCGAAGAACTGGCCCTGCCGGAGGCCGAGCTGGCTTTCGAGGATCTGCAGGATCCCTATGGCATCCAGTTCTGGCCGGACTTCAAGGGCCGCGACGGGTGCCGCACGCCGATGGTCTGGCACGCGGACGAGGCGAATGGCGGCTTCGGCGAAAGCCGGCCCTGGCTGCCGGTGCCGGCCGAACACCTGCCGCGGGCGGTGTCGGTTCAGGAGCAGGACATGCGCTCCGTTCTTCATCATTACCGCCGCTTCCTGGCATTCCGGAAGCGTCATCCCGCCTTCGCCAAGGGCGAGATTGAGTTCAAGCCCTATGAGGCGCCGCTGCTCGGTTTCCACCGGACCTTTGGCAACGAGACCCTGTTCTGCCTGTTCAATCTCAGCGCCGAACCGGTGACCGCGCCGCGTCCGGAAGAGCGCCTCGACGTGCTTGGCGGCCACGGATTTGATTCGCATCTTGGCGATGAACGCATCACATTGCCCGCCTGGAGCGGCTTCTTCGCCCGGCTCGTGTAAGCGCGGCGAAACAGAGAAAGGAGGCCATCATGGCAGGTTTGGAACTGCGTCAGATCCGTAAATCCTATGGTGCAGTCGACGTTATCCACGGCGTCGATCTCACCATCGAGCGCGGCGAGTTCATCGTCTTCGTCGGTCCCTCGGGCTGCGGCAAATCCACGCTGCTCCGCATGATCGCCGGGCTGGAAGAGATTTCGGGCGGCGAGCTCTATATCGAAGGGCAGAAGGTCAACGACGTGCCGCCCTCGCAGCGCGGCATCGCCATGGTGTTCCAGTCCTATGCGCTCTATCCGCATATGACGGTCTACGACAACATGGCGTTCGGCATGCGCATCGCCAAGGAAAGCAAGGACGAGATCGACCGCCGCGTGCGCGCCGCTGCGGAAATCCTGCAGTTGACCAAATATCTCGACCGCCTGCCCAAGGCCCTGTCTGGCGGCCAGCGCCAGCGCGTCGCCATCGGCCGCGCCATCTGCCGCAATCCCAAGGTCTTCCTGTTCGACGAGCCGCTCTCGAACCTCGATGCTGCCCTGCGTGTCGCGACCCGCATCGAGATCGCCAAGCTCAGCGAGCAGATGGCCGATACGACGATGATCTATGTGACGCACGACCAGGTCGAGGCGATGACGCTGGCCGACCGCATCGTCGTTCTCTCGGCCGGCCATATCGAGCAGGTCGGTGCTCCGCTCGAGCTCTACGAGCGGCCGGCCAATCTCTTCGTCGCCCGCTTCATCGGCTCTCCGGCCATGAACATCATTCCCTCTACGATCGTGTCCGCCGGCGCGCAGACGACGGTCGAGCTCGTCGGCGGCAAGCGCGATATCCTCGATATTCCCACCGCCGAGACCGAGATGGGCAAGACGGCGAGCTTCGGCGTACGGCCCGAGGATCTTCAGGTCACCACCGGCGACAGCTTCCTCTTCGAAGGCACGGTCTCGATCGTCGAGGCACTCGGCGAGGTGACGCTGCTTTATATCGAAGGTCTGGTGCCGGACGAGCCGATCATCGCCAAGATTGCCGGCATCCAGCCGATCGAACGCGGCCAGAGCGTGCGGTTCACGGCCGATCGCGCCAAGCTGCATCTCTTCGATTCGGACGGCAAGACCTACCGCCGATAAGGCTTCTCTCCGATCGGCTCCGCCGGGGACGATCCATCTCGTCGGCCGGCCTCCAGCAACAGGAGCCCGCCGATCCCGGCAAGCGTGAAGGCTGCGGCGAGCACCGTGGGCGTTGCGCGGGTGATGGCGCCGAGCGCGACGGCGAAGAGCGTCGCGATCAGGCTCGAGCCGGAGGCGACGATCGAACTGCCGAGCCCGGCCAGCCGGCCGAGCGGCTGCATGGCCAGCGCGTTGAGATTGCCGAACAGCAGGCCGATGCAGAAGAAGGCTGCAAGACCCAGCGCCAGAAACGGCGGCAGGGAAGGCCGCCCATCAGGTCCGAAACTGGCAATCAGCATCATCAGCCCCGTCGCGCCCAGCCCTTGAAACGCCCTGCGCGTGATCGGCTCCGAACCGAGCCGCTGAACCAGCCGCGCATTCGCGAAGGAGGCGAGCCCGAGGCCGGCGGAAAACAAGGCGAGAACCAGAGGCAGCCCTTCGGAGATGCCATAGACCTCGGCAAAGAGGTCCGCTGCGGTGGACAGGAAGAAAAGCTGCGCGCCGAAGACCAGCCCGGTTGCGACAATAAGGCTCGACACGCGGCGATGGCCAAGGATGCGGCGCCCATTAGCGAGAAGCAGGGTGGGGCGGAGGGGGATCCTGGACGCAGGATCAAGCGTCTCCGGATGCCGGAGAGCCAGCCAGAGCCCAAGCATCAGCGCGAGCGCGAGCGACAGCACGAAGAGGCTGCGCCAGCCGAACGCCATCATGATTGTTTGCCCGAGCCAGGGCGCCAGCAGCGGCACCAGGATGAACAGGGTGAAGATCAGCGAAAGAATCCGCGCCATCTGCGCGCCGGCAAACTGATCACGGATCATGGCCCGCGTGGCAATCTTCGGCCCGGCCACGCCGATGCCTTGCAGCACACGCGCGCAAACAAGAGTCTCCAGCGACCCGGCCGAGACGGCGAGAAGGGTGCCGAGGCCATAGAGCGCAAGCCCGGCGAGAAGCGCCGGCTTTCGGCCGGTGGCATCGGACACGGGCCCGAGAACAAGTTCGCCCAGCGCCATGCCGAAAATGAAGAGCGAGATGACGTGCTGCGTCGAGAGGGGCGGCGAGGGGGCAAGCGCCGTTTCAATCAGCGGCAATCCCGGCAGCATCGCATCGATGCTGAACGCTGTCAGCGCGGTCAGACATGCATAGAGCGCAATGCGTTCGCCGAGTTGCGGCGTGCGGACCGTCTCGTGGCGTCCCATTGGACTTGCCAGCTACGCGGCTTCAGGGCGCAGGGGCTCGACATGCGGGGGCTCGTGCTGCCGCGCTTTCCATAATTCATAGTTCGTCTGCAGAATCATCCAGAAGCGTGCCGTGCTGACCCCGGCAAGCTCGAGTCGATAAGCAAGGTCCGGGCTGATACCAGAATGCCCGTTCAAGACACGCGACAGGGTGGTGCGCGCAACGCCCAGACGTCGCGCCGCCTCGGTGACCTCGATACCCAGCGGTTCCAGCACATCGTCCCGAAGAAGGGACCTCGGATGAGGATGCGTCTTCATCATGTCAGACCTCAATGATAGTCTTGATAATCCACAAGCTCGACGTCCATTCCGATGAAGCGAAAGGTGACACGCCAGTTCGCGTTCACCGAGACCGACCAGTGGCCTCGCATCGTGCCTTTCGAAGCGTGCAGCCGGTAGCCAGGGAGATCCATATCCTCTGGGTCGGCAGCGCTATCCAGCGCAGCCAGGATCCGTCGAAGCTTCGCTGCGTGCGCCGCCTGAACCCCTTTTGTGGAGCCAGTTCGGTACAGCGTTTCGAGTTCCTTGTGCCGGAAGCTGACGTAGCATGATGCGCGACGCCCATCAAACTGAGTGACATGCTCGGCGTGACAGACAAGGGAGAGCCCGGCACGATAGACGGCCGAGCCCCACATTCACTTACGCAAACAACACGCTCGCCCCGCGATCCGCCGCGCCCGCGACGGCGCGGAAGGGGGCGAAGAGTTCGCGGCCCATGCCGTAATCATTGTCGCTGAGATCGGCGACAGCCGGTTCGCGGGCGGCGAATTCGGCGGCATCGACGAGGACATTCACCTTGCCGGTGGTGGCGTCGAGGCGGATGATGTCGCCTTCGCGGATTTTTGCGATCGGCCCGCCATCCTTGGCCTCCGGCGTCAGATGAATGGCGGAGGGCACTTTGCCGGAGGCGCCCGACATGCGCCCATCGGTGATCAGCGCCACCATCTGCCCGCGATCCTGCAGGATGCCGAGGACGGTCGTCAGCTTGTGCAGCTCCGGCATGCCGTTGGCCTTCGGGCCCTGGAAGCGGACGACGGCGATGAAATTGCCCTCGAGCTGGCCATCCTTGAAGGCGGCGTTCAGGCTCGCCTGGTCGTGGAAGATCTTGGCCGGCGCCTCGATGATGTGGCGCTCCGGCTTGACGGCAGAGATCTTGATGACGGCGCTGCCGAGATTGCCGGAAAGCATCTTCAGCCCGCCGCTCGCCTGGAAGGGCTGGTCGATCGTGGCGAGCACCTTCGGGTCGTGGCTGATGGCGGGCGCCGGCTCGCGGTGCACCGCGCCGTTCTCGCCGAGCTTCACGTCGATCGCATAGGCGTCCAGCCCCTGGCCGAAGACGGTGCGCACATCCTCGTGCAGCAGGCCCTTCTTCAGAAGTTGGGAAATGAGGAAGCCCATGCCGCCGGCGGCATGGAAATGGTTCACGTCGGCGAGCCCGTTCGGGTAGACGCGCGCGAGCAGGGGGATGATGTCGGAGAGTTCGGAAATATCCTGCCAGGTCAGCTGGATGCCGCCGGCGCGCGCCATGGCGACCAGGTGCAGCGTGTGGTTCGTGGAGCCGCCGGTCGCATGCAGGCCGATCACGCCGTTGACGATCGAGCGCTCGTCGATCATCTCGCCGGCCGGCGTGTATTCGTTGCCCTGTGCCGTGATGGCGAGCGCCCGCTTGGTCGCCTCGCGGGTCAGCGCGTCGCGCAGCGGCGTGCCGGGGTTGATGAAGGAGGCGCCGGGCAGGTGGAAGCCCATGATCTCCATCAACATCTGGTTGGAATTGGCCGTGCCGTAGAAGGTGCAGGTGCCGGGCCCGTGATAGGATTTTGATTCGGCCTCCAGAAGCTCGTCGCGACCGACCTTGCCTTCCGCGTAGAGCTGGCGCACCCGGGCCTTTTCATCGTTCGGCAGGCCGCTGGTCATCGGCCCCGCCGGAATGAAGACGGCCGGCAGATGGCCGAAGGTCATGGCGGCGATCATCAGGCCGGGAACGATCTTGTCGCAGACGCCGAGATAGACGGTGGAATCGAACATATTGTGCGAAAGCCCGATGCCCGCCGCCATGGCGATCAGGTCGCGCGAGAAGAGCGAGAGCTCCATGCCCGGCTGGCCCTGGGTCACGCCGTCGCACATGGCGGGCACGCCGCCGGCAACCTGCGCAATGCCGCCGGCCTCCGCCGCCGCGGCGCGGATCAACGCCGGATAGGTCTCGAACGGCTGGTGGGCCGAAAGCATGTCGTTATAGGAGGTGATGATGCCGAGGTTCGGCACGACATCGCCCGAAAGCGCTGCCTTTTCGGCGGGGGAACAGACCGCGAAGCCATGGGCAAGATTGCCGCAGCCGAGCACGGAGCGGTGCACGCCCTTGGAGGCGGCCTTGCGCACGCGGTCCAGATAGGGCTCGCGGGTCGGCTTGGACCGCTCGACGATGCGGGCGGTGATGGCGTGGATGCGGGGATCGACGGACATGGTCTATCCTTTCGGAGCCTGTCGCGGCTCCTTGTCTGACGCTAGTGTTTCACTCTGTCCGACGCTTTGGCGCCGGTCTGCGCATGTTACGGCGCCCAGTAGATCTCGACGGGCGACGGCGCGCGACGCAGGATCGCGCGAATGGGCATGTCGGTTTCCGGGCCCGCCGCCTCGGCGGCCTCCAGCACGGTCTTCTTGCCGGCACCCTCGATATGCAGCACCAGCAGCCTGGCATCGGCGAGGCTCGAGAAGGTGAAGGTCAGCCGCGGTTCGCCCGCGCCCTCGGCCTCCATGGTCATCACGCCGCGCGGCGTGCCGGCGTCAAGCGCTTCGTCGAGCCGCGAGCCGCCGGGGAAGAAGGAGGCGGTGTGGCCGTCACTGCCCATGCCGAGGATCACCACGTCGAAGGGCGTGCCGAAGCCGGCGGTCTGCTTGCTCGCCGTGGCGGCCGCCTCTTCCACGCTGGCCGTCGGATAATAGAGCGGGGCAAAGCGCGCCGCAGCGGCTTGCCCCTGCATCAGGTTTTCGCGCACCAGCCTTTCGTTGGACCGCTCGTGGTCCGGCGGCACGAAACGCTCGTCCACCAGCGTGATCGTGATGCGGGGCCAGTCGAGCGCCGCAGCGGACAGGGCCTTGAAGAAGGCCTTCGGTGTCGAACCGCCGGAAACGGCCAGGCTTGCCGAGCCGCGTTCGGCAAGGGCCGCAGACAATGCGCCGGCCACCCGATCGGCAAGAGACCGGGCCAGATCGGCCGAGGTGTCGAAAGCGTGCAGGCTGCTCGTCATCGCCGCCTCAGACCACTTCATGCCAGGTGCGGCCGTCCCGCTCGATCAGCGCGATGGCCTGGCTCGGACCCCAGGTGCCGGCCGTGTAGGACTGCACCTTCTGGCCCACCGTTTCCCAGGACTTCAGGATCGGGTCCACCCAGCGCCACGCGGCTTCCACCTCGTCGCGGCGCATGAACAGCGTCTGGTTGTTGCGGATCACGTCGAGCAGCAGCCGTTCATAGGCGTCGGCGCTGCGGGCGTTGAAGGCGCGGGCGAAGGTCATGTCCAGCGAGACATTGCGCAGCCGCATGCCGCCCGGACCCGGATCCTTGATCATCAGCGACTGCTTGACGCCCTCGTCGGGCTGCAGGCGGATGATGAGCTGGTTGGCCTCGATGCGGCCGGCGGCCTCGTCGAAGATCGAATGCGGGATCGGCTTGAAGGTGATGACGATCTCCGACATGCGGGTCGCCATGCGCTTGCCGGTGCGGATGTAGAAGGGAACGCCCGCCCACCGCCAATTGTTGACCTCGGCCTTGATGGCAACGAAGGTCTCGGTGTTGGAAACGCCGCCTTCCAGCTCCTCGAGATAGCCCTTGACCGGGCCACCGGCAGACGCGCCGGCCTTGTACTGGCCGCGCACCGTCAGCTTTTCGACATTGGCCGGCGTGATCGGCTTCAGGGCGCGCAGCACCTTCAGCTTCTCGTCGCGCACGGCTTCCGCGTTCATCGACGGCGGCACTTCCATCGCCACCAGGCAGAGCAGCTGCAGAATATGGTTCTGCACCATGTCGCGCAGCGCGCCGGCCTTGTCGTAGTAGCCGGCCCGGCTTTCAAGGCCCACCGCTTCCGCCACGGTGATCTGCACATGGTCGATATGGGAGGAGTTCCACAGCGGCTCATAGAGCGCATTGGCAAAGCGTAGCGCCATCAGGTTCTGCACCGTCTCCTTGCCGAGATAGTGGTCGATGCGGAAGATCTGCTCTTCCTTGAACACCCGGCCGATCGTGTCGTTCAGCTCGAGCGCAGAGGCGAGATCGCGGCCGATCGGCTTTTCCACGACGATCCGGGTGGATTTGGTGATCAGCTTGTGGTCGCGGATCTTCTCGGAAATATCGCCGAAGATCGCCGGGGCGACGGCGAGGTAGAAGGCGCGCACGCGCTCCTTGGCCTCGTCCAGCAGCTGCTTCAGCTTGTCCCAGCCCTGGTCGGACTTGGCGTCGACCGGCACGTAGAACAGCTTGTCGATGAAGATCTTGACTTGGGCCTCGTCGAACTCGCCGGGCTTCAGATGCTCTTTCAGCGCATCGGTGGCGAATTTGCGATATTCCTCATGGGTCAGCGCACTGCGCGAGGCGCCGATGATACGCGTCGGGTCGGTCAGCTGGCCGTCGAGCTGGCGGTGGTAAAGGGCCGGCAGGAGCTTGCGCTCGGCAAGGTCGCCGGTGCCTCCGAATACCACATAGTCAAACGGCTCGACGGGAATGATCTGGCTGCTCATGGGGTCTCGATCTCTCGCGGGGTCAGGGGATCTATAATTCAATCGATTTAAATTCGCTAGTGCGCTGCCGCAATTTTTTGCCCCGGGGAGAGGCGCGGCCGGTCTAGAGCCTGTCTCGCAGAGCATACCAAGTGAGAGCCAGGAACAAAAGTCCGGAGCGGAAGCGCTGACCGCCGGGGAAGGGCGGAACCTTGAGTGCTTTGAAAAGATCCAGATCGCTTGGCCGACCGAGAACGAGGTCGGCATAGAGCTTGCCGCAATAGTTGGACAGCATGACGCCATGGCCGGAATAGCCGCCGATCGCGGTCACGCCGGGCATCACCTCCCGCACGAAGGGCTGGCGCGGCAGAGTGATCCCCACCGATCCGCCCCAGGCGTGGTCGATCGAAACATCTTTCAGCTGCGGGTAGATTTCCGCGATCTGGCGACGGATATGCTCGGAAATATCGCGCGGGGAATCCGCCGTATAGGCCTCGCGCCCGCCAAACAGCAGGCGGCCATCGCGCGATTTGCGGAAATAGCGCACCACGAAGCGCGAATCGGCCACCGATTCCCCACCCGGCAGCACGTCGCTTGCCGCCCCCAGCGGCGGCGTCGCGCCGATAAAGGACCGGATCGGCATGACATGGGCAGAGGTAACGGGTTCCAGCCCGCCGATATGGGCGTTGCAGGCGAGGAGGGCGCGATCGGCGGTGATCGTGCCCCGTGCCGTCGTCACCCGCACCTTGCCGCCGGAGACGGTGATGGCCTCTGCCCGCGTCATCTCATGCAGACCGGCGCCGGCCGCCGCCGCGACGCGCGCCAGGCCGATCAGCAGCTTCATCGGCTGGATATGACCGGTGCCGGTGTCGAGCAGGCCGAGCTTGTAATGGCGCGAGCCGAGCCGGTCCGCCGTTTCCTCCGCATCCATGAAGCGGATCGGCTGATAGGCGTAGCGCTCGCGCATGGTCTCGGCAAAGGCGCGATAGGCCTTCTCCTCCCGAGCACGATGGGTCACGGAGAGATGGCCCGGCTGGAATTCGATGTTGATCTGGTGGTCGCGGGCAAAATCGAGCAGATGCCGCTTGGCATCCTCGGCCATGGAAAACAGGGCGCGAGCGCGGTCGCGCCCATATTGGCGCTCGAGCTCGTCCACCTCGGCGCGCTGGCCCGTGCCGAGCTGCCCGCCATTGCGCCCCGACGCGCCATCGCCGAAACGGCAGCCATCGATCAGCGTCACCCGCACCCCGCCCTTGGCAAGATTGTAGGCAGCCTGCAAGCCTGTAAAGCCGCCGCCCACCACGACGACGTCGGTCTCTAGAGACCCATCGAGCGCCGGATAAACCGGCCGCTCCGCAACCGCCGCCTCATACCACGAAACCCCGGGCGAAATCGGGCTCTGCCATGTCATGCTGTCGGTCCCTCACACGTTCAGCAGCAAATATTCCCGTTCCCACGGGCTGATCACCTGCATGAAGGTTTCGAATTCGCCGCGCTTGAGGCCGCCATAGATGGCGATGAATTCGGCGGAGAAGACCTCGTGGAAGGCGGGTTCGGCCTCCAGGGCGGCGACTGCCTCGAGCAGGCCGCGCGGCAGGTCGATCGTCTTGTCGTTGACCGTATCGTCGGACGGGGCGCTGGGCTCGATCTCGCGCGTCAGGCCCAGATAGCCGCAGCCGAGCGAGGCGGCGAGCGCCAGATAGGGATTGGCGTCCGAGCTCGGCAGCCGGTTCTCCACCCGCCGCGCTGCGGGCTCGGAATCCGGTACGCGAAAGGCGGTCGTGCGGTTGTCGTAGCCCCAGGCATTGTTGACCGGCGCCGACATATCGGGCGTCAGCCGGCGATAGGAATTCACATAGGGCGCCATCATCGACAGCGCCCTCGGGATGAAGGTCTGCATGCCGCCGATGAAGTGGAAGAATTCCTTGGACGCGCTGCCATCGGCATTGGAGAAGAGATTGCGGCCGGTGTTGATCTCCACCACCGACTGGTGGATGTGCATGGCCGATCCCGCCTGGCTCTGCATCGGCTTGGCCATGAAGGTGGCATAGATGCCGTGCTTGAGCGCCGCCTCGCGGATCGTGCGCTTGAATAGGAAGACCTGGTCGGCAAGTTCGATCGGATCGCCGTGGCGCAGATTGATCTCGAGCTGGGCCGGGCCCTCCTCGTGGATCAGCGTGTCGATCTCCAATCCCTGCTTTTCGGAGAAATGGTAGATGTCGTCGATCAGCTCGTCGAATTCGTTGACGCCGGCGATCGAATAGGCCTGACCGCCCTGGATCGAACGGCCCGAGCGGCCCTTCGGTGGATGCAGCGGATAGTCCGGATCGTCGTTCTTGGCGACGAGGTAGAACTCGATCTCGGGCGCCACCACCGGCTTCCAGCCCTTGAGCCGGTAGAGCTCGACCACGTGCTTGAGCACGTTGCGCGGCGTATAGGGCACGTTCTCGCCCTTCGAGCCGGCGATGTCGCAGATCACCTGCGCCGTCGGGTCGGTTTCCCAGGGAACGATGGAGAGCGTCGAGAGGTCGGGCACCAGCTTGATGTCGCTGTCGCGGGAATCATAGCGAAAGTCGCCGGTTTCTTCCGGATAGTCGCCGGAGATCGTATGGCGGTAGATGGCGGAGGGCAGGGCCAGCGAAGTGTTGGAGGTGAATTTCGAGGAGGGCATCATCTTGCCGCGCGGCACGCCGGCAATATCAGGGGTGATGCATTCCACATCCTCGATGCCGCGCAGCTTCAGCCAGTCGGCGGCTTCCTTCCAGGTCTTCACGCCACGGGCGGACTGCAGGGAAGGGGGGATCTTGGCACTCTTGGAGGGTTTGCTTGTCTGCTGTGCGATGGTTCTCTTCGCGGGCATAAATCACCGTTTTTGAGGTCGGATCGGAGCATCATAGCGGGAGTTCGGCCCGAGGCCAGCGCCAACTTGCCTCTCCCGGCCCTGCGATGACGAGGAATTGACATCTTAGGCCCGCTTGCCGAAGACGGGGCATCAGTAAGGAGACCCTTTGCGTGGCAGAGACTGTCGACGTGATCATTCTGGGAGCGGGCGCCGCCGGCATGATGGCCGCAATCGAAGCGGCGCGCCGCGGCCGGCGCGTTCTGGTTCTCGATCATGCCAAGGCGCCGGGCGAGAAGATCCGCATCTCCGGCGGTGGGCGCTGCAACTTCACCAATCTCGGAACGACAGCGGCGAATTTCCTCTCCGCCAATCCGCATTTTGCCAAGTCCGCGCTGGCCCGCTACACGCCGCGCGACTTTCTGGCGATGGTCGAGACGCACCGGATCGCCTGGCATGAGAAGACGCTCGGTCAGCTCTTCTGCGACGAGAGTGCCAAGGACATCATCCGCATGCTGCTGAGCGAGATGCGCGCGGCCGGCGCCGAGCTGCGGCTCGAAACCGCGATCCAGACAGTCGAAAAGGATCTCTCCGGCTTCCGCATCGAGAGCTCCGCCGGCACGATGCACTCCGAGACGCTGATCGTCGCCACCGGCGGCAAGTCCATTCCGAAGATGGGGGCAACGGGTCTTGCCTACCGCATTGCCGAGAGTTTCGGTCTCGAGCTGGTCGAAACCCGACCCGGCCTGGTTCCGCTGACGCTGGCCGACCCCTTGAAGGAGGCGCTCGCGCCGCTCGCCGGCGTCGGCGTTCCCGTTCGCGCCAAGGCCGGAAAGGCGAGGTTCGAGGAGGCGATGCTCTTTACCCATCGCGGTCTCAGCGGGCCGGCCATTCTGCAGATCTCCTCCTACTGGCGGGAAGGAGAGGCAATCGAGATCGCCTTCACGCCGCAGAGCGACCTTGCCGCTCTCCTGAAGTCGGCGCGCAAGACACAAGGGCGTCAGGTTCTGCGCACCGTTCTCGGCGACTTTCTGCCGAAGCGCCTGGCGAACCACCTTGCCGGAACGAGCCCCCTCGGTGAGCGTCCGCTTGCCGATCTCTCCGACAAGGCGATCGAGGGCTTCGCCTCGGATCTTTCCGCTTGGCCGATCCGCCCGGCGGGGTCGGAGGGGTATCGGACCGCGGAGGTGACGCTGGGTGGGGTGGACACCCGCGCCCTCGACAGCCGGACCATGATGGCACGCGCCGTCCCCGGCCTGTTTTTCATCGGCGAATGCGTCGATGTCACCGGCTGGCTCGGCGGCTATAACTTCCAGTGGGCATGGTCCTCGGGTTTTTCTGCAGGGCAGGCGGCATAAGAAGAAAAGGCTTCACGCCTTGTTAGCGAATGTCGGGGAACCTACTTGTCGGGGAGACAGGAGACCGCGGCCAGAAGCACATTTTTTCCGCATCGCGTCATGATGCGACAAAAAGGAGCTGGCGGATCGGGGCGACCGGGTCTATTCTTCGCTGAGGATGAAAGGACATGTTCTCATGAACCAGCATCGCCGCCGCACAGCTCGCGCCATCGCCATCGCCCGTACGCAGGAGAACCGCACGCTCGATCTCGTCAAGATCGGTGTGACCACGCTTGCTCTTGCCCTCACGGCGGTTGCCGTTCTCCTGGCACTTTCCGCCGGCTGATCGTGCACGCGGCAGCGCCTCGTAGAGCGCTGCTTGAAGCTTCGCCCGTATTGCGGGCCTGAAACGTTTTCCCCTTGGCTGACGTCTCTTCTCCGCTCGCCCGCTGGCGAGCGCTCGTTTCCCGGCAGAGCCTGCCCGCCATTCAGTGGCCGCGCACAGTCTCGCTCGACGGCTTTTCTTTCAAAAACGACCGGCCGCCCACCTCGCATCCGCCTTCCGGTTGCGGTTTTGCGCCGTGATGCCCAGCGTCCTTCGACGGTGCGGTCTTCATCGTCCATGTCAGCCACCGCCGCGTAAGTCCTACGTCCTCGGCGTGAAATCGTCGGCTTTCACGCGCGCGAACCACAACTGGAATATTAGTGAGTTGTGGCTTACCTCATCTTAACAGGTTGTAGGACACTCTCTTCAGAGAGGAGCCTGTCGGACTGTGCGTGGAGGGTATGCGCAGTCTGCGATGATCGCGTGACAGGTTTGCGGCCGCCCCGCATGTTCATCGACAGATTTGCTGCCTGAACGTCGTGCGCCGGGGGACCATCGATGAATGATGGGCTTGCGAGGGGCGGAGCGGGCGCGTGAACCAGGGTTCCCCGATGTTGATCGACAAGATTCTCGCCCGCTTCAAGATTCAGACGAAAGTCCTTCTGTTCATCTTTCCGTTCGTGGTCAGCATCTGCGCGGTCGGCATCACCGGGCTTTATGCCTCGGGTCTCCTCCAGGGGCGCATGGAGATTTCCAACAGCGTCCTGCAGTCGCTCTCCGGCTTCCGCGATGTCTATGACGGCATGAACCGGTTCCTGGCCGAGACCTCGGAGGAAAGCCGCGAAGCGGTTCTGAAAACCATTACCGCCCAGCGGGCCGTGCTTGAAGACACGCATGCGCAGATGGAAAATGCCGAGGGCGCCAGCGAGCTGGAAAACGCCATTGCCGGCACCGAGAAGATCGGCGACAGCGTGGCCGGTCTCTGGTCTCTGCATGAGAACGAGGTGCAGCTGCGCAGCTCGATCAACAAGGGCCTGCGTCTGCTTCTGTCCACGCAGATGAAGCTGGTCAACGAGGCCTCCGCCGTTGAACGCAGCGTGCGCGACGATGAGAGCGCCGCCAAGTCTCTGCTGCGCGAGGCAGAGCGGCTGACCTCGTCCAGCGAAACCCTGACGGCGCTGAGTCAGGACTTTGCCAAGGCCCCGGATGCCCAGGCGAAGATCACCCTGATCAAGGGGAAGATCCCGGCGCTGAACAAGCTGATCGCCAAGGTCGCCGGAAGCCTGCCCGACAATCAGAAGGCCGTCGTCGATACCTTCAAGAAAACCGTCGATGGCATCAAGGATCTCGCCGGCAACGGCGATCTCAGCGACGACAATGCCAAGGCGATCGGCCAGCTTCTGGCCCGCTTCCGCCAGACCAGCATTCAGCTTCAATCGGCCGCCGGCATCAAGATGCGGGCTGCGACCGAAACCTTCGGCAAGCTCGACCAGCCGCTGGTGAAGGCCAATGCGGTGCTCGACAGCACCCGCTCGATCGTGAGCGCCGTCTATGCCATCCGCCTGGCGGCCGGCAGCTTCCTCGACAATGCCGATCAGACCGGCCAGGCGCGTCTCGCCCGCGAAATCAACGTCTTCAACCAGGAAGTCAGCGGTCTGGCGCAGACGGCGCCCGATATCGCCTTCTTCGCCGAACTGCCGGACAGCATCCGCCCGGTCGCCGAGCAGATGAAGGCCGACAGCATCACGCTGATCGAGGTCAGCAGCGCGCGGGAGAAGCAGTTCGCCGATGCCGGCGCGCAGATCAACCAGATCTGGCAGCAGCTGGTCTCCTTTGCCGAAGAGCAGAAGACCAATGCCGCCATCGAGCGCGACCGCGCCAACCAGGTCTCGGTCTTCGCCACCGTCGCCGGCGTCGTCATCGCCATGCTGGCCGGTGCCGCGCTGGTGCTGACGCTGAAAGGACCGATCGGCCAGATCACCGCATCCATGCGCAAGCTCGCCGAGGGCGTGCTCGATACGCGCATCGACGGCGATGCGCGCCGCGACGAAATCGGCGACATGGCCCGCGCGCTCGGGATCTTCAAGGAGAATGCCTTGTCGAAACTGCGCATCGAGGCCGAGAGCGAGGAGCAGCGCCAGCAGGCGGAGGCCGATCGCGCCCGCAACGATGCGGAAAAGCGCTCGCTCGACAGCCAGATCGACTTTGCCGTCAGCCAGCTCGCCGCCGGTCTCGGCCGCCTGGCCCGCGGCGATCTGTCGGAGCAGATCGAAACGCCCTTTACCGGCCGTCTCGAACAGCTGCGTGTCGACTTCAACGGCTCGCTGATCCGCCTTCAGGATACGCTGCTTCAGATCCGCAACAATGCGCTGATGATCCAGAGCAGCGGCAATGCGATGAACGGATCCGCCGACCAGCTTTCGCACCGCACCGTCGCCCAGGCCGCCTCGCTGGAAGAGACCGCCGCGGCTGTGGACGAGATTACGGCCACGGTTCGCGCCTCGGCCGAGCGGGCGCACGAGGCCAATGTCGCCGTCACGGCCACCAAGAAGAGCGCCGATGGCTCCGCCGCCGTCGTTTCCAACGCCATGTCGGCCATGGGCCGGATCGAGGCCGCCTCGCGCCAGATCGAGCAGATCATCGAGGTCATCGACGATATCGCTTTCCAGACCAACCTTCTGGCACTCAATGCCGGGATCGAAGCGGCGCGGGCGGGCGAGGCGGGCAAGGGCTTCGCCGTCGTCGCCCAGGAGGTGCGGGAGCTTGCGCAACGCTCGGCCGGCGCCGCCAAGGAGATCAAGGGGCTGATCAACAAGTCGACGCTCGAGGTCACCTCCGGCTCCGAGGCCGTCAAGGAGACCGGCGCCGTGCTCGCCTCCATCAGCCAGCAGATCGTTGCCGTCAGCCACCATGTCGACATGATCGCCACTGCCAGCCGCGAACAGGCGGCCGCACTTCTGGAGGTCAACGGTTCGGTCAACCAGATGGACCAGATGACCCAGCAGAATGCCAGCATGGTCGACGACGCCACCGCCGCCAGCCGCAGCCTCGCCCAGCAGGCCGATACGCTGATGATGCTGGTCGAACAGTTCCGCCTGGAACCAGCCGAACGCAGCGGCTACAGCCGGGCGGCGTAGAGAAGTCGAGAGCGTGAAAACAAAAAATGCCGGCCTGGAAGCCGGCATTTTCCGTATGGAGGAATCGGCCAGCTCACGCCCCAAACGCGGCCCTTTCGTCGGCCTGGCGCTGGGCTTCGCGGCGGCGGGAGATGATGGAGGCGACGAGGACGCCGAAGGCGACGATGCCGATCAGGATCGTGCAGACGGCGTTGATTTCCGGCGTCACGCCCAGGCGGACCTGGCTGTAGATCTTCATCGGCAGGGTGGTGGCGCCGGGCCCGGAGGTAAAGCTGGAGATGACGAGGTCGTCGAGCGACAGCGTGAAAGCCAGCACCCAGCCCGAGAAGACGGCGGGGGCAATGACCGGCAGGGTCACCTGGAAGAAGGTCGCCACCGGCGTCGCGCCGAGATCCATCGCCGCTTCCTCGATCGACTGGTCGAAGGTGACGAGGCGCGACTGCACCACCACGGCGACGAAGCACATGGTGAAGGTGATATGGGCGATGGTCAGCGTCCAGAATCCGCGGTCGAAGCCGAGCGCCACGAAAAGCAGCAGCATGGAAAGGCCGGTGATCACCTCGGGCATGACCAGCGGCGCATAGATCATGCCGGAAAACAGCATGCGGCCGCGAAAGCGGGTGTAGCGGGTCATGGCAAGGGCTGCCAGCGTGCCGAGCACCGTGGCGATCGTGGCCGAGAGCAGGCCGACGCGCGCCGTCACCCAGGCGGCATCGAGCAGGCCCTGATTGTTGAGAAGGGCGCCGTACCATTTGGTCGAGAAACCCGCCCAGACGGTGACGAGCTTCGACTCGTTGAAGGAGAAGATGACCAGAAGCACGATCGGCAGATAGAGGAAGGCGAAGCCGACGACGATCGAGGCGATGTTGAAACGGGACCAGCGAGGCATCAGCGTGCCTCCCCGTCTGCCCGCGCCTGGGCGCGCTGGAAGATCATGATCGGCACCACCAGGATCAGCAGCAGGATGGCGGCAACGGCCGAGGAGACCGGCCAGTCGCGATTGGAATTGAACTCGTTCCAGAGCGTGCGGCCGATCATCAGCGTTTCCGAACCGCCGAGCAGGTCGGGAATGACGAATTCGCCGACGGCGGGGATGAAGACCAGCAGGCAGCCGGCAATGACGCCCGGCAGCGACAGCGGGAAGGTGATGCGCCAGAAGGCGGAAACCGGCGTGCAGCCGAGATCGAGCGCGGCTTCCGTCAGGCTATGGTCCATCTTCTCCAGTGCCGAATAGAGCGGCAGCACCATGAAGGGCAGGTAGGAATAGACGATGCCGATATAGATCGCCGTATTGGTGTTGAGGATGACCAGTGGCGTATCGATGAGGCCGAGCGACAGCAAGAGCTGGTTGAGCAGTCCTTCGGGCTTGAGGATGGCGATCCAGGCATAGACGCGGATCAGGAAGCTCGTCCAGAAGGGCAGGATCACCAGCATGAGCAGGGTCGGGCGGATGCCTGTCGGTGCCTTGGCCATGCCATAGGCGATCGGATAGGCGATCAGCAGCGTCAGCAGCGTCGAGAAGAAGGCGATGGTGAGGCTGGAAAGATAGGCATTGGTGTAGAGCGCGTCTTCCGTCAGCCAGACGTAATTGTCGAAGGAGAGCTGACCGAGCTTCTCCAGCGTGCCGGAAAGACCGTCGGCGAGCGAGAAGACCGGCTCGTAGGGCGGCATGGAGATCGCCGTGCTGGACAGCGAGATGCGCAACACGATGAAGAAGGGAATGAGGAAGAAGATCAACAGCCAGCCATAGGGGATGATGATCACGAGACGGTTGAAGAGGGCGGAGGCAAGCCGGTTCATGGCGATCAATCCTTCAGGACGACGCCGGCATCCCGGTCGAAGGAGATCCACACCTTCTGCTCGTAGCCGAGCGGGTCATCGACCGCACGCACGGCATTGAGCAGCGAGGCCTTGACCACCTTGCCGCTCACGAGCCTGACATGGAACACGGTCATGTCGCCAAGATAGGCGATGTCCCAGATCTCGCCTTCCGCCACATTGACGGCGGACGCGCTTGCCGGCGGCTTGCTGGAGACGCGGATTTTTTCCGGCCGGATGGCGAAGCCCGCTTTGGCGCCGGGCTGCGGCCGCTCGGGCGACAGCGTCTCGATCGCCAGCCCGGCCTCGGCGTCGATGCGGACGCTGGTGCCGTCCGCAGAGGTGACCGTACCGTCGAAAATGTTCACATCGCCGATAAAATCGGCGACGAAGCGGGAATTGGGCGCCTCGTAGATCTCGGCAGGCGTTGCCACCTGCACCACCTTGCCATGCGCCATGACGGCGATGCGGTCGGCCATGGTCATGGCCTCTTCCTGGTCGTGGGTGACGACGACGAAGGTGAGACCCAATTCCTGTTGCAGGTCCATCAGTTCGAACTGCGTTTCCTCGCGCAGCTTCTTGTCGAGCGCGCCGAGCGGCTCGTCGAGCAGCAGCACCTTCGGCCGTTTGGCGAGCGAGCGGGCGAGCGCCACGCGCTGGCGCTGGCCACCCGAAAGCTGGTGCGGCTTGCGGGTGGCGAAAGGCTCGAGCTTGACGAGCTTCAGCATCTGCTTGACCCGCTCGGCAATCTCGGGTTTCGCCATGCCGTCCTGCTTCAGGCCGAAGGCGATGTTGGCCTCGACGCTCATATGGGGAAACAGGGCATAGGACTGGAACATCATGTTCACCGGCCGGCGATAGGGCGGCGTGCCGGCCAGGTTCTGCCCGTCGAGCACGATCTCGCCGGAGGTCGGCTGCTCAAAGCCGGCCAGCATGCGCAGCAGCGTGGACTTGCCGCAGCCCGAAGCACCGAGCAGGGCGAAGAACTCGCGCGGATAGATGTCGAGCGAGAGATCGTTGACCGCGACGAAATCGCCGAATTTCTTGGTGACGTTGCGAAAGGAGATGAAAGGCGTGGAGGCCGGATCCGTCCAGGGAGCGAAGGAGCGCCGGATGCTGCCGAGTGACTTCATGATCGATCCTGGAAGGAGGCCGCAAGGGGCGGGCGGAGTGGGCGGGCGGAGGGAGCGGCCGCCTTGCCGGCGGCCGCGATAGAAAATTGCCCGGATCATGGATCCGGGCAAGAGCGGGGTCGGACTTACTGTCCCGTCGTCACCTTGGTCCACAGCCGCGTGACGACGCGCTGCGCCTTGGGGTCGAGCGGCGGTACGGTGAAGAGCTTGGCCATGACATCGTCCGGCGGGTAGATCGCCGTGTCTTCGATCACGTCCTTGTTCAGGAACTGCTGCGAGGCCTTGTTGCCATTGGCGTAGTAGACGAAGTTGGACGCCTTGGCCGCTACCTCCGGCTTCATCATGTAGTTGATGAATTCATGCGCCTCTTCCACATGCTGAGCGTCGGCCGGGATGCCCATGACGTCGAAGAAGATCTGCGCGCCCTGCGGCGGGATCGAGTAGTCCACGGTCACGCCGGCCTTTGCTTCGGCGGCACGGTCGCGCGCCTGGAAGACGTCGCCCGAATAGCCGAGCGCCAGGCAGATATCGCCGTTGGCAAGGCCGTTGATATATTCGGAGGAATGGAACTTGCGGATGAAGGGGCGAACGGCGAGCAGGGTCTCTTCGGCCTTGGCGAGATCGTCCGGCTTGGTGCTGTTCGGATCAAGACCCAGATAGACCAGCACCGAGGGGATCACGTCGGTCGGGCTGTCGAGCACGTAGATGCCGCAATCCTTGAGTTTGGCCGCTTTGGCAGGGTCGAAGAGCACATCCCAGCCCGGCTTCTGGTCGGTTCCGAGCGCGGCCTTCAGCTTGTCGACATTGTAGCCGAGGCCCGTCGTGCCCCACATATAGTCGACGCTGTATTCATTGCCCGGATCGAAGGTGGCGACACCCTTGGTCACCACATCCCACATATTGGTGAGGTTCGGCAGCTTGGACTTGTCGAGCTTCTGGTAGACGCCGGCGGCGATCTGCCGTTGGAGGAAGGAGGCGGTCGGCACCACGACATCATAGCCGGACCCGCCGGCAAGCAGCTTGGTTTCCAGCACCTCGTTGGAATCATAGACGTCGTAGACGACCTTGATCCCGGTTTCCTTGGTGAACTCCTCGATGATGCTCTGGTCGATATAATCGGACCAGTTGTAGACGTTGACGACGCGCTCCTGCGCCGCCGCGAGGCCCGCCGAACTGAAAAGCGCAAGCGCGGCCATCAGTCCCGTCGTCAGTCTCGATGTCGTCGTCGGCATGCCATTCCCCTTTTGACGTTCAAATGCGTCGACGCGATCCTGTGTTCAAATCAACGTCTTGGTGAAGCTATGCAGCTTTCTTGCCAATCTCAAGTCAGTCTTCGCCGACCATCCGGAGAAGCCTGAATGGCGGCTGCCCTCTGCGCCCGTCGCAGAGATC
Source organism: Rhizobium sp. CC-YZS058 (assembly GCF_034720595.1). Lineage (NCBI taxonomy): Bacteria > Pseudomonadati > Pseudomonadota > Alphaproteobacteria > Hyphomicrobiales > Rhizobiaceae > Rhizobium > Rhizobium sp. CC-YZS058. The sequence goes on along the minus strand of NZ_JAYESJ010000001.1, from coordinate 3,096,052 downwards.
GTCGACGGCAGGCTTTTCATCCATTTACGATCCCGTTTCCGCGTTATAGATCGATGAGGGAACATGTGGAGGTGCTGATGGAATCAACCCTGCCGCTCTGGGAGCCGTCTGCTGCTTTTGCCGCCGAAACGCCGATGCGTGCCTTCATGGAGGCATGTGCGACACGCTTTGGGCAGCGCTTTGACACGGTGGATGCATTTCACGCCTGGTCGGTCGCCGAGCGCGGCGCGTTCTGGAGCGCCGTCTGGGATGTCTGCGGCGTGATCGGGTTGAAGGGCGAGCGGGCGCTGGTGGACGAGGGCCACATGACCGAGGCCCGCTTCTTCCCCGACGCCACGCTCAATTTCGCCGAAAACCTTCTGCGCAAGACCGGCCCGGGCGATGCCCTGGTGTTCCGGGGCGAGGACAGGGTGCGCGCCCGCATGAGCTTCGATGCGCTGCATGCGCTGGTTTCGCAGCTGCAGCAGGCCATGCTTGCCAGCGGCATCGGGGTCGGCGACCGGGTGGCGGCGATGATGCCGAACCTGCCGGAAACCATCGCCCTGATGCTCGCCGCAACCTCGATCGGCGCCATCTGGTCGTCCTGCTCGCCGGATTTCGGCGAACAGGGCATCGTCGATCGCTTCGGCCAGATCGAGCCGAAGCTGTTCGTCGCCTGCGACGGCTATTGGTACAATGGCAAGCGGCAGGATGTGGCCGACAAGGTGGTGGCCGTGGCCGCGCGTCTGGATGCGCCGGTCATGATCGTCCCCTATTGCGGCGATGCCGAAGGCTTGGCCGCCCGCATCCCGGGAGCGCGGACGCTTGCGCAGGCGATCGCCCCCTTCGCCGCCCGCGCCATTGCCTTCACGCCGCTGCCCTTTTCCCACCCGGTCTTCATCCTCTTCTCTTCCGGGACGACCGGCGTGCCGAAATGCATCGTGCATGGCGCAGGCGGCACGCTCCTGCAGCTGATGAAGGAGCATCGCTTTCACTGCGGCGCGCGGGAGGGCGACAAGGTCTTCTACTTCACCACCTGCGGCTGGATGATGTGGAACTGGCTTGCCGCCGGTCTCGCCAGCGGCGAAACGCTCTGCCTCTACGATGGCTCCCCCTTCCACCCGAGCGGCGCGGTCCTCTTCGACTACGCACAGGAGGAGGGGTTCTCGATCTTCGGCACCTCGGCTAAATATATCGACGCCGTGCGCAAGGCCGGTCTACGGCCGGCCGAGACCCATGATCTCGCGCCGCTGCGGCTGATCACCTCCACCGGCTCGCCGCTTTCGCCGGAAGGTTTCTCTTTCGTCTATGAGGGTATCAAGCCGGATGTGCAGCTTGCCTCCATTTCCGGCGGCACCGACATCGTCTCCTGCTTCGTGCTCGGCAATCCGCTGAAGCCCGTCTGGCGCGGCGAGATCCAGGGTCCCGGCCTCGGTCTGGCCGTCGATGTCTGGGATGAGGAGGGCCGGCCGGTGCGCGGCGAGAAGGGCGAGCTGGTCTGCACCAAGGCCTTTCCCAGCATGCCGGTCATGTTCTTTAACGATCCGGACGGGGCGAAATACCGCGCCGCCTATTTCGAGCGCTTCGCCAATGTCTGGTGCCACGGCGACTTCGCCGAATGGACGGCGCATGGCGGCCTCATCATTCACGGTCGCTCGGATGCAACGCTCAATCCCGGCGGCGTGCGGATCGGCACGGCCGAGATCTACAATCAGGTGGAGCAGATGGAGGAGGTCGCCGAGGCGCTGTGCATCGGCCAGGACTGGGAGGATGACGTGCGCGTCGTGCTCTTCGTCCGGCTCGCGCCTGGCGTCACCCTCACCGACGATCTGGAAAAGGCGATCCGCACCCGCATCCGCAGCGGCGCATCGCCGCGCCATGTGCCGGCCCGCATCGTCGCCGTCGCCGATATTCCGCGTACCAAATCCGGAAAGATCGTCGAACTGGCGGTGCGCGAGGTCGTCCACGGCCGCCCGGTCAAGAACAAGGAGGCGCTCGCCAACCCGGAGGCGCTGGCGCTCTTCGAGAAGCTGGACGCCTTGTCACGCTAGCTGCCCCGCTCTTTCTGCGCCGGTCTTCCGCCGCCTCCTCGAATCTCGGGATCGGATGTTGAAGAAGCGTTAGGGTTTGCCGTCGCAATGTCGGCTCAGACGCGGGGCCATGACGGGCCCATTGCCGGCCCGGGTGGTCTCTTGCCTCGGGCCCTGGGACATGAAGTCGGAATGGACAGGAACGTCAGCATCACCTTGACGAGGCGGCCTTCGGGCCGCCTCTTTTTGTTGGGTGTCAAGTGTCCCGGCCTTGCCCGCCTGGCGGCGCAGGCTCAGTCGGCCAGCACCCGCTGCGAGGGGAAGGCGACTTCGACGAGCGTGCCTTCGTTCGGCGCCGAGTGGATGGAGAAGGTGGCGCGGTTCGCCTCGGTCATCGCCTTGGTCAGCGGCAGCCCGAGGCCCGTGCCGTCGCCGCGCTTGCGCGCACCGGTGGTCACCTGGCGGAAGGGCTTCATGGCCTGGTCGAGCTCGCTGCGGGTCATGCCGATGCCGGTGTCGCGGATGCGCAGGATCACGCTGCCATTCGGCTCATAGGCGGTCGACACGACGATCTGTCCGCCCGACGGCGTGAAGCGAATGGCGTTTGAGAGGATGTTGAGCGCGATCTGCTTGATCGAGCGCTGATCCGCCACGACAGCCGGAACCGTGCCGGGCAGCGAGGTGCGAATGATCACCCGCTGCATATTCGCCTGCGGCTGCACCAGCGCCACGGCCTCCGACACCGCTTCGTTGATATCGACCTCGGCGAAATCGAGCTCCATCTCGCCGGCCTCGATCTTGGAAATGTCGAGGAGGTCGTTGACGATGTCGAGCACATGCCGGCCGGACCGGCCGATGTCTCCGGCATATTCCACATAGCGCGCATTGCCGATCGGGCCGAAATGCTCGCTCGCCATCATGTCGGAGAAGCCGATGATGGCGTTCAGCGGCGTGCGGATCTCGTGGCTGACGCGGGCCAGGAATTCGGTCTTGTGCGCGTTGGCCGTTTCGGCAGCCCGCTTGGCGGCGCGCAATTCCTCTTCCGAGCGCTTCCACTGGGTGATGTCGCGGATCACGGCGCAGTAGCCGTTGGAGGAGGAGAGACGGCCCATGGTCATGAACAGCGGAATGAAGCCGCCGCCCGCCTCGCGGCCGATCACCTCGCGCCCGTCATTGAGCACGCTTGCCACGCCATGGCCGGAGAGGCCGGCAAGATAATCCATCACCGCCCGCTGGCTCTCATGGGCAAAGAGCATGGCAAAGGGTTTTGCCCGCACTTCCGCATCGTCATAGTTGAACAGGGCGCTGGCCGAACGGTTCAGCGAGCGAATTTCGCCGTCCGCGCCGATCACTACCACGCCGTCGGTCGCCGTTTCCAGGATCGAGCGCAGCTCTTCGGCCTCCATGCCGAGCGCTGCAGCGCGTGCTTCGGCGGTCTCGAGCGCTCCCTGAAGATCGGAGGTCTGCGAAACCTCGGCATCCGACACCTCCGTCGCCACCGGCGGCGGCGCCGGAGGGACGAGCGACAGGGTCACGGGCGGCGGGGCAGGGGTGGGCGGTTCCGGCGCGACGGTTGCCAGCGACATCATCAGCGCGGCGCCACGATCCTCGAAGCGGATCGATTGCAGCCGCGCATAGACGGGCAGCAGCCGTCCGTCATTGCGGATCATCATCACCGCGCCGTCCGGCGTATCCAGCATGCCCTCATCGTCGCCGACGAACAGCGCATCCAGCCCGCCCTCGACGCGCAGCTCCTCGAGCGTCGCATAGCCGGTCAGCTTCAGGAATTCCGGATTGGCGTGGTAGAGCTCGTCGCCACTATGGACGAGCATGGCCATCGGCATGCGGTTCAGCGTCGCGACATTCAGCGAGGCCTCCTCGCGGGCCGTCTCGACTGCCGCTTCACGCTCGCCCCCGACGGCCGGCTCGCCCCCGACGGCCGGCTCGTCCTCGACGGCCGGCTCGGCCTCTGCCTCCGTTCCGCCGCGCTGATCGTCCTCGTCAGTGCTGGCGTCGTCGGACTCGGCCGCGGGGTTCGGGTCGGAATCGTTCGCCATCTCGTCGTGAAGCGTGTCGCCTGGCGCGTCGTCCAGCGCCGGCAGTTCGGCTTCGGCCGTCGGACTGGAACCCTCATCAAACTCCACCGCATCCGGGCGGTCGTCGGACTGCGGAGCTGTCTCTGCGGCAGGGGCGTCGGGCTGCGGGTCGCCCGGCACCACACCCGCCGTCTGTTCTGCTGCCTGCTCAGCTGCGTCCGGCGCCTCATGCGGCGATTGCCCAGCCTCCGTCGCGAGCGGGGACTGCGCCTCCTCGCCCGCCGCAGCGGTTTGAAGGGGGGACATATCGGCTTCGGGAAGCGACGGGGATGCTGGCGCTTCGGGCACATCGGGTTCGGCAGGCGGCGTCGTCCGCTTGCCGAAGGTCGTGCCGAGCTGGCGGGCAATCTCGCGGAAGGCCGCCTGTTCGGCGCGGCTCAGCGTTTCCGGCGTTCCCGCGCGGTGTGCCTCGATGGACACGATTTTGTCGGTCGAGCGCCGGTTCGGCGTTTCCACAAGCTTGAGCGCCGGGCGCTCGCCATGGAACGGATCGTCCTCATCGCCATCGGGGCCAGCCGCCGGCGCCGGTGTGTCGCGCGGGTCCCCTGCGGTCGGCACATCCTGCACAACGGGGGCTTCGGCAGCAGCCTCCACTTGCAATGTGGAAGGCGTTTCGGCCGCAGCCTCCTCTTGATCCATCGTGGCCTGCGGCGCCGCCGCCGTCGCGTCTGCTGCAGCAGGTGCGTCGTCGATGACCACCGTCTGCGTCGTCACCACGTCCGACATGCGCACGATACCAAAGCCGCGGAACCCGTCGAAATCGCGGTTGCGGGAATAGGTGGGCAGCGCCGCCAAATCCACAGGGACGCGCAGCGCCTCGCCCTCGACCGGCCAGAGCACGGTCTTGCCCGACCATGTGTCGCGCCGGCGCAGGAGCGTGGAAATCGTCTCGTCCGGATCGAGCCCGAGCCGGCTTGCCAGTTCCTCGAACGTCTGGCCGATCACATCGGCCGCCCGCGGACCGACGGCGAGCGCGAAATCCGGAGAAATTTCGCTGAAACGGCCGTCCGCGCCGATCTTCCAGACAAAGCGCACCGCGCGCATCGCCCGGTCGAAGACGAAGCGCGGCGCAGGGAGACCTGCGGTCTCGTCCTGCAGCGGCTCGGAAGAGGGGGCAGTCCCTTTGGGGACCGCTTCGATCGCGGGTTCCTCGCTCTGCTCCTCCGCTGCGACGTCGTCGGCTGGCCTGTCCTCAAGGTCCGCACGTGTCTCCTCTGCCATGGTTTCCGGCAGGGATGGCGCGGGCTCGGACTGATCGGTCTGTTCTGGGGCGTCCGCTGCTTCACGGTCTGCGGTGTGCGGTGCATCCGGCGACACGTCGTCCGCGGTGTCCGCGCCGTGATCGGGGTCGATGCGGGCCTCACTCGGAATCTCGACTGCGGCCTCGTCCTCGGCCGGGGCCGGGGCCTCCCACTCGAACGGGGCCTGCTCCTCGGCGGAGAGGTCATGCGCATCGTCGAGAAGCGGCGCGGCGACTTCGGTGCTGGTCGGGGCCGCGACAGGCGCAGGCGTTGAGGCCTCGGCAGCCGGCGCGTCCCCGCGAACCGGCGGCGAAGCCGGCGGGGCCTCGTCGAAATCGGGCGAGGCATCGAGATGGCCGAGAATGGTTTCCACGGCGAAGAGAAGATGCAGGGCCGGCGTATCGGACAATTTGCCGATCGCGGCAGGCAGGGTGCCACGGCCGGTCGGCACCGGCCGTTTCAGCAGCCAGTCGCTGTCGCGCCCGACGGCGGCAACCAGATGAGCAAGCGTCCGAGGCTGCATGGCAAGAGCCGAAAAGCCCGGCGAGGCGGCAACGATCGCCCCTTCGCCATCCAGCACCGCCATGTGCGTATCGGGATCGTCGAAGCCGGAAATCATTCGCGCCGCCGCCTGCGAAGGGCTGAGCGGCCCACCAGGCCGCGGGGTGGCGAAGAGCACGGCCTGCTCGCCCGGGCGAAGCGCGATGCGCTCCACCGAGGCGCCGACCGTCAGGCTGCGGAAGCCCTGCGGAATGCGTATGGTGAAGCGGCGGATCTCGCCGACGGAGGTCAGCGCACGGGCTGCGGCCTGCAGCTGCCGGAAGGCGACATCGCCCGTGGCCGGGCCTGCATCGAGAAAGTCGTAGATGAAGGCCTCGCCGAACAGCGCCGCGCCCTCGCCATTCGACCAGAGCACCGAGGACAGATCCGGCGCAAACAGGCAGACGGCATCCCCTTGCGCAAAATGCGCGCGCACCCGTTCGTGAACGGCGATATCGATAAAGGGGTAGGACGTGACGGGCATGAGGATTCCGGCTTCAGCAATCGGCGGGGCTCAACCGCATTAACGCTCTATTAATAGCTTCGCCCCGGTCAAGGGTCCAGCAGGCCGCCCATTTTCCCATCGCCGCACGCCCTGTTTCGCTGGGCAGGGTTAATGTTCGGGATTGACACATGGTGCGGCGCGAAATCGTGTTGCACTGCAGCATAAGTCGTGCTATGTCATCGCTTACGCAGGCTGGGCTGCGGCGCAAAGACCATCCACGCAGCGCGTGTTCATGGAAAGCCGTCACTGTCGAATGGCCTGACATCACGCGCAACCGACCTGATCGCGCCGATCGGGCAAGAGATGGGTAGAGCCAATGGCCCAGGACATGTTTTCGATTTCCAGCTTCGACCCCAACAAGCTCACCGAGAGCTTCCGTGATTTCGCCGAGAAGGGCGCCGCCCAGTCGCGCGATGCCTATGCCAAGATGAAGACCGCCGCCGAAGACGCCGCCAAGACCGTGGAAGCCACGGTCGAAAGCGCTCAGAGCGGCACGGTCGAACTCGGCCTCAAGGCCATCGAGGCGCTGCGCGCCAATGCCGACAGCTCGCTCTCCCACATGGAAGCCCTGCTGAGCGCCAAGTCGCTCTCCGAACTGTTCGAACTGCAGACCGCCTTCGTGCGCAAGCAGGCAGAGCTGGCCCTGGAGCAGGCCCGCGCCATGCAGGAAACCACCCGCAAGGTGGCCGAAAGCGTTGCCCAGCCGAGCAAGGATGCCGCGCAGAAGGCGATGGCCAGCTTCAAGCCGGCCTGATTGCCGCACGACGGCACATGCGCCGAGGTCGTCTCGCGCCGATGGCCAAGCAGAGGTCCTGCCCGTGCCTGTCGCAATTGCCCGGACGTCCATTTCCCAAAGGCCGGATGCCCTGCATCCGGCCTTTGGGCGTTTCGCTGCATCCGAGGCTTTGCAAGATTTTTGGCACGCGCGCTGAAGTTCGGGCTTGCCAAATCCGCTCTCTCCCCGTATTTCACCCGCCAAGACCGCCGCGCCGGATAAAGCGCAGCGCTGGTCTTCGTGCGGTTGTAGCTCAGTTGGTTAGAGCGCAGGTTTGTGGCACCTGAGGTCGGAGGTTCGAGACCCCCCAACCGTACCATTCCACTCTTCTTCTAATTGATCGTCGGGCTGTCTGCGCTCTTTCGCACGCTCACACGAACACGCCCTGTTCCTCCGAAACCAGCGCCTGCAGAAACGACACCACCGTTCGCACGCGGGGGAGGTTGCGGGCGGATTCGTGGTAGGTGGTCCAGTAGGCGCGGCGGATCGTGGTGTCCGGCAGAATGCGGATCAGCGTCGGGTCCAGCCGGGCGATGTAATTGTGCAGAATGCCGATTCCGGCGCCGGAGCGCACGGCCTCCGTCTGGCCGGTGGCGCTGGAGATCTCGAAGGCGGCATCCCAATTGCGCATCACCTCGCCGGTGAAATCGAGCGAGGCGGTAAACAGCAGGTCCTCGACATAGCCGATCCGCCGATGCGCCTTCAGCGCCTCGATCGTTGCCGGCGCACCGTGGGCGGCGAGATAGCCGGCCGAGGCATAGAGGCCGAGCGTATAATCCGTCAGCTTGGCCGAGACGAGGCGGCCCTGATCGGGGCGCTCGAGCGTGATGGCGATATCCGCTTCGCGCTGCGACAGGGAGAAGGAGCGCGGCACCGGCACCAACTGGATACGCAGCGCCGGGAAGCGGGCTGTCAGCGCGCCGAGCCGCGGGGCAAGGAAGGAAACGCCGAAGCCATCCGGCGCACCGATGCGCACCGTGCCGGACACCGCGCCATCGACCAGGCCAAGCGCGCCCTGTGCCGCCATCATCTCCGCCTCCATGCGCTCGGCCGCATGCAGGAAGATTTCGCCCTCCGCCGTCAGGTCGCAGCCATTGGTGCGGCGCACCAGCAAGAGCGTGCCGAGCGCCTCCTCGAGCGCCGTCACCCGGCGGCTCAGCGTGGCATGGTTGATGCCGAGCCGCTTCGAGGCGGACAGGATCTGGCCGGCTCGCGCTACGGCAAGAAACACGCGCACATCGTCCCAGTTCATCGGTTGCCGCCTTCCCCCGACTTCAATTTCTGCACAACGGTTGCTGAATTTCGCGCGTTGCTTTGTGAGAATTGTAGTGCGATCTTTGCTCCATAATCAATCGGGAGGATCACATGATCGAGGTCGGACATTTCATCGGCGGCCAGCGCGTTGCCGGCACCAGCGGCCGCACGGCCAATTTCTTCAATCCCGCCACGGGCGAGGTGCAGGGCACGGTGGCGCTGGCGAGCGATGCGGAACTCGCCGCCGCCGTGGAGAATGCCAAGGCCGCGCAGCCGAAATGGGCGGCCACCAATCCGCAGCGCCGCGCCCGTGTCTTCATGAAGTTCGTTCAGCTTCTGAACGAGAACATGGACAGCCTGGCCGAGCTCTTGTCGCGCGAGCACGGCAAGACGATCGAGGACGCCAAGGGCGATATCGTCCGCGGCCTCGAGGTCTGCGAATTCGTCATCGGCATCCCGCACCTCTCCAAGAGCGAGTTCACCGAAGGCGCGGGTCCGAACATCGATATGTATTCGATCCGCCAGCCGGTCGGCATCGGCGCCGGCATTACGCCGTTCAATTTCCCGGCCATGATCCCGATGTGGATGTTCGCCCCGGCGATCGCCTGCGGCAATGCCTTCATCCTCAAGCCGTCCGAGCGTGACCCCTCCGTGCCGATCCGGCTCGCGGAGCTGATGATCGAGGCCGGCCTGCCGGCGGGCATTCTCAATGTCGTCAACGGCGACAAGGGCGCGGTCGATGCGATCCTCACCCATCCCGATATTTCCGCCGTCTCCTTCGTCGGCTCCACGCCGATCGCGCGCTATGTCTATGGAACGGCGGCGATGAACGGCAAGCGCGCCCAGTGCTTCGGCGGCGCGAAGAACCACATGATCATCATGCCGGATGCCGATCTCGACCAGGCTGCCAATGCGCTGATGGGCGCGGGCTACGGCTCCGCCGGCGAGCGCTGCATGGCGATCTCGGTGGCCGTGCCGGTCGGCGAGGAGACCGCCAACCGGCTGATCGACAAGCTGACGCCGATGGTCGAGAGCCTGCGCATCGGCCCCTATACGGACGAAAAGGCCGATATGGGCCCGGTCGTGACCAAGGAAGCGCGTGACCGGATTCTCGGCCTGATCGACAAGGGCGTCGAGGACGGTGCGAAGCTTGTCGTGGACGGCCGCAACTTCTCTCTCCAGGGCTATGAGAACGGCTATTTCGTCGGCGGCTGCCTGTTCGATCATGTCACGCCGGACATGGACATCTACAAGACCGAGATCTTCGGGCCGGTTCTCTCCGTCGTGCGCGCCAAGACCTATGAAGAGGCCCTGGACCTGCCGATGAAGCATGAATATGGCAATGGTGTCGCGATCTATACCCGCGATGGCGATGCGGCGCGCGACTTCGCCTCCCGGATCAATATCGGCATGGTCGGCGTCAACGTGCCGATCCCGGTTCCGCTCGCCTATCACTCCTTCGGCGGCTGGAAGTCCTCCTCCTTCGGCGATCTCAACCAGCACGGCACCGACTCGATCAAGTTCTGGACCCGCACGAAGACGGTGACCAGCCGCTGGCCCTCCGGCATCAAGTCGGGCGCCGAATTTGTCATGCCGACGATGAAGTAACCCGCATCCTTGAACGGTGTGGGGAAGGGGCTCCGGCAGCGGGGCCCCTTTTTGCTGGTCCGACCGTGCGCGCGGCGCCGCGCTTTTCTTGACCTTTCGAGGAAGGATGCGGTTTTTGGAATTGTTCCAAACTGCAATGCGTCCTATATCTGGTGCCTGATCGCGATTTCGACCGGGCGTTTCCCGGCGGCATCAGCGGAACGGGATCCTCCCCGTCATGACCCGCGGAGTTCGCAATGCGCCTGACCAAGCAGACAAATTACGCCGTTCGCATGCTGATGTATTGCGCGGCCAATGACGGGCGCCTCAGCCGCATTCCGGAAATCGCCAAGGCCTACGGCGTTTCCGAACTGTTTCTCTTCAAGATCCTGCAGCCGCTCACCAAGGCCGGTTTGGTGGAAACCGTGCGCGGCCGCAATGGCGGCGTCCGCCTGCCGAAGCCGGCGACCGATATTTCCCTCTTCGACATCGTCAAGGTGACGGAAGACAGTTTTGCCATGGCCGAATGTTTCGAGGCGGGCGAGATCGACTGTCCGCTGGTCGACAGCTGCGGCCTCAACGCCGCGCTGCGCAAGGCGCTCAATGCCTTCTTCGACGTGCTCGCCCAATATTCGATCGACGATCTCGTCAAGGCCCGGCCGCAGATCAACTTCCTGCTCGGCCTCGACGATCTTCCGCGCCCTGCGCCGCGCGTGCAGCCGCAGTCGGCCGCCTGATCGCTTCGGAGCCCGATCCGGCCTGTCGCCCGGTCAGGCGGCAGAAAGATACTCACGCAGCAGAAACTCGATCGCGGTTGGGTCCAGTTCCGCCTTGTCGAGGCGGAAATCCGCCCCGTAGTCCTCGAAGGTCTGGAAATAGGGGTCGGCCAGCGACGACGAGATGACGCCGATCGGGCCGATGAACCCGGCCTGGCGGATCAGCGGTACGCTCTTGCGAAAATCCACCTCGTGCTGCAGGCGGTTGTCCATCAGCACCATGGAGACCGGGGCACCGGACGCAATCAGCGACAGCGCCGCATCGACCGTTTCGCAATAGGACAGCGCGATGGCGAAATTCTGCACCTTGCGCAATTGCCTGGCCAGAAGAACCTGCTCGGCCGGATCGTCGTCAACGAGAAGAATGTGAACGGTCTGGCTCATGCTATGCCCTGTCTGTCGATCTCAAATGCTTAGGTGGATAAACAGGCAGCCCGCAGCAGGGCGGGCGGCCGAGCATCCTACTGGATGATCTGCTCGCGGATGGCCTTGGCAACCATCTGCGTCCTGTTGACCACGTCGAGCTTCTTCAAGATCGTGGCCGTGTGCGAGTTGATCGTGTGCTCCGAGACGGAGACGATCAACGCGATTTCGCTCGCTGTCTTCCCGTGGGAAATCCAGCGCAGGATTTCCGTTTCCCGCGGCGTCAGGCCCATGCCCGCCTTGTTGGCCAGCGAGACGCGCGAGAAATAGTCGAAGATCGAGGCAGACTCGCAGCAAAGCTCATACAGCGCTGTCTTTTCAATATCTTCATTGTCGCCGAAATAGAGCACGGCAAAGCGCTGTCCAGTGATCGTCGCAACGGGACAGCAGACGAGCAATTCGAAGCCGAGCTGCGCTACGATATTCTGTCCCTCTGCCGCCGGGTCGCCGGCCCGCCAGACGGAGGCGATGGTCGAGGCATGCAGGCTGCGGATGAGCAGGGATGCGGCAAAGCGGTGCCGCCGATCATACTCCTCGGCCAGTCCGGAGGGCAGATCATGAAGAACCAGGCGTGTCGTCAGCGCGCTGAGATCCGCTTCGCTCCCCAGCTGCATCACCCCGAAGTGATCGAAGCCGTGGCGCAAAGCCGTGGTATGAAAGAGGCGGAAAAAATCGACCCGGTTGAGCGCCTTCTCCAGCTCGGCGCCCAATTCATATCGACGATGGTTGTGCAACAGTGCCGCCACGGCGGAACACCTTCATCTGATCCAGAATCGCAAGTCTATCGCAAGAATGTAGGTAAGCAACCACCTACACGCGAGCCTCCATCGAAGTGTACAGCCGGACAAGAAAATTTCAATCGCGGCGGTCGGGAGGATCCTCGCAGCAGCGCTCCGCCACCCCGAATGGCCACGGCGCCGGCCAGATCCTCCCTGTCCCCGCGGCCCGGTTGTGGCATGCCGCCGGTGAGCCGACTATCGGGCCGTCTTGCGATTGACAGAATCAGACCCCTATGCCGCGCGAAGCACTGTCTGCGGGGATTCTTCTGCCTCAAAAAACGTAAGGTATAGGTTATTTTTCCGTCTGGACAAAATCTCGTGGGTGCTTATTGCATAGCCACGCCAAATGTCGTTCCATCTGCGATAAGGGCGGCACTGACCGGCTCGAAAGAAAATCCGAAAGAACGAAGAACAAAACTGGGAAAATCGTTCATGAAAAAACTCCTCACGCTCGTGGCCGCCTCCGCGCTGGCCACGCTGATGGCCGGTTCGGCCTGGTCCAAGACGCTCGTCTATTGCTCGGAAGCCTCCCCGGAAGGCTTTGATCCCGGTCTCTATACCGCTGGCCAGACCTTCGATGCCGCCTCGCGCACCGTTTACAACCGTCTGGTCGAGTTCAAGAAGGGCGGCACGGAAATCGAGCCGGGTCTTGCCGAAAGCTGGAAGATCTCCGACGACGGCACCGTCTATACCTTCACGCTGCGCAAGGGCGTCAAGTTCCAGACCACCGAGTTCTTCACGCCGAGCCGCGAGCTGACCGCCGACGACGTGGTCTTCTCCTTCGAGCGCCAGCTGAAGGCCGACAATCCCTGGAACAAGTATGTCGCCGGCGGCGCTTGGGAATATGCCGACGGCATGGGCTTCCCGGGCCTCATCAAGTCGGTCGAGAAGGTCGATGACCTGACGGTCAAGTTCACGCTCAACCGTCCGGAAGCTCCGTTCCTGGCCGATCTCGGCATGGACTTCGCCTCCATCATGTCGAAGGAATATGCCGACAAGCTGGCCGCCGACGGCAACATGGCGCAGCTGAACCAGATGCCGCTCGGCACCGGCCCCTTCGCCTTCGTCGCCTACCAGCCGGATGCGGTCATCCGCTACAAGGCGCACCCGGACTATTGGAACGGCAAGCAGAAGATCGACGACCTCGTCTTCGCCATCACCACCGATGCCTCCGTCCGCGCCCAGAAGCTCAAGGCCGGCGAATGCCACGTGATGCCCTATCCGAACGCGGCCGATGTCGAGGAGCTGAAGAAGGACGAGAACCTGACGGTTCTGGAACAGCCGGGCCTCAACGTCGCCTATCTCGCCTACAACACCACCCAGGCTCCGTTCGACAAGCCGGAAGTGCGCAAGGCGCTCAACATGGCGATGAACAAGCAGGCGATCGTCGACGCCGTGTTCCAGGGTGCGGCTTCGGTCGCCAAGAACCCGATCCCGCCGACCATGTGGTCCTATAACGACAAGATCGAGGACGACAAATACGATCCGGACGCTGCCAAGAAGGCGCTCGAAGCAGCCGGCGTCAGTGGCCTGAAGATGAAGATCTGGGCCATGCCGGTCTCGCGTCCCTACATGCTCAACGCGCGCCGCGCGGCCGAGCTGATGCAGGCGGATCTCGCCAAGGTCGGCGTCGAGGTCGAGATCGTCTCCTATGAGTGGGCCGAATATCTCAAGCTCTCCAAGGACAAGAACCGTGACGGCGCAGCCATCCTCGGCTGGACCGGCGACAATGGCGATCCGGACAACTTCCTCGACACGCTGCTCGGCTGCGAAGCTGTCGGCGGCAACAACCGCGCGCAGTGGTGCAACCCGGAATTCGACAAGGTCGTGAAGGCTGCCAAGGCCTCCTCCGACCAGGCCGAGCGCACCAAGCTCTATGAAGAGGCGCAGGTCATCTTCAAGCGCGAAGCACCCTGGGCGACGATCGACCATTCGGTCGGCTTCACGCCCATCTCCAAGAAGGTCACCGGCTTCGTCATGGACCCGCTTGGCATCCACCGCTTCGAAGGCGTCGATATCGCCGAATAAGCGTCCTTGAGACACGCCCGGCCCGCCGGGCCTTTGCCGGCGGTCGGGGCAACCTGGCCGCCGGATCATTTGGGTAGAAGTGAATGTTCCGCTTTATTCTTGGACGCCTCGCGGTCCTCATCCCGACCTTCCTTGGCGTGTCCCTGATCGCCTTCTCCTTCATCCGCCTGCTTCCGGGCGATCCGGTCATGCTCATGTCGGGCGAGCGGGTGATGTCGGAAGAACGCCATGCGGCGATCATGCACGATCTCGGCCTCGACCGGCCGATGTATGTGCAGTATCTCGACTATCTCGGCTCGGTGGTTCAGGGCGACCTCGGCACCTCCATCGTCACCAAGCGCCCCGTGCTGCAGGATTTCCGGGCCCTGTTCCCTGCCACGCTCGAGCTTTCGCTCTGCGCGATCATCCTTGCGGTCGCCCTCGGCGTGCCGGCCGGCGTCTTCGCCGCCGTCAAGCGCGGCACCTGGTTCGACCAGTCGGTGATGGGGGTGGCACTGGTCGGCTATTCCATGCCGATCTTCTGGTGGGGCCTGCTGCTGATCATCTTCTTCTCGGGCTATCTGCAGTGGACGCCGGTATCAGGCCGCATCTCGCTGATGTATTTCTTCCCGCCGACCACCGGCTTCATGCTGATCGACAGCCTGCTCTCCGGGCAATCCGGCGCCTTCCGCTCCGCACTCTCCTATCTCATCCTGCCGACCATCGTGCTCGCCACCATTCCGCTCGCCGTCATCGCGCGCCAGACCCGCTCGGCCATGCTTGAAGTCTTGAGCGAGGATTATGTGCGTACCGCCCGCTCGAAGGGTCTTTCGCCCTTCCGGGTGATCGGCATTCACGGCCTGCGCAACGCCATGATCCCGGTCATCACCACGATCGGCCTGCAGGTCGGCGTGCTGCTCGCCGGCGCCATCCTGACGGAGACGATCTTCTCCTGGCCGGGGATCGGCAAATGGATGGTCGATGCGGTGTTCAAGCGGGATTATGCGGTCGTGCAGGGCGGCCTGCTGCTGATTGCCGGCGTGATCATGCTGGTCAATCTCGCGGTCGATGTCACCTACGGCTTCATCAATCCGCGCATCCGCCATTAGGGCCTGACACGCGAACCGCGGCGACGCTTCGAGCGCGCCACATCCGGGCGAGGGAACGGGCCGAAAGCGCCAACCCCGCCCGATCCGTTTTCTTTCTCTTTGCCCTCGCGGCAAAGGCCAGGAGCACATCATGAGCATGGCCACGACCAAGACCAGCCATCCCTCCGCCGCTTCGGAGTTCTGGTACTATTTCTCGCGCAACAAGGGTGCCGTCATCGGCCTGGCGATCTTCCTGATCATCCTCGTCGTCGCGATCTTCGCGCCCTTCGTGGCCCCCCACAGCCCGAGCGAGCAGAACCGTGAGGCGCTCCTGATGCCGCCGGTTCTGGCGGCCGGCGGGCAGTGGACCTATCTTCTCGGCACGGATGCCGTCGGCCGCGATATCCTGTCGCGGCTGATCTATGGCGCGCGCTTCTCGCTCTTCATCGGTCTGGTGGTCGTCAGCCTGTCGGTCGTCTCGGGCGTTCTGATCGGGCTGTTGGCCGGCTTCTTCCGCGGTTGGGTCGATACCTCGATCATGCGTGTCATGGATATCATCCTGGCCTTTCCCTCGCTCCTTCTGGCGCTGGTGCTCGTCGCGGTCCTCGGGCCGGGCCTGCTCAACGCCATGGTGGCGATCTCGCTTGTCAACCTGCCGCATTTCGTGCGCCTGACCCGCGCCTCGGTCATGACCGAGCGCAACAAGGATTATGTGATCGGCTCCCAGGTCGCCGGTGCTGGCACCTGGCGCATCATGTTCCGCACCATCCTGCCCAACTGTCTGGCGCCGCTGATCGTGCAGGCGACGCTTGCCTTCTCCGCCGCCATTCTCGATGCGGCAGCGCTCGGCTTCCTCGGCATGGGCGCCCAGCCGCCGACGCCGGAATGGGGCACGATGCTTTCCGAGGCCCGCGAATTCATCCAGCGTGCCTGGTGGGTCGTGACCTTCCCCGGCCTTGCCATTCTCATCACCGTGCTCGCCATCAACCTGATGGGCGACGGCCTGCGCGATGCCCTCGATCCCAAGCTGAAGAGGTCGTGATGCCGCTTCTCGATATTCAGAACCTCACCGTCGAGTTCCAAACGTCGACCGGCCTGTTCCGCGCCGTCGATGGCGTGTCGCTCACCTGCGACAAGGGGGAGATCCTCTCGATCGTCGGGGAATCCGGCTCCGGCAAGTCGGTTTCCATGCTCGCCGTCATGGGTCTTCTGCCCTGGACCGCCCGCATCACCGCCGACCGCATGGCCTTCGATGGGCGCGATCTGCTGAAGCTTTCGCCGCGCGAGCGCCGCATGATCATCGGGCGGGATATCGCCATGATCTTCCAGGAGCCGATGTCGAGCCTCAATCCGTGCTTCACCGTCGGCTACCAGCTGGGCGAGACGCTGCGGATTCATATGGGCCTCGACCGCGCCGCCCGCCGGGCGCGCTCGATCGAGCTGTTGACGCTGGTCGGCATTCCCGCACCGGAGGACCGGCTCGGCAATTTCCCGCATCAGATGTCGGGCGGCATGAGCCAGCGCGTGATGATCGCCATGGCGCTTGCCTGCAATCCGAAACTGCTGATCGCCGACGAGCCGACCACGGCGCTCGACGTCACCATCCAGGCGCAGATCCTCGATCTCCTGATCCGGTTGCGGGAAGAGCACGGCATGGCGCTGGTGCTGATCACCCACGACATGGGCGTGGTGGCCGAGACCGCAGAGCGCGTGCAGGTGCAATATGCCGGGCAGAAGGTGGAGGAGCAGCCGGTCAAGGCGCTGTTCCGCGATCCGCATCACCCCTATACGGCAGCCCTTCTCGCCTCGCTTCCCGAACGTGCCCGTGTCGGCGAGCGGCTGCCGTCGATCCAGGGCGTGGTGCCCGGCCAGCATGACCGGCCGGAAGGCTGTCTCTTCTCGCCGCGCTGCGCCTTTGCCACTGACCTCTGTCGCCGCACCGTGGTCAAGCAGGGGCCGGAGCTCGGCCATGCGCTCTGCAATTATCCCCTGATCGGCGGTATCCCGCAGAACCACCCGACGATGACAGTCGAACTTGTGAGCGAGGATGCCCGATGAGCGACATCACAACCCCCGTCGCCGCGGGCGCATCCACGCGGCCGGCGCCCACCTCCATCCCGGTCGTCAGCGGCCGCGACCTGCAGCGCTTCTATTCGGTGAAGCGCGGCCCGTTCAAACCGGCCGCGACGGTCCGGGCGCTGAACGGCGTTACCTTCGAGCTTCATTCCGGCCGGACACTGGCCGTCGTCGGCGAATCCGGTTGCGGCAAGTCGACGCTGGCCCGGCTCGTCACCATGATCGAGGATCCGAGCGGCGGCGAGCTGCTGATCGACGGGAAGCCGGCGCGCGTCGGCGACCGCTCGCTGCGTTCGCTCGTGCAGATCGTCTTCCAGAACCCCTATGGCTCGCTCAACCCGCGCCAGAAGGTCGGCACGCTGCTCGAAGAGCCGCTGAAGATCAACACGTCTGACGATGCGGCCACCCGCCGCGCCAAGGTAGAGGACATGATGCGCAAGGTGGGCCTGCGCCCCGAGCATTATGACCGCTATCCGCACATGTTCTCCGGCGGCCAGCGCCAGCGCATTGCCATCGCCCGGGCGCTGATGCTGCGGCCGAAGGTGCTCGTGCTCGACGAGCCGGTCTCCGCGCTCGACCTGTCGATCCAGGCGCAGGTGTTGAACCTCTTGATGGACCTGCAGAAGGAGATGGGGCTTGCCTATCTCTTCATCTCCCACGGCCTGTCGGTCGTGCGCCACATCGCCGATGACGTGATGGTCATGTATCTGGGCCGCCCGGTCGAGACCGGTTCGGCGGAGGCCGTCTTCGCCGCCCCGCAGCACCCGTACACGGCTGCGCTCCTTTCGGCGACGCCTGTCGCCAATCCGGAAGGCGAGCGCCGCCGCATCGAGCTCAAGGGCGAGCTGCCGTCGCCCCTGAACCCGCCGAGCGGCTGCCCGTTCAATCCGCGCTGCTGGAAGGCAACCGATCGCTGCAGGGAGATCATGCCGGCGCTGGCGGGCACGGCGGATCATCAGTTCGCCTGCTATCACCCGCTCGGCGATGCCCCGCCATCGCCTCCGGAGACCGGTTCGACAGCTTTCTGACGGCAAGGATCAGGCATCGCTCTGCGGGCCTTTTGCGGAGTCGTCCATGCCGTTCCTGCTCGCAGCCCTGCTTGCCGCGCTCGCAGCCCTGTCCCCGCCGGTCCTGTCCGCGCCGGCCCTGGCGGCGGAGGGCAGCTGTACCGCGGCCCCGCGCGAGCGCTGGATGAGCCGGGAGGCGATCGAAAGGCGCGCCGGCGAGGCGGGCTATCGCGAGATCGACATGGTGGCCGTGGAGGGAAGCTGCTACGCGCTGCACGGCCGCACCGTCGATCACCTGAATGCCGAAATCCTGATGAACCCGATGACCGGCGACGTGATGCATGCCGAGACCTATCGGTAAGTCGGGGTAAGTGCGAACCACTTCCCCCCGCGCGCAAAGCTGATAAGCTCGGCCCGAGCCTCTCCAGCACAGGCATACCGCCCTGGCGCCGGAGACGCGGCAAAGACATGAAAAGAGTGCGCCTCCTCGCCACGCCGCGTTGGCCGGGATCGCTCGAGCCGGATCCGCCCATGCGTCTTCTCCTCGTCGAGGACAGTGCCCGTCTTGCCGAACTTTTGGGAGAAACCGTGCGCGAGGCCGGGTGGCGCCTGGATGCGGTCACCAGCATTGCCGATGCCGAGGCGGCCCTGGCGCTGAGCGAGCATGATCTCGTGCTCCTCGATTTGGGCCTGCCCGATGGCAATGGCCTTGACCTTCTGCGCACCATCCGCCGGCAGCACAAGGATCTTCCCGTTCTCGTCATCACCGCCCGCGGCTCGATCGAGGAGCGGATCGAGGGGCTCGATGCCGGCGCGGACGATTATCTCGTCAAGCCCTTCCACCACCGGGAGTTCCTGGCCCGCTGCCGCGCCATGCTGCGCCGCAGCCCGACGGCTCTGCAGCCGGTGCTCGAATGCGGGGGCCTTCGCTTCGATCCGGCCACGGCCGAGCTTTCCTGCGACGGCGTGCCCGTGCCGCTGCCCCCGCGCGAGCGCGCGCTGGTGGAGCTGTTGATGCGCGATGCCGGGCGTGTGGTCCAGAAGAGGAAGCTTGAGCTGACGCTGTCGGAATTCGGCGAGGAAATGACCGCCAACGCGCTCGAGCTCGCCGTATCCCGCCTGCGCAAGAAGCTGCAGCCGCTGCCCACGCGCGCCAATCTCGTCACCGTGCGCGGCGTCGGCTACATGCTGCAGGCCGAGGCATGACGGGGCAGGCCAACCGATCGCTGATCGGCATCGTCGCCTGGCGCATCGTCATCTTCGCCATGCTCGCGCTGGTGCTCGAATTCGGCATCGTCATCATCGAATACTGGTCGAACGACGAGGATCTGGCCGGCTTCATCATCACCGAGGAAACCGAGCAGCTGGCGAGCGGCATCGTCGCCACCAATGACCGGCTTTCCTTCGTCATGAGCCCGAGCCTCGTCGAGCGCTACACCATGCGGGACGACGAGGGGGAGGGCGGGATCTTCGTGCGGGTGCGCACGGCGGCCGGCGCGGTGCTCTATTCCAATTGCGAGGAAATGTGCCAGCGCCACTTCCTGCCGATCGAGGTCAATCCGCCGGATCTCTGGCAGCGCGAGATTGCGCCCGGAAAGCCGCTCAGCGTCGCCGGTGGCCGGTCCTTCACGGTGGCGGGGCACGAAGTCTTCGTGGAGCTCGCCGTGCTGCGGGATCCGCACAATTTCGTGGTGGGCGTGCTGCTGCACGAGCTGCGCGACCATCTGATCATTCCCATGCCACTGATGTTCGGCCTGGTGGCCGGGGCCACCATTCTCTCGGTCGGTGCGGCGCTGAAGCCGGTGGTGGCCGCCGCGCGGGAGGCCGACCAGATCGATCCGCGCGCCGCCCTGCAGCCGCTGCCGACCGACGGCATGCCGCGGGAGGTGGCGACGCTGGCCCAGGCCGTCAATCGCCTGCTCGAACGGGTGGCGGATCTGATCCAGTCGCAGAAGATCTTTTCCACCTCGATCGCCCATGAAATCCGCACCCCGGTGGCCGTGGTGCGCATGGAGCTGGAGCGGATCGCCGACCCTAGGGCCCGCAAGGCCGAGAAGGATCTCGACGCGCTGACGCACATGCTGGAGCAGCTGACCTCGCTCGCCAAGCTCGACGTGGTCGATGCAAGCGCGTTCCGCACGCTCGACCTCGAAACGATCGCGGGCGACAGCGTCGCCGCGCTTGCCCCTTACGTCTTCGAAAGCGGCCGCACATTGGAATTCGTCGCCGATCCGCAGACCAATCCCATTCGCGGCGTGCCGGCGTTGATCGAAAACACCATCAGCAATCTCGTCGGCAATGCGGTCAAGCATACGCCGAAGGGCACGCACATCACCGTGCGCGCTGCGGCCCCGGCGGTGCTGGAGGTCACGGATACCGGCCCCGGCTTCAGCCAGGCGCCAGCCCAAGTGCTGGAGCGCGGCCGCATCAAAAGCTCGGATGCGCTCGGCGTCGGCCTGCGCATTGTCGAACGCATCGCCGAGCTGCATCAGGCGCAGCTGGTGGTCGACAGCGAACGCGGCAAGGGCACCTGCGTGCGCATCGCGTTTCCGGAAGAGGAGTTGGCGCAGCCGGCCGAGGATCGCGCGGCGGCACCCGCAAGGCTGTAACGGCAAGAGGCGTGCTTGGGGTTTTGCTCGCCCGCAAAACCTTGTAAGCCGCGCGGGTCATCCTCTAGCTCCGGCGCTGCCGAGCGGTGAAAAAAGGAAGTTTCCATGGATATCAAGCGTTTTGAAACCGGCCCGCGCATGAGCCAGGCTGTCGTGCACAATGGCACCGTCTATCTCGCCGGCCAGGTCGGCAAGCCGGGCGATGATGTGGCCACGCAGACGGGCCAGGTTCTCGAGCAGATCGACCGCCTGCTCGCCGCGGCCGGCACCGACAAGACGCGCATCCTGTCCGCCACCATCTGGCTGGCCGACATGGCCGATTTCCAGAAGATGAACGCCGTCTGGGATGGCTGGGTGCCGGCCGGCAATGCGCCCGCCCGCGCCACCGGCGAATCCAAGCTCGCCGGCCCGGAATATCTGGTCGAAATCATCGTCGTCGCCGCGCTCTAAGCGCTCGGCACGCAGGGCGCCCCCGTGGGCGCTCTGCCTTTGCGGAAGGGCGGCTGCTCAATCGCCGATCCGGGCGATGCCCGTTTCGCCGTCGTCGCGCACCCATTTGACCTTGCCCGGCCCGGCATCGGACAGGGCAAAGCACATGCTCTTGCCATTGTACCAGGTCTTGAACTGCTGGCAGAGCTGGTCGGACTGGATCCACCAGCGGCCGCTATCCTTCGGCTTGATGAACTTGCCGAGCCCGACGGCATCGCCATCGCCGCTCACCGTTCCCGACTTCGCATAGTTCAGCGGAAATTCGCCGCCGATCGGGGCCGCGAGATAGATGGTGCGGCCGATGATGCGATCACGGATTTCAGGCTCTTTCATCGTCTCCGCCTCGGCAAGGCCGGCGGAGGCAAGAAGGGCGCCGAGCATCACTCCAGTTTTGCGCATGCGTTCCTCCGTCAATACCGCCCGTTTACGACCGCGATTGCGCGGCGGATCATCGTTGTAGGCGGTTGCCGGCGCCTTGACGCGGAAGAAGCGAGCGGCCGGGAACAAGTTGCGGGCGGCTGCGTTCACCTATCCGAAAGAACACAGACGCTGAAATGCGAAGAGCAGCAGTCCGTCCGGTTCGCCCACAGTTTGTTCCGAGGATATCATCATGTTCTACTGGCTCCCGCGCATCGGGATGATCCTGCTTGTCTGCGCTGCCTTGGCGTTCGGTGCCTTCTCGGCCACGTCGGATGACGTGGCGCGCACCCTCGTCGTCGTTCTGCTCGGCCTCGGCCTGTTCTCGGTCACGCTGCGCATCTTCCCGCCGGAGCGCTACTGACACGACACTCAGACGGCGGTGAGCAGAATGCTCGTCTCGCTGTTCAAGACCCCGTCGATCGTGCGCACCTCGCGCAGGACGCGGTCGAAATCCTGAAGCGACGCGGCGCTGATCTCGGCCACGAGATCCCAGGCGCCGTTCGTCGTATAAAGGCGGTGGACCTCCGGCAGGCCGCGCAGCCGCCGCACTACGGCGCTCGTTGATTTGCCCGTCACTTCGATCATCATCACTGCCCGGACGCCCGAGCCGTCATGCTCCTCGCGCGCCCTCACTGTGAAGCCGAGAATGGCGCCTTGCTCGAGCATCCTGTCGATCCGCGCCTGAACGGTGCCGCGGGTGACGCCGAGGATATCGGCGAGCTTTGAGACCGGCGCGCGGCCGTCGCTGCGCAGCAGGGCCAGAAGGCGACGATCAAGATCATCCAGTCGAACCGTCACTTTGTCTAGTCTCCCTGATCGAACTGCTCGATCCATAACACGATTTGCCGCAGGCGCACGATTTCGTGCAGCAGGGCGCAGCGTTATCCTTGGCGATCATCGTCCCAGTCCATGGATCCGCACATGCTCGCCACGCCGCCGGTTGCCCAGAAGCTCAATGTCGTTCCCTTCGTCAGTGTCGATCACATGATGAAACTGGTTCTCTCGGTTGGAATCGAGCGATTTCTGACCGAGCTTTCGGGCGTTGTTGAGGACGATTTTCGGCGCTGGGAGCATTTTGACAAGACACCGCGTGTCGCGGCCCATTCACCGGATGGGGTCATCGAACTGATGCCGACGTCGGATGGTGCCGCTTACTCGTTCAAATATGTAAACGGCCATCCGAAGAACACACGCAGCGGCCTGCAGACCGTCACCGCCTTCGGCGTGCTGGCGGATGTTGAAAGCGGCTATCCGGTGCTGCTGACGGAAATGACGATCCTGACGGCGCTGCGCACGGCTGCCACCTCCGCCGTTGCCGCCAAGCATCTGGCGGCCAGGGGCGCGCGCACCATGGCGATCATCGGCAATGGCGCGCAGGCCGAATTCCAGGCACTGGCCTTCAAGGCGCTGCTCGGCATCGACCGGCTTCGGCTCTACGACATCGACCCGACAGCCAGCGAAAAATGCCGCCGCAATCTCGCGGGCTTCGGCTTCGAGATCACTCTGTGCGGCAGCACGGAGGAGGCGGTGCAGGGGGCCGAGATCATCACCACCGTCACCGCGGACAAGCAATATGCCACGATCCTGACGGACAATCTCGTCGGCGCCGGCGTGCATATCAATGCCGTCGGCGGCGATTGCCCGGGCAAGACGGAACTCCACGCCGATATTCTGCACCGCGCCGCCATTTTCGTCGAGTATCCGCCGCAGACCCGGATCGAAGGGGAAATCCAGCAGCTGGCGCCCGATCATCCGGTGACCGAACTCTGGCAGGTCATCGCCGGACAGGCGGAGGGGCGGCGCGATCCGAGCCAGATCACGCTGTTCGATTCCGTCGGTTTCGCCACCGAGGATTTCTCGGCCCTGCGCTATGTGCGCTCCAAGCTCGCCGGCACCGCCTTCTTCGAGGAACTCGACCTCGTCGCCGATCCGGACGAGCCGCGCGATCTGTTCGGCATGCTTCTGCGCGCGCAGCACGCTTAGCGTGTAGAGCGCGTTCTTCGCCGCCTTAGATAAGCCGGAACTTTCCTTTCTCGGGCGCGTTCCTCTGCGTCGCGCAGTGCATCCTGCCCTGCGTGGGTGTCGTATCGTATCAATCAGGAACGAGACGTGGAGAGGCGCGGCGGCCCAAAGCTGCGCGCGTGACCAGGAAGGTGGGGGGATGGGATCGGCCATACCGGAGCGGGCGCTCTTCAAGGCGAAGAAGAAGGGCGAAATTCCTGCTCCGCCCGTCGCAGAGGACGAGCTCAATTTCGAGCCGAAGAGCGGCCTCGATCTCGTCGTTGCCTGGAGCATCGTCGGCACCTTCGTCATCGCCATGTCCGCCGTCGTCTACACCTTGGAATCGATCCTGATGCCGGTGACGCTCGCCATCGTCGTCGGCATGGTGCTCGGCCTCGCCGCCGACAAGCTGGAGCGTTTCGGCCTTCCGCCGGTGCTTGGAGGGTTGACTTTCGGCGTCATCTTCGTCGTGCTCATCTTTCTGCTGGTCAATGAGCTGATCGACCCGCTGTCCAATATCGCCGCCGACGCGCCGGCCCTGATCGAACGCGGGGTGCAGCGCTTTCTGCCCTATCTCGAGCGGTTCGAATGGGCGCGCCGCGCCATTGCCGGGGCGGACGAAAAGGCCATGGCCGACATGGCGATCGCCAATGCCGGCGCCATGCTCGGCGTCGTGGCGGCAGGCATCACGCCAGCCTTCGTCCAGACCCTGATCTTCCTCGCGGCCCTCGGCCTGTTTCTCCTGGGCCGCACCCATCTGCGCAAGACGATCATCATGGGCTTTGCCACCCATGATCGCCGGCTGGCGGCCATTCGGGTCATGAATGCAACGGAGAGCGCGGTCGGCTTCTATTTTTCCACCGCCAGCCTCATCTACCTGACACTGGGGACGGTGACGGCGCTGATCGCCTTCGTAGGCGGGCTGCCGGGCGCCATGCTCTGGGGGCTGTTCGCCTTCGTCTCCAGCTTCATTCCCTATCTGGGCGTGACCGCCATGACTTTGGCGCTCGCCACCGGCGGATTGATGACGCATGACACGATGTTTTTCGCGCTCTTGCCCGCAACGCTGTTCTTCCTGCTGCATCTGGTCATGGAAAACCTGGTGACGCCCGCCATTCTCGGCCACCGGCTGGAGATCAATCCCTTTTTGATCTTCGTCGCCATCATCTTCTGGACATGGATGTGGGGCGCGGTCGGCGCCATGCTCGCCATGCCGCTGTCGCTCATCGCCATGACCATCTTCAACGAGGTCCGCACCCGCCCGCCGGAGCGGCAATTGCCGGGCTGAGGCGGGGTTATGGCGATAGGAGCACCGTCTGCGGGCAGGCCGGCTTAGCCGCGTCCGGCCTGGGCGTTCTCGTCGAAGAACAGGGCCTGACTGATCAACGCCTTTACCATGTCGGGGTTGAAGGGCTTGGTGACGAGGAAGGCCGGCTCCGGCTTCTCGCCGGTCAGAAGCCGCTCGGGGAAGGCGGTGATGAAGATGACCGGCACCGTCGTGCTCGCCAGAATCTCGTTGACGGCATCGATGCCCGAGCTGCCATCGGCGAGCTGAATATCGGCCAGGACCATTTTCGGCTTGGTTTTATGGAAAAGCTCCACCGCCTCGCTATGGGTGCGGGCAACGCCTGCCACGCCATGGCCGAGACTGCGCACCATATCCTCGATATCCATGGCGATCAGCGGCTCGTCCTCGATGATCAGGATCTCGGTCACCACCTGCTGGGCGATATCCTGCGAAGCCTTTGCGATCAGCCGGTTCGTTTCCTCTTCCGAAATGTCGAGGATTTCGGCGGTCTCGGTGCGGGTGAAGCCTTCCACAGATACGAGCAGGAATGCCTTGCGGGCGTCCGGCGCGATGCGGGAGAGATTGGCTGCCGCCTTCTTTTCCCAGCCAAAGGGCGAATCCGTTTCCGGCAGTTCGATCTCGATTCCTTCAAACTGCGAGCAATAGAGCTTGAACAGGCTGACCCGGTCGCTGGATGCAGAGGGGAAGAGCGACAGATCGGCAATCAGCGCCTCGAGCACGGCGGCGACATAGGCATCGCCCGAGGTCTGCGAGCCGGTGATGGCGCGGGAAAAGCGGCGAAGATAGGGGAGGTGGGCGGCGATCCGCGTGGAAAGTGACATTTAAGACGTCCTTCAGTATGGTGTCGCCTGCGTGACAAGGCCGCGCTTACGGTTTCCCGAGTCGGGCCTCAAGCGTTTGACCATGTTTCGCCGCGGATGGAAAGTTTGCACATCCAAAATCGAAGCGGTGCAAAGGGATTGTAAGCAAAGTGTTAAAAATTGGATGGACCGTGCCGGAAGGACCGAAAGGATGAGCGATCGTCCCGCCAAGCCGGCGCGCCCGCCTGCCACCGGGAAGGGGGCCATCCCGCTCGAAAGCCAGATCGCCGAAACGCTGAAGGCGTTCTACACCTCGGTCGAGCAGGAGCCGATCCCCGACCTGTTCCTCGATCTGCTCGAGCGGCTGGACAGCGTCGAAAAGGCCAGCAAGCGTTGACTGGATTTTCTTCCCACCCGCTTTGGTAAGCAATAACCAACAAAGCTGCAGACGTGAAAAAGCCCCGGCTGAGACCGGGGCTTTTCCATGCGTCCGTCTGCGATCAGCAGGCGGCGATGTAGCGGCGGCCGTAACGGTCGCGGTAGTAGCAACGGCCCGGCTCGTTGGCGCGGCCGATGAGGGCGCCGGCGACACCGCCGACTGCAGCGCCGACAGCAGCGCCACGGACATTGCCGGTGGCCACGCCGCCGATGATGGCGCCGGAGCCGGCACCGATGGCAGCGCCACGCTCGGTCTCAGAGCAGGCTGCGAGCGGCAGGATCAGGGCGACGGCGAGAAGAGCTTTTTTCATGGTGATGTCCTTCAGTTGGGGTTTCAAGCAAGCGGTGGTGGAGAGGGCTGGTTTAGATGCGTCCCATCAACACCAGAACGAGAAGGATGATCACCACAAGGCCAAGTCCTCCCGAGGGACCGTAGCCCCAGTTGCGACTATGCCCCCAGTTCGGCAGGGCGCCGATCAGGAGGAGGATAAGGATAATCAGGAGGATTGTGCCGAGCATGGCAGGTCCTTTCGGGTTCAATCGAAGTGCGAGCTGAAAACGTGGCAATCACCGTTTTGTTCCACGCACTTGCATCTTTGTGAGCGTGTGGTGATGGAGCGGCTTCTGCGCAGATAGACTGCGGATATTGCACCGTGTGCAGGTGGGTGGAGAGCGAACGCCCCTCTGTTGCCGAGCGGAACATTTGTCCTCGGTGCCGCGTTAGCAGGCCGTGAAAAACGACGGGGGTCGCGGATCGACAAGCCTGCGATCGCCCTCCGTCCTTGACGCCGGCCATGATGGCCATTCCGCAGGCTCGAGACGCCGATCGGTGGTGAGAGACCTGCGCTCCATCCCCGCCAGTCCGTTTCTCTCGCGGGCCGGCTGCCTGCGCTCCCGCCGTTTATCCTTCAAGGAGTCTTTCCCATGCTCAAGTCCTTTCTCGCCGGCACGGCTCTTGCCGCCGGCCTTTCCGGATTCGCCTTTGCCCAGCAGCCCGCTGCCCCCGCCGCAGCGCCCGCCGCCCAGACGTCGACAGCCGGCACGGCTGCAGAGCAGATGTTGGCATCGGCGGTGATCGGCAAGACTGTCTATGCCGGTGGCGATGAAGAGGGAGAATCGATCGGCAAGGTGCGCGATGTCGTCATCAATCCGACCGGCGGCACGCAGGCGCTCGTCGTCGGCGTCGGCGGGTTTCTCGGCATCGGGGAAAAGGATGTGGCGATCAACTTCGACCGGGTCACCTGGTCCAATCGCGACGGCGAACGCATCCTTGTCGCCTCGGTCACCAAGACCGATCTGCTTGCCGCGCCGCCCTTCGAGATGAAGCCGGTCATGGATCCCGCCGTCAGCACCGGCGATGCCGCGGCACCGGCGCAGACCGGCAGCGCGCCGCTCGCCACGCCCGAAAATACGGAAGTGCCGCTCGATGCTGCAGGAGCCGGCACCGCCGCCACCCGCGCCGCCGGCCAGACGCCGACCGTCGGCACCACGCCGGACATGACCGATCCCGACGCCGCGCTCGACACTGCGGGCAATGGCACGGTGCCGCCGGATGACGAGATGAAGCCGGTCGATCCCGCGATGCTCTCCACCGCCAAGCTGATCGGCACGCCGGTCAAGCAGGCCGACGACAGCCAGATCGGCAAGGTGGGCGACGTGATCCTCGGCGAAAACGGGGCGCTCGAAGCCTATGTCATCGACGTCGGCGGCTTCCTCGGCCTCGGTGAGAAGCCGGTCGCCATGAGCGCGCGCGATATCCAGGTGATGGCCGATGCCAAGGGCGCGATGACGATCTATTCGCCCTTCACCAAGGAGCAGCTGGAGAAGCAGAAAGCCTATGACGAGAAGGCCTACAAGGCCGACCCCGCCTCCATCCTGCTCACCAACCCCAAGCCCTGACCGGCAAAAATCGTTACCAGGTCGAAGGATCCAGCCGCCCGCGAGGCAGTCTCGCGGGCGGTCCTGCAGAGCGGGTGGCTGAAGAGGACCAAGACGGAACGGTTTGTTCGGTCTATCCTTGCCTCCGTCCGTCCTGACACTGAACGGGAGTTTATCATGAACATCACGCGTGCCGGTTCCGCACCATCGTCCGCCGGGTTGCCGGACTATTTCACCGGCGCCGTCCGGCTCGATTCCCCCTTCAAGGCCGAGGCGCCGGCCCGTGTTTCCGGCGCCACGGTCACCTTCGAGCCCGGCGCCCGAACGGCCTGGCATACGCATCCGCTCGGCCAGACCATCATCGTGACGGCCGGCTGCGGACGAGCGCAGCGGGAGGGCGGGCCTGTCATCGAAATCCGCCCGGGCGATATCGTCTGGTTTCCGCCGGGCGAGCGCCATTGGCACGGCGCAGCGCCGACCACCGCCATGACCCATATCGCAATCGCCGAAGCGGAAAACGGGTCCGTGGTCGACTGGCTGGAGCAGGTCAGCGACGAGGCGTATCACGCAGCCGTCGCCGGCTAAGGGTCCGGCCGCTCAGTCGGTTTGCCGGGCGGCGGCAATGGCTGCGACAAGCCGCGTCACGTCATAAGGCTTGCCGAGCAGAACCGCCCGTTCGACTGCGCCGCTCGGTGGGTGGCTGTCGCCTGTCGCATAGACGACGCCGATCCCAGCCTTGCGTGCCCGGATCTTCCGGGCAAGCTCGCTGCCCGACATGTCCGGCAGGCCGAGATCGGTGACGAGAACCTCGAAGTCCTGCGCATCGATCGCCGCCATTGCGGCCCCGGCCGTCGCCGCTTCGAAGACCTCGTGACCCAGCTCGATCAGCATCTCGGCCGTGTTCATGCGGATCAGGTCGTCATCTTCCACCAGAAGAATGCGGCAGGCGCGGTCGGGCGTCGCGCTGTTGAGAACGGACGCCTCGCCCGTCGGGGCAGAGACGGACGGTGTTGCGGGCGTGACGAAGCCCGGCGTGCGCCGGTGTGCGGCCATGCGTGCCTGGTCGCGGTTGGCCAGCAGGTGGCGCAGCCGCCGGGCGAGCGCCTCGCGCGTGTAGGGCTTGGAAATCAGCTCGACCCCCGCATCGAGCTTGCCGCCATGCACGATTGAGTTTTCCGTATAACCGGAGGTGAAGAGAACGACGAGCTCCGGCAGCCGCTCCTTGGCGCGCCGCGCCATTTCCCGGCTTTTCAAAGGCCCGGGCATGACCACATCGGTAAACACGAGATCGATCGGGATGCCGCTCTCGACCACGGTCAGGCCGGCCTGGGCATCGCGCGCCGTCAGCACGCGGTAGCCGAGGTCGGACAGCGTTTCGACCACGGTCTCGCGCACCGCCTCGTCATCCTCCACGACAAGAATGGTTTCGCTGCCGCCGACGATCGGTCCGGACTGCAGCAGAACCTCGCGGTCCTCGTCCGCATGGGCGCGGGGGAGATAGAGCCGCACCGTGGTTCCCTGGCCAAGCTCGCTGTAGATCTTGACGTGCCCGCCCGACTGCTTGACGAAGCCGTAGACCATGGAAAGGCCCAGGCCCGTTCCCTTGCCCTCCGGCTTGGTGGAGAAGAAGGGGTCGAAAACTCGTTCCAGCACCTCCGGCGTCATGCCGGCGCCTGTATCGGTCACCGCCACCATCACATATTGGCCGGGCTCGACCTCGGCATGGGCGCGTGCATAGTCCGCGTCGAGAGCGGCATTGCCGACTTCGATCGTCAGCTTGCCGGCGCCGTCCATCGCATCACGCGCATTGATGGCGAGGTTGAGAATGGCATTCTCAACCTGGGTCGGGTCCGCGAACGTGTTCCACAATCCGCCGGAGACGATGGTTTCCACCTCCACGGCCTCGCCGATCGACCGGCGCAGGAGATCGTCCATGCCGTTCAGAAAGCGGGCAATGTTGATGACCTTCGGCTCCAGCGCCTGGCGGCGGCCAAACGCAAGGAGCTGGCTGGCGAGCTTCGCGCCGCGGCTCACCCCGGCCAGCGCATTGCTGACCCGGCGTTCGGCGCGCGCATTGCCGGCCACATCGCGCGCCAGGAGCTGCAGATTGCCGGCCACGACCTGCAGGAGATTGTTGAAGTCGTGGGCAACCCCGCCGGTCAGCTGGCCGATCGTCTCCATCTTCTGCGCCTGCTGCAGCGCCTTCTGCGTGGTCATCAGCTCGCTCGTGCGCTGCTCGATCCGGCTTTCAAGCGTGGCGTTGAGCTCCGCGAGCGCGGCTTCGTTGCGCTTGGCGTGTTCGATGTCCGTGTTGGTGCCGATCCAGCGCTGGATGTGCCCGCCCTCGCCAAGAACGGGCAAAGCGCGCACCAGATGCCAGCGGTAGACACCATCCTTGCGACGCAGGCGATATTCGGTCTGGAACAGGGTGCCCGTTTCAAGCGCGCTCCGCCAGGCGGACAGGGCGGCCTCGGTATCCTCCGGGTGGATGAACGGGCGAAGCCCGTCCGGCATCTCCTCCGCCGTCACGCCGACGAAGTCATAGACACGGTCGTTGAACCAGATCGCCCTGCCGGTCGCATCCGCGGTCCAGACATGGTTGAGCATGGATTGGGACAGCGTGCGGAACTCCGCTTCGCTGGCTCGCAACGCCATTTCCATGCGGCGCTGCATGGTGCGATCATTGAAAAGCACGGCGACATGGCCGCTGTCCGGCCCGTCGATCGGGAAGGCCTGAACCTCGTACCAGCGGTCGTCCAGCTGTGTCGCCGGGTTTTCGAAGGCGATCGCTTCCTGGTCGCGCGCCACCTTGCCGTAGAGATCGAACCAGGACTGCTCGTGCTGCGGCGCGATTTCGCGCATGCGCCGGCCAACGGCATCCTCGATGCCGGTCTGGAACTTGAAGGCGGCATTGACCTCCAGGAATTCATAATCGACCGGCTTGCCGCTCTCATCGAAGATCATGCGGATCACGCAGAAGCCGGCATCGAGCCGCTCGAACAGCGAGCGGTAGCGGCCCTGATGGCGCATCGCCTCGCGCTCTGCCTGGCGGCGTTCGGTGACATCGAAGAGCACGCCCGGAAGCCGGGACGGTCGCCCGTCGCCGCCCTGCACGAATCGGCCGCGTGCCGCGACCTCCCGCACCCGGCCATCGGCATGGTGGACCCTGTATTCGCTGGTGAAGAGCCCGCCATTGCCGAGCGTGTGCAGGATCTCGGATGCGACCCGTTCGCGGTCGGCATCGTGAATGCCGGCGGTGAAGCGCTCGAGCGGAAGGCCGTTCCTCGCTTCCTCGGGATCAAGCCCGAAGGTCTCCGCAAAGCGTGCGTCAACGCTTACCTTATCGCGTCCGATATCCCAATCCCACGTGCCGATCACCTCGCTGTGCGAGAGGGTCAGTTCCAGCTGTTCACGCAGCGTCTGGTGCGCGCGCAAGGCAAGCGCGGTGAGGCCGCCGGGCGCGGCGACCGTCGAGACGGTCAGGTCCAGCACCCGCCCGTCGCGTGTGCGGAAGCGTTCCTCGCCCGGCAAACGCAGGCTTTGCAGCGGCTGGCCGACAACTTCGCCAGCCTGCCAGCCCAGCATGAATTCGGCGCCGTCGCTCCAGCCGGTTACCGTCTGGTCGGCATCGATGAAGATGAGGGGTGCCGGGTTCGTTGTATCCATGGATGGATAGACCCTTGTTAGCGGCGGCCCGAGGCCGCGAAAATCGGCGGGCTGATAGCATTTCACTGCCCGCGTCGCAAACGATTTGGGCCGTTTGCAGGCTGAAAAGGAAAGTAATGACTAACGCAGTTGTCGCACCCTCCAGGAGTGGCGGCAGGAACCATCGCACCCGGCGCGGCGTTGCCTCTGCACTTTCCGCTTGAAGACAGAAGGAGACGTTCAATGGACAGTGCTAAGACAGGCGCGGCAGGCGACGATCGGCAGGACCGCGCTCTCGATCTGCCTCATGAACCCGAAGCGATCGAAAGCGACGGCCAGTTGCGCGACCGCGAGGACGAAACCGGGATCGAACCCGATGACATGGCGAACCTCGCCGCCCGGCGCGAGGCAGCCCGCCAGCATGGCGATGCCTTCATCGTCGCGAGCGATCTCGAGGACGCCGACCAGCGCGAAGCGACGCCCGGCACCCGCGAGCAGGATTGAGCCCGGCGGAACATTCGCGATACCCTCGCGTTGAACGATCATAGGCCGGGAGGATCCGGCTCAACAGAGACCGAAAGGAAGCCCGTCATGAACCAGCGCTTCGACCCGAACGACAAGCGTCCCGTCAATCCCACCACCTGGCCTGCCGACAGTGCGACTGCCCGTGAGGAGGCCCGCGCGGCTGATCCGCTGGCCCGCCCGGTCAATGATCCGATCGTCAACAACTCGGTCGATATCAACGCACCGGTCACGGCCTCGCGCCGCAGCAGCTGGCCGATCCTGATCATCCTTCTGGCAGGTCTCGCCCTGGCGCTGCTCGTCTGGCTCCCGGCCGAAATGAACAACGGATCGGACACCGCCACCCAGCCGGCACCGGCCGCTCAAAACGCTACGCCGCCGGCCGCTGATACCACGACCCCGGCCGCCCAGACGCCCGCCGCGACGCCGAATGCGACGGCCCCGAGCGCTCCGGACGCTACCGCTCCGTCGACAGCCCCGGCTGCCCCGGCTGCCGGTACCAATGAAACGCCGGCCACGGGCGCTGCTCCTGCCACCGGTACGGCTCCGGCTACCCAGAACTAATCTGACCAGACGAAGCTCTGATCACGCAGTGGCGAGGCTCCGGCCTCGCCATTTTGCGTTCTGGTCACCTGTCGCGTTGGCTCGCGGCGTGCTGGCGATGCGAATTGAACAAAAGGGCGGTTCAGAGGTTTCTCTCCCGAGCCGCCCGGGTCTGAACCGGGCGGGTGAACGGAATGAGGGAAGGACCCCCGTCATGATCGAGAAGACAACCCGCCGCGAAGAAGACTACCGCGATTACGAGGAGCGCGACATCGGCGAAGGCTGGCCCTATGCCGACGGCGTTTCCGGCCCGGAGACGAAGATCGAGAACGCCGGCTATGGCGAGACCGCTGAATCGTTCGATGAAACCGGCAATCCCGGCTTTCAGCCGAGCGATGAAAGCGCCCATTTCGGCAAGGGCGGCCCGAGCATCCTGACGGACGATCCGGGGTCCGACTCCAATGACGACGCGATCGAGGATACGATCGCCAACGCGCTGGAAGACCACGAGATCGAAACCTCCGGTGTCGAGATCAAGGTCCGTCGCGGTGTGGCCGAGCTGTCCGGCTTCGTCGAAACCATGGAAGACCGCCGCGCTGTCGAGGAGCTGGTCTACAGAACCGCTGGTATCTCGGCCGTTCGCAACGGACTGACGACCCAGGCTGTGGATGCCGGCATTCCGACCGACTGGAACGATTGACGCCGTAAGCTTTGACTTGCGAAGTGGGGCCGCTGGTGTTGCAGAAACGCCGGCGGCCTTTCCGCTTTCGGGCGGTCGGTCGGCGGCGGGCGAGAGGAGACCAGGGTGAGCGAGACGGCGCAGGGCGCACATGACGCGCGAGACGACGGGTTCGAGGCCAGCGAATTCCTCGTCGGTCTTGGCCGCGGGCTGGCCGGCGCGCTGCTTTTCGCGCTCCCCATGCAGATGACCATGGAAATGTGGGATCTTGGCCATGCCATGGACCGCTGGCGCCTTCTGGCGCTGATGCTGCTCGCCATCCCGCTTCTCGTCGGCATTGCCCATGGCATCGGTTTCGAGCGCACCTTCACCTGGCGCGAGGGGATGCGGGATGCGATGGTCGCCTTCGCCCTCGGCATCGTTGCCAGCGGCCTGATCCTGGCGCTGTTCGGCCTTCTCGATGCGCGCGACTCGCTGAACGACATCGTTGGCAAGATCGCGGTTCAGGCGGTGCCGGCTGGCATCGGCGCCTTGCTCGGCCGCAGCCAGCTCGGCAGTGGCGGCGAGGAAGAGGCGGAGGAGGACGAGCCCGGCATGAGCTATGGCAGCGAGCTGTTCATGATGGCGGTCGGCGCGCTGTTCCTCAATCTCAACATGGCGCCGACCGAGGAGATGGTGCTGATCTCCTACATCATGACGCCGTGGCATGCCCTTCTCACCATCCTCTGCTCCATCGCCGTCATGCATGGCTTCGTCTATGCCGTGTCCTTCAAGGGCGGGCAGTCGCTGGAGGCGGATACGCCCTGGTGGCACGCCCTTATCCGGTTCACCCTGCCGGGTTATGCGATCGCCCTCCTCATCAGCCTCTATTCACTCTGGAGCTTCGGGCGGCTGGACGATGCCGGGTCCATGCCGGTGCTGATGTCTATGATCGTTCTTGGTTTTCCCGGTGCGGTCGGTGCCGCCGCCGCCCGGCTCATCCTGTGAGGCGCTGATGGCCGGCAAGCAAAGCAAGCGCGTCTCGCGCAACCCGCACTGGATCGAATGGGCGACCGGGGCTGCCTCGACGATTCTCGTCCTGAGCCTGATTGCAGTCATCGCCTATCATGGTGTCGCCGCGCGCGGTGCGACGGCCGAGCTTTCGGTGGCGCTGACCACCACCCGCAGCACGGCGCAGGGGTTCGAGCTGTCCTTCATCGTGGTGAACGGCGGCAAGCAGACCGCCGCCGGCGTGCCGGTCACCGGCCGCCTGCTGAAGGACGGGGAGCCGGTAGAAGAGCGGGAGGTTACGTTCGACTATGTGCCTGCCCAGTCGAGAGCGGAGGGTGCGCTGCTCTTTGCCAACGATCCCTCCCTCTATGAGCTGGAACTGCGCGCCTCGGGATATCGAGACCCGTAACGGGGCTTCACGCTCAGGAGGCCTTGGCTTCCGCCGCTTCGGCACAATTGTCGTTCAGATGCGCGGTCAGGGCCCGCAACGCGTCATGATGGCTGGCAAAGCGCTCGCCATCGAAGGGCCAGACGTGGAACTTGACCGCCATGAACCGGAATGCATCGCCCTCCGGCATCAGCGCGCCGACGGCTTCGCCGGCAATTTCAATGATCTGTCGTTTCACGAGAACCACTCCTGCAGGCGCCGATCACCGGCACCCGACGTGGCTCGAAACGGCACATCCCCCCGTTCGTTCCGTACAAAGTTTTCTTGACAGTTTTCGAATCGAACAGCGGCGGCGAGGTTTGCCGTGCGCCCGCCGCGCGCCTTCAGGCGAGGAAGCGCTCCGGACGATAGGGGCCGAGATCGACGACCGTGCGGTCGCCGGTCATCAGTTCCGCCAGTGCCCGTCCGGTCACGGGACCGAGCGTCATGCCGTGATGGGCATGGCCGAAGGCGAACCACAGGCCCTGGTGCCGCGGCGCCTTGCCGATGATCGGCATCATGTCCGGCGTGCAGGGGCGGGCGCCCATCCAGGGCTCGGGATCGCGCCGCTCAGCCAGCGGATAGAACTCGCGGGCGACGCGCTCGGCACGATCGAGCTGCACCGGCGTTTTCGGCGCATCGCGCGTTGCGAATTCCGCGCCGGTCGTCAACCGGATGCCGCGCAGCATGGGGGCGAGGAAATAGCCCTTTTCGGCGTCCAGAACCCAGTTGTTGAGCTGCGCCCCCTCCTGCGATCCATAATGCATATGGTAGCCGCGCTTGACGGCGAGCGGGAAGCGGTAGCCGAGCTTGCGCGTGACGGTATCCGCCCATGGGCCGAGGGCCACGACCACCTCCATGGCCTCGATCGGTCCATCCGGCGAAGCGACGCGCCAGCCGGGCCCTTCGAGAACATGCTCCAGCGTCGCTGCGTCGCCGGCAACGATCTGCCCGCCGAGCGACTGGAAATAGGAGAGGTAGGCCTTGTTCAGGCTGTGCGGGTCGCGGATCGACCAGGGGTCGCTCCAGCGCAGGCCGCCGGCCAGCTCGGCGCGGATCGAGGGCTCGATCGTCTTGATCTCGCTGCTGGACAGTTTTTGATGGTGGACGCCGAAGCCGGCGGAAAGCCGCTCGGCCTCGCGATAGGCCTCGTCACGCGCCTTTTCTGTGCGGAACACCTTCATCCAGCCGTCGCGCTGGATCAGATTGTCGGCGCCCGAGGCCTTGATCAGGTCGTCATGCTCGGTGATCGAGTTCTCGATCAGCGGTGCATAGAGCCGCGCGATGCGCTGGTGCTGGGTGAAGCCGGAATTCCACCAGTAGCGGATGAGAAAGGGCACGAGCCCCGGCAAGGCCTTGACGTGATAGTGGGCGTCGATCGTGTTGTTGAGCGCATAGCGGAACAGCGCGCCGAAATCATGCGGGAAGCCATAGGGCACCACGCCCTCGCGCTGGATGAGCCCGGCATTGCCGAAGGAGGTTTCCTCACCGACGCCGCGGCGATCGACCAGCAGGACCGACTTTCCGCGCCGCGCGAGATGGATCGCGGTCGATAGTCCGACGATCCCTGCTCCAAGAACGACCACATCCGCCTTCATTCCGTCCCGCTCCTTGCTTGGTGACTGGCACGCTCGCTTCGTCTCGCATCCCCGCGCGCTGGCGCGCCGCGGGAAGAGTTGTGCAACCGCGAAGATTTCCAACTTGAATAGCCAAGCCTCAGGCGCCCCGCAAGCGCCGGGCCGGGGCGGGTTGCCTCGGCTCAAAAAGAAAAAGGGGAGCGCCGTGGCACTCCCCTCGAAAGGCTCAATCTTAAGCTGTTCCTCAGGTCCGGCGCATCAGGCCGGCGACCAGGGAAATGACCAGGAAGGCCAGGAACAGGAAGAACAGAATTTGTGCAATGCCGGCCGATGCGCCTGCGATGCCGCCGAAGCCAAGAACGCCGGCAATGATTGCAACAACCAGGAAAACAAGTGCGTAGTAAAGCATGATCGGCTCCTCTCGATGACTGATGCCATTTAACGCGCCGATCACGAATTTGTTCCTCGTTCGACCTTGACCTGTGAGCTCAGGCATTAACCAAGCATTCACCATAAATCGCAAGAACGGGTCATTTTGGGACGGTTGCGCACATGGTGAATGGGAACTTCACCTTGTAGGAGGCGTTGAAGCAGCACTTGGACATCTTGCGAAAGCGACGAACATGACCGTATCACACTCCAATATATGGAAATCTGCGTTGGCTTCGTCACGTCCGGCAAACGGCTCGGGGGACAACAGCCATATTGGGCGAACCCTGAAGGACCTCTATTTCAACGGCGAGACACCGCGCACCGAAGGCCGGTTCGAGCAACTGCTCGACCAGCTCGACAGTGCCGAGCGCGGCCGCCGTCACCACTGAGGTCCTCATCCATCGCCACATGAAAAAGGGCGGTCTTGTGCCGCCCTTTTTCATGTCCTGCTTCAGGCTTTGCCGGCGCCGTTCGAAGGGGAGGGCTTGTCCTGCGCCGCACGTTTGTCGCGGCAGCGGTCGGAGCAATAGCGCACCGCGTCCCAGTCCCGCGCCCATTTCTTGCGCCAGGTGAACGGACGGCCGCAGGTGGCGCAGATCTTCGTCGGAAGATCTCCCTTGCGCACCATCTTGGCCATCCGCTGCTCCCGTAACCCTTACTGACGCACGACGATCCGCGCCTTGTAGGGAACGCGGGTATAAAGGTCGATCACGTCTTGGTTCATCAGCCGCACGCAGCCGGATGAGGTGGCCGTACCGATCGAATTCCATTCCGGTGTTCCATGGAGACGATAGAGCGTGTCCTGGCCGTTCTGAAAGATATAGAGCGCGCGGGCGCCGAGCGGGTTTTTCAGGCCCGGCTCCATGCCGCCATTCTCGATGGAATACCGGGCGAGCGAAGGCTGGCGGGCCACCATTTCGTTCGGCGGCTTCCAGCGCGGCCAGGCCTGGCGCCAGTGGATCACGCCTTCGCCCTGCCAGGCAAAGCCCTCGCGGCCGATGCCGACCCCGTAGCGCATGGCCGTGCCACCGGGTTCGACGACATAGAGAAGGCGCGACGGCGTATCCACGACCACGGTGCCCGGCGCCTCGCCGGTCGGGTCGATCACGCGCTGGCGGTAGAAGCGAGGATCGATGCGCTGGAAGGGAACGGCCGGAATCAGGAAGCCGCCATCTTCGACCGGCCCATACATCACCATCAGCTCTTCCTGCGTCGGCGGCACGATCGGCCGGCGAACGGCCTGGGGCACCGGCGCCGAACGCGGCAGCGAGGCCGAGCAGGAGGCAAGGGCCGAGGAAGCAAAGCCGACGAGAAGCAACCGGCGCGAGAGAGGTTGAGCGGACATGAACGATCCCAAATGAATACAGTGCCTTTCTGACATAGACGAGCCCCGGCCGGAGGCACAGGGCCGCCGCACATCAATTCCGCAGTGCCGCATTTCGGCAACGGATGATTTTGTAAGTCATTTGTTTCCTTTATCCACGGAACTCACAGGATGGGGGAATGCAACCGGAAGAGTCGTTAAGGACCATCGTGTCACGATCCGCCTACCGATTTGCGGAGTGCGTTGTGATGTCGCTGAAAACCCTGCTTGCCGCCGCCTGCCTGACCCTTGCCGCCCTGACGAGCGCCCACGCCGATGAGGCCGTGCTGCGAATCGGGACGGAAGGGGCCTATCCGCCCTTCAACTTCATCGATGCCAAGGGCGAGCTTTCGGGCTTCGACGTCGATATCGCCAAGACGCTCTGCAAGGAGATGAAGCGCCAGTGCAGCTTCGTCGCCGTTCCCTGGGTAGAGATCATCGATGGCCTCGAGCAGAACAAGTACGATCTGATCGTGGCCAGCATGGCCTATACGGAAGAACGGGCCAAGCGCATCGCCTATTCCGATCCCTATTACCGCTCGCACGCCGTGTTCATCGGCGATACGCAGCGCTTCACCGAAACGACGCCGGAAGCGCTCGCCGGGGCGCGGATCGTCGCCGGCGAAGGCACGATGCATGCCGATTATCTCGACAAGGTCTATGCGGCGCGCAGCACGGTGCTGCATGCCAAGGACCAGCCGGAGGCGCAGGCCATGCTCGAACAGGGCAAGGCAGACCTGCTTCTCGCCGATGCGATCGACCTGATGAGCTTCCTCGAAAACACCAAGAACACCGGCTTCGATTTCATCGGCGATCCGGTCACCAACGATCTGCTGCAGAGCACCTCGCACATCACCGCCCGCAAGAGCGATACCGCTCTGCTCGGCGAGGTGAATGCGGCGCTGAAACGCATCCGCCTCAACGGCAGCTACGATCAGGTCAACGACACCTATTTCCCCTTCTCCATCTATTGATCGATCATGCCGGGACTGTTTCCCCCCTTGCGCAGACTGTCGCTGAGAACGGCGGGGCACTTCGCCCTGCTGATGGCGGTGCTCTACGCGCTCTGCGCGTCCGCCTATTCGGTCAGCTTCCTCAATACGGTGGAAGAAAGCGCGCGGCTGACGCGCGA
This sequence comes from Rhizobium sp. CC-YZS058, assembly GCF_034720595.1. Classification (NCBI taxonomy): domain Bacteria; kingdom Pseudomonadati; phylum Pseudomonadota; class Alphaproteobacteria; order Hyphomicrobiales; family Rhizobiaceae; genus Rhizobium; species Rhizobium sp. CC-YZS058. Next base: position 3,056,635 of record NZ_JAYESJ010000001.1, on the reverse strand, counting down.
ACAGCAGATCCCGCTGATCCTCTCGCAGAACCGCAATGCCCTGAAGGTGGAGCGCGCCGCCTCGCTGATCCGCTCCGTCTATCTCGCGCACGACCGCCGGGTGGAGCGGCAGATCCAGCTGCAGCTGCAAACGCTCTGCCAAAGCTTCAGCCTCGATGACAATCGCATGCTGATCGACGGGGCCCGCATCATCGCCGGCGAGGTGAAGAAAATCGTCGTCGGCCGCGAGGCCGCGCGCCGGCTGCAGGCCGGTGAGACCGCGGGCGACCAACCGCTCGACGCAGAGGAGCGCGATAGGCGGATTGCCCGTGCCGAAGCCGACAGCACGCAGGCCTACAAACGCGCCATCGCCACGGCCGACCGGTTGAGCGACAGCCTCTCGACCGATGCGGTCATGCTGGCGGATTCGCTGGTCTCCTCCGTCGCCAGCGCCGCGTCGGAGGTCAAGAAGCGCTGGATCCTGATCGTTATGCTGCCGGTCCTGTTCCTGATCGTCACGCTGTGGGTCGTGCGGCGCTTCATCGTCGCCCCCATCGGCGCCGCGATCCTGAAGCTGGAGGCGATCGGCCGCGGCGGAGAGGTGGAAGGCGCGCTGCCACGCCCGCTTTTCCAGGAACTTGCCACCATCGCCGATGCGGTCGACAGTTACGGGGCGCTTTCGGAGAACCTCAAGCGCACAAACTCGACGCTGCAGATCCTCTCGGATCGGGACGGGCTGACCGGCCTTCCCAACCGCCGCAAGCTCGAACGCCTGCTCGAGGAGGCTTTCTCCCGCGCCAGCGCCGCCGATGGCAATCTCTCGGTCATGATGATCGACCTTGACCACTTCAAGGCGATCAACGACACGCATGGCCACAAGGCGGGCGACCAGTGCCTGCGGGCGGTGGCGGAGTTGCTGCAGACGGTCGGCGAGGACCCCGCCATCTCCGTGGCGCGGTATGGGGGAGAAGAGTTCACTGCGCTGGTGGAAGGCCTGGACGTGCCCCAGGTCAAGGCGGTGGCCGAGCGTATCCGCCGCATGGTCTCCGCGCTCTCGATCGACCTCGGCGCCGGCCAGAGCGTGCATCTGACGACCAGCATCGGCATCGCCTCGCGCGGAACACGCCGCCTCAGCGATGTCGGCCTGCTTCTTTCCGAGGCCGACAAGGCGCTCTACGCCGCCAAGCATGGCGGCCGCAACCGCGTCACGCTGCACGACCCGATGGGGACCTGGGCGGCGTAAGCGGCCAGGCGCGAAGCCTCCCTGCCAAACGACTCCGTGCCTCCCCACGCCGCATCCCGAGGCGCTCTCGAGCCCTTCGGTCCATTTTACCTAAAGCAGTAAACTCTTTCAGTGTAAAACCTTGATTACTAAATCTATGAATTACTAAAACTTAACGTGTCGCATGCATGATCCAGAGCCATCGTTCGAGATAGCGGAGCCTCTTTCATGAAACGACCGAGTATCAAACTGACCCTCATCGTCATCTTTGCCACGGTGTTTCTCGCGGTGGGACTGCTGGCCCGCGCCGGCATATCCGGCGTTGCCAGCACCAATGGCGCCACGCGAGAGATCAGCACCAACTGGCTGCCTTCCATCAGCACCCTCAACGCTTTGAACACCGCCACCTCCGATCTTCGCATTGCAGAGGGCAGCCACATCATCTCGACCTCGCCGGCGGAGATGGACAAGGCGGAAGGCGACCAGAACGGCATGCGGGCAAAGATTGCCAGCCTGCGCGCTGCTTACGAACCGCTGATTTCCTCGGCCGAGGAGCGCGAGCTCTACCAGCGCTTTTCGAAGGCCTGGCTGGATTATGAAACGATCATGACCAGCGTTCTCGAGCTGTCCCGGGCTAACGAGAATGAGAAGGCTGCCGCGCTGTTCAAGGGCGATGCGCGACAGACGTTCGACGCGGCATCGGCTCTCCTTGACGATCTCGTGGCCATGAACCGATCCGGCGCCGAGGCAGCCTATCGTGAAAGCCAGGACTCCTACACCGCGACGCGGACCATGACCTTCTTCCTGGCGGGGCTGACGCTCTTGCTCGTCGCGGGCGGCGTTGGCTTCGCCCTCACCAGCATTTCCGCGCCGATCCTCAAGATCACCGCAGCCATGGGCCGGCTTGCCGGCGGCGATACGGAGGCCGCCATTCCCTATCACGGCCGAACGGACGAGATCGGGACCATGGCCCATGCCGTGGAAATTTTCCGCCAGTCGGCCATCAACAAGATGACGCTTGAAGCCGAGGCCGAGGAGAGCCGCCAGCAGGCTGCGGCCGCGGATGCCAGCCAGCGTGCGGCAGAGGCTCGTGCCAACGAGGCCCTTCGCCAGGCGACGGCAGGCCTTGCGGCCGGGCTCAAAAAGCTTGCCGCCGGCGATCTTGCCTTTCGTCTGGACGAGGCCTTCGCGCCGGAGTTCGAAAATCTCCGGCAGGATTTCAACGCATCGACGCAGCAGCTTGCCGCGACGCTGGTGGAGATCTCCCAGGCGATCACCACCCTCGATTCCGGCACGCAGGAAATCGCTGCCGGGGCCAACGACCTGTCCAAGCGCACCGAGCAGCAGGCCGCTTCGCTGGAGGAAACCGCGGCGGCGCTCGATGAGATCACCACCAATGTTTCCAACTCTTCTCAGCGCACGGACGAAGCGCGCCATGTGGCGGTCGATGCCAATCGCGCCGCCGAGCGCTCTTCCGAGGTCGTCTCGCTTGCCGTCAATGCGATGAAGGGCATCGAGGAAAGCGCGCAGCAGATCTCCAACATCATCGGCGTGATCGACGAAATCGCCTTTCAGACCAATCTCCTGGCCTTGAATGCCGGCGTCGAGGCAGCGCGTGCCGGCGAAGCGGGGAAGGGCTTTGCCGTCGTGGCGCAGGAGGTGCGCGAGCTTGCCCAGCGCTCGGCGCAGGCCGCGAAGGAAATCAAGGGCCTGATCCAGCATTCCTCCGGCCAGGTGGAAAACGGCGTTCGGCTCGTGCGGGATGCGGGCGAAGCGCTGGAAAGCATCGGCGGCTTCGTCCGGCAGATCAACACCCATATGGATTCGATCGCGCAAGCGACCAGCGAACAGCGCACGGGCCTTTCGGAAATCAACATGGCGGTAAACGCCATGGACCAGACGACCCAGCAGAACGCCGCGATGGTCGAGCAATCGACCGCGGCCGCCAACACGCTAGCCAATGAAGCGGCGCGCCTCCAGAGCCTCGTTTCCCGCTTCTCGCTCGGTCAGCAGGGACGGACATCGTCCGCCACCCTCACTGCCATGGCCCATGCCATGGCAACCCCCAGCCGCCCCGCCGCCCTCCGCCCGAAAAGAGCGGCAGGCGGCGGGGCCGGCGGCGGCCAGTGGAGCGAATTCTGAGCGGCATTCTCCAAGCAATGGGTTCCCAGCCGGGAGCAGGCGAGGTCTGCTCCCGGCAGACGTGCGCGATCAGCCCGCCTGTCGCACTACGTCTTGTCCTTCTTGTCCTGGTCGTGATGCCACTTGATGGCGAAGAACATGCCTGTTCCGAGCACGAGCAGCTTGAAGGGAAAGAAGACGATCGGGAACCAATCCCACATGGACGAGACCTCACTGCTCTCTGATGCGCTGGGCTGCGGCAGACCTATCCCATCGTCTTCGCTGCTGACATTCGCCATCTTGCCGCAGTGCAGCATCTGTACGTTGCCGCACGCGCAGGGTCGAATGGACCCTCAGGGTGGTTCGGTATCGCTTACGTATTTGGTCAGTCCAAGCCATCGCCTCCCCAGATCTAGGGAGGCGGGATCCAGGCGTTAACCGTGTCCTTTAGGACGGGATACATCGGCTGGGAGCATCCTGCGCCTGCGACAAGAGCTCGGCATGAGGCCACGAATGGGCGTTCGCAGATGCTGATGACCCCATTCCCGGAATGACCATGACCAACCGTGCCTTGTCCACGCGCGGGAGCTCGACGCTCTCCGTCGTCTTCGCAACCCTCTTCTTTCTCTTCGTCGGCCTGACGCTCTCCGCCATCATGGCCCATGTGGTAGGCACGATGGTGGGATCGGCCGATGCGATCGACAATGCCCGCGCCAGGCACGCCGCGCAGTCGGTGCTCTCCTCGCTGAAGGACAAGATTGCCGCCGTCACGGCCGACAACAGCGTCTGGGACGATGCCTATGCCGCGTCGCTCGGCAGCGATCCGGTCGGCTGGGCTTACAGCAACTGGGCCAAGACCAGTGCCGACTATGCGCTCTATGACGGCGTTCTCGTGATCGATCAGGATCGCAAGACCTATTCCTCCTATTTCAAGGGGCAACCTTTCGATGCCGCGGCCATGTTCGGCCCCGCGCTGGCGGATCAGACCGCGCTCGCCGCACAGGGCGGGCGCACCCCGATCGTGCATGTGTTGAAGAGCGACGGCCGCATCTTTCTCGTCTCCTCCAATGCCATCCAACCCTTCGACGCCACGACCGACACGGCGCGGCATCATGTGCTGACCTTCTTCAAGGAGTTGACGCCCGCCGTGCTGGCGGAAGAAGCGGAGGAGCATGATCTGCCAGGTCTCCGCCTCACCACGGCGCCGGTAGAGGGTGAGCTCAGCCTTCCGCTCGGGCTGGATCTCGGCTCTCTCGCCTGGGCCGCCAAGCATCCGGGCCATGATATCTACCGCGTCGTCGAACCCTTCATCTATGTGGCGCTGACCATTCTCCTCGTCTTCCTCCTCGGCATCCTTGCCTGCGGCACCGTCGAGGCGCGGCGGCTGAAGAGGCTGGCGAGCGCTGCCCAGTACGAGGCGGCCCATGATGGCTTGACCGGGCTCTTCAACCGCACGGGTCTGCTGCAGGACATCAGCCGCCTTCAGAACCTGGGGCTCAGCGATGGCGAACTCACGCTCCATCTCGTCGATCTCGACGGGTTCAAGGCGGTCAACGATGCCTGGGGCCATGCCGTCGGGGATGCGCTGATCAAGCAGGTCGCCGAGGCCTTCTCGAGCCTGCGTCCGCAGGTCGAGGCGGTCGCCCGGCTTGGCGGGGACGAGTTCGCTCTGGTTCAGTCCGGCGCCCTTTCGGCCGAGGTCGATGCCGCCATCCTCGACATCTTCCGTGTGCCCTTCGTCATCGCCGGCCGCACGATCGAGGTCGGCGCCAGCATCGGCACTGCCTCCGCCATTGCAACGGTCGATCCGCTGGAGATCCTGCGGCGCGCGGACATGGCGCTCTACCGGGCGAAGGAGGACGGACGGGGCCGCGTCGTCCATTACGACCCCACGCTCGATGCGGAGCGCGAGCACCTCTCCCTCCTCGAACATCAGCTGCGCGAGGCGATCGCGCAGGGCGAGATCCAGCCGGTCTTCCAGCCGCTGGTGTCGGCCATCGACGGAACGATCCGCGGTGTCGAGGCGCTTGCACGCTGGGAAGGGCCGAGCGGGCGGATCAGCCCCGACGTTTTCATTCCGCTGGCGGAAAAATCCGGGCAGATCGATGCGCTCGGCCGGCACATGCTTCTGACGTCGATCGCCTTCGCCAAGGGCTGGCCGGATCTCTACCTCTCGGTCAATGTCTCGCCGCTGCAGCTCTGCAATCCCGATTTCTCCTTCATGGTGCTCGGCCTCCTCTCCGCGGAGGGGTTCGATCCCAAGCGGCTGACGCTCGAGATCACCGAAGGCGTGCTGATGTCGAACCCGGACCAGGCGCGGCGGTCCATCGAGGGGCTGAAGAAGGTGGGCGTCAAGTTCGCACTGGATGATTTCGGTTGCGGCTATGCGAGCATCGGCGCGCTGCGCGCCTTTGGCTTCGACCGCGTCAAGATCGACCGCTCCCTGGTCACGGCACTGGAGGAAAAGGCCAACGGCCGCGACGTGCTGACCGCGACGGTCCTGCTGGCGACGGCGCTCGATATACCGGTCACCGCCGAGGGGATCGAGCATCCGACGCAGGCCGAAATCTTGCGCGAAGCCGGCTGCGACCAGTTCCAGGGCTACCTGATGGGCAAACCCATGCCGGGCAGCGAGATCGACCGGCTACTCCAACTCGGGCAGCCTCTCGGACCCTCGCACAGCGCCCGCACCGCAGCCGTCGCCTGATCGGCACTGAGACCGGTTTCCGGGCCGCACCGGCGTAGAGCCCGGTTCGAAGGCCTCTCCTGCCATCCGCACGCGCAGGGGAGGCAGCAAGCCCTTGCCGTCCCTCGGGCCTCCCATTCCCGCTCCGCATCACGCCCCGCATCGGGCGGAACGGTCGGGGAGCGTACCGGACCTTTCCCCCTATCGCGCTGTTCGGCGCTTCATCCGGCATCATCGCCGGCATGGAAGGACAGCGCGCATTGCCCCGTTACTATTTCCACCTTCGTATGAAAGACCGGGTCATCCAGGATCTGGAAGGAGACGATCAGCTTGCCTCGATCGTCGCCGCGCGCACCTGCGCCCAGATGACGATGATGGCGATCCTGGACGAGAGCCGGCAAAACGAAGAGCCGGTGGAAATCCTGGGCATCGAGGTGTGCGACAGTTCGGGGCCCCTGTTCGAGGTCCGCCTTCAGGATGCCGAACCGGCGGATCCGCAATGAGTTTGACCGGACCGGCCCCCGTCTCACCGACCACGGCGCATGACGATGCTCCGGTGGCAGACCGACGGCGCGGCGTCACGACCGAGGCTGCCGACGGACTGGCGCCTGCTCTGGCCCGCAACATCGACGCGGTGATGGAGCGGCGCCGCGAGGCCGCACGTGCCGCCTCTCTTCAGGAGCGCGCCGCCGCCGCCATCAGCCGTTTCGCCGGCTCCATGCCGTTCGTCTACATTCATCTGGTGCTGTATGGCAGCTGGATCCTTGCCAATCTCGGCATCGTGCCGGGTCTTCCCGTCTGGGATCCTTCCCTGGTGATCCTGGCCATGGAAGCCTCCGTCGAAGCCATCTTTCTCTCCACCTTCGTATTGATCAACCAGAACAGGATGGCCGCCGAGGACGATGCGCGCGCCGACCTCGACCTGCAGATCAGCCTTTTGAACGAGCACGAGACGACCCGCCTGATCGAGATGGTGGAGGCGATCGCCCGCAGGCTCGATGTGCCGATCGAAGCGAGCGAGGAGCTGACGGAGTTGAAAAAGGACGTTGCCCCCGAAGCCGTGCTCGACCGGATCGAGCAGACAGGCGACGCAGAGTGATTTCCAGGGCTAAACTGCGCGGCGAGCGTCCGGCGTTAGGAGGTTTCCCTCGCGCAGCCTGCGTCCGGCTTGGCCGATCCTGCCAGGTTCTGCAGGATTGCTTCCAGGGTCTGCATGTCGTTCAGGACCTGAAGCCCCTGCATCGGCGTCAGCTGTTCGGCGGCCAAGCCGCCGGCGATGATGAGGATCTCCGGCGGCAGGGCAGCGCGCAGTGTCGTGAGTTGGGCGGGAAGGCTGCGCCGCGCCGACCCCATGCAACTGAGAAGCACGAGGCCCGCCCCATATTGACGCGCCGCGCCGACGATCTGGTCGTTCGGCAGGTTTGGGCCGAGATAGAGCGTATCGATCCCCTGGCTGCGGGAGATGAGAGCGACCACGAGCGCGCCGAGCTCGTGCATCTCGCCCTCCGGTGTCGTCGCAATTGCCTTGAGAGCACCCGGAGCGACTGGAACCCGCGCCAGGCACGCGGCGAGAAAGCGGCGGATTTCCGCAGACGCCAGATGCTCGGCGGCGATGGAGAGGCTGCCCTCGTGCCAGCGCCGGCCGACCTCCTTCATCAGCGGAGCGGCAACGCGCAGCGCGAAGGCAACAGGTCCCAGCGCTTCCAGGCGTCGCTCCAGATCGGCGCCCAGCGCCGCCCCGTCCAGCCTCTGCACCGCATCGAGCGTCGCGCAGAGGTCCAGCCGCAAGGAATGCTCTGCGGAAATCCGCACCAGCTCGTCATCGGGAAGCTGAATGATCGCGCCGATTCGAAAGCCCGCTTCGGTGCACAGCTTGAGCAGCCGCAGCCGCTCGACCTGAAGATCGGTCATGTAGCGGCGACCGGTAACGGTCCTCTCGCTCAGCTCGACGTTGAAGCGCCGTTCCCAGGCATGCAGGACGAGTTTGGAGATGCCGGCACGCTTCAAGGCGTCCGAAAATTTCACCACCGCGGTCGAACTGCGTCCTGCGTCGTCCCTCATGGCTCCCGCTACAGCCAGCTGGTCGGTATCTTCGAAACTCTTTATGTAAGCGAGAATCCGTTTCCGATCAATCGCAAATCATCGCAAAGCGGCCTCAGCCGTCGTTGGCCGCCGGTCTCGCCGTGCGCGCGACGGCGAGCTTGGTGCCGCGCTGATGACGAAGTGTCTCGGCGCGGGAAAGGAGGCGCTCCATGGATCGCGGCACCTCCACGGGAGGCGGCACATCCGTTTCGTCCCAGGAGCGGATGAGTGTCGCGAGATGAACGGCCTCCCGGCGAACCTGCGCCGAAAACTGGGCCAGCGCCTCTGCGCCGGTCTGCCCGTCGGGAAACTGGCGGGCGATCGCGTGGGACAGGACGTTTTCGAGCGCGATGATGCGGCTGCTCAACATCATGTTCTGTTCCGCAAGCCGGTGCAGGATCTGTGCCGCGGCGGCGAGGCGGTCTTCAAGGTGGATCTCCACTGCAGCAACTCCATCTGTGTTGAACCAAAGGAAGGGAAGGGTGCGCCGGGGGCAGCGCACCCGGGCCGGTGTCACGCAGCGCGGGAATAGGGGGCGCCGGAGCCCTTGCTCCAGGAGGCCGGAGCCGAATGGCTGCTCGATGAGGTCAGCGTGAACTGGCCGATCATCGCGTGCAGCTTGGCGGTTTCCGAAGCCAGCGTGCCGGCCGCGGCGCTGCTTTCCTCCACCATTGCCGCATTCTGCTGGGTGGACTGGTCCATGCTGTTGACCGCGCCGTTCACCTCGCTCAGTCCCGTGGACTGTTCCTTCGCCGCCGTGGAGATCGCCACGATATGGTCGTTGATCTCGACGATCAGCTGGCTGATGGTCTTGAGCGCGAGACCGGTATCGCTGACCAGCTTGACGCCGGCCGAGACCTCCGAGGCGGAGTTGCGGATCAGTTCCTTGATCTCCTTCGCTGCCTTGGCGGAGCGTTGCGCCAGTTCGCGCACTTCCTGGGCCACGACCGCAAATCCGCGTCCCGCCTCGCCGGCGCGCGCCGCTTCCACGCCGGCGTTCAAGGCAAGCAGGTTGGTCTGGAAGGCAATTTCGTCGATCACGCCGATGATGCTGGAGATCTTGCCGGAGGAGTCTTCGATCCGGCTCATCGCATCCACGGCATGGGACACGACCTCGCCGGATTGCTCCGCGCTCATCTTGGCGCGCGATGCCACGTCGCGGGCATCTTGGGCGCGCTGGGCGGAGGCGCCGACATTGGTGGTGATCTCGTCCAGCGCGGCTGCCGTTTCCTCCAGGCTCGCGGCCTGGCTTTCGGTCCGCCGCGAGAGATCGGCCACCCCTTCGCTGATCTCGTTCGTTCCCGTGCCGATCAGATCGACACTCTGCGCGATCTGGCGGAAGGTGTCGCAGAGCTGCGCAACGGATCGATTGAGATCCACGCGGAGGAATTCGAACTCGGGCGCAAAGGGCTCGTTCAGCTGGAAGCCGAAATCGCCGGAACACAGGCGCTTCAGGCTTTCGCCGAGCGCATTGACCGTTTCCACCCGCTTGGTGACATCGGAGGCGAACTTGACGACCTTGGTCGCTGTCCCGTTTGCATCGAGGATCGGATTGTAGGAGCCGGAGATCACCACCTCGCTCCCGTCCCTGCGGTAACGCTTGAACTCGGCGGCGTGATAGCGCCCTTCGGAAAGCTCCTTCCAGAAGGTCTTGTACTCCGCGCTCGCGGCGAGGTCGGGGTGCACGAACAGGCTGTGATGCTTGCCGCGCAGCTCCTCGACCGAGGAATATCCCATCACCTCGAGGAAGTTCTTGTTGGCTGTCAGGATATGGCCGTCGACCGTGAACTCGATGATGGCCTGCGAACGGCCGATGGCCGCGATCTGCGCAGCATAGTCGACATTGAGCAGCCGCGCCTTCGCATCGGCCCATTCGACCACATAGCCCGTCGTCTTGGCGCCGGCCTTTAGCGGGGTGACCAGCAGGTCGAACACCCGGGTCCCGACGCGGATGGTCGCGCTGTGCCGGCTCTTCAGCGCTGCCAGCATGCCGCGCTGATGCGCCGGGTTCTTGTGGAACACATCGATATTGCTGCCGATCAGCGTGGCGACCGAAAAGCGCGGCAGCTCCTTCTTCAAGTCCGCCTCCGCCTCTTTCAAGAGCTCGAGGACCGACGGATTCATGTAGGTGATGGTCAGCTTGGCATCGGCAACCATCACATTGGCCTTCAGCGCATCGAGCGCGAGCAGCTTGTTGGCCTCCCTGGCATTCATCAATGAAGCGATCCCCATACCTTCCACCCCTCTCTCTCCCCGACTGTCTGCGTCAGGACGGTATGACCATGCTTTGTTCGCAATGACTTAAATATATACAAGAACCAAATATTCCGTTAATGTTCGAATATGTGTATATCTTTTCGAACGGAACCCCCTGGTTGCCGATGGCTTGCCGTGACCAACGACCGCCAGCCGCGCCTTTCTATCCGGCGCGAGGTCCCAAAGTGGCTGGGTTCAAGGCAACGTTCGTCAGTCGATTTCAGCCTCATTCACGACTGGATCACGCAGCAGTGTCGGAACCTCCCCTTTGAGCTCTTCATTCCCACGGCGCCGGACATCCGAATGATCGAGGACGTGATGACATGAGAGGGAAGACACCGTGAATCAGACGCCGCTGCAGGCGGCCTTGCAGGCCGAGGCTTTTCGATGGTTTCAGTCCCTCGGTCCTGTCCGGCCGCAGGAGATGGTCGGACTGTGGCGAGGCGTCAGCCGTCCCTCAGGGCATCCTCTGGATGGTGTCCTGGAGAACCTGCACTGGTTCGGCAAACGGGTTCACCCGGATCTGCGCGTCGATGCGCTGCTTTTCGAGGGCGAGCCCGGCCGGCTGGTGCCGGTCGATCCGAAATTTCTGCCTGCGCGGTTCCTGACGCGCTTCGGTGCGTTCGGCCGGTCGGTCCGCGCCCGGAACCTGTTCTCCCATCTCAGGCCGCGACTGCGGGCCCGCAGCACCACCGCGAGCCTCAAGACCTCTTCGGGCGACGACGCGCCGACCGCAAGCATGGTCTATGACTGGCAACCGATCTCCGACACGTTCCGACGCATCGACGACCACAGCGTCGCCGGGATGATGGTTCTGGACCGCGACCCGAGACGCTACTTCTTCGAACTGACGCGGGTCGAGGATCGTGCCGCCGCCGAGACCGACGGCGGACCGAGCCTCCGCTGACGCTGGGTGCCCTCGCTGCGTCCTATGCGACAGACCGACAGGTTCACGCCGCGGCATCCGGCGCGGTCAGATGCTGGACGGTGTCGGCCATACCGTCCCTTGCGCGATCAGACCCCGGCGATCCTGCGCAGATCGTCGATGGCGCCCGGCGCGGCGGCGAGCACCGGCGCGCCCTTGGTCAATCGCTCTCCCTCGACCGGGAAGGGGTGGTGCCAGCCGCCCGCTTCGGTGACCAGGCAATAACCGGCCAGGCAATCCCAGGCATGCATATAGGGTTCGTAATAGCCGACAAGCCGGCCGGCGGCGACATAGGCGAGCATGAGGGCGCCGGAGCCGTTGCGAATGAAATTCCCGCCGGCCTCCATCAAGGTTTCCACCATCTTGCCGACGAAGGCCGGTGTGACATGGTTGTTCGCGCCGATCCCGGTCACGGCGTTGCAAATGGTGCGCGAGGGGTCGAGCTGCAGGGTCTTGCCGTTGAGAACCGCGCCACGGCCGGCGGCTGCAGCATAGAGTTCATCGAAGCAGGGTGCATGGATCACGCCGATCACCGGCTTGTCTTCGAACAAGACGGCGATGGAGACGCACCAGCTCGGCATGCCGTTGACGAAGGGGCTGGTGCCGTCGATCGGATCGACCACCCATGTATAGCCTGAACTGCCGGCAACAAGGCCATATTCCTCGCCCAGGAAGCCATCGTCCGGGTGGGCGTCGGCCACCGCGTCGCGGATCAGCGTTTCCACCTGGCGGTCTGCGATGGAGACGACATCCTGCGCGTCGCGTTTGGTTTCGATGACCAGCGTTTCGCGGCGGTGGAAATAGTCGAGGGCGGTCGCGCCGGCGATGCGGGCGATCGTCTGCGCAAGGGCAAAACGGGCGTCGAGATCATGCGTCATGGAGAATCCTTTGTCTGCGAAGGGCTAGCCGTTGATAATGGCGATGCCGCGGCCCTTGAAGCCGATAGCGACATCGGTGGCCGGGGGCAGGGCGCGCTCCACGGCGGGATCGACGACGAAGAGCCGGCCCGTATCGGTCTCCACCTCATATTCCACATGGTCGCCGAGATAGGCCGAATGGGTGATGCGTCCGGGCAAGGCCGCATCCGAAGCCGGCTCCAGCGTGATCGCGTTCGGCCGCACGGCGAGCTTGGCCGGCCCCGGCCGCGCGTTGCGGCTCGGCACGCGGTGCTCCAGACCAGCAATGCGGATGACCGCATCCGCACCTTCGACGCTCAGCACCTCGCAGGGCACGACGTTCGCCTCTCCCATGAAGTCGGCGATGAAGGCGGAGGCAGGCGCCTCGTAAAGCTCGCGCGGCGCACCTTCCTGGGCGATCACCCCGTCCTTCATGATGATGATCCAGTCGGACACGGCAAGCGCTTCATCCTGGTCATGCGTCACATAGACAGCCGTGAAGCCGAGGCGTTGCTGTAGCTCGCGGATTTCGGTGCGGACCTGCCGCCGCAGACGGGCGTCGAGGTTGGAAAGCGGCTCGTCAAGCAGCAGAACCTGCGGCTCCAGCACAAGCGCGCGGGCAACGGCAACGCGCTGCTGCTGTCCGCCGGACAGCTCGGCCGGAAGCCGCTGGCCCATGCCGGCAAGGCCAACGAGCGCCAGGCCTTCCTCAGCCTTCTCGCGCGCCTCCTTCCGCTTCATGCCGGAGGACTCCAGACCATAGGCGACGTTCTCGAGCGAGCTCATATGGGGAAACAGCGCATAGGACTGGAACACCATCGAGACGTCGCGCTCGTTGGCCGGCAGCATCGTCACGTCCTTGCCACCGATCAGGATCTGGCCGGACGTCGGATGTTCGAGGCCGGCCAGCATGCGCAGCGTCGTCGTCTTGCCGCAGCCCGACGGCCCGAGCAGCGTCACGAGTTGACCCGGTTCGATGGTCAGCGAGAGGTCGTGAATGGCCGTGAAGGCTCCGAACTGCTTCTTGACGTGGTTGAAGACGACCGAGCCGGCGCGGGGGGTAATCATGCTGCTTTCTCCTGACCGAGAACGAGGGAAGGGGCCTTGGTGACGCCGGCGACGCGATTTTCGCGCCGCAGCCGTCGTTCGCCCACAAGAAGCTGGAAGGCGGCGATGATGACGATCATCACGACGATGAGCATCGAGGAGTAGGCGATCGCCACACCGTATTCCCCGTTCTCCACGAGTCCGACGATGTAGGAGGTTGCCATGTTATACTCGGCGCTCACCAGGAAGATGACGGCGCTGATGGAGGTGATCGCCCGCACGAAGGAATAGACGAGGGCGGCGGTGATCGCCGGGCGCAGAAGCGGCAGGATCACCTTTCGCACCGTGCGCAGGCTGGTGGCCCGCAGGGTCAGCGAGGCTTCGTCGAGGCTCTTGTCGAGCTGGCTCATGGCCGCCACGCCGCCGCGCACGCCGACCGGCATGTTGCGGAAGACGAAGCAGGCAATCAGGATCAGCGCTGTCCCGGTCATTTCGAGCGGCGGCAGGTTGAAGGCCATGATGTAGCTGATGCCGATGACCGTGCCGGGAATGGCGAAGCTCATCATCAGCGCGAATTCGAAGACGTTCCGGCCAACGAACCTCTGGCGGACGATGATATAGGCCGTCAGCAGTCCGACTGCTGCCGTCAGCGGCGCCGAGATCAGCGCGATTTCCATGGTGGTCCAGAAGGAGTTCCAGGCGACCCCCGTCCAGGCGATGGCGCCATCCCTGATATCGACGGAGAACGCCTTGGCGTAGTGATCGAGCGTCAGCGAATTGTCGAGACCCCAGGTTTTGACGAAGCCGCCGAACAGGATCATGCCGTAGATGACGACGGTGAAGAGCATCCAGGGCACGACGAGGGCATGGACGCCGATCGACAGCGGCCGGGGCAGGGCGATATGCGACCCGCTGTCGCCCTTGCCGGTGACGGTGGCGAAATTCTTGCCTGCCAGCCAGAAGCGCTGGGCGAGGAAGGCGGTCAGCGTGAAGCAGAGCAGGATGATGGCGAGCACGGCGGCGCGCGACGGATCGTTCTGCGACCCGACGACGGCGAAGAAGATCTCTGTCGACAGCACCCCATGGCTGCCGCCCAGCACCAGCGGGTTGCCGAAATCAGCCATGCTCTCGATGAAGCCGATGAGGAACGCGTTGGCGATGCCGGGCTTCATCAGCGGAAGGGAGACGCGCCAGAAGGTGCGCCAGCGGTCGGCGCGCAGCGTCTGGGATGCCTCTTCCATGGAGGGGGAGACGCCTTCGACCACCCCGATCAGGACAAGGAAGGAGATCGGCGTGAAGGAGAGGACCTGGGCAATCCAGATGCCCGTCATGCCGTAGAGCCAGCGGCCCGGCTCGATGCCGAACAGGCTCGACAGCGCTTCGGTCACGACACCGGCTCGACCGAAGAGCAGCGTCAGCGCCAGGCCGATGACGAAGGGCGGCGTGATGATCGGCAGAACGGTGAGAAGACGTAGACCCTTCTTGAAGGGAAAACGGGTGCGGGTGGCAACGAGAGCGAAAGCAAGCCCCATGATGGTCGAGCCGCCTGCCGTCATGATCGCCAGCCACAGGGTGCGCCAGGCAACGCCGCATCGCTCGCCACCCATGACGCAGCCGAGGCTCCAAATGGCCGGATCCTGGATGTTGCGGCTGAAGCCGTCCGGCTTGAAGGAGCCATCGAAATCCTGGAACGCGCCCACCAGCATGCTGCCGACGGGATAGAAGACGAAGATCGCGACGAGGAAGACGAGCAGCGCGATGGAGGCAACGACGAAGGCGTCGCCCTTCATGACGCCGCGTTCGGCAAGGCCGAAGGAGAAAAGCAGGACGAAGACCAGGGCAGACAGCATGGCGCCGGCCCCCATCGACGGCTGGCCGTCCGAAAGCGCCCCGAACAGCCGCTCGCTCACCGTCCAGGCCCAGCCTGAATAACCGATTGCCAAGCCCTGCAGCATGAGGAACACGACGCCGATCGCCCCACACAGGGTCAGAAGCCTGCCGCGCCGGCGGGTGTCCCCCGTGAAGCGGGCCAGCAGGCCGCCCACCAGCATCAAGGCCGGAACGGCAAGCCACCAGCGGCCATGAAGCAGGATCTGCAGCAGGCCAGGCGACACGGAGGCCTCTGTCGGAAAGCCGCTCAGCCAGCCAAAGCCGAGAAACCCGCCTTCGATCCGGTACCAGGGCACGAGCAGAAAGGCGAGGATGCCCAATCCGAGCACGATCTCCAGTCTGCGGTTGCGATTGTCTTTGCCGGTGTCCATCCCGATCCCCTCCTCAAGCCATGCCGTCATGCACGCGCAAGACCGGCCGGGGCGAGCCTTGGCCGGTCTTGTCTCACTCAGTTCGCGTTGGCGCTGATCTCGCGATCCCAGCGCTCGAGCAGTTCCTTGCGCTTGGCGGGCTCGCCATAGGTCTTGAAGTCGTAGTCGATCAGCTTGATGTCCTCGAAGCGCGGCGCCTCCTTCGGGATCTCGGCCGCCTTGTTCGACGGCAGCTGGAAGGACTTGGCGTCCTTCATCCGCGACTGCACGGCCGGCGACAGCGCCCAGTCGTACCAGGTCTTGGCATTGTCGAGGTTCTTGGCGCCCTTGACGATCGACATGGAGCCGATCTCGTAGCCGGTGCCTTCGCACGGTGCGACGGCCTTGACGGGGAAGCCTTCCGCCGTCTGCGCCACGGCATCATGCATGAACACGATGCCGATGGCCGTTTCGCCGCGGGCCGCCGCCTTGATCGGGGCAGAGCCCGACTTGGTATACTGGGAGACGTTGGCGTTGAGCTTCTTCAGATAGTCGAAGGCCTGGTCTTCGCCCATGATCTGCACCAGAGAGGCGAGTGCTGTATAGGCCGTGCCGGACGAGTTCGGATTGGCGATCTGGATCTCGCCCTTGAAGGCGGGATTGAGAAGATCGGCCCAGCACTTCGGCTCCGTGAAGCCTTTCGTCTTGAAGATCTCGGTGTTGTAGCCCCAGCCGAGCGCGCCGGCATAGACGCCGACCGTCTTGAACCCGGAGCCTTCGGCCTGCTTCTGCGCCCATTCCTGTAGCTGATCGAGGAGCGGCGACTTGTATTCCTGCGTCAGCCCGTCAGAGGCGGCCTGCATGTGCGGATCGCCCGTGCCGGCCCACCAGATATCCGTCTTGGGATTGCGGGCCTCGGCCCGGATCTTTGCATAGGTTTCGCCGGAAGACAGGCGAACCATGTTGACCTTGATGTCATGGTCCTTCTCGAAATCGCCCTTCATCTGCTCGCAGATGACGACGTCTGCCGAGCAAATCAGGTTGAGCGTGCCGGCCGCCTGCGCCGGAAGGGCGGTCAGAGCGGGCGCGGCACTCGCGGCGAGTGCCAGAAGGGCGGCTGTGTGGATCTTCATGGGTTTTCCTCCTTGGTTATCGGTCGTGCGTTCGGCATGGCACCGCCGGTCCCGCCTGGCGCTCCAGGCGGGGGGCAGGGTCTTGCCGGTCGGTGGATCCGCCGCCCGCTTGGTGGTCGGGGCGACGGCTATGCCGGGGAAAAGACGACAGGCGCCCTTCCCGCATGGCGTGCGATCAGGGGATCCGGCGGATCTCGCTGTCGAAGCGCTTGAGAAGCCGGCGGCGTTCGTCGGCCGAGCCGAAGGTCGCGAAATCGTAGTCGACCATCCGGATCATCGAAATGTCAGGCGCACCTGGCGGCAGGGAGGCTCTGGCATTGGACGGCACCTGGTTCTGCCCGGCAGCGGCCCCCGTCGCCTGCCCCTCCGCGCTGAGCGCGAAGCCGACGAAGGCCCGCGCCGCGTCCTTGTTCTTGGCACCCTTGACGATGCTCACCGCCCCGATCTCGTATCCCGTGCCCTCGCAGGGTGCGACGATCTCGAGAGGGTAGCCCGCCTGGCGCAGCGTCACGGCGTCGTGGATGAAGGAGATGCCGATCAGCGCCTTGCCATGGGCCGTATCCTTGACCGGGTCGGAGCCCGACTGCGGATAGGCGCGGATGTTGCCGGCAAGCTGCGCCAGATATTTGAAGGCCTCGTCTTCCCCGAACAGCTGAACGAGGGTGGCAAGCGCGGTGTAGGCCGTTCCCGAGGAGTTCGGATCGGCGAGCTCGACCGCGCCGGCATAGCTGCCGTCGATCAGATCCTTCCAGCAGGCCGGCGCCTTCAGCCCTTTCTGCTTCAGGAGATCGGTGTTGTAGGCAAAGCCGAGCGCACCCGCATAGATTCCGGCCGAGCGACCGCCGGAAAGATCGAAGAAGTTGTCGGCCCAGGGCAGCATCGCCGTGGTCGGCTCGGGCTGGTAGGGTTCGAGCAGTCCTTCGGCTGCGGCCTGCAATTGCGCGTCGCCGGTTCCACCCCACCAGACATCCGTCTGCGGATCGTCCTTCTCGCGGCGGATCTGGTCGAGGATTTCGCCGGTGCTTCGGCGCGTCAGGGTGGCATCGATGTTCAACCGGGCGAGAACGGCCGTCTTCATGGTGGCGCACCAGGCTTCGTCCACGCCGCAAAGAACGGTCAGCCGCGACGCGGGCTCTGCGCGTGCCGTGACGCCTGTTGCCAGGCAGGCCGCTGCGACCAGACAGACGAACATCCTCACCGAACTCTCCCATTCCGGAACCTCAAGCGGTTCCAGCCTCCGCCGTCAGAATGGCAGATACGGCCGTGGCTTCAAGAAAGGAGTGGTTACGCTTGTTACAGCCGGGCCGGTCATCGCCGGGAAAAACTTTCAAATCTTACAACTATGACATTTCCCGTCACGGGCGAGCGTTTGAACATCGGGCCGTCAGGCCTAAGATGGGGGCGGGAGGATGCGTGCATGCAGGTCAAGGTTCTGATCGTGGAGGACGATCCGGATATGGCGGAGATTCTGTTCGATCTCGTGGAGGCGGAGGGATGGGCGCCGTTTCTCGCCGGCTCCGCCGAGGAGGCAGGCGCCTTCCTGTCGCGTGAAAGCGTTCATCTCGTCCTGCTCGATCACAATCTGCCGGGCGCGTCCGGGCGGACCTTCGCTCAGCGCATCCGCAGCACCCTGGATGTGGCGATCATCATGGTCACGGCGGCCGGCAGTTCGGCCGAGCGCGTGCTCGGGCTCGAAACGGCCGCGGATGATTACATCGTCAAGCCGTTCGAGCCGATCGAGCTTGCGGCACGCATGAAGGCGGTGCTTCGCCGCTCGATCCCGAGCGCCAAGCCGGAGCGCGGGCCGGATCTCGCATCCGCGCCCTCGGCGCTGACCCTCGGAGACTGGACGATCGACCTCAAGCGCCGGCTGGCCTCCTGCGAGGGGTCGCCCGGCAAGACGCTGACCGGCGCGGAGTTCGCGCTGCTGGAGCTCTTGGCCGAAACGCCGAACCAGCCCGTCAGCCGGGCGCAGATCCTCGAGCGGCTGGGCAGCGGCACGGAGCGCTATCTGGATCGCAATGTCGACGTGCTTGTCCTGCGGCTGCGTCGCAAGATCGAGCAGAACCCCGAACTGCCGCGCTTCATCAAGACGCGTCGCGGTCGCGGCTATATGCTGGAGGCTCCGGGGCGCGAGACCGACCCATGACGCATCGCGCCTACTTCTCTTCGATCGCCTTCCGGCTGCCGGCCGCCATTCTGCTCATCGGAGCGCTTGTCCTCGGCATCTCGGCTGTTGCCATTTTCGGCCTCCTCAAGGCGCGCAACGAGATGGCGACCTATGGCACCGAGGCATTCGTCAGCCTCGGCAAGTCGGCGATCGTGTCCAAGCAGGTGTCCGATCTCGTGTCCAGCGCTCCCTTCCTGATGAATGCGACCTCGCCCTACCGCATCTCCAGCGAGAGCCGCGCCGTGCTGACGCAGGTGGATGGACTGATGAGCATGCTCCGTCCGCGCTCCGAGCGGACGGCGGCGCGCTCCGATGGCCGCGTGCTCGCCCTGCTCGAGGCGATCCAGGAGCAGACGGTGATCATGATGCGCAACGCCGAGGCGGCGCAGGCGCACAAGTCGGATGCCGCCATCGCGCTGAGCCAGATCGCGACGCGCGACATCACCACCGTCCGGAACCTGCCGCCGAGCCTCAACACCATCGCCCAGTCAGCCTCGACCTCGGACAGCCTGTTTCAGCTCGGCGAGCTGCAGAGACGCTACGTGCGGGACCTCTCGATCGCCCAACTTGCCCCCGTCCGCCTGGATCGGGACGCGCTCGACGCGCATCAGCGCATCTTCGCCGCGCAGACCCGCTATCTTCGGGAAATGTTTTCCATCCGCGCGGCGATCACGCGGCTGCATACGGTGTCGCGTGCGCTGTCGCGCGCCGTCGAAGCGCAGAACGACAGCGTCGTGCGGAAGCTGGGAGAGGATGTGCGGGCGACGTCGCAGATGCTGCAGCGGCTCTTGAGCATCGTCTTCGCCACGGCGCTCCTCATGCTGCTCATTGCCGCCTTCGCCATCCGCTCCGTCATGCGGGTCTCGCGCGGGATCATCGATCTCTCCGCCGGCATGAATGCCCTGGCTGTCGGCCAGACGCTCGATGCCGCGCCGCGCTATCGCGGCAACGAAACCGAGCTCGTCCGCCTGGTCAATGCCTTCAGCGCCTTTCGGGACAATGTCGATCGCGTCAGCCGGATGCGGCGCAAGGCAGAGACCGCGGCACGGACCATTCGGGCGGTTTTCCGCAGCATGAACGAAGGGATCGCCGTCTTCGACCAGACAGGCAAGCCGCTTGCCATGAACCGCCGCGTCATCGAACTCGTCGGCCGCAGCAGCGCTGCGCGCAAGCTGCCCCTGCGCCGCTTCCTCGATATCCTTCCTGCCGCCGAGATCGGCACTTTGAAGGAGATGCTGGCGGACGACGACCGATGGACGAAGCCCTTCGTCTTTCGTCATCGCCGCGCCGACGGGCAGGTGGTCGAGGTTTCGCTCTCGCGCCAGAAGGACGGCGGCTTCGTTCTCCTGGCCCGCGATGTCACCGAAGCCGATCGCCAGGAGGCGGAGGCGGCGAAGGCGCAGCGGCTGGTGGGGATTACCCGCATGACGCACCAGCTGGCCCATGAGGTTGGCAATATGATCGGCATCGTGACCGGCAGTCTCGGCCTGCTGGAGCGCGAGACCGGCATCACCGATCGGCAAAGGCGGCATCTCAACCGCATTCGCAAGGCGGCAGACCGCGGCCGCGCCTTGTCCTCTAGCATGCTGTCCGTCGCCAGCCAGCAGCAGCTCTTCCCCGTCTCCGTCGATCTCAAGGCCGTCCTCACCGGCATGATCGACGTTCTGGAGATCGCCGTGGGTGAGCGCTGCCAGGTGACGCTTCGCGTCGCCCCGGACCTGTCGCCGGTCTTTCTCGACCCGGCCTTGTTCGAACAGTCGATCCTCAATCTTTGCCTGAACTCGGCAGCGGCCATGCCGAACGGCGGCGAGATCGCGATTGCAGCAGGCAATGACGCAACATCCGTGCTCGTCACGGTGTCCGACGAGGGCATCGGCATGACGCCCGAGGCAATCGACAAGGCCTTCGAGCCCTATTTCACGACACGGATCGAAGACGGCGGCGCCGGCCTCGGTCTCGCGACCGTCTACGGCTTCGTCCGCCAATCCGGCGGGGACGCCACGATCAAATCCAGACTCGGCCACGGCACGGAGGTCACGCTGACCTTTCCCAGGCACCCGAGCGGATCGATCCAACTCGGTCTCAACGTGGCTTCGTAGCTGTAATCAGACGAAGAGCCGATTTTCGTCCTCAGAAGCGTGATATCAAACAGCTCTGGTCTGAAACGACGCCAACCGAGAACCACCGATGCAGTTGCGCTATCAAATCGTCGCCCTCGCCATCGTGCCCTTGATCGTCGCCATCATGACGATCACCGCTTTTATCACCTGGCAGTCGACCCGGCTTGCGCAGAGCAGCATCGAGACCTTCGAGCGAAACATGCTGAAGGCGAAGGAGACCGAGCTTCTGAACCTGACCAACCTCGCTCTCTCCGCAATCCAGGATATCTATGCCAAGGCCGGGCCGGACGACATGGTGGCCAAGGAGCGCGTCCGGTCGATCCTCTCGTCGCTGGACTATGGCGTCGACGGCTACTTCTTCGTCTATGATTACGACGGCAACAATGTCGTCCATCCCCGGCAGAGCTTCCGCCCCGGCAGGAACTGGCTTGCCCTGACCGATCCGGATGGCGACCGGGTCATCGCCAACCTGATCGAGAAGGCGAAGGAGGGGGGCGGTCTGCATCGCTACAAGTGGGAGCAGCCGTCCACCGGCAAGATGGCCGACAAACTGTCCTTTGCCGCCGGCCTCGACAAGTGGCGCTGGATGGTGGGAACCGGTGTCTATCTCGACGAGGTCTATGCCCAGACCGCCGCCGCGAATGCCGATACGAGGCAGAATATCCGGGGCACCTTCGCGATCGTGGCGATGATCGCCGTGCCTGCGGTCCTGCTTGTCTTTGCGACCTGTATCTGGATCACCCTGAGCGAGCGGCGGCTTGCCGACCGGAAGCTCGCGGCGCTGACCCAGCGGGTCATCGACGCGCAGGAGGAGGAACGGGCAAGGCTTGCCCGCGAACTGCACGATGGCATCTCCCAGAGCCTGATCGGCGTGCGCTATGCGATCGATCTCGCCAGCCGCAGGGTCAGCAGCCATGCCGACGACGCCTCGGCCGCGATCGAGCGCGGTGCCGAGGCGCTGAACAGCGCGATCAAGGAGGTCCGGCGGCTTTCCCACGAACTGCGGCCGCGACTCCTGGACGATCTCGGCCTGACGCCGGCTCTCAAATCACTGGCGGCCAATTTCAGCGAGCGCACGGCGATCCGTGTCGAGATCGAGACGGAGGCGCCGGACCGGCTGAAACCGGAGGCGAGCACGGCGCTCTACCGCATCGCGCAGGAAGCGCTGACCAATGTCGAGCGCCATGCAGAGGCCTCGCGGGTCGACATCCGGCTCTGGAGCGAGCGTGGCCGCATGCGGATGACCATTGCCGATAATGGCACGGGGTTTCAAGCGCAGATGGGCCAGACGCCGAACTCGGGCGGACTGGGTCTTCGAAACATGGCTGAGCGAATGGCGCATTTCGGCGGCATCCTGCTGATCAAGTCCGGGGAAGGGGGAACTGTCCTGACGGCGATGCTGCCGAAGTCCGCCAACCGCCAGGGATCACAGGAAAGGGATGCCGCCTGATGCCCTCCGCCCCGATTTCCGTCCTCCTCGTCGACAATCACCCCCTCGTTCTGGATGGGTTGAGAGCGCTGCTCGGCACCTATGGAACCATCGCCGTCGTCGGCACGGCCGTGCTTGCCAGTGCCGGCGTGGAGGAGGCCAAACGGCTGCGGCCGCAGATCGTGCTGATGGACATCAACATGCCCCAGATGAACGGCATCGATGCGATCACCCTGTTCAAGTCCGCCGTTCCGGACACCCGCATCGTCATGCTCTCCATGCATGACAACCGCGAGTATATTTCCGCCTCCGTCCTGCGCGGCGCCTCCGGCTACATCCTGAAGGACGTGCCGACCGAGGAGATCGTTGCGGCGATCGAATGCGTCGCGGGCGGTGGAACCTATTTCTCGTCCGGCGTCTCCGACGTTCTTCTCGAACGCCACGACCAAAGTGGGCCGGCGGCGATCACGGCACGCGAGCGGGATGTCCTGCTGGCGCTCGCCTCCGGACGCAGCAACCGCGATGTGGCCCTCGCGCTGTCCATTTCCACGGCAACGGTGGAAACCCACCGAAAGAACATCAAGAAGAAGCTTGGCATAGCGAGCACCGCCGGTCTGATCCGCTATGTGATGGAGCATGGTCTGGCGCGGACCTCCACGGATGATCTACCCAGTTCTGGGTAGGACGGGCACTCGTCCGCGCAAGTGCCCTTGTCCAACCAGAACGGGACACGTACTAGTTTTCTTCAGATCCGGGAGTGGGTTCGGGAGGGAACATCATGGCGGGCCTTTTGGCAGTGTCGCGTCTTATCGACGCGGCAAACACATTCATTGGAAAAGCCGTTTCGTGGCTCATCCTGCTGGCGATCATCATCAGCGCGGTGAATGCGACGACGCGCAAGCTGTTCAACGTCAGCTCGAACGCCTGGCTTGAGGCGCAATGGTATCTGTTCTCGGCAGGCTTCCTGGTGGCTGCCGGCTATACGCTGCTGAACAACGAGCATGTGAAGGTCGATCTGGTCTATGGCCGACTGTCCCGCCGCACGCAGCTGTGGATCGAGATCCTCGGCACGCTGTTCTTCCTCTTCCCCTTCTGCCTGATCACCATCGCTCTCTCCTGGCCGCGCGTCACCTCGAAGTTCATCAGCGGCGAGATTTCGAATAATACCGGCGGTCTCATTCTCTGGCCGGTCTGGGCGCTCATCCCCCTCGGCTTCGGGCTGCTCGCCCTTCAAGGCCTGTCCGAGCTCATCAAGCGGATTGCCATCCTGCGCGGGGACCTGCCGGATGCCATCGCGCTCGCCGACGCCGAAGCACAAACACTCTAGGGCCGGATCACCGTCATGTTTGCTTTCTTTGCGGAAAATCTCGCCCCCATCATGTTCCTGTCGCTGATCGTCGTGCTGTTGCTCGGCTATCCCGTGGCATTCGCGCTGGCCTTCGTCGGCTTTGCCTTCGGCTTCGTCGGCATCGAGATGGGCCTTCTGCCGGTCAATCTCTTCGGCGCCATCCCGGATCGCATCTTCGGTCAGATGTCGAACGAAACGCTTCTCGCCATCCCCTTCTTCACCTTCATGGGCCTGATCCTGGAGCGAAGCGGAATGGCGGAGGAACTGCTCGACACGATCGGCCAGCTTTTCGGCCCCATTCGCGGCGGCCTCGCCTTCGCCGTCATCTTCGTCGGCGCGATCCTCGCCGCGACCACCGGCGTCGTTGCCGCCTCGGTCATTTCCATGGGCCTGATCTCGCTGCCGATCATGCTGCGCTATGGCTATGACCGGCGCGTTGCGGCCGGCACGATCGCCGCCTCAGGCACGCTGGCGCAGATCATCCCGCCAAGCCTCGTTCTGATCATCCTGGCCGACCAGCTCGGCCGCTCGGTCGGCGACATGTACAAGGGTGCGCTCGTCCCGGCTCTCATCATGGTGGGCGCCTATATCGGCTACATCGTCCTGATCTCGTTCCTGCAGCCGAAGAGCGTGCCGGCCCTGCCGCTGGAAGCGCGGTCGCTGCGCGGCTGGAAGCTGTTCAACAAGGTCATCATCTCGCTCGTCCCGCCGCTGGTGCTGATCTTCCTCGTTCTGGGCACGATCTTCATCGGCCTTGCCACGCCCACCGAAGGGGGCGCCATGGGCGCCGTCGGCGCGCTTGCGCTCGCGGCGCTCAACCGGCGCCTCAGCCTTGGCATCGTGACGTCGGCGCTCTACGCCACGGTCAAGCTGTCCTCCTTCGTTCTCTTCATCCTGCTCGGCGCCCGCGTCTTCTCGCTGACATTCTATGGCGTCAACGGCCATGTCTGGGTCGAGCATCTGATGACCTCGGTCCCGGGCGGCGAGATCGGCTTCCTGATCGTCGCGAACCTGCTGGTCTTCTTCCTGGCGTTCTTCCTCGATTATTTCGAGCTCGCCTTCATCATCGTGCCGCTGCTGGCGCCGGTGGCCGACAGTCTCGGGATCGATCTGGTCTGGTTCGGCGTCATGCTGGCGATCAACATGCAGACCTCGTTCATGCATCCGCCCTTCGGCTTCTCGCTGTTCTACCTGCGCTCCGTCGCCCCCTCGCGGGCCTACAAGGACCGGGTGACGGGTGCGACCATCCAGCCGGTGACCTCCGGGCAGATCTACATGGGCGCACTTCCGTATCTCGCCATCCAGCTGGTCATGGTCGCGGTCGTGATCCTCTTTCCCGGGCTCGTCACGCATTACAAGTCCGGTTCGTCCGACGTCGATCCGAACTCGATCCAGATCAACATTCCGATGCCGGGCGCAGGCGGCATGAACCCGTTCGCCGCACCGGACGCCTCCGGCGTGCCGTCGCCACCGAGCTTCGGCGCACCGCCGCCGCCCAGTTTCGGCGCACCGCCATCCGACGCCCCGCAGCCGGCGCAGCCGAGCT
This sequence comes from Rhizobium sp. CC-YZS058, assembly GCF_034720595.1. Classification (NCBI taxonomy): domain Bacteria; kingdom Pseudomonadati; phylum Pseudomonadota; class Alphaproteobacteria; order Hyphomicrobiales; family Rhizobiaceae; genus Rhizobium; species Rhizobium sp. CC-YZS058. The sequence goes on along the minus strand of NZ_JAYESJ010000001.1, from coordinate 3,031,435 downwards.
TCGATTCCCCGACACCGAGTTTCGGCACTCCGCCGAGCTCGAACCCTTGAAGACGCGGCGATCTGATCGACCGCAAGACGATCACCGAGGAGGACAAAGATGACCAAGGATGTAAGCCGTCGTGGCTTCATGACGAAAGGGGCGCTGGCCGGTGCGGCCGCAGCGGCCGGCTCGACGCTGGCTGCGCCGGCCATTGCCCAGAGCCTGCCCACTCTGCGCTGGCGCCTGACCTCGGGTTTCCCGAACAATCTCGACACCATCTATGGCGGCGCGGTCGTCATGGCGGATGCGCTGAACAAGATCACCGAGGGCAAGTTCCAGATCCAGGTGTTCCAGGCCGGCGAGCTGCTGCCGGGCGCGCAGGCGATCGATGCGGTGCGGGAGAACACCGTCGAGATCGCCCATACCTGCGGCTATTATTTCACCGGCAAGGATCCGACATTCGCGATCGGCTCGACCATTCCCTTCGGTCTCAACGGCCGCCAGCAGAATGCCTGGCTGTATCACGGCGGCGGCAACGAGGCCTACAACGAGTTCCTGTCGAACTACGGCGTCATCGGCATTCCGGGCGGCGCGACGGGCGCGCAGATGGGCGGCTGGTTCCGCAAGGAGATCAACAGCCTCGCCGATCTGAACGGCGTCAAGATGCGCATTGCCGGCGTGGCCGGCCAGGTCATGTCCCGCCTCGGCGTCGTGCCGCAGCAGCTGCCCGGCGGCGATATCTACCCCGCGCTCGAGCGCGGCACCATCGACGCCGCCGAGTGGATCGGCCCCTATGACGACGAGAAGCTGGGCTTCTACCAGATCGCCAAGAACTATTACTACCCGGCCTATTGGGAAGGCGGGCTGACGATCCACTTCTTCATCAACCAGGCGCAATATGCCGGCCTGCCCGACACCTACAAGGTGGCGCTGGACACCGCCTGCAAGGCGGCCAATATCAACATGCAGGCGCTCTACGACGTCAAGAACACCTCCGCCATCCGCTCGCTCGTGGCCAAGGGCGTACAGCTGCGCCCGCTTCCGCGCGATGTGATGGACGCAGCCTACAAGGCGTCGTTCGAGCTTTATGCCGAATACAGCCAGCAGCATCCGACCTGGGCCAAGATCTATCCGGGCTGGAAGAAATTCCGCGACGAGAGCTTCGAATGGTTCCGCGTCGCCGAATACAGCTATGACAGCTACATGTACGCAGCACAGGCTGCCGGTCGCTGATCGCCAACAGGACCGGAGGCGCGATCCTCCGGTCCTGTTCATGCAGCGTCCGCATCGCCAAGACACTACCGCGTACGCACTCGACTTTCGAAGACACTGATGACTCCCTTGCCGTGTCCGGTGATCGGGGCGACCGGGCGCCCCCCCCAACCGCCATGCGTGGACACCCCCTCAATGGCCGACGGTCGAGAAACCGGAGAGGCGTACGCCGCAGGGGTGGCACCACGCCCCGGGGGAAGGCGGCAACCTCCTGGCGGCGGGCTCTGCGTTTGGACGGGAACGGTCGCGAGCAGTCGGCTCCGTGATGGCGCCTGGCCTGCATGACAGCAAATCTGACTGAGCCCGGTCCACGCGAGGAACTGCCGGTGGCATGTCCAGTTTGCAGGAGCAACACGCGTGACAGGGCTGTCCATTGATCAACAAACCATACGACGGGACGCAGGAGGAGCGGACCCCTCGCTTTGGCTTTGCCTTTCGGGTGGCAATGCGTTGGGCGCCGTTCATGCCGACGCCTGGGAGGAGCTTGAGGCGCGGGCCCTCACTTCGAGCCTGATTGCCGGGTCCTCTATCTGGCCGGTCTTATCTTAAGGTCACCGTGTTCCACGATGCCAGCAGCCGCCCGCACAGAGTTCTCCTGTCGCAAAACCAGGCGCTTTTTCCAAACGGTATCAGCAAGGTCGATCTCCTCCAACGAACGAAGGGTAAGCCATCGCCTTTGGAGCCTATCTTCATTGCACCAAGATTCGGACTTGGCTCTTTGCGGCAGCGGGTTCACGGAGCGCGCCGATGATGGGGTCGTTCGGGCAAGATCTGTCCCCTTGGCAACCGGCGTCATCAACCGCCGGCCGAAGATGATGACCGGCAGCATGACGATGCGGAGAGGCGTTAGATCATCGCTGTCCGGACCTGATCTGGCATAGGGGTATGCCGGCGCGCGCAGCCTTTTTTCCGGCATCGCCTCTCTGGGCGAGAGGGCGGGTGCCGAAGGCCTCGTCAAACGGTGCGGATCGTCCCCCCATCGATGACGAACTCGGCGCCGTGGATCGCGGCGGCACGGTCGGAAGCGAGGTAGGCGATCAGGTCGGCCACCTCTTCGGGCTCGGCGCCCCGCCCGATCGGGATCCCGCCAAGGGCATCGAGCACGGACTGGCGCGCGTCCTCGATCGTCCCGCCATTGGCGGCCTGAAGCCGTTCGACAAAGTCTCCTGCCGCTTGGGTCATGATCCATCCCGGCGAGACAGAGTTCACGCGCACGCCCTTCTGGCCGAGCTCCTTCGATATCGACTTGCTGTAGGTTCGCAGCGCCGCTTTCGCAGCCGCATAGGCCGTGGTGGAGTCGGGCAGCGGCAGAACGGACTGGATGGAGGTGACATGGACCACCGTGCCCCTGCCGCGCTCGATCATCTGCGGGATCAACAGGCGATCGAGCCGGACGGCCGCCAACAGGTTGAGGTTCAGTTCGGCGAACCAGTGGTCGTCGGTCAGCGCGGCAAACCCGCCCGCCGGCGACTTCGAGCCGCCGATCACATGGGCGAGGATGTCGATGCCGCCCAGCCGCTCCAGGGCCGCCTTGGCGAGCGCTTCGCTGCCCGCGGCCGTCGCCAGATCCGCCTCGATATAATCGACGCCCTCGATGGGGCTGTTGGTCGCGCGGGCGGCCGTGATAATCCGGGCGCCTCCGGCCAGGAAGCGCTCGACCGTTGCGCGGCCCAAGCCCTTCGTGCCGCCGCTGACGAGCACGCGCTTGCCGGCGAACTCTGCAGGATCGGCCTTGATGGTCATAGCCTCACCTCCAAGGTCTCGATGGCGCCGTTCGAAAGGGTGAAGCGATAGGTGAACCGCAGCGGGCTGCCGGGGAAATCACCGCGAGCGGGACCTTCGACGATGACATTGCCTCCCTCTTCCCGAACGGTGTCGGGCACGAAGATCGCCTTGACGGCGATCACCTCATTCTCGAACAGGTGCCGGATGGCCTCCTGCCCCTCGAAGGACTTGCCATTGTCGATAAAGACGGCATCGGGCGAAAAGAACGCCACCATGCCGTCCAGATCGAGACGGGCGTTCGCCTCGATATAGTCGGCAATGGGCTTGGGTAGCTGCATGGACATGGTTATCTCCTCAATGGTGCGAGTTGAAGATAACCATAGACGGCACGCCCGATAATCGGCACAAAGCGGCATAGCGCGTCACGGAGATCGGGATAATGGCTCGCCATTCGCTCATCGAGCTGGAAGCGGTTCTGGCCATCGTCCGGTGCGGCTCGTTCCGGGCAGCGGCGCTCGATCTCGGCATGTCGACCACGGCCATCAGCAATGCGGTGGCCAAGCTCGAGCGGGAGCTTGCCGTTCGATTGTTCAACCGCACGACGCGCAGCGTCTCGCTCACCCATGCGGGGCGGATCTTCGTCGCCCAGATCACGCCATCGCTCGAAGGCATCCAGAAGGCGATGAACACCGCGCGCGCCCAGCAGGAAACGCCCTCCGGCACCCTGCGCATCAATGCCTTCGCGACGGCGGCGCGCGAGATCATGGCGCCCCTGGTCCTCACCTACATGCAGCGCTATCCGCAGGTTCATATCGACATCGTTACCGAAGGGCGGCTGGTCGATGTCGTGGCGGCCGGCTTTGATCTCGGCGTGCGCAGCGCAGATCTGGTGCCGAGCGACGCCATCGCCATACCGCTGGGCCAGATGCGCCGCATGGCGGTTGCCGCTTCGCCTGCCTTCTTCCAGGGCAGGACTATCCCGCACGTGCCGCAGGAGCTGCTCAGCCACCCATGCATTCGCGTAAGGCTCCCGAACGGCGCCCTGTTTCGCTGGCGCTTCGAGAAGGGCGGCGAGGCGTTGCAGATCGACGTCGAAGGCCCGGTCACCCTCGACGAAGCCTCCCTGGCCCGGATCGCGGTCATCAACAGCGTGGGGATCGGCTATTTCATGGAGACCGATATCCGCGACGACATTGCGGCGGGACGGCTTATCCGCATTCTGGAGGACTGGACGCCGCCGCTCGCACCGCTGTGCCTCTATTATCCCAGTCGCCGCAACGCCTCCGCGGCCTTCCAGGCCTTCATCGCGCTCGCGCGCGACTTTGCCGCCGGACGGCTCACCGCACCCTGAGCCCGCTGATGCCTCCGCAAAACACAATGCATCCCCAAGCCGGCAAGTCGATGATGGGGCGGGTGGAAGGCAAGCAGTGTGACAAACTGCCGCCTGCTGCCGGCTAGGCATCTTGGTCAAACTGGGCGCACCGCAGGGAGGGGAACTCCCAGATGTCAGGCCTACAGCGATGTCAAAGACCGTCGATGATCAGCCGGCGCGACTGACGGTGCGAAACGGCATTGGCGGCAGACCCTTCCGTCGCCGCCGATGCATCAGTCGGTAAAAGCCTTTGGTCGCGGAGGAAGCGCTTCTCCTCCAGGTCGCGGTTGTCCTCGACTTCGACTTCGGACTTGCGGACCGTGTCAGACATCGTCTCCTCGCGCTCTGTTGCGGTCTTTCTCAGCTCGATCTCCCCGACGACGCGGGCTTCCTTGTTGATTGCAGCTTCCTCGCAATGCTCCTCGGCCTCGATGGTCCGATCGACGAACGCGAACGCGGCCGTTGTTGAGGTCGCGCTTGCCGACGCGACGTTCTTCTCCGACGACCGGGATGACGTCCTCGCCATCGGCTTCGAGAGGTCGACGCGCGGCCAGTCAGCCTGTAGTTGAACTTGTCGGCGAGCGGGCGTAACGTCCTTACGGCGTCAACGGAAAGCGTACGCTGGAAGAAGGGCGCGCGCTAAGCCATCAGCACGCGGGCCATCCCCACCTCGGCTCCGCTGTCGAAGACCGTGACACGACCCGGAAACCGAATCCACAACTCGTCGACGATCTCGATCTTTCGCATGTGCCTCGTCTTGAACCGACGGAACGATCGTCGCCCGTCATAGTAAAAGATCGCTGAACAGGAAGGCGCGAGAGCTGGGGTGCGACTTGGTTGGTAAAACCGCCAATCTCAGGACGTCGAGAACCGCCCCAGCTCATTTTGGGAACACAGGAAGCAGAATTGAAAGTCTTCATTTACGGAACGCTGAAGCAGGACTTTCCGCTTCACGACAAGGGTCTTGAGAACGCGCGCTACATCGGTGAGGTCCAGACCGTGCAGCCTTATCCGCTCTTTATCGCAGGAAGCTTCTTCGGGCCGATGATGCTGGACCGGCCGGGAGAAGGGCTGCGCGTTAGGGGCGAGCTCTACGAGATCGACGACGGGCGTCTTCCCGTGCTGGACGAGCTGGAGGCCGTCGGCGAAGCCGGAAGCTTCCGGTCCCGTGTGGATGTCGTGCCACTTGCGGGAGGAGATCATCTTTCAGCGGTTGCTTTCTTCAAGTCGGAAACGTGGCTCCGGCCGCTTCATGAGGGGCCTCTCGCAGACTATCAGGACCGTCGGTTTGTTCCGCCGTGGGAGCGTTGAAGGAAGGGCAAGGACGACGCGCCACATAGCAAGGGTCCCTGTCGGCCGGTTCCGGCTTCGCCGGGATCGACCTCGTGACTGGCCGTGTTCATCAGGAGTTTCCCGAACCATACGCCAACATCGACAAAGGCGGCAAAGGCGAATCCGAGACGATCGGGGCTCGGAGTTGTTGGGTTTCGACCTGGACCGCCGAGCTGTCTACGATCGAGTTCCTGTCTGCAGGGACTAAAGGACTTCGTCCCCGTTTTAGCGAATGTTCTCATTGCACGGAAAACTCGATGCGGGTGCCGGCGGGGCGTCAACCGGATGGGAACCGGATGACGTCTGCGGTGCGCGGTGCGATCTCCGCCGTCACGGCGCTGACGAGCGCTTCGGCGGCGAAGGGTTTCTGAAGCCGGGGATACTGCGCGATTTCTTCCGGAAACTCCGCATATCCCGACGCGACGATGATGGGCATGTTGGGATGGCTGACACGGACGGCCGCAGCAAGCTGAGCCCCTGTCATGCCGGGCATCGCGTAGTCGGTGAGAAGGCAACCGATCTCGGGATGACGGCGCACGACCTCCAGCGCCTCCACGCCGTTTGTGGCGGAATGGACCTTGGCTCCGGCTTCCAGCAGGACGTCTTCCGTACTCATCAGGATCAGCGGCTCGTCATCGACGACGAGGACAACCACGTGCTGTAGGGGACGGGTGGGTATCGAGCGAGTCTCGCGGGGGCCGCTTTCAATGACGACGTCCGCGGCATCCGAAACCGGGAGCCAGATATCCACGCGCGTGCCCTGTCCCTTCCGGCTCGTGATCTCGAGAAAGCCGCCGGACTGTTCGGCGAAGCCGCTCACCATGGCTAGCCCGAGGCCGGTGCCTCGGCCGACCCCCTTCGTGGTGAAGAATGGCTCGCGTGCCCGCGCGAGCGTCGCCTCGTCCATTCCGGTTCCATTGTCGATGACACTCACGCGCACGAAGCGCTCCTCGACGGGCGTACCCGGCGGCGACTCCGGACGGTCTGCTACGATCCGTATATCGCCTTCCTCCATGGCATCCCGAGCGTTCACGGCGAGGTTGAGAAGCGCCATCTCCAACTGGTTGGGATCGGCTTGTACGGATGGGAGTCCGGGGGGCAGTTCGAGGTTCAGTGCGATACGGGGGCCGAGCGACCGCGAGATCATCTCCTTCATCCCATCCACCAGCATCCGGATATCGATCGGTTGCGGGTTCAGGTCCTGACGTCGCGCGAAGGACATCATCCGTTGCGTCAGAGCCGCTCCCCGCTTGGCCCCTTCCATGGCGTTGTCGACCATCCGCAGAGCCCGATCGTCGGAAGAGACACGCTTGCGCAGCATTTCGAGACTTCCAAGGACGACCGCCAGGACATTGTTGAAGTCATGGGCGATGCCGCCGGTCAATTGCCCCACGGCCTCCATCTTCTGCGCCTGCCTGAGCGAGGCTTCGGCACTCTTCCTCGCCGTCTCGTCCACCAAGCCGCCAACCGCTCTGAGAACGTTTCCATCCTCGTCACGCTCGACCCGAGACGTCGAGACCACGTCGATGATCTCACCCTCCCGCGTGACCAATCTGTATTCCCGCTCGTGGGTCTCATCCGCCGAGAGCAGGGTCTTCCAGTCGGCTAGGCGCTGGCGCGCAGATTCCTCCGTCATGAAGTTGATGAGCGGACGTCCGATCACGGCGTCCCGGTCGTAGTGCATCAGGGCCAGCCACGCATCGCTTACCTCCTCAATCCGTCCTTCGACATCGAGCGAGTGGAGCGGCAGAGGCGTCCGGCGGTAAAGCAGTCTGAACTGCTCTTCGCTCCGCTTGAGCGCAAGCGCTTCGCGTGTGACGAGCGCGGCGAACCGTCGATCGAACATCGCTGCCACGATCGCTGCAACCAGAATGAGGAACGTGATCGAAGCCACGGCCAAAGCCAGCGTTCCCTGGTCCACGGTGGCCGGAGCCGCTTCTTCGGCGACGGTTGCATGAATGCCGAAAGATGCGGCCTGCATGCCCGCGAAGTGCATCCCGGACACCGCCAGTCCCATCGCGGCGGCAGCCTGGCTTTTCCGGACGAAGCCGCCGCCACGGAAGGCGAGCCACAGGGCGGAGATCGACGCTCCGATGGCAATGAACACGGAGAGTGCCACCCACGCCGCCTCGTATGACGGTGTGGCATGCATTCTCATCGCTGCCATACCGACATAATGCATCGCGAGGATGCCGATACCCATGAACAGTCCGCTCAGCAGAAGGGCGGCTGTCCCGGCCTGCGGGCGAGAAACGACCGCGAAACCTCCCCCGGTAACCGCTACGGCGATGAGAAGCGAAAGGACCGTGAGGAACGGATCATAGGCGACCGTCATGTCCGGAACGGAATAGGCCAGCATTGCGACGAAATGCATGGACCAGATGCCGCCGCCCATGCAAATGGCTGCGGCAGCCAGCCAGGCACGGGATCCGAGCCTTGAGGATGCCTCGCCGATACGCGCCGCAATGTCCAGTGACGTGTAGGATGCAGCCACGGCAATCAGCACCGCCAGTATGACCAGACTGGTACTATGAGTTCCAACCAACCCGCATCCTCCTGCGCTCTGCAGCGTCTTCCGGCTGCAACCTGCCTCGGGATGTTTCCATCTTCAGGCAAACCGTTTCAAGGGAATCCTCATGCAGTTGCGATCAGCATCGAGGGTCTAGAGGAGAGTGAGAGAAGTTCGTGCCGTTGATGGACAAGATTTTCATAATGGTTCTTCTACTGAGTACAGTATGTATTTCGATTACCGAATGTACGGCTGTTGCGGGAGGTGAACTGGCCTCAACAGTGGAGCTTTGCAGTCTATCCATTGCTCCGGCGTCAATGGGTTGCCGTGGGTGAGACGATACCGTCACGCAAATTGATCTTGAGAATTGGCTGAAAGCGCGCGTCTCGAACCCGTATGGCCGTTATCCGCACCTGTTCGCCGTTGCGCATAAAAGCCGCCGCCATCTCTCGCAAACATGAGGCAGCACGAGCAGCAGCCGCGTCACTGTCAACGAAGTGCACCGCTTCCCGGGTCTCGACGACCTCGTCTCCGAAACAGATATCGAAATAGAAGGCTTGCATACTCACTCCAGCATTGTGTGGCGGGCGAAGGAGCAAACACTGAAATGAAACGCAAGTTCTGTGCGGTTCCAGACGGTGGGCCAAGCGGCTTTGGTTCCACTTGCCACCCTGCATTCCGCGATTATCCTCAGAGCTCTCGATTCAGAAAAGGACTATCTACCGGGAGACTTCTCATGTTGTTTCGCGATGAACGTGCAGTACAAGAAATCACACCTCCTCAGCGCTTTGCCTGCCTGCAAGAGACGGCGACGTGCTCACCAACTGCCAATGCATCCACTCAGACCGTGTTGCAGGCATTTAGCAGGTACTTGGATAGTCTCTATCCGAAAGAAGACCCCGACAGACGCCACTGAACTTTCCTCGCCAACACGACAGGCCGAGGGCATCTGACCGTGCGGCCAGTCAACCTCGGATCGACCGCTGATGGGGCGGAACAGTGCCTCGCTCCCATAGTTCGTTGCCAACCGAAGGGAGATGGAGGCAGCAGGCAATGAAGGTAAAGTTTTTCACCGATGACGGAAGACGCATCGATGAAGATGGCGGTTCGGAATTCGTCGATCAATCCGCAGCAGAGCAGGAAGCGCTCGTCGGGCTGGTTGATTGGCTACGGGAACACGACATCAACGCCTTGCCCTATCAGGCGGCGGTCATTGCGAACAATGCGGACGGCCGACCGCTGTTTCGAATGACGCTCCGTGCGACAATCGATCGTTTCGACGGGGAGCACACTGATGGCGTCGGCTAGCAGCGCCATGGATTTGGCTTATCGGTTGGTTCGAACAAGACAGCCGGCAGCGAATCAAGGGTGCTGGGGAACATGCCGAGAATGCTCGGAAGGCCTCATCTTCCCACGCGTGATGCAGTCCTCCCCCTAGACCGTCGTCGCAGCCGTGCCTTCGAGAAGGCAATCCAGTCTGCCATGGCCGGGCACCCATATGTATACCACGTAAATCCGCAGTCTCGCGCTCAGCTTCGTACGGTATCTGACAGAACTCCTTCGCGCGACCCAAATCTAGCTAGATACCGACTGCGAGCATTCGTCTAAACCGATTTGATCCGAGGCAATGTTCGTATCTTTGCGTCGCATATGAGGCACTGAGAGGGACCTGCCGTGGGCCACCCATTACTGCTCATCGTTGAGGACGAGAGGCTCCTTCACCTCTTTTTGGAGGACGTTCTCTCAGCCGCCGGGTTCGCTGTGGTGCTTTCAGCAAATGGTGATGATGGGCTTGCTGAACTGGACGCAGATATTGGCCGCTTCTCCGGTTTGATCACGGATATCAGGCTGGGTAGTAAGGCAAACGGGTGGGATGTCGCACGGCACGCACGCGAGCTGAACCCGTCGATACCGGTCGTCTATATGACCGGCGATAGCAGCCATGAGTGGGCGGCTCAGGGTGTTCCAGGCAGCGTGGTGCTGACAAAACCCTTTGCCGAAGCACAACTCATCACCGCAATTTCGCAGTTGATGAACACTGCGCAAACGCCGATTTAGGTCTCTTTCAAAGCGACACGGGGTCGTGACCTCTGTCGCCGCTCCGGGTGTTGGGCAGCCTGCAATGAAGGGAGGCTGTGCAGGACGAACCAGGAGTGACAATGATTGACGACATGGTCCTCCTTGGCCGCAACTCGCCAGCCATAGTGGCGAGCCTCGTTTCATAGCGAGGAATGGCCTGAAGACCAGCCGCTAGAATTCTTTGAATTTTTTTGAGCAGCTGTCGCTTTATTCAGTAAGCAAAAGCCGACGCTGTAGCTGGCCGCCGAATGCGGCCATTCCTCATGGATCAAGGTAGCTGCCAAAGGCTTCCAGGTGTCTCCGAGCAGTGAGCTCAATCTTCGACGGGCGTTTCTTGGGTGGCAAAACGCCCGCCGACGCTTCGGTATCAAGCTGGCGCGTCCCACCCGCCGATCTGGGAATAGATGGCATTGCGCAGCGCGCGGACATCGCGATTGAGGGCTGCCAGTTCCTGCGGCGTCTGGGTCGAAGCGGCGAGCAGCGTATCGCTGAGGCAGCCGGCCCGATGCTGGAGGGCGCGGCCTTGCTCGGTCAGCGAGACGACCACCTGGCGCTCATTGTGCTGATTGCGCGTGCGGCTGAGCAAGCCACCCGCTTCCAGCCGCTTGAGAAGCGGTGTCAGCGTGCTCGATTCCAGCGCCAGCGCTTGAGCGATCGCTCCGACAGTCTGGTCCCCGTCCCGCCAGAGTACGTTAAGGACAAGATATTGCGGATAGGTCAGGCCGAGCTCATCGAGAAGCGGCTTGTAGGCACGCTGGATCGCGATTCCCGCTGTGTAGATCGCGTAACAGAGCTGATCGTGAAGCGCGGGCGGGTCATTGTGGGCGGCGGGGTCCGGCCGGGATGTTGTCATCGAAGGCACTCCTGTTTCCACTTATCTAATAAGCTTCACCACAAAAAACAATATCGCGATAAGAAAGGGGTTGACGATTGGAGGCAGAGCTGGCAGCTTATTTATATCGCGATAAAGGTTATCGCAGGAAACAAAAAGGAGATCATCATGTCCATCCTGAAGACGCTCGCTACCGCCGCCTTCGCCAGCGCCGCCATGCTGACCGCTGGCGCCAGCCATGCCGCCGATCGCATCCCGGCCGACCAGGCGGTCAAGAATGTCGTGCTCGTTCATGGCGCCTTTGCCGATGGGTCGGGCTGGAAGTCGGTCCACAGCCTGCTGACCGACCTGGGCTATCACGTCACCATCGTTCAGAATCCGCTGACCTCGCTTGCCGATGATGTCGCGGCCACCAAGCGAGCGCTGGAGCGGCAGGATGGACCGGCCATCCTCGTCGGCCATTCCTGGGGCGGGACGGTGATCACCGAAGCGGGCGTCGACTCCAAGGTCGCAGGCCTGGTTTATGTCTCTGCTTTTTCGCCTGACGCCGGCGAGACCAGCGCCCAGCAATATGAGGGCTTCGAACCGGCCAAGGACTTCGTGCTCGAAACGACGGCCGACGGCTTCGGCTATATCCGCCCCGACAAGTTCAAGGCCGGCTTTGCCCATGACGTCAGCGACGCGGACGCTGCCTTCATGCGGGACGCGCAGGTGCCCATCAACATGTCCGCCTTCGGCACCGTTCTGAAGAACGCTGCCTGGAGGACGAAGCCGAGCTGGGCCGTTATCGCCACGGAAGACAAGGCCTTCGACCAGGCCATGCTCATCCACATGGCCGAGCGGATCAAGGCAAAGGTCACCAAGGTTTCCGCCAGCCATGCCCTGTTCATGACGCAGCCGGGCGTGATCGCCGAAACGATCGACGCGGCCGCCAAGTCGGTCTCCGTCAAGTAAGTCACCACGGACGCGCATCGAGGCAGGCTTTGCCTCGATGCTTCTAGAGGCATCTCTGGAGCGAGGCGCGCCTAGACGGGATCCTGATCGGCCAGCGTCGGCGCATTCATGATCAGCGCATCCCGCCTTGGATGCCGCCCCTCCAAACGACGATCGACCTGTGCCTGAAGGTCCAGGTTCGATCGGCCGGCACCCGAACACGCTCGGCATCGCGGCACCTCACCGCATCCACGAACCAACCGCTGCAACCCTGCCGAAACCCACGCAACCCGCGTCGGGAACGGCGACCGTTACATCTGAAATTTGATGGAAATGATAAAATAATACGGAAACGGCAGTTTCCGGCCTGTCATCGACAACCGTGATTCACCGAGGAAGACCCATGACCCCACCCTCCCATCAGACCGAGAAGGTCGCGAAAACCCTCGATCAGGATGCGGCCCGGTTCGACTTCATCGTCTGCGGTGCCGGCTCCAGCGGATCGGTCGTGGCAGCGCGTCTGGCCGAATGCGGCGGGCCGCGGGTGCTGCTGCTCGAAGCCGGCGGCGATGCCGCCGCCGACTGTGTCAGCGAGCCGGGGCAGTGGCCGCTCAATCTGGGCTCGCAGCGTGACTGGGGTTTTGTCGGCGAGCCGACGCGGGGCCTTGCCGGCCGTCGGTTGCCCCTGAACATGGGCAAGGGACTCGGCGGCGGCTCGAGCATCAATGTCATGGTCTGGGCGCGGGGGCACAAGCAGGATTGGGAGCACTTCGCCGCTGAGGCCGGCGATGCGGGATGGTCCTACGAATCCGTGCTCGGCTATTACCGGCGGATCGAGGACTGGCAGGGCGTGCCGGATCCAATCCGCCGTGGCACGGGCGGACCTGCGCATGTCGAACAACCGCAGACACCGCAGCCTGTTGCCCATGCACTGCTGAGCGCGGCCGCTGCCGCAGGCATCCCGGTCTTCGACACGCCGAATGGCGCGATGATGGAAGGCGAGGGCGGTGCGGCCATTGCCGAGCTGCGCATCAAGGACGGAAAGCGCCAGACGGTTTACCAGTCCTATGTCGAGCCGCTCGAACACAAACGAAACTTGACGGTCATCACCGGCGCGATGGTGTCGCGGCTGCTGTTCGAAGGCAAGCGTGTGGTCGGCGTCGAGGCGATCGTGGATGGCCAGCGCCGGCAGTTTCGCGCTTCTTTCGAGACCATTCTCTCGCTCGGCGCCATCCAGACCCCCAAGCTCTTGCTGCAGTCGGGCATCGGCCCGAGCGCGATGCTCTCGCGGCATGGCATAGCGGTCGTCGAGGACCTGCCCGGTGTTGGCGAAAACCATCAGGATCACCTCGCTTTCGGCTGCACCTGGGCCTATCGCAAGCCGGAGAGCGTCGGCGGCAGCGGATGCGAAGCGACGCTCTACTGGAAGAGCGACTCCCGGCTCACCCAGCCGGACATCCTGCAGTGCCAGCTCGAATTCGCCGTTCCCTCGCCGGTCGAAGCGGGGCTCGAAACCCCGGCGCAGGGCTGGACCATGTTTGCCGGTCTCGCGCAGCCGAAGAGCCGGGGCCGGCTGCAGCTTTCCGGGCCGAATGTCGAGGATCCATTGCTGATCCAGCCGAATTCTTTGAGCGAGCCGGAGGATGTCGAGGCGGCGATCGCGGCCGTGGAACTCTGCCGCGAACTTGGCAACAGTGCCGCCTTTGCGCCGCTGGTCACAGGCGAGACCGCGCCCGGCGCCCGCGACCGGCGGGGGTTGATCGATTTCCTTCGCCGCGCCGGCATTACTTTCTGGCATCAGTCCGGCACCGCCAAGATGGGGCGCGACCCTCTCTCGGTCGTGGATCATCAGTTGAAGGTCCACGGCATCAAGGGGCTGCGCATCGCCGACAGCTCGATCATGCCGCGCATCACCACCGGCAACACCATGGCGCCCTGCGTGGTAATCGGCGAGCGCGCCGCCGACATGATCCGCGCCCAACACGACCTTTGAATCGGAAGCTGCCCGGCCTCACTCCCTCTGCGTGAGGTGAGGCCGGAGCCGGCGCGTCGGCCATTCCCAGAAAGATCCGTTATGCTCGATCAAGTCCGCCCCGTGCCCATCGTCGAGGCTGCAGCCCTCGAAGCCGACATCCACGGCACCTTCGCCGCTTACCGCGCGACCCATCCGCTCATCGCGCTCGCGGGCGGCGGCTATGTCGTGCTGCGCTATGCGGATGTCGAGCGGCTGATGAGCGATCCGCGCCTGCAGGCCACCGAGACCGCCCTGCCGCATCAGGCGGGGCTGACCAAAGGCGCGCTCTTCGACCTGTTCGAACACGGCATGCTGACGGCGAACCGCGAGACGCATGCCCGCCGCCGCGCCGCCGTGTCTTGCGCTTTGGCGCGGGAGAGCCTGGAGCGTTTCCGCCAGCATGTCCGCGACGCAGCCTCCCACTTGATCGATGCTTATTTGGATGACGGGAGGCTCGAGCTTGTCTCCGGTTATGCGCGGAGGCTTCCGGTCCTGGCGCTCGCGCGCCTGCTCGATCTGGCGGATGATGCGTTGCCGGCATTCGAGCGGGATGTTCTGACCATGAACGCCTTCTTCCGGCCGGGACCGACGCCGGCGGCAGTCGATGCTGCGGAAGGGGCGGCTTCGCGCCTGCAGAACGCCCTCGGCGACCGTCTCGATCAGGTGGACGTAGAACGATCCGGGAGCTTCTTCTCGACATACAAGACCATTGCGGGCGAGAATCAGCTCTCGCCGCTCGAAGCGCTGATGCAGATCGTCTCCGTGGTGCTGGGCGGCAGCGACACGACGCGCGCGGCGATCGTTGTCATGGTCGGGCTGCTTGCTGAGCGCGGCCTCTGGCAGGAGGTGCGTCGCCAGCCCGCGCTCATCGGTGCGGTCGTGTCGGAATCGCTGCGCTGCGAGCCGGCCGTCGGCTCGGTGCCGCGGCTGACTGTCGAGGAGATCGAGCTCGACGGCACGGTCGTTCCGGCCGGGCGTCCCGTCCTGCTCAGTACGATGTCCGCTCTTCGCGACCCGGATGTCTTCCCCAATCCCGATGCCTTCGACCTCACGCGCCCGCCCTTGCGCTGGCACCCCATGTTCGGCGGCGGCGAGCATCGCTGCCTGGGCGAAGCTCTCGCCAAGATCGAGATGGAGGAGGCGCTTTCGGTGCTCCTGGCCAGCCTTCCCGATCCGCGTATCGACGGGCAGGGGCTAACCATCCATGGTCATGCAGGTGTCCGCAAGGTCGATGAACTGACGCTTCGCTGGCACTGAGCAGCCGGCCGAAAAGATAGGCCCGAGCTGTCTTTCGAAGCGAGGCGCGGCGACCCTATCCCATGCGCACCGGTCCAGCCACGCTCAATGACACGAACGGGCGAGCAGCGCGGTCGATACCAGGAGCAAAAGAGGCTCATCATGCCCATCACCCGTCTCGACAAGAGCCTCACGAGCCGCACCGCGGCTGGCCTCTGGTGCCTGAGCGAGCGCCTGGAGCGCCTTATGCCGATCCTTCTCGAGGCCTTTGGCTCGGCAGCCATGGCATCGATCCATTTCTCGCCCCTCTATCCGCTTCCGGACGATCGCCCTGCGGCCGAGAGACATTCAGAGCCGCTCGACCTCGACGGAACGAGAACCGCAAAGACGAGGTCACCCGGTCATGACAGGCCGCAGCCTGCCTCCCACTCTTCAGCTCCTGTCCCACTGCATGGAGGACGTGAATGAACCGCTCGACCGCCATCTGTTCAGCCGCACCCGACCGGCCATGCTGCAAGCGGAGAGGACAACCAATCCGGATCGCGCCAGAGCCTGCCTCGGCCGCGCCGCCTGCCAAGGGAGCTGCGCCATGAAACATGTCCTGGTCATCGACGACGATCCCACCCTTCGCGGCATCCTGGTCGATTATCTCTCGCAGCATGCCCTGAAGGTGACAGGCTTGAGCGGCAGCCGGGATCTGCAGCGGATCCTGAATACCGAGCCGGTTGATCTCTTCATCATCGACCTCAATCTCGGCCGCGAGGATGGGCTGGATATCGTCAAGCGGCTGGCAGGCACGGCGAATGGCCCGATCATCATCATGAGCGGCGATCGGATCGAGGAAGCCGACAAGGTGGTCGGCCTTGAACTGGGCGCCAGCGACTATCTCACCAAGCCCTTTGGAACGCGCGAATTGCTGGCCCGCGTGCGCGCTTCGCTGCGCGAACGTCCGGCGCCGGCGTCGAAGAAGGACCGAACCATCTATCGCTTCGCCGAGTGGCAGTTGAACGTCAAGCTGCGGCGCCTTGCCCGGCCGGAAGGGGAGGTGAAGCTGACGGCCGGCGAGTTCAACCTCCTGACCGCCTTTTTGCGCGCCCCCCGGCAGATCCTCTCGCGCGAACAGCTTCTCTCGGCAAGCCGTGTCCATGACGAGGAGGTCTACGATCGCAGCATCGATGTCCTCATCCTCCGCCTGCGGCGAAAGCTCGAGGAGGACGCCTCGCGGCCGAAGCTGATCCGCACCGAACGCGGCGTCGGCTACCTGCTCGATGCCGATGTCGAGGTCAGCCGCTGAGGCGGATGACGAACAGGGAATGATGATGATGAGACACGTCCATATAGTCTCCGAGCTGCAACTGCCTTGGCTGCGTCGCATTGGATTTCTGGTGCTCCCGCGTCGTCTCCTGCGCCTGCTGGCGCGGCAAAGGGCGCTTGATCATCTCCGCAACCTGCCGGACCATTTGCTGAAGGACATCGGCCTGTCGCGCTTTGACGTCGTCTTCCCGGACGCTGGGCCCTTTGATCGGGATGCCGCGGAGCGGAAGGGCAGCTCGGTTTGCGCAGACCCAGACTCAGCAGAACCCAGCCGAGCTTCCGCACGGTCTTTATTTCCCGAGCCGTTCGCATAAATCCAAGGTAAGGCCCGAGCATGTGGACGCATCGATGAAGGATATTCTCACCACTGCCAAGGCCGCCGAGTACCTCGGCGTGTCGATCCGAACGACGCAGCTCTGGGTCGAGAGCGGCCGCCTGGCGTCCTGGAAGACCCCGGGCGGCCATCGCCGCATTCCGCGCCAAGCGGTTCTTGATTTGATCGATGAATCCCCACGCCCTTCAACGGTGTTGCTCGCTCGTGCGGTCGTATGGGCCGCACGAGGCCGGGCTGCTGAGTGGAAGACCACAGGGTTGCCGGGGACCGGTCTTCTGCTGCATGCGGTAGAAGAGGCGGCGGACGTGAAACTGTTGCTCGATGAAGCGACGCCGACCGTGCTGGTCATCGAGGCAGCCGAGGATGATGACTGCGGCCGCCTTCGCAGCGAATTGAGCCGGGACAGCCGCTATGCGCAGACGATCCTGGTGACGATCAGAGACCGATTGGCCAAGCCATCGGTGTCTCGGGATGGTCGGCGGATCACGTTGCAAAGGTCGCCCGACGTCCGGTCACTGAGTGAAGCGCTCGTGACTGCGCTTGGCCAGCGGCGCGGAGTGAGCCATCCGAGTTCAGCCTACCCGACACCCCTGAACGAGCCGGCGCGGCTTGCTGCCGTGCATCGCTCCGGCCTCGTCGGTTCGCAGCCCGATCCCCGCTTTGATCGTCTGGTCCGTCTGGCTGCCATGGCGCTGCATGCGCCGATTGCCATGTTCACGCTCATCACCGAGGATCAGCAATGGTTCAAGTCGAGGGTTGGCTTCGACGGGCAGAGCACGGCCCGCGACTGGGCGTTCTGCAACGAGACCCTGGTCGCCAACACCTTGACCATCATCGAGGACATGACCACGTCGCCGGCCCTGGCCGCGAACCCGACCTTGCAAGAGCCCTATGGGTTCCGTTTCTACGCCGGCGCGCCTGTGCGCGATCCGCTGGGCTTCGCGCTTGGCTCGGTCTGCGTCATCGACGTGGTCCCGCGAAGCCTGAAGCCGGATGAACGGGACGCGCTGACGACGATCGCCGACGCCCTGTCCAACCTCATCCGCCTGCAGCCTCTCGAAGCCGGGCAGACGCGGCAACGCGACAAAGCAGTTGCCGACTCTCGATGAGCGCACCCGTCAGGACCAAGGCCGACCATGCAGCTCCGCTCAGGCTCTCGTTGCTCGATCATCTTCCTGTGTTCGATCTGTACAGGATACCGCGCTGCTGACATGGTTGTACCATAACCGGCTGGCAGAGAGGGGGCTGACGACATGTCGGAAGGATCCTCCGATGCCAAGCCGATCGCCTTGTCCCTGCACCGGTCGCGGGGTCTCGATCCACGAGGACGGAAAGGCGTTCTCCACGTTCAGAGAGGAGTTCCCCTTGCTTTCTCCACCTCGCTCTTCTTCGGCTGAGCCGGCGTTCCTGCAGCGCGTGAGCACTCCCGCACCTTTCCTCGATGGGGAAGGCAAACGCATTGGCTGACCTGCCCGCTGCCTCGCTGGCCCATCTGCGCCAGCCGGACCTGGACGCGCTACGGCCAGTGTTCTCGACCCATAAGCCACGTATTCTGATCCTCTACGGCTCTCTGCGCGCCGTGTCCTACAGTCGGCTGCTGGCGGAGGAAGCCGGACGGCTGCTGGAGCACTTCGGCTGCGAGGTGCGGATCTTCGACCCGGCCGGACTGCCGCTTCCGGACGCCGAACCCGTGACCCATCCCAAGGTTCAGGAGCTGCGCGCGCTGACGCAGTGGTCGGAGGGCCAGCTGTGGGTCTCGCCGGAGCGGCATGGGGCGATGACCGGAATCATGAAGGCCCAGATCGACTGGATCCCGCTCGCGGTCGGGTCGATCCGGCCGACGCAGGGCAAGACACTCGCCGTGATGCAGGTCTCGGGCGGCTCCCAGTCGTTCAACGCGGTCAACCAGCTTCGTGTGCTTGGTCGCTGGATGCGCATGGTCACCATCCCCAACCAGTCCTCGGTCGCCAAGGCTTTTCAGGAGTTCGACGCGGACGGCCGCATGAAGCCGTCTTCATACTATGACCGCGTCGTCGACGTCTGCGAGGAGCTGGTGAAGTTCACGCTGCTGACACGCGACGCCAGCACCTATCTCACGGATCGCTACAGCGAGCGGAAAGAAGAGGCGGAGAAGCTGGAAGAGCGCGTGGGCCTCGAATCCCTATGACCGAAAGGCTGCCGATCGGCGCGATCTCCGCGTTGGGCGTGACGCAGATCATCGGTTACGGCACGCTGTATTACAGCTTCAGCATCCTCGCGCCGAGCATGGGCGCTTCCCTCGGCTGGTCGCAGGAATGGATCTTCGCCTCCCTTTCGATTGCGCTGCTCGTGGGCGGGTTCACGGCACCCTGGTTTGGCAGCCTCATCGACCGGGTCGGGGCGGGTGTCGTCATGACGTTCGGTTCCGCCGCGGCGGCCGCCGCCTTGATCGCTTGCGCCTTCGCGCCCGGTGGAAGCACCTTCGTCGCCGCGCTGATCGGCATCGAGGTCGCCGCCAACCTTGTCCAGTACGGCGCAGCCTTCGCGCTGCTTGTCCAGCTTCAACCGAACGCGGCCCAGCGTAGCATCACCGCCCTGACGCTGATCGCCGGCTTCGCTTCGACCCTGTTCTGGCCACTGACGTCAGGGTTGCATGCGGTTCTTTCTTGGGAAAAGGTCTACCTGATCTTCGCCGCGTTGAACCTTCTGATATGCCTTCCACTGCATGCATGGCTGGCACAAGGCGCATCACGCAGCCGCAAGCAGACCGCGTCACCCTTGCCACTGCCGGTGGCCGGCACCCTGCCGCCAGAGCGACGGCGTGCGGCATTTGTGATCATGACGCTGGGCTTCGCCCTGCAATATCTTGCCGGCTCCGCCGTGCTGGTGCACATGGTCCCCCTGTTGGCCGGGCTGGGGCTTGGCGCGAGTGCTGCTGTCGTCGGTAGCCTATTCGGTCCCTCGCAGGTGGCGAGCCGCCTGCTCAACATGGGGCTTGGCAGGCGGCTCGCTCCCCTCCATCTCGCTCTGATCTCCGCCGCTCTGATCCCGGTCAGTGCGGCGATCCTCATCCTGACCGCTCCGCTCGTTCCAGGCGCCATGATCTTCGCCGTGATTTTCGGCATGGGCAATGGTTTGTTGAGTATCGTCTCCGGCACACTCCCCCTGTCGCTCTTTGGCAGCGACGGCTATGGCAGGCTTCAGGGACGAATGATGGCGGCTCGTCTGGTCGCTTCGGCACTGGCGCCCTTTATGCTGTCCTTTACGATGACCTCGTTCGGGATCCCGGCATCGATCGGTGGCATCATCAGCCTTGCGGCCATGGCCGTCATCGCTTTCGCAATCCTGCTCCGATTTCATCGGCCACGCTGACCGCACAGAGAGGAGCTCGATCTGTTGAGGTTGTCCTCGATATGCGTCGAGCGCGTCCAAAGCCGGCGGACGTTCCGAAGGATCGGGCGGCAGGTGTGGTCCGGCTTGATCTCCCGCATCGGAGACGACGCCGTCCCGCTCGACCACCTATCGGGCCGGCAGAGGCCAGCGCCCATTCCGACCTGCACTGTCCTGCAAGAGGTTGCTGCCGAAGCGCTTACAGACCTCGATCAGCCCGTCCGGCAGCAGGCCAGACGTCCACCAGAGAGCACGAACCACGGCTGACCGTCGATCTCGATCACGCGGATGGAATTGGAGAGAGAGTTGGGGTTCGGATCAAGGCTGCCAGAGGTACATAATCGGGTACCAAGCGAGGGCTGCGGTCCATTCTAAGCATCTGTTTTGATTGTGAACTGGAACGTTGGCTGGGGAACCTGAGTTCACATGATTTTAATAGCTTAGAGAAAGATCTTTGAAATTCCCTCTGTTTTCCCATCGCGAGCGACCGTGGATGCCAGCTTTGTGCCTTGGCTTTGGGTCCCAATCAACCGGATGGCGAAGCGGCAATAATTTCCGCTTGCGGATCTCAAGTTTGCTGGGGCGCAGACATAAGACTGCCCCGCAGCTTTGGCCTTCATATCCGACATAAGAAACGTCTGTCGCGTTCATGAAAGCGGGTGTGGTCCAGAGCGCAGCGATCGGCGCTATGCGCGCAAGCTGAAGGGTTTAGCGGACGCCACCCGATCGCTGTCGCCTACCATCAATGTAGTGAAGCTGGCGCGGGAGCGTCCGTCCTGTCAGCAGATGCCGTCACTACTCTTGTCCGTGACGTCACGGTCGTCTTCGACATCGACCCCCTTCGACATTGGCTTAGCGTGACACGCGGCTCAGCTTCACGCCGGGGAAATCGACCGGTACGTCCAACGCGACATTCACGTAGTTGGTGAACAGGTTGAGGGCCACGTGTGCGATGATCTCGACAACTTCCCCGTCGTCGAAGCCAGCATCGCGAAGGCCATCGACATCGGACGCGTCGATGTTCGCGCGGTTCTCAACGACGTGGAGCGCGAAGGCCAGAGCGGCTGCTGTGCGCGGGTCGGCCGAGCGGCCGACCTGGGCTTCCGCCATCTCCTCAGCCGTCGCACCGGCCCTGCGGCCAAGGCCGGTGTGGGCTGCCAGGCAGTAGTGGCAGGCGTTGCGGTCAGCGATCGCAACCGCAATCTGCTCTCCGAGCTTCGCGCCCAGTCGGCCGTGGCCAAGCGCGCCGAAGGCGCTCCACATGCTCGACAGCGCGGCCGGCGAGTTTGCCACTGCCTTGAACATGTTGGGCACGACGCCGAAGGCGGACTTCACTTGGGCGAGCGTGTCGGCGACGCCGCCTGTTGCGCTGGCGGGATCGATAAGGGTAATTCTTGTCATGTTCTTTTCCTTCATTTGCCTGGAGGGGAGAATGAGCCGGTTCGTCGATGGCAGTCGGCGAACCGGCGCCTGCAAGCTTACCTGGTCTGATCGACCTTGCCTGGGAGACTGAGGGTGCCGGACGCGACCTTAAAGACGTCGCTGACGCAGAGCAGCGGCGCATGCAGGTTCCCGTTCACCTTGAGACCCGCAGTTACGCCGTCGAAGGACGCGCCCTTGATCCCGTCTATCAGCGAAACGGGAATTTCGACATCGACTGCGTCGCCCGAGAACCTGGTCGGATAGTCGGGGCTATCGATCAGAAGCGGCACACCTGGCCAGGTCTTCGGGACCTTCGGCTTGGCATCCTTCGCGATGTCGACGACCTTCAGCCCTGCGCCGCAGGCTGCGTCCTTCGCAAGCACCACCCAATGCGGATGCCAGACATGGCGGTTCTTGCCGCCATAGGCCGCATCGTCGAAGTCCGGATGGAAGGTGACGGCGAGGGCGACGATGCCCTGCTTGCTGTCGAAGCCAATCTCGCCGCTGTCGAGCGTGGTCGGCCAGACATAGGCATAGACGCTCGATCCACCGAACTTGCCGGTCGTGTCTGGCTTGTCCTTGCCGGCTTCGCCACGGACGCGGGTCGTGAACACGGCCGTGTCGCCCTTGGTGATGATCGTCGTCTCGACGATGTCGAACGAGGCCTGCACGGCCTGGTCCGGTGCAGCCTTGACCGGATGCGCGAGCGCAGGCGTCAGCCATAGCGAGACCGTCCCGGCGGCGGCGAGCGCCCCGGTGAGGATCGGGTTCCACATGATGATGTCCTTTCTATTCTGCCTGGAGGGGTTGAGATTATCCCGTTTGAAATGCGGCCCAGGTGGCAGCCCGGATCGCGGGATCGGCTTGTTCGTGTTCACGGCAATCGACGCGCAGATCGCGCTGACCAAAGGCCGCATTCACGAGATGGCAATGATGGGGGCGGTCCTCATCCGGATGGGCGAAGGGCCCGAAGTAGCGGCAGGTCACGCACATGCGCTGGACGGGAATAGCGTTCTGCTCCTGAAGATGCCGGATCATCTTGACGAGGGCGAGCAGCAGCTCTTCCTGTTCGCGGTCCTCCAGCGATCCGACCGCCTGCTCGCCGAGATCGCCGCCTTCATGGGCAAGCGCCGCGAGGCCGTCCTCGGTGAGCGCGACGCTGACGGCCCGTTTGTCGGCTGCATCAGCCCGCTTCACCACGAGTCCCTTCTTCTCCAGAGCGAGAATGGAATCCGTCGCAGTGGGCTGCGATACCCCGAGGTGCGCGGCGACGTCCTTCACGCCCATGCCGCTTCCGCGTCCCTCAAGCAGGGTCAAAATGGCCAACTGTGTCGGGTTTACTCCGGACGCCTTCGCCCGGTTCCACTCGTCCAGACGGGCGATCATGGCCATCCGAGCAAGGCCCTCGCGGATGCGGTAGTTGATCGACAGGGGGTTCTTCGGCGTTTCCATAGTGCAAGGATAGATAGGATTCCTATCTATGTCAAGCAGTCACCATTGGCGCGGCTTGATCCACGTGATCTCGGAGACGTCACTAAACGACCACTTCAGCGCGGTCTCATGCTATACCGTTATAAAGGCCGAGTGCTTCTCGCGTTTCCGTGTCGGCGCGCCGCCGCCATGAGATCGGCCGTGATGTCCAGGACAGCGGACAAGCTGATCGGTTCAGGACTGTGTTCGCCTCTTGGGATGGCACTCTTCGAACTTCAATATGACAGGGTAGATCGAGCGATGTGGGATTGGGTCCCAGTAGTCTTTCTGGTGTTCAAGGTCGGTGCGCTCGGAACAGCGATGTTCTACGCCATCAAGTGGCATTACGATCAGAGCGAAAGAGGAAGCGGCCGGGCATTTATCCGAACAGGCGCCTTGCTTGTTGCCGGTTTCCTGGTCTCGCTGTTAGTCGTCGGGTTTCTCGCGTACTTCCTCAGCAGCATGCTTGGGCTGGATTTGAGTATGCCGTGACACCCGAAACAAGGATCCCGTATGCGAGCTGCTGATAGGTCCTTACCAAGCACTGAACCAGCGGGCAGCTAGTCTATGCAGGAAAAGCACGCGCTGTCGCCAGAGCAGGGCCGTGCGTCCCGAGACACGGAATCCACACGGCGATACGCCAAGCGTTTTCGGCTGACGCTTACCGTGAGAGGGCGGGTGGTCGGTCCCGATGCTGAAGCGCTCTTATTCCTCATGAAAACGAGTCCCGGACAGCTCCTGTCCAAAACAACGCTGGCCCGGAGCGAGTTCATTGCTTTCTACGCAGCGTGATCCTTGTCAGCTCGGAGGAGACGCCGAGCCTCAACGCAAACCCCGGCCAGAGGCCGGTCCCGTTGCTCACGTAGAGCGTCATGCCACCGATCTCGTAGCGGCCGGAAACAAATCCGTTGTTGGCTCGGGCGACCAGGAGGTCCAGCCCCCGGATCATGCCGCCATGGGTATGCCCGGAAAGCTGGAGCGATACGCCTGCCGCCGCCGAATTCCGGGCCATCATGGGTTGGTGGTCGAGCAGGATGACGGGAGTGTTGGCCGGCGCTCCCGCGAGTGCTTTCGTCAGATCGGGAGCCGGTGCGCCGTGTCCGGGCGCTGAAAGATCCGTGACGCCGGCGAGGATGAGCGCATCGTCGCCTCGCGTAAGCACGGCATGATCATTCAGAAGGAACCTCATGTTCAGCATCGCGAGGTGGCGCATCCACGCATCGTAGCTGAAGAAGTACTCGTGGTTGCCGGGGATAGCGTAGACACCGTCGCGGGCACGCAGTCCGGCAAGCGGAGCGACATCGTTCCAGCGGTTCTCGACGCTCCCGTCGATGAAGTCTCCGGTGACGACGATCAGATCGGCTTCCAGCCCGTTCGTCCTCTTAACGATCCTCTCTGCCCAGTATGCGGGGAAGAGCCGGCTAATGTGCAGATCGGTGAGCTGTACTAGGCGATACCCATCGAAGGCAGGCGGCAACCCGGAAATCTCGATTTCGACGTCCCTCACGGGCGGGACCCTGATCGCCTGACTGACACCGAGTACGGAAAGCATGAGCGCGGCCGAGCCGATAGCGTATCGGAGGGGAGGGGGCACCGGCTGAAGTTGTCCCCTAATTGCAGCAATCGCAAGAAAGAGGACGTCAATCGCGATCTGGAATACGGCAAGCAGGACAATAGCGCCGAACAGGATGTTGAACGTGATGATCAGCGGTCGTGGGAACTCGGGCGAGAATACCGAGCCGGAGGACAGCCGGCTGACCAGATGATACTGCGAGGCGATCAGAAGTAGGACGGCGACCGCCACCTTCACCGACCAGAGCCACGGCAGGGGCTGAAGAAAGCGGAGGACGACGACGAGCCATGGGAGGCCAAAGATCAGGTGGAACATAAGCCTCTTTCAATGGCCTGCCGATGATGGCACGAGCTTCACCATACCTTACGCGGTTCCGCCATCGGATCCTGAGTGGTGAAACTCGTGCGGAAGGTGTGATGCATAGCTACCGCTTGCAGCGTTCATTCTCCAGTCGAACTATCTTCACTGGCAAAAACTACGAAAGGACACAACGTCACTGCCTCTGCAGCGCGAGCCAGATGCCGAGCTCGATTTGGCGTGTACCGATCGCCTTGCCCATCTATCAACCCGCTCCGGCACGTCTGCGCATCAGGCTTCCGACGGGCCGGCTCCGAGCGTCAAACGCGCCGTTACGGCGATGCTCAGTCCCGTAATCAAACCGAAGGCCTTCGCGCGCTCGCCATCCAGCCAGATTGTCGTCGAGTTCGAGCAGCGTGTCTTCAAACTCGAAAGGCTGCCGCTGGACGGCGAGTGGGAGCATGATCTGAAGGATGAGACGGTGAAGCACGCCTTCGGATGAGCGACAGAAAGATCGTGCGGTGGGATACGGTTTGACAACCAAGGTCCTAAAGACTTCTGCAGCCCAGCACCGTCGGACCGCTCTCACCAGGGTTTGAGACAATAAAGCCTTAGAAGCCTCCCATCAATGGATCCCGGAGTTTCGGTTGGGCAGACCGAGATGGAAGCCGATAGTCTCTGGCGGGCTCGCCCGGCGTGTGCATCAGCGGAAGATTCTACTGAATTCAGAGCCCTGACGCAGTAACATTTAACGTTTGCTCAACGCAATATCCCCAATGCTAGGGACATCGTCCCAGCATGAAGCAGGGGATCGTGCACGACGCTCGCAGATTTTCCGATGCGCAGCCGGCACAACCGTCGCCCAGAGGGTTTTATGTCGCTGATCGATCGTCTTCTCCAAAGCCGCAAGATTGTTACGAAAGTGCTTCTTTTTGTGGTGCCGCTCATCCTGCTGATCGCCGGTGTCGGACTGGCGGGCTACTATACGGCGAGCACGCTCAACGGCCACATGACCGTTACCCGTGCGACGATCGAGAACATCGGCGATTTCGAGAACGTTCAGGGGGCCTTGCAGAGTTTCACGGACGAGCCAGGGGAGGCGTCCAGGGCAGCTCTCAAGGCAGCAATCGATCGGCAGGACAAGGGCGTCAAAGCTCTCGATGCGTTGATCGTGGCGCCAGGAGATCGCGAACGGCTTGCCGCAATCGACGGCTTGGCGGAAACCATGCACCAGAAGGCCGATATGCTGTGGGCGATCAAGCAGAAACGCGACAGCAGTGCCGCGTCGATCAGCGCCCAGACAACCGAGATCGTTGCACTCGGCGGGACGATCGAGCAGCGGATTGTCGACATCCGCAAGCAGTTCGAGGGCAGGGAACGCTTCGCCAAGTCGGCGGTGCTGGAATCCTTCGCCTTCAAGACGATCTTGGACCGCATCACCAACATGCAGAAGGCCGTTGGCGGCAGTTTCAGCGACGATGGCGTCGTTCAATCCGCTGCCCTCTACATCGATCCGCTGATCAAGGAATTTGAAAATGTCCGGCCGCTAGTGGCCGCCAAGGTGATGAAAGGACTCGATCCGATACTCAAGGCAGCCGTCGATCTTCAGCAGGTCGCTGCCTCTGCCGGTGACGTCGCCGCAAAGAGTCAGCAGGTCCGCGACGCCATGAGCACGTTCCAGCGCTTCCAGTCGGATCTTCAGGCCAAGATCGTCAAGAAGTCGGGGGACGCGGCCGATCGGTTCGCAGGGCTCGAGGGCGAGGTGAACACGCTAAGGGAACTGCTGGCACAGGTGGAACAGTCCTCAACGCTTATCGATTCGCTCAACCTGCACATGGAACGGCTGCGCGGCCAGCTGAGCGCTGAGGCTCAGGAGGTCGTGGCCGCCGACATCGCTGCCCTGCGGGCCGCTGCCGCCAGGGTGTCCGAGCTTGGCAGCTCTGACGAACACTTGAAGGATTTTGCCCGCAATCTCGGCCAACCGCTTAACGTCCTGGAGCCCGAGAGCCGCGCCATCCTGGCCATTGAGGGGGATTGGCACATGGCACGGGATGAAGCGACGGAAACTCTGAAGCGGGGCATGAGCGACCTCAAGAACTTCGTCGCCCAGGCGCAGGAGGTCGGCAAGGAAGACAGCGAATGGTCGGCGAACGTCTCTGTCGTAGCAATGGTGCTCGGAACGCTCCTGGCGATCGCCGGGGGGCTGATGCTTGTGGAGACGCTGCGCGGTCCGCTGCGCCGGGTCACCGAGGTGATGAAGCGTCTGGCAGACGGCGATCTCGACGTACGGATCGAGGGTCGTGAGCGGGGCGACGAGATCGGCGAAATGGTTCGTTCGGTGAATGTCTTCCGAAGCGCGGCTCTCGAGAACATCCGGCTCGACCAGGAGGCCAAGGCGGCGCGAGAATTGTCGAGCGCAGAAGCGGAGCGCCGCAATGCCGAGCGGGGGCGTATCGCTGCAGAACAGCGTCAGGCGTTGACCGCCTTGGCCGGAGTGCTGGCGAGCCTTGCAGAAGGCGACCTCGAGACCTTGATGGACGAGAAACTGCCGGACGACTTCGCCGAGATGGCCAGTACCTATAATCTGGCTGTCGAGGCGCTGCGCGCAACCTTGTCGGATGTTCGCTCGGCAACCTCGGAGATCGACGGCGGAACCGGCAATCTGGCAGCTTCGGCCGATGAACTGGCGCACCGGACAGAACAGCAGGCCGCAGCTCTCGAACAGAGTTCGCGGGCGCTGCACCATCTGAGCGAGATCGTCAAAGGCACGGCCACGAGCGCGCATCAGACGTCGAAATCGGTCAATGAGACCGAGGCATTCGCAGTCCGCTCTGGCGAGGTGGTCACGCGGGCCGTCGAGGCGATGGGCGAAATCAGCCGCTCGTCCGAGAATATCGCGCGGATCATCGGCGTCATCGACGAGATCGCTTTCCAGACCAACCTTCTGGCCTTGAACGCCGGTGTCGAGGCCGCTCGCGCTGGTGAGGCGGGCCGTGGATTTGCCGTCGTTGCCCAGGAGGTCCGCGAGCTGGCGCAGCGTTGCGCCAGCGCTGCCCGCGAGATCAAGACCCTGATCTCGGCTAGTTCGACACAGGTGGAAAGCGGTGTTCATCTGGTCGAGGAGACTGGCGGGGCGCTGAGCCAGATCATCGCCCACATATCGGACGTGCGCAAACTGGTGGCGCAGATTTCCGCCGCTGCCGAGGAACAGTCGACCGAGCTGACGCAGGTGACCCGCGGCGTCCAGGAGGTCGAGCTGATCACCCAGCGCAACGCCGCTATGGTCGAGGAGAACAATGCGGAGATCCATGGACTGCGCCGACGGGTCGAGGCCCTGACCTCGAAGATTGCCCGTTTCAAGACAGGCGAGCGGGCCCTGCAACTGCAGGCGGACGGGATCGGCGGCGACAGACGCCGTAATGCCGCCTGAGGCGAAATAGCCGATGCGTGACTTCGTAGCCTCGTTTCGAGGTGAACGGCACTTCGAGGCCTTGATCGTTGTGGCGAGCAGCGGAGCGACACTAAGACGGGGCTTACTCAGGCAGATCTCCGGCCCCGTTGCGGAAATGGTTTCCGCTTTGCGCCTCCAATTTCTGTCAATGGGAGGGTTACGACATTGCTCGCTGCACTGTCGCTGGGCTTAGAAAGGCAATCGGACTGCAGGGCGTCATTCGTGCGCCGTCATGAGCCCTTCACTCTGAAGAGGTCGCTCGCACCTATCTGGCTCAGGCTGGTCAGGCCCATAAGGGCCAAATTGCGGTGGAGTTCCGTTTTGAGGATATCGGCCGCAAGCAGGGTGGCGTCGAGGCCGCCGATCGAGGCGGCGTAGAGGAATGGGCGGCCGACGAAGACGAAGCGAGCGCCGAGTGCCAATGCCTTCAGGATGTCGGAGCCGCGTCGGATGCCGCCGTCCAGCATAACAGGCAGCTTGTTCCCGACCGCCTCGGCGATCGGTGGCAGCGCGTCGAGCGGGGACAGGGCGCCGTCCAGCTGGCGCCCGCCATGATTGGAGACGATGATGCCGTCGACACCCAGGTCTGCCGCCTGGTGGGCATCGTCTTCGTGGAGAATACCCTTCACGACAAGGCGTCCCGCCCATCGCGTGCGGATGCGTTCAAGATGCGCCCAATTAAGATGGTCCTTCTTACCAAAGTCGCGCATGACCGAAGACGAGATGATCGGAGCGCCGCGGGTCGCGTAGGAATTCTCGAAATGTGGGATGCCCTGCCGCAGGATCGTGCGCAGGAAGGTGCCCGCGGTCCAGCGCGGATGCGAGATGCCTTGCCAGGCAAGGCTGAGGCTGGGCCTCAACGGCGTCGAGAAGCCGGCGCGAATATTGTTCTCGCGGTTGGCGAGTGCGGCCGTATCGACGGTGAGCACGAGCGTGCCGAAGCCGGCGGCGGTCACCCTGTCCACCAAAGCGTCGATCCGGTCGGTTTCGCCGGGCAGATAGGCCTGGAACCAGGCGTCCGGCGCAGCTCTGGCGATCTCTTCCATCGGGATCAGCGAGGAGCCGCTCATGATCACCCCGATGTCCGCGCGTGCGGCGGCCTCAGCCAGCACCAGATCGCCGCGATAGGCCATCAGCGCGCTAATCCCCATCGGAGCGATCCCGAAGGGCGCCGCATAGGTCTTGCCGAAAAGCTCGGTGGTCATGGAGCGCTCGGAGACATCGCGCAGTACTCGCGGCCGGAAGGCGTAAGCCTGGAACGCGGATGCATTCATTCGAAGTGAGGCATTGGTTTCCGATGCGCCGGCGATATAGCCGAAGAGCGGGCGCGGCAGGTGGCGCTGCGCCCGCGTCTCGAAATCGTCGAGCGAGAGGATGCCCGTCAATCGTCCCCGCCCGAGCGGGCGGGGCTGGGTTGGCTTGCCCATGCTGCTAGTCCTCGCTAGCCTCGAAGGCTTCCTTGCGGCTCTTCCGGATGGCGGGCAGGATCAGCGTCAGCAGCATGCCGGCCGTGATCAGAAGCAGCACAGCGCTGATCGGACGTTCGACGAAGACCAGCGGATCGCCCTGGGAGAGGAGAAGGGCGCGCCGAAGATTGGTCTCGAGCAGCGGTCCGAGAACGAAGCCGAGCAGCAGCGGCCCCGCCTCGCAGCGCGCCTTGCGCAGGACATAGCCCAGAATGCCGAACAGGATGACCAAAGCGACGTCGAAGCCGCGATTGTTGACGCTGTAGACGCCGATGCAGCAGAAGAGCAGGATTGCGGGATAAAGCAGCCGATAGGGAACCTTCAGCAGCCGCACCCAGATGCCGATCAGCGGCAGGTTGATGACGAGCAGCATCGCATTGCCGAGCCACATGGAGGCGACCAGCCCCCAGAACAGTTCCGGCTGGTTCTGGATGACCGAGGGGCCGGGCGTGATCCCATGGATCGTCATCGCGCCAAGCATCATCGCCATGATCGAGTTGGAGGGGATGCCGAGAGTGAGCAGCGGGATGAAGGAGGATTGCGCGCCGGCATTGTTGGCCGCTTCGGGGCCGGCGACACCGGCGATCGCGCCATGGCCGAACTTTTCCGGCGTTTTTGAGATCTTCTTTTCCACCGAATAGGCGCTGAAGGCGCTGAGCGTCGCGCCGCCCCCAGGCAGGACGCCGAGCAGCGTGCCGACCGCCGTGCCGCGCAGAACGGCGGCCCAGCTTTCCTTGAACTCCTCCCGCGTCGGCCAAAGGCGCCCGATCGTGCTTTGCAGGACGCCGCGCGCTTCCTTGAATTCGAGATTGCTGGCGATCTCGGCGACGCCGAACAGGCCGACCGCGATGACGACGAAGTCGATGCCGTCATAGAGCTCGGTCGAGCCGAACGTCAGGCGGGTCGAGCCGCTGTTGACATCGATGCCGACCATGCCGAGCACAAGGCCAAGGCAGACCATGCCGATCGCCTTGATCACCGATCCATGGGCGAGGATCGTCGCCGCAAGGAGCCCGAAGACGCAGAGCGAGACATATTCCGCGGGGCCGAAGGACAGGGCGAAGGAAGAGAGCGTGGGGCCCGCCACCGCGAGGCCGATTGTCGCGACGGTTCCGGCGAAGAAGGAGCCGAGCGCCGCGATCGCCAGCGCGGCACCCGCTCGTCCTTTGCGCGCCATCTGGTAGCCGTCGATCGCGGTCACCACCGCCGAGGCCTCGCCAGGCAGGTTGACGAGGATCGCCGTGGTCGAGCCGCCATATTGCGCGCCGTAGAAGATGCCGGCCAGCATGATGAGGGCGGCGAGCGGCGGCAGGAAGAAGGTGACCGGCAGGAGAATGGCGACCGTCGCGGTCGGGCCGATCCCCGGCAGGACCCCGATCAGCGTTCCGAGGAGGGCACCGATGAAGCAGAACAGGAGGTTGGTAGGCGTCAGGGCTTCGGAGAAGCCGAGCATGAGAACGTCGAGAAAGGCCATGGATGTTTCCTCCGGTCCCGGTCAGAACGGCAGGATCGGCATCTGGACGCCGAGACCGTAGATGAAGACGAGCGCGCCGAAGAGCGTCAGCAGCAGCGTCGAGATGGCGATCTCGCGCCAGCGCGATTCCTGATCGGCCAGACTGCCGATGACGAGCAGCCAGATGGTCGAGACGACGAAGCCGAGTGGTTCCGCCATCAGGGCAAAACCCGCAATCGCCACGACGAGGATGATCAGCGGCTTGATGTTGGACTCGCCGATCGGATCGAAGCTTTTGGCCAGGCCTTTGACGAGCACCCAGCCGCCGATCGCGATCAGCAGGCCGCAGATGACGTCGGGCAGGAAGCCCGGTCCCATCATGGCGGCGGAGCCGAAGCGCAGGTCGCGCCCGGCCCAAAGGCCAAGCGCTCCCAATCCGACCATTAGCACGCCCGCCAGGATATCGGGACGATCCCCTTTTGTCTTGGAGGAGCCGCTCATCACTGCACCCAGGGTGTTTCGTTCCAGATCTTTTGGAAGCGCGCCAGGCGATCGGGCATCTGCTTTTCCCAGTCCGGCCCGGAGAGGTAGGCGAGGGGCAGAGCGAGCTGCTTGGCCTGCTTCTGGAACTCCGGATTGTCGAGGACCTTCTTCATCGCCTCGGAGAACTTCAGAGTAATGTCGTCGGGCAGATCGCGCGGCGCGGCGATGCCGCGTTCTGACGTCATCTGGACGTCGAAGCCCTGTTCCTTGGCGGTCGGGACATCGGGCAGCTGCGGCGACCGTTCGGCGCCGAAATGGCCGATCATGCGCAGGCCCGAGGTGTCGTTGCCGGCAAACTCGCTGACATTCAGGCCGCCGCCGGAAACCTGCGCGCCGAGAACGGCGGTCCGCGTTTCGCCCGCGCCGCTGAAGGGGATGTGGGTGAAGGTGGTCCCGGATGCCGCGCCGAGCAGGATGATCGCTAGATGGTCATCGGTGCCGACGCCGGAGGAGCCGTAGGAGATCGCGCCGGGATTGGCCTTCGCCGCATCGACGAAGTCCCTGAGCGTCTTGATCTCGGAGGCGGCGGGCACGACCACGGCGGTCGGATCGTCGACGATGCGGACGATCGGCTTGATTGTCGCCGGATCATAACCGAGCTTGCGCTGCACCTGCATCGACAAATAGCCGGGCGTGTTGATGTAGGAGAAGGTGTAGCCGTCCGGCTTCGACTTCGACAAGGCGGTATAAGCGATCTCGCCCGAGGCGCCCGGCCGGTTCTCGATGACGATATCGGCGCCGAGTTCCTTTTCGAGGAAGGGCTCGATGGCGCGGGCCATGACGTCGGTGCTTCCGCCCGGTGCGAAGGCGACGATCATCTGGATCGGGCGGTCGTTCGGCCAGTCGGCATGCGCCAGTGAGACGGAAGCTGACAGCGCCACAGCGGCCAAAGCGAGTTTCGTGGTCAGTCTCTTCATGTTCCAATCCTCCATTGGAAGCTGCGGGCCCGGTCCCGCCGATCAGCCGGGTTCTCCTCCCATGGCCGCCGAAAGCTTGTTGGCGGCCATCTGGAGCGTCTTGAGATGGGTGGTGATGGCGTCTTCGGTGAAGCGGGCCGGCGGCCCGGTCAGCGCCAGCGATCCGAACAGCGTGTTGCCATCGCGGAAGATCGGCACGGCGAGGCTGGCGACCTGCGGGTCGCGCTCCCCGAAGGTGGCGAAGAAGCCCTGGCCGCGAATCTCGTCATAGACGGAACCCTGCTTGCCGGTGAAGGCCAGGATGACGCGACCCGGTGCGCCGAGTTCTAGCGGCATCGTGTCGCCGACCCGGGCGGAATGGCGGATCGATTGATGGGAATCGTGGCGAAACAGGCAGACGCGCATCTGCCCCTCGCGGACATAGACCGCGGCGCTCTCGCCCGTTTGATCGACAAGCTCCGTTAGCAGCGGCTCAACCACATCGGCCGCGCGGAAGGTGGACTGGTAGATATTGCCGAGCTTCATAAGCTTCGGACCGAGCCGCCAGCTGCCATCCTCGTTGCGGATGAGCAGACCGAATTTTGCGAGCGACCGCGCGATTCGCAGGACCGTGGATTTGTCCAGTTCGACTCGACGCGAAAGTTCGCCGAGCGACAGCGAGAAATCGCGCTCGGTAAAGGCTTCCAGCAGTGAGGCCGCGCGTTCGACCGCAGCGACGCCGTTCGAGTTCCCAGGCATTAGCTCCTCCCAAAAAGATGCTCTACGTTGTACCGAGTACAACACCTTTTCATCAAGTACAATACGCGATAAACGTTATTCGTCAACGGGTACTGACCGTTTGAGTGAACGCACTGGGTGAATGAGGGAGGAGCAGATGATCGCAGCAGCCGAATCGGGCGCAGGGAAGGGTGGCCGGGTCATGGTCACAGGCGCCGAACTGGTGGAGGAGGCCAGGGAATTGCTGGCCGCCCATCAGGTGGATGTCATCTATGCGCCCGCCTACTCGACCTCCGACGACCTAGCGTCACTGGCGCGCGAAAGCGCGGTGGACGCGATCCTGGTTCGCCAAGGCCAGATCTCCCACGCCGTCATCGAGGCATCGCCCCGCCTGCGCGTGGTTGCTAAGCATGGCAGCGGCGTCGACAATATCGATCTTTCTGCCGCCACGGCCCGTGGCGTGCCCGTGCTCCGGGCGCTTGCCGCCAATGCGCAGTCGGTCGCCGAGCTAGCGATCAGCCTGACGGTGAGCCTGATGAAGGACGTTGTGCCGCTGGATGCAGCCGTGAAGGGCGGATCCTGGCCGAAGACCAAATATGTTGGGCGCGATCTCGCCGGTGCGGTGTTCGGGGTGATCGGTTTCGGCGAGATCGGCCAGCGGGCGGCAGCGCTTGCGCGCGGCCTCGGGATGGAGGTCGCCGCCTATGACCCTTTCGCCGGCGATGTGTCGGGCATCGTCGTCAGTCGTGATCTCGCCGAGGTTCTGAAGAAAGCCGATATCGTCAGCCTTCACTGCCCGCTGATCCCGCAGACCCATCACCTGATCAATTCTGAACGACTGGCCCTGATGAAGCCGACGGCTTTCCTCGTCAACACCGCCCGTGGTGCCGTGGTTGACGAGGCAGCCTTGGTCGCGGCTCTCCGTAACGGGACGATGGCCGGCGCGGCGCTCGACAGTTTCGAGTCCGAGCCGCCGGCCAAGGACAATCCGCTCTGGACGCTGCCCAATGTGATCGCCACCCCGCATGTCGGCGGGGCAAGCCGCTCGGCGCTCCGCAACATGGCGGTGCAGAGCGTCCGGCACATCATCGGCGTCCTCGAAGGCCATGGCTACGACCGCCAGGCGCTCGCCAACACGGACCTGATTGCCGCTGCCTGAGGCGGCCATCTCTTTAAGAAGGAGGAATGGAATGATCGGATTTCGAGTCTGCCGCCGGGAGCGGAAGGTCGAGACACGATGGGTGGAAGCCTTTCGCAGCCTGCCCGTCGCCAATGTAAGCGATGTGATGAGCCGCATGACCGCGGCCGGCGCGGCGCTGCGGCCCTTTTACACCGGCGCCACCATGATCGGCCCGGCAGTCACCGTGAAGGCGCGGCCGGGCGACAATCTCATGGTCCACAAGGCGCTCGACCTTGCCGAGCCGGGCGATGTCGTCGTGGTCGATGCCGGCGGCGACCTGACCAATGCCATCATCGGCGAGCTCATGGTTGCCCATGCCGACCAGCGCGGCCTGGGCGGCATCGTCATCTTCGGCGCTATCCGCGACAGCGCCGAGCTCAGCGCCGGCTCCTTCCCCGTCTTTGCCTGCGGCGTTACCCATCGCGGCCCCTATAAGGACGGCCCTGGCGAGGTGAACGTGCCGATCTCCATCGGGGGCATGGTCATCCACCCCGGCGATCTCGTCTGCGGCGATCGCGACGGCGTGCTGAGCGTGCCGATCGACGATGTCGAGACCATCTACACGGCTGCCACCAAGAAGCACGAGGCCGAGACCCGACAGATGGAGAATATCCGCAACGGGAAGAACGACCGTGCTTGGGTGGATGCCGCGCTGCAGAAGCAGGGTTGCGTCATCGAGGGCTGATCGGTCGACAGTTACGAAGGAATGACTTCCACTCCTCGCAACTGCAAGCCTACGTTCTTTAAAGATCGTGTCCCACGCTGTGGGGCACGGCCTCTCGAACTTGCAAGCGCGGGAGCCGGGTCGAAGCGTGGCCTTTGTCGCTGCGACCTTCCCCCGCCACAGCGCCCGGCTCCGTGTGTCGATTGACACGCCCTATTTTCGCTACTGAGGCGCGCGCTTTGCAGGGGTGCGCACATGTCACCGCCGCGAAGGGCGAGGCGTGGAGCGCAGTGCGGTTTAACCTCGGGGCTACTTCGCAGGCCTATCACCACTGCCGCTTCATTCTCTCCCACGTCGACCATTTCACCATTGTGCAACCGGCAGATTTTGGTATACCAGCAATATGCCAAGAGGTAATGCGCTATGTCGACTGTTTTGATCTCGGGGGCCAGTCGCGGTATCGGCTTCGAACTGGCGCGCCAATTCGCCAATGACGGCTGGAGCGTGATCGCGACAGCGCGGGATCCGGCCTCCGCCGCGGCGCTCGCCGCTCTGCCGAACACACGCGTACTGCCGCTTGAAGTGACCGATGCCGCATCAATCGAGGCTCTGCTGACCGCGCTCGATGGAGAGCCGATCGACGTGCTGATCGCCAATGCCGGGATTGCGATCAATCTCGAGGCCAAGCCGATCGAGGTGACGCGCGAGGATTTTCTCTTGCTGCAGGAGACGAACGCCTTTGCTCCGCTCGCGCTGGCAGCGGCGCTCAAGCCCAATATCCTCGCTGGCGAGCTGAAGATCGCGACCGCCATGTCCAGCCTGATGAGCTCTATCTCTGCCAATGACTGGGGCACACAATATACCTATCGCGCTTCGAAGACCGCACTCAACGCGCTGTGGCGTCAGCTCGCGCAAAGATGGGCACCCGAGGGCATAACTTGTACCCTTCTGCGCCCCGGCCTCGTCGCCACGCAGATGACCGGCTTCAACGGCCTGCCGGTCGAGGTGAGCGTTCGGGGCATGAAGGCCGTCGTCGAGAGGCTGAGCCTGAAGGATAGCGGGCGGATCATCGGTTATGACGGCACCGACGTGCCCTGGTAGGAGCAAGACATGCCGACCATTCTCATCACCGGTGCCAATCGCGGGATCGGTCTAGACGTCGCCCGGGCCTACGCCGCCGATGGCTGGCGCGTCATCGCGGCAAACCGAACTCCTTTTGCTGCGGAGGCTGCTGCCATGCTGGGCAGCGTAGTCGAGGAGATCCCCTACGACGCGTTGGACGACGCCGCGACCGATGACCTCGCGAAGCGGCTTCGGGGACGGCCCGTCGACGTGCTGTTCTGCGCAGCGGAGCTCAGGGGCGGGGAACGCCTGAAGCCTGATGTGATAACGCGGGACGTGTGGCGGCCGATCATGCTTACCAATGCCTATGCTCCGCTTCGCCTCGCAAGCCTGCTTGAACCGAACCTGCGCGCCGGCTCAGGCAAGGTGCTGGCGGCAATCTCGCGGCACGCCTCGACGCTCGCGACCGATGGACACGCCTCCGATTTTGCCTATCGGGCGTCCAGGGCCGCGCTCAACCAGCTGTGGCGGACGCTGTCCGTCGAGTGGCGGGACTGGGGCTGCAAGGCCCTGCTGCTCTGCCCCGACAGCATGCAGCCGCCGCAGGGCGCGACACCCGGCTTCCCCACGAGATCCGATGCGGTCGCCAGCTTACGGACGCTGATCGCATCTGTCTCGCTGGAGCAGAGCGGCCAGCATTGGAGCGCTGATGGCCACGTGCTGCCCTGGTAGCTCGACTGCCTTTCCGTCAGTAAGCACTCTCACTCGACATCCCTGTTCGATCGACGGTGGCTCGAAAGTCGTGGGCGTAGCTCGCGATTGCTGGCACCAGCTCGCGTTGGGACCGAAGCTTCCAAGCGCACGCAGCGGAGCCAAACGCACTCGTTGAACAAAGGCGTTGACCATTGTGTACCGTTGGTATTCCAATGGAGTGCCAAATCTTAACGGAGATGTCATCATGCCTATCAAGCCGTGGCGCGCCACCTGCATCCAAATGGACAGCCGTGTCGCCAGCAATGCCGAAAGCCGCGAGGAAGCCTGGGCGATCATTGAGAACAATCTTGCTCGCGCCATCGAAAAGATTGAAATTGCCTGCTCAAGCGCCGAGCCGCCAAAGCTCGTGGTCTTGCCGGAATTCGCCTTCCAGGGTCCGCCGCGGGCGACGCCGGTCAGTGTCTGGATCGATCGAGCCTGCGCCGAGATCCCTGGGCCGATCACCGATCGTCTGGCCGCTGTTGCCCGGACTTATGAGATATTCATCGCCGGCAACCATTTCGAAGTCGATCCCCGCTGGCCGGACCGCTACTTTAATTCCTCCTTTCTCCTTGATCCCAAGGGCGAGGTGATCCTGCGCTACAGACGTATCAACACCGCCAGCTGGACCTCGCCGCACGACATCCTCGACAACTATCGCGAAGCCTATGGCGAGGATGGCATCTTCCCCGTCGTCGAGACCGAGCTTGGTCGCCTGGCAATCTTTCCCTGCGGCGAGGTCAGCGTGCCCGAGCTTTCGCGCGTCTTCATGCTGCGCGGCGCCGAGGTGCTCCTGCATCCGTCCAACGAGCCGGTCAGCGCGCGGGCCGATGCCGCCAAGCTCTGCCGTGCGGCGGAGAACATGTGCTACCTGATCAGCACCAATGTCTCGGGCAGCATTGGTTTCTCCGACGCCGATCGCGGCGGCCATTCCCAGATCGTCGACTTCAACGGCACCTATCTGGCTTTCGAGACGAGCGATGCGGAAAGCAATGCTGCCTCGGCCATGATCGACATCGAGGCGCTGCAGGCCGCGCGGCGTGATACAGGCATGGGAAATGCCCTCCTGCGCTCCCGCTTCGACATGTACCGGGACTATTTCGCCAAGGCCAACTTCTACCCGGTCAATGCCCTCGCCGACGGGGCGTTCGAAACTTATGGCGAGCTGACGCCGATCCACGACCAGGCCGTCGCCAACCTGACCAAGGCCGGCGTGATCCGTTAGCGGTTGAGAGAACTAGCGAGGCGGGGTTGCCCCGCTTCGTATTGGCTCGGTAAGCGCGCCATCGCGTAAGTGATTGGCTCCATTTTGACGACTTTTGCCTATAAATGCATCGTGATTTCTGGTTGCCTACAGAAGTTACAAAGCCGCGTTGACAGCCGATATTCCCTTGGCATACCATCAGAATGCCAAATAAGAATAGGGGAACCAAATGGGACTTCGAATGATGCGCTTCATCGCGCCGCTTCTGGGATGTGCGGCGCTCAGCGTGCTTGCCGCCTGTCCGTCTCTCGCACAAGACAAGGTCAAGGTGCGTCTTGCCTGGGTGGCGGGCGGCGTCGATGCGCCGATCTTCATGGCGGCCTCGAAGGGGTACTTCAAGGATGCGGGGCTCGACGTCGATATTGTCGACGGCAATGGCAGCACCGGCACGATCCAGGCCATTGGCAGCGGCGACTTTGACATCGGCATTGCCGGTCTCGGAGCCCTGGCGCAGGCGCAGCAGGGTTCGGGCGCCGATACGATCATCGCGGTTGCCGGCCTTCTGCAGAAGGATCCGACCGCCATCATCAGCCTGAAAGGTTCCGGCATCACCAAGCCCAAGGATCTCGAAGGAAAGCGGCTCGGCACCGATGCCGGCAATTTTGAAGATGGGATGATCAAGGCCTTCGCGGAAGCGAACGGCGTCGACATGGGCAAAATCGAGGTCGTCATGATCAATGGCGGCGGTGACCGTGTCGCTCTTCTGAAGCGCGACGTCGATTTCATCAATGGCTGGGCCAATCCCGACGGTGACAAGGTGGCCGCCCAGGCGCCGATCGAGCCGCCGATGCTGTTCGCCGATTACGGCGTCAACATTCTGGGTTCAAGCGTCATCGTGCGCAAGGACTACCTCTCGACCCATGCCGAAACGGTCAAGAGCTTCCTCGTCGCGCTGCAGAAGGGCAAGGCAGCCGCCGCGGCCGATCCTGATGGGGCGCTGAAAGTACTGATGGAGGCGCGGCCCGATTCCGATGAGGAAGGCATCCGCGGCGAAATTGCGACCATGCCGAAATACGAGCACACGGCGGCATCCGAGGGCAAGGCTTACGGCTGGATTGCCAAGGAGGATGTCGATCTGACGATTTCGCTTCTCGAAAAGTACAGTGGCATGAAGCCGGGGCTGACGTCCGACAAGATCTATGACGGCTCCTACCTGCCTGCCAACTGACGCCCCCGGAGGGTGGCCTCAGGCCACCCTTCGCCTGACCATTGCGCCATCAGGGCGGCCACTCCTCCGGTAGAATCGATGAACGCTATTCCTGCGACTGAGACCCTCCAGACTGCCGCACCCACGCATATCGCGATCTCGGGCGTGTCGAAGACCTTCGAGACCCGCACCGGCACCGTCCATGCGCTCCAGAACATCAACCTCAACATTCGCAAGGGTGAGTTTGTTTCCGTTCTCGGGCCAAGCGGCTGCGGTAAGAGCACGCTGATGATGTTGCTGGCGGGCCTGACCTCGGTCAAGCTCGGCCGCATCATGGTTGGTGACAAGCATATCGACGGACCCAATGCGGATGCCGGCATCGTCTTCCAGCAGGACGTGCTGCTGGAATGGCGCACGGCGATCGACAATATCCTGCTGCAGGCCGAGATCCGGAAGGCGGATATGACGCAGGCACGCGAGCGGGCCCGCCAGCTCCTCGAAATGGTGTCGCTTCAGGATTTCGAGACGGCCTATCCCAAAGAGCTGTCCGGCGGCATGCGCCAGCGCGTCTCGATCTGTCGCGCGCTCTTGCACAAGCCGCCGCTGCTCTTGATGGACGAGCCCTTCGGCGCACTGGACGCGATGACGCGTGACCAGCTGCAGATCGACCTGCTGCGCCTGTGCGCCGACAATGAGATGACGGTGTTCTTTATCACCCATTCTATCCAGGAGGCGATCTTCCTCAGCGATCGCGTCGTCGTCATGTCGCCGCGCCCCGGCCGCATCGAGCGGATCATCGATATCGACCTGCCGCGACCGCGCCGGCTGGCCATGCGCGAGACCGCAAAATTCACTGCCTATACCCGCGACCTGACCGCGATCTTCAAGAGCCTCGGCGTCTTCCGGGAGGAGTACTGATCATGGCCCCCGATGTCCAAGACTATGCCGAAGTGCGACCAAGCCGGATCGACCGGCTGCTCGGCCGCGTGCCGCCCGCGCTCTGGATGATGACGGTGCTGCTTCTCGTCTGGGAATTCGTCGTGCGCGCTGCCGAAGTGCCGCCCTTCATCCTCCCGGCACCCTCCGCCATTCTCGAGGAAATGATTACTTACGGGCACCGCCTGCTTCCCAATGCCTTGGTGACGCTGAGCGAGGTGCTGGTCGGCTTTATCTGTGCCGTTCTGGTCGGCGTGCCGCTCGCCGTGATGATCGTCTATTCCCGCTTCATGGAAAAGGCGGTCTACCCGCTGATCGTCGCCAGCCAGACGATCCCGAAAGTGGCGATCGCGCCGCTGATGCTCACCTGGTTCGGCTATGGCATTGCGCCGAAAATCGTCATCGTCGTGCTGCTCTCCTTCTTCCCGATCGTCATTAATTCCGTCATGGGGCTCAAATCGACGACGCGGGAAATGGTCTATCTGTCCCGCTCCATGGGAGCGACCGGATGGCAGACCTTCTGGAAGTTCCGCCTGCCGCAGGCGCTGCCCAGCATCTTCGCCGGCTTGAAGCTCGCGACGGCGCTGTCGGTCATCGGGGCAATTGTCGCCGAGTTCATCGGGGCGGACAAAGGTCTCGGTTACCTCATCCTTATCGCAGGGGCCAACTTTAACATCGCCCGTCAATTCGCCGCCGTGGTGCTGATCTCGCTGATCGGCGTGCTGTTCTTCATCGTGCTCGAACAGATCGAGCGGATCGCCATTCCATGGCGCGCTCGCAGCGCGGCGAATGGCGACGGCTGAACGGCGTCTGGATCGACGAACACGAGAAACCGCCCGGCCAGGAGACTGGCAGGGCGGTTTTCCATTGTCGCCATGTCGTTGGCCAAATGCCGCATCGGTTGCGCGTACCGATTGCGATTTAACTCAGATGTCGAGAACGAGCCGGTCGGTCTTGGCGCCGGAGCAGCAGATCATGATCAGCCGATTGGAGTCTTTCTCGCGGGCGGACAGCACAGTGTCCTTGTGGTCGCACACGCCTTCGAGCACGACCGTCTCGCAGGTGCCGCAGACGCCTTCGCGGCAGGAATGCGCGACGGCGATGCCGTTGGCTTCCAGCACGTCCATGATGCTTTGGCCCGCCGGCACATGGAACTCCTTGCCCTGGCGCTTCAGAACGACGGTGAAGGCCTGAGTTGGTCGAGCATTGGTTCCAGAAAAGTGCTCGATATGCACATGCTCGGGCGGACGCCAGCCGGCGGAAGCCTTGAAGGTCTCGATCATCTTCGACGGCCCGCAGCAATAGAGATGTGCAACCTTCGGGATCGTCATGACGAGCTTGAGCAGCGGCATGACCCTGCCGGCTTCATCGTCGAAATGGAGGTGAACGCGGCCGGGCTGGGCGGCTTCAAGCTTGTCGAGTTCATCGAGGAAGGCGGCGCTGGCGCGGCTGCGCGCTGCGTAGAATAGTGTCCAGGGGCGGCCTAGCGCCTCCATCCGGCGGACCATCGCCAGGATCGGCGTAATGCCGATGCCGCCGGCGAAGAAGGCGCTTCGGTCCGCCTCCTCGAACAGGGGAAAGCTGTTGTGCGGCGGATCGGCAGGCAACACATCGCCCTCCTGCAGCCGCTCGGCGATATAGGACGAGCCCCCACGGCTCGCGGCATCGCGATTGACGGCGATCACATAGCGATCGCGCGTCTCAGGGCCGTTCGTCAGCGAATAGGAGCGACTGAGGTCGCCCGGCAATTTCAGATTGATGTGCGCCCCGGCGGTAAATGACGGGAGCGGCGACCCGTTTGCCGAGACCAGCTCTACGGCCCTGACCCCTTCTGCAACCGTGCGGATCGCGTCGACGC
Source organism: Rhizobium sp. CC-YZS058 (assembly GCF_034720595.1). Taxonomy (NCBI): domain Bacteria; kingdom Pseudomonadati; phylum Pseudomonadota; class Alphaproteobacteria; order Hyphomicrobiales; family Rhizobiaceae; genus Rhizobium; species Rhizobium sp. CC-YZS058. The sequence continues at coordinate 2,988,959 of NZ_JAYESJ010000001.1, read as the reverse complement.
GCAGCATCAGCGGCTGCGCTGCGGCGCGGGGTTGAGGCTCTGCCATCGACATGGCATCTCCTGCTGGATCGTCGCGTTTCGAAAGAAGATCCGGCGACGGCGCGCCGGATCTCAGGGTCGGACTGGCGCTCATTCGGCAGCGGAGAGCCGGGGGCGGTGGCCTTTGATCTCGGCCATCTTCTCCTCATAGCCTTCCAGCCAATCGGTACCGTAGGGGACGACGATGTCGCCGCCGCGGGCGTCTCGCGCGAGCTCGGGGTTCGTCACCACCTCGGGGAGCTTGCCGGAGACGGCGAATTCCTTGGCGGCGTCCAGCATGACGCGGCGCGTCAGGATAACCATGCGGTCGGAGGCAGCGAGATGCTCCATGTCGCGATCGACGATGTGCCCCATCGATTCCTGGATGGCCTGGTCCTGCAGGGGAACGCCAACGATCCCGGTATAGCTGTCGCCGTTCCTCTGCCAGTCGCGGTCGATGCCGTAATCATTGCTGCGGTCCTTCACCGGACGCCAGCGCCCCTTCCAGTCCGTCGTGTTCGGCAGGTATTCGAGCGGCCGGGCAAGGCCGCCGACCGGCGTGCCGTCCTTGTACATCAACCCCTTCTTGCCGCCGCCTGAGGCGCGGCGCAGGTCGATGTTGAAGATCATGGTCGAGGTATCGTCGATCGGCACCCAGGCATTGACGGTGACGTTCTGGTCGATCTCGCCGGAGGGATAGGTAACCCAGAAGGGGAAGATATAGCTGGCGAAACGATGATGCTCGGTGCCTTCATAGGCATTGCGCTGCGCCGAATACATGGTGCCGAAGCGCATGACCGAGACATTGATCTTCGGCGCCTTCTCGGTGACGGTGAAGACTTCCGGATCGCTCAGATCCAGCTTTTCGCCATCGATGCCGCCGACATGCAGGAAGCCCAGATGCGAGGTGTCGATGTCGCCTTCCAGCGCCTGCATATAGTTGCAGTCGCGATGGGTAAGCGCGATGTTGCGGTCGTCCGGCTCGCCCATGATCGCTTCGATCTGCGGCAGCTCCGGCGGGTTTTCCTGCGCCTCGCCCATATAGGCAAAGACCATGCCGCCGGATTCCTTCACCCGATAGGCGATCGCCGGCGTGCCTGCCGGATATTTGGATTTGTCCTCGAGATTTGGCTGGTCGAGACACTTGCCGGTGACGTCGAATTTCCAACCGTGATAGGCGCAGCGGATGCCGCCCATCTCGTTGCGGCCGAAGAAGAGCGACGCGCAGCGGTGAGGGCAGCGGTGATCGAAGACGCCGACCCGGCCTTCACTGTCGCGAAAGGCGACCAGCTTCTCGCCGAGAATCATCAGACGGACCGGATCGCCATCCGCCTTCAGTTCGGACGAGAGGCAGACCGGGATCCAGAACTGACGGAAGAAATTCCCCATCAGCGTGCCCTTGCCGACGCGGCAGAGCTGTTCGTTTTCTTCAGCAGTGATCATATCGTGTCTCCTGATGGTCGGACTAATGGGCGGATCGGGCGACCGGCTCTTCGGCGCCTGGCGGCAGCGGGGCGAGAATATGCGCGCGCTCCATATTGGCGCGGGCAATTGCGACGGCGGCCCTGGTCTCCGAAGTCTCCGCCATTGGGCGGTGGAGGAAGTGATCCGGGGGATAGAATTTGGCTTCGCTGTAATAGGGCACGTACATTTCGTAGCGTGCGCGCAGCAGCGGATTGGAGAGGCCGGTGTCGGTCCTTCGGTCGCGGCGGAGCGCCTCGATGTCGATTAGGGCGCTGACGGCAATGCTCTCCTCGGCATCCTCCTGGAAGGCCAGCGTCTGGCCGTGGTGGTCGAGGATATGCGAGCGGCCGCCAGGGATGCTGTTGTCCGGGGAGAAGCCGATCGGCCCGGCGACATTGGCGCTGACAAGATAGACCATGTTTTCGGCGACACGGGTCAGCTTGGCCGCTTCCTGAGCCTCCGTCCGCATGGAATTGGTGGGATGCAGGATCACCTCCGCGCCCTGCATCATCATGACCCGCGCCACTTCGGGCACATTGATCTCGCCACAGGGGATCAGGCACACGCGGCCGAGTTCCGTGTCGACCACTGGAAACACCTCTTCCTGCGGCGTGGCGGCCAGATAGTCGCTCATGAAGTCATGCACGGAGGGGAAGGCCGCGGTGTTGACGCGCCGATAGTTGAGGATGATCTCCCCCTGCCGGTCGATCAGAAAGGAGGAGTTGAAATAGCGCCCAGGCCATTCCGGCGGCGCCTCGAACATACTGCCGGCGATGTAGATGCCTTCGCGTTTGGCGAGCGCCTGAAGCGGCGCCGTCAGCGGGCCGGGGATCGCCGAGCAGGCGCGCCTGATCCAATCTTCCACGCCCATCTGCAGCGGTGGCCCCTGCATGGCGAATTCCGGGAAGACTACGAGGTCCGGCTTCTCGTCGGAGTCACAGGCCTGCTCAATGAGCGTCAGGAGGCGATCGAGGTTGCGTTGGATGAGAAGGGCGGCCTCGCCATCGTCCGCGGCCTGACAGGCACGCTCGCTGCGCATCTGGATGCTCGTTGCCCGCCAGGTTCTGACTGCCATTTCCCGCTCTCCCTATCCGGCAGACACGCTGCACGCCATTGGTATACCAGTTTGTAGCGCTCATAATCCGTCTTGCCAAGAGGCTTTCGACAGGAGGTGCTCGGGACCACTAACTCTCGGATGCCAGCGGCATGCCTGTGGTCTATCGGTTCGGCAGATGCTGGGCTAGAAGGGGACATTTGAGGGGGCAGACCATGACCATAGCAGAAGAAGATCTTGTCACGATGGATGGACCAGTCGAGCGCGTGAACCTGACCGAGCAGGTCTATGAGCAGATTATCGAGATCCTAATCCGCGGCGAACTTAAGCCGGGAGACGTCATCGTCGAACGGCGCATGGCCGAGCGGTTGAACGCCTCGCGGACACCTGTGCGCGAGGCGCTCGGTCGGCTGGAAGCGGAAGGGCTCATCTATAAGCAGGCCGGCCGAGGCGTGACGGTCAGTCCGTTCTCCACGGAAGCCTTCGTCGAGCTCTTGAACGTGCGGCAGCTGCTCGAGGCGGAGGCCGCGCGACTGGCGGCGGGGCGAATTCCGCAAAGCCGCATCGACGCGATCCGTCAGGCGCTGCATCAGCTCGCCGAGAAAACCAACCCCACTCTCAGCGAGATCTGGGACATTGATGACATGCTGCATGGCGAGATCGCCGATGCGGCGGGCAATCTGCTGCTCGCAGGGATGATCCGCGATCTGCGCCGACGCACCCATGTCTTCAACGCCTATCGCAACCCGACGCGCTACAAGTTCAGTGCCGAGGAGAATGCGGTGCTGCTGGATGCCATCGCCACTGGCGACCAGGATAAGGCCCGCCAGGCGATGAAGGATCATATCGAGGCCGTGAAGGTTGCGGTGATCGACCGGCTGAGCGGTGCGAGCCGCTGAGGCGCGGCCTCATTAGTCCTTAAGGCCATTTTCAGAGACCTCGGACAGCCAAACCGGCTGCTCTTCCTTTTTTGGCGTGCAAATGGCATTCTGTTGGTGTACCAAGATTGGCAGCCCGCAGCCGGCGTCTTTCCGCACTTCCAACATCGGATGTATGATGATCTACGACCTGACGATCCTGTCGCTTCTCCCCAACACGCTCGGCGCCGTCATGCCGATCCTACCGCAAACCTATCGGCAGTTCTCGTCGACGGGAACATCGCTCGGCGCCTTTGCCTGCGAGTTCGGTACGCTGAACCGCTTCGCTTTCCTGACCGCCTATGAGACGATCGAGGCGCTGACGCAGGAGCGCGCGCGGCTGATGACGGAAGAAAACCCCTATGGCATCGGCCAGTATCTTGGCGGGGTGAGCACCGCGGCCTTCAAGCCGCTCGCCTTCGCCAAGCCCATCGTTCCCGGCACCTACGGACCTTTCTACGAATTCCGCACCTATACGCTGGCGCCCTTCGGCCTCGCCGAGACCGAAGAAGCCTGGTCAAAGATCATCGACCGTCGGCATGCCATGTCGCCGCTTCTGACCAATATGGCCTCGATCGAGGACGGGCCGCAGAAGATGGTCCACATCTGGCCTTATGCGACGATCGAGGCCCGGATGGCTGCGCGCGCCGAGGCCAGCAAGGAAGGTATCTGGCCACCGCCGGGCGGCTCCGGCAAGCTCACCAACCTTCAGTCCGAGCTCTTTGTCGCAACTGCCTTCTCGGACTTGAAGTGAATGGGCGCCTCGCGGCGACTGATCGAGCTGGGCCTCGTCCTTCCCCCGCCGCCGGCGCCCGTTGCCCGGTTCCTGCCGGCCGTGGAAGCCAACGGCTTGCTCTTCCTGTCCGGGCTCGCACCGCTTGGGCCCGATGGTGCGCCAGTGATCGGCCTGGTCGGCCAGGACTTTACGGCCGAGGAGGCGCAAGGCTTTGCCCGGCTGGTGGGTCTCAATCTGCTTTCGGTCATGCAAGCGACCTTGGGCAGCCTGGACAGGGTGCAGCGGATCGTGAAAGTGCTCGGCCTCGTCAATGCCGTCCCGGACTTCACCCGCCACCCGTTCGTCATCGACGGATGCTCGACGCTCTTCTACGAGGTCTTCGGCGATCAAGGGATGCATGCGCGCACCGCCATGGGCGCAGGCTCTCTGCCAAGCGGCATCCCGGTCGAGATTGAGGCCGTCGTGCAGATCGCCTGATGCTGGCCTGCGAATTGGGGAAGCGTGATGAATCAAGACGCCGTATTGACCTCTGGAACCAACAGGACGCGCTATGTGTGAACTCCTTATACGCGGCACGATCGTCACGCCGGATGGTCCAATCGAAAACGCCTGGTTGGCCATTGAGGACGGCAAAATTGCTGCGGTAGGCAGCGGGCCAGCGCCCGCCGCCGCGGAAGTCTTCGATGCCGGCAGCGCGCTCGTCATGCCGGGGATCATCGATGGTCAGACCCATGCCGGCAGCTATGGCGGCTTGGAAGGCCTCCGCTCGACCACGCGCTCGGCCGTCGCCGGCGGGGTCACCACGATCGTCGACATGCCCTATGACAATCCCGTACCCTTGAACGACAAGGCGACGCTTGAAGCGAAGATCGACGCGATCGGCCAGCATGCCCATGCCAATGTGGCGCTCTATGGCACCATCATGCCGGATCAGACCACCGAGGATCTGAAGGTACTGATCGAAGGCGGCGTCTGCGCCTTTAAGATTTCGGCCTTCGAAAGCAGTCCGACCCGCTTTCCGCGCATTCCCGCGGATCGGATGCTCGACATCTTCGAAGCCCTGGCGCCGACCCAGCTGCCGCTCGGCATTCACAACGAGGATCAGGAGATCGTCCGCGCCAGGATCGCCCGCGCCAAGGCCGAGGGTCGGGACGGCATCGCCGCCCATTCGGACAGTCGCCCGCCCGCAGCAGAACTTTCCTCCACCGCCCATTTTCTCGAACTTGGCGCCGCGACCAGTGCCCATGCCCATATCGTGCACCTCAGCCTGGCGCGCGGCTTCCAACTGGTCGATACCTATCTTCAGGCAGGCTACCGCGCCACCGGCGAGCTCTGCGTCCATTATCTCTGGTTCGACCCGTCCACGCATGGCGCGGAGCTCGGCGCGCGCATGAAGGTCAATCCGCCCGTCCGTCCCGGAGAAATCGAGCGGCTCTGGCAGGAGGTCGTCTCCGGCCGCGTCGCTTTTGTGAGCTCTGATCATTCGAGCTGGCCAATCGACAACAAGTTCACGCCGTCGATTTTCGAAGCAGGGGCGGGGGTGCCGGGGCTCGAAACCCTGCTTCCGGCCTTCTTCACAGGCGCCGCGGCGCGCGGACTCGACGCCGTCGCGCTGACGGCGCAGCAGCTCTGCGAGAACCCGGCTCGCTTCTTCGGGCTGTGGCCGCGAAAGGGTGCCCTGATCGCCGGTGCGGATGCCGATATCGCCATCGTGGCGCGTCAGGCGCATATCTGGAACGCGCAGTTTGCCCATGACGGGCTGAATTGGTCGCCCTTCGATGGACGAGAGTTCGGGATCAAGGTCGCACGCACTTATGTCAATGGAAAGCTGGCTTATGACGGGGCAAAGGTCTGCAACGCGCCCGGTGATGGGCGCTATCTGCCGCGCGGCGATCATCACTGGTTTGCATGAGAAGAAGCGAAAACTGACATGAGCTTGATCACCACTGAAACGAGGGGCGTCTTCGTCATTGCCGTCACGCCCTTTCGCGAGGACATGTCGATCGATGTAGAGAGCATCGATCGCGTCACCGATTTCTACTACGAAAAAGGGGCCGACGGGCTGACAGTGCTCGGCATGATGGGCGAGGCACCGAAGCTGACGCAGAGCGAAGCGCTTGCGGTCGCGCGGCAATCCATCAGGCGATCGAACGGCAAGCCGGTGGTGGTCGGCGTATCCGCACCGGGGCTCGCCGCGATCGGCGAGCTGACGAAGGCGGTGATGGACGAGGGTGCCGCCGGCGTCATGGTCGCGCCGCCTTCGACCTTGAAGACTGATGAACAGATCCTCGGCTATTATCAGACTGTCGTTGCAACGATCGGGGCCGATGTCCCTGTCGTTCTTCAGGATTTTCCGCTGGTCACCCATGTGCAGATCTCGACCGGAACGCTCGGGGCGATTGTCGAGGCCTTACCAAGCATCGTCATGCTCAAACATGAGGACTGGCCGGGGCTACAGAAGATCAGCGATCTCAGAAAGGCTGAAGCGGCCGGGCGCCGGCGCATCTCGATCCTGTGCGGCAATGGCGGCGTCTTCCTGCCCGAGGAGATGAAGCGCGGCGCCGATGGCGCCATGACGGGCTTTGCCTTTCCAGAAATGATGGCCGATATTGTCCGCCTTTCCAATGCCGGCGAGCATGAGCGCGCGATGGATCTTTTCGAAGCCTATCTGCCGCTCGTTCGCTATGAGCAGCAGCCTAGCATTGGCCTTGCCGTCCGCAAGCATGTACTGGCAAAGCGCGGCGCGATCGCCAGCGCCACCCAGCGCCGCCCGGGTACGGGCCTCAGCCCGGCGGCGATTGCCGAGGTCGAGGACATGATCGCGCGCCAGGCGCGCAAGCTCGAACAGGTGAAGTAGAATGGATCTCGGACTTTCCGGAAAAAAGGCGCTCGTGCTCGGCGCGAGCCGCGGCCTTGGTGCGGCCGCCGCGCAGGCGCTGGCCGCCGAAGGCGTCACGGTCTTCGCGGCCGCGCGCAATGTCGGTGCGCTGACGCCAAGCGAGGCGATCAGGCCCATCCAGGTCGATCTTGCCGACAAGCAATCGATCGGGGCACTGATCGAGACCGTCCAGGCCGAAGGCGGCGTCGACATTCTCGTCAACAATGGCGGGGGCCCGAAGGCCGGTCCCGCGCAGGGGCAGCCCACCTCCGCCTGGACCAGCGCCTTCGAAGTCATGGCGCTGCCCTTCTTCGGGATCACCGATGCGCTGATCGGCGGGATGATCGAGAAGGGCTGGGGCCGCATTCTGACGATCGGTTCGTCGGGCATCGTCCAGCCCATCCCCAATCTCGGCCTTTCGAACGGCATTCGCGGCGCCATTGCCGGCTGGTCGAAGACCCTGGCGAACGAGGTGGCGCCGCACGGGATCACGGTGAACATGATCATTCCCGGCCGTGTCGCCACCGACCGGCTGCAGGAGCTTGATTCCGGCAAGGCTGAGCGGACAGGTGCGAGCCTCGAGGATGTCCAGGCCGCTTCGCGCGCTGAAATCCCTGTCGGCCGCTACGGTCGCCCCGACGAGTTCGGCGCAGTCGCGGCCTTCCTGGCGAGCCAGCAGGCAAGCTACATCACCGGCTCGATCATTCGCGTCGATGGTGGGCTGATCAGGGGGCTTTGACGTCCTGAGCCGCGTGCTGTGACGGAGCCCAAGGGCTTAATCGACAATCGGGGCCTGTGCGGATCCCACTCAAGGCTGACAAGGAGAGGCGTTCGCTACTCGGCTCTCGTTGTTCCTGAGACTGGCGCCACCGAAGTTACCCCCGGCGACTGGTCATTTTTACTGGTCAGGTCCTCATCCCCCAAGCACGTGGCGGTGAGAGCCTGAGCGAGCTTGACTTCGAGAGGCAAGACAGCAAGATTGTATCTTCGTATACAAAAGGTGCTGTAATGTTTGAGATCGTCAACTATCCCGGCCATGCGCCATCCTCCAAGCCTCTTGGCCCGGCGCCGCTCAGTCCGGCGTTGGTCGGAGGCGACGTGCTGTTCATCTCCGGTCAGGTCGGGATCGATCCGGATACGGCCGAGATTGTCGGGCCAAGCTTTCCCGAACAGGCCCACCAGGCTCTCAAGAATGTCCGATCGCTGGTCGAGAATGCCGGCTTCTCGATGAGCGATGTCGTCAAGGTCACCATTTTCCTGACCCGGCTTGAGGACTTCGCCGAGCTCAACGCGATCTACCGCCAATATTTTGCCGAACCCTATCCCACCCGCTCCACGGTCGGGATCTCGCTTCAGCCGGCAAGCCTGCTGATCGAGATCGAGGGCATCGCCATGCGACGTAACGCGGGAGGACGACCATGACCAAGACGATTGAGATCCTCGTCGAAAGCGATCCTGCACAGGGCCTCGGCCTCCAGATCGAGGGTGACGCTGTCTCTTCCCGCTGCCGCGCAGCGGGCATCGCAGTGTCCGTCACGACCAATACGGATCCCGCTCGCCTCGCCGAAGCGGCGCGCAGTGCGGATGTCATCATCAGCAATCACAAGTTCGATATCGGGCGCGTGAAGGAAACGGCACCGTCCTTCGCCTGGCTTCAGGTCACCTCGGCCGGTGTGGAAGCCTATCTGAAGACGTTGCCGGACGATGTCATCCTCACCAATGCCTCCGGCGTCCATGCGGAGAAGGGGGCGGAGTTTATCCTTGCCTCGGTGCTGATGCTGAACTACCGCATCCCGTACTTCGCGTCGCAAAAGGTTCAGCGGGCCTGGACCCCGGTGTTCGAATCGGTCGTCCGCGGCAAGACGGCAACCATTCTCGGCGTCGGCGCGATCGGCGGCGCTGCCGTACCACTGCTGAAGGCACGGGGGATGAGGGTCATCGGCGTCACCAGCCGCGGCACCACGGAAGCGCCCGTCGATGCCTGCTACCGCCTGGACCAGATCTCCACTGTCCTGCCCAAGACAGACTTCCTGATCTCCACCCTGCCGCTCACTCCGGAGACGGAGGGGCGGATCGGCGGCGAGGCGCTTGATCTCCTGCCGCACGGCGCCGGGGTGGTGGTAGCCGGCCGCGCCAAGGTCCTCGATTATGGCGCCCTGGCGGCGCGTCTCGAGAGCGGCCGGCTTAGCGGGGCGGTGCTGGACGTGTTTCCCGAAGAGCCGGTTCCCGCCGACCATCAGATCTGGTCCGTACGGAACCTGGTCATGACGCCGCATTGCAGCGTCGACGATCACGCCGGCTATATCGATCGCTGCCTCGATATCTTCATGGACAATCTCCCCCGCTTCCTGGCCGGCGAGCCCATGCGCAACGTCGTCCGTCCTGAAAAGGGCTACTGAGACGGCCAAAGCGAAGCCTTGGTTGAAAGGGAGAGGCCGGCGAAATCGCCGGCCTCTCCTGTGTTCAGTTCCTGACGAGATATTTCTCGATGATCGCCGGATCCGGCTCGACGCCGAGGCCCGGCTCAGTCGGCAGATGGGCAAAGCCGTCCTTGATGGTGACGGGGTTGCGGGCGAGCTTGCGGGCGATCTCGTTCGGCTCGACGCAATATTCCATGACCAGCGCGTTTTCGGTGGCGCAGAGGAAGTGGAGAGACGCGGCGGTGTTGATGTCGGTCGTAAAATTGTGGTTGCAGACCTTGCGGCCGCGGCTCATGGCGTAGTCGGCGATCCGGACGGCCTGGGTAAATCCGGTGCGGGTCAGATCGATCTGCACGACATCGATGCCGCCCTCGTCGATTAGGCGCTCGAAGCCGACGACGCTGCATTCCTCCTCGCCGGCAGCGATATATTGCGAGCAGGCCTCGGAGACCTTGCCATAGCCGGCATAATTGTCCGGGTGCAGCGGTTCCTCGATCCAGAACAGGCGGTAGGGTTCGAAGAGCGAGGCGCGGCGGATCGTGGTCTTGGCATCCCAGGTGAGACCGACATCGAGCATGAAGTCGTTGTCGTCGCCGATCGCCCTGCGCACGGCCTCGACATAGGCAAGGTCGGCGCGCTCGTCGCGGCCGAAGGGCTCCCAGCCGAACTTGACGCCGGTATGACCGGTATCGATCGCCGCCTTGGCGCGATCGACCGTCGCCTCGATGGTGAACTGGAACATGTTGGAGGAGTAGACCCGCATCCTGTCGCGGAAGGCGCCGCCGAGCAGCGTCGAGATCGGCTGGCCAAGCGCCTTGCCCTTGATGTCCCACAGCGCGATGTCGATCCCGGCCATGGCCTGCAGGGTGGCGCCGGCGCGGCCATAGAAGATCGTCGCGCGATGCATGAGCGACCAGAGGCGGCCCGTGTCGAGCGGGTTCTCGCCGATCAGCAGCCGCTTCAGGCCCGTCACCATCGTGTGCGAATAGGGAGCGTCGATGATGGACTTCACGACCGATGGGCATCCGTCCACCTCACCCCAGCCGACGATGCCCGCATCCGTGCTGATTCGGATCAGCAGCGTGTCCTGCGAGCTATCGGTCCGGCTCTCGATGGTCGGCAGCTTGAGATAGAAGGTTTCGACGTCGGTGATTTTCATGCGGGACTCCTAAGCAGAAAGCCAAGCCTCGCATATCGTCTAATTATATACAATCCACAGCGTTCGAAAATCGCTTTTCGGTTACGATCAGTCTGCGCGCGCCGCTTTCCGAGCGCGACGTTCCTCAACAATGGCAGCGAAATCGATGCCGGCGGGTTGATCGAGCGCATGTTCGCGAATAGCCGCTTCCGTCGCTGCCAAATGTCCGGTGGCGAAGATTGACAGCAGCGTCCGATGCTCCTCGATGATGTCGTCCATGCTCTTCCCGAAGGTCGAGAGGCCGAAGATTACCGTTAGCTGCCGGGCGATGGACTGCCAGAGTGTCAGGAGCACAGGGTTGCCCGAAAGTTCGCAGAGAACGCGATGGAATTGGGTATCGGCCATGGCAAAACCATAGGCATCGCTGCGGTCGCGCATCAGGATCAGTTCCTTGAAGGCCGCTTCCAGGCGCGCGAGATGGCGGCCCTTGTGGTGACCCTTCTCGATCGCCCGCCGAGCCGCATGGCTTTCCAGTGTGGCCCTGACGTCGAGGACATTGTCCAGCGTGGCCTTGTCGATCTGCATCAGGCGAATGCCCTTATAAGGCTCGTTTGTCACCACCCCCTGGCTCTCGAGGATCCGCAGCGCCTCCCGGATCGGAACGCGGCTCATATTGAGAAGCTCGCTCAACTCCTTCTCGGTCAGTCGCTCGCCGGGCAGGATCAGGCCGCGGGCGGCTGCCGACATGATGACATCGATCGCATGGTCCACCAGCGTGCGTGGGCGCTCGGGCTGCCAGTTCTCGACATTCATTGGGGTGGCGGTCATGTCCCTCTCCTCATCAACCGGTCTCATCTCTACCCCGAGATGATATGCAAAAATACACGTTTCGCCGCCCAACCGCGATAATTTCTGCCGATTTTAGCGGCACATGTCATAAACGACCAACAAGAAGGCAGGGCGGCTTGACATTCGTATAATAGTATACAAAATGGCGGTAAGCAATTGCTTCCCAGGTCCGGGCCTGACGCGCGCTGCGGGCTGGGGTAACGAAAAAAAGCGCGCTCAGGGGATAAGATCATGATGAAATGCCTGGTGTCGACTATGCTTGCCGCCTTGCTTGCCGGAGCGACAACCGCCGCCGCCGAAGACACGCCCAGCCCGGCCCCGGCGGAGTTCGCGGCCATGCCGGCCTGTCAAGCGCTGCAGACCAAATATCCCGGGCTTAAGGGCAAGGAGCTGGTCGTCGGCCTCGGTGGCTACAACAAGGGCTTCCAGTCGCCGAAGGCCGGCAATCCGGATCAGCTCGAGGGTCTCGATCCCGACATGTTCGACCGCCTCGGCGCCTGCCTCGGCTTCACCTATAAATTCCAGCTCGGCGCCTTCAACGTCCTGATCACCTCGCTGACCTCCGGCCGTATCGATATCGGGCCGTCTCTCTATGTCACGCCGGCCCGCCTCGAACAGGTAGCATTCGTGTCGTCCTATCAGGTGATCGACGGGTCCGTGGTCGCCAAGGGGAATCCGAAGAAGCTGACGTCGCTCGACGATCTCTGCGGCATGACCATCTCTGCAGCCGCTGGCACCTTCGAGGCTTCGACGCTCGCGCCCGAACAGACGAAGAAGTGCCTGGAGGCCAAGAAGCCGGCAGTCGACGTCCTCCTCGTCCAAAACACCGACAATGCGATCATGGCCGTCCAGGCCGGCCGTGCCGATATTCATCTCACCTCGGCGGCCGTCGCCCGCGGCCTTGTTGCAGCCGACCCCAAGCTCGAGCGCGCCTTCGATGTCAATCTGCCGATCCGCAACGGGTATCCCATCGCCAAGGAAAATACTGAGCTGCGTAGCGCCATCACCGAGGGCATCAAGATCATTCAGGACACCGGCGTCCAGAAGAAGCTGCTCGAAAAATGGGGTCAGGGCGGCGATGCTGAGCGCCCGGTCGAAAATCTCGGCTGATCATGGCGCGATCGAGCCGATGTCCTACGGCTCGACTCTGTAAACTTCCGCCGTTCCCGAGATCGGCCTTCGCCTTCGGAAACGGCCTAACGCCTGACGGTCGCGCCGCCACGCAGAGATCTTCTCTGCCTGGCGCGGCCGGCTGCATGCACATCCAGGTCTCTCCCGCTCTTCAACAGCGTCGGGACGCCCTTTCCGCTCGCAGGCTTTTCCGATGGATGCATTTTTCCAGTATCTGACCTTCCCCTATCTCTGGCAGGGCGCGGTCATCGCCGTTCAGCTCATGATCGGCGCGCTCTTCGGCGGCATTGTCATCGGCTTCTTCCTGGCGCTCGGCAGCATGTCGAAGCACCGGTTCATCAGCTTCCCGGTCAAGGCCTATATCTATTTGCTGCGCGGCACGCCGGTGCTGCTGCAGCTGATCCTGCTCTATAATGTGCTGCCACAGTTCGGCATCCGGCTGTCGCCCTTCTTCAGTGCGCTCCTGGCCCTGACCATCAACGAGACCGCCTACTGCGCCGAGATCATCCGTGGCGGTATCATGTCGGCCAATCGCGACCAGCGCACGGCGGCCCAGGCCTTCGGCTTTACCCGCACGGCGGAGATGATCCATGTCGTCATCCCACAGGCGCTGCGCGCGATCATGCCGACGCTCGGCAATGAATCCGTCGGCCTGCTCAAGTCAACCTCGCTCGCCTCCGTCGTCGGCGTCAGCGAGCTGACCATGCGCAGCCAGACCATCGTGTCAGAAAACTTCCTGTTCATTCCCGTCCTCATGGCAACGGGTGCCATCTATGTGCTGATGTCGAGTGTCATGGCGATCGGACAGTGGTGGCTGGAATCGCGGGTCGGGCTGGAGTTTCGCGCGCAGCGCGCCCGCAAACGCAAGCCGGGCGCGGTCGCCGCCCTGCCGGCACCCGGCGCGGTCTCTGCGGATGGCGCGCCGCAGAAGGTGCTCGATGTCATCGATCTCAAGGTCGCCTATCACGGCAAGGAGGTGCTGAAGGGCCTCTCGCTCACCGTGCGTCGCGGCGAGGTCGTCGTTCTCCTCGGCCGATCCGGCTCCGGCAAGAGCACGCTGCTCAAATCCATCCTGGCGCTGGCGCCGGTCCTCAGTGGTGATATCCGGGTCGGCGGCGAGCGGATCGGCCGCAGTGCCAGCGGCGCCCCGCTGCCGGCCCGCGCTCTGCCCGGCAATCGCGCCGCGGCCCGCATCGGCATCGTCTTCCAGAATTTCGCGCTCTTCGATCATCTGACCGCGGAAGAAAACGTGATGAGCATTCCGGTCATCGTCCAGAAGCAGACCAAGCCAGTCGCACGCGCCAAGGCGCGTCGGGCCCTCGACCAGGTCGGCCTTTCCGCCTTCTACAATTCCCTGCCGCATGAACTATCGGGCGGCCAGCAGCAGCGCGTCGCCATCGCCCGGGCGCTAGCCAGCGATCCGCAGCTAATCCTTTTCGACGAGCCGACCTCGGCCCTTGATCCCGAGCTGGTCCGCGAGGTGCATCTGACGATCCGCAAGCTCGCCGAAGCAGGCATGACCATGGTCATCAGCACCCATGACGTCGAATTCGCCCGCAGCGTCGCCGATCAGATCGTCTTCCTGCAGGACGGCGTGCTGGTCGAACAGGGCCCGCCGGCCATGATCGACAACCCGCAGACCCAGACCTTCGCAGCCTATCTCCGTCAGGAGGCGGCCGGCGAGATCCCGCATCCAGTGGAACGTCCCAAGCCTGCGCCGCTCCCAGTGCAGACACTGATTCATACGGACCGATGAGCGCGATGCTACCCTTTGAAACGGAAGCGCGGGCTGCGATCGGGGACGAGCTGTTTGGCTATCTGCTGGGCCGCGCGGTGGATGGCGGTGATGAGGACGCCAATGAAGCGGCGCTCCGCCAGTTCCGCCTCGTGCCGCGCATCATGGCCGATGTGCAGGCGGTGGATCTCAGCACCCGGATCCTGGGGCTGGAGGCCGCGGCGCCGCTGATCGTCGGCGCCTTTGCCGGCGACCGTCTCTTTCATCCGGAGGGGCTGCTTGCGGTGGCGCGCGCCTGCCATCGCCTTCGTCTGCCGCTGATCGTGTCGGAGGAGACGGTCACGCCGCTGGCCGAGATCGCTGGCATCCACGACCAGGTGCTCTTGCAGCTGCGGGCTGCCGGCCCGGTGGCGCGCGTCATGGCCCTTGCGGATCATGCCGCGAAGGTCGGCGCGCGCGGGCTGGTGCTGACCGTCCTGGCACCGGCGCATCCAATCGACGGCCTGCGGCCCGGCGGCTTCAATGTCGGCCAGGAACTTCGCGACCGCGGCTGGACGACGATCGGCTCCGACCGGCCCGGCCCCATGCCCTTGCCGGCCTTTCCGAACTGGACAACCGCCGAGGTCAGCCAGATCGCCGCCCATTCGAAGGCGCTCGGGCTTGCACTCATCGTTAAGGGCGTTCTGCATCCGGACGATGTCGCACGCTGTGAGCAGGCGGGCGCGGATGCCGTCATGGTTTCCAATATCGGGCTGCGGCAATCCTCCCGCTGGATTGCGTCTGCTCATGCTCTAGCGGCCGTTCGTACGGGCTCGTCGACGAAGACACCCCTGCTTTTCGATGGCGGCGTCCGCCACGGCAGCGATGTGCTGATCGCCTGCCTGCTCGGTGCGCAGGCGGCGGTGGTTTCGCGGCCCATCCTCAGCGCGTTGGCGGGCAGGGGCGAGCAGGGTGTTGAGGCCACCCTTCGCAGCCTGATCGACGCGACGATGGCGATGACGCTCTGGATGGGGGCAGGGCGCATCGATGCCCTGACGCAAGATCAGCTTGTCACGGCGGATGGACGCCCAGTCGTAGGAGGAGAACACCATGGCTAAGCGCCGCCCCGTCTTGAAGCTCAATGAGGGCGATCCCAGCGAGCAGCGCCTGTATTACCTGCCGCATTATGTGGCCGCCGAGCGCGGTTTTTTCGCCGATGCCGGCCTCGACGTCGTCTTTACCCGAACTGCCAGCGGAGGAGAAACGATCCGCGGTGGCCAGATCCCGGCCGTTCTCTCCGGAGAAGCGGACCTGACGATCGGCGGCCCGATGGTGACGATGAAGATGCTGGAGGAAAACTCCGCCCATCTGGTCAATATCTGTGCAGCGGTGCGAACCCATCCTTGGTTCATCCTCTCGCGCCGCCCGATGCCGGCCTTCGTCTGGGATGACCTGCGCGGCAGCACCGTGATCGACCTCGCCAGGATCGGGACCGCGACCTTCACCTTCACCGCCCTGCTGCAGGAGAGGGGGCTCGCCGACGCGGTGACACTCGTCCCGGCCTCGCTGCCGGAAGACGAGGCGCTCGCAGCCTTTGCCGGCGGGGAGGGCGATTTCGCGATCCAGCATCTGCATGCCGCCGGCCCGGCGCTTGAAAGAGGGACGATCTTCGCGGTCCAGGATTTGGCAAGACCAACCGGCCCCGTGCCCTGGAGCGCCTATATCGCCTTGCCGGACGTCGTCGAACAGCGCCGGGCGGACTTCCGGGCCTTCGTCCATGCCATGGATCGCGCTTTCTCCTGGATCGCCGGCCATGCCGGCAGCGACATCGCTGCCCTCGTCGGCGATCGATTTCCCAATCTCCCGCAGCCGGCCATGGCGAAGGCAATCGACCTCTATCGAAACGTTGATCTCTGGCCCTCCGACCGACAGATCGCGGAGCCCGATTTCAAGCGATTCTCGGATCTGCTGATCCGATCCGGATGGCTCTCGGCGCCAGCCCCTTACTCGATGCTGGTTCGCGATCCCGGCTGAAACGACTGGAGAAGACGATGGACACTCTCATTCTCGGCGGCACAGTCGTTACCGAAGACGGCGTTGCCACGCTCGATATCGGCATTTCCGACGGCAGGGTCGCCCTGTTGTCGGCACCGGGCAGCGCGGTGTCCGCCGACCGGATCATCGATGCGACGGGTCTCCTGGTCGTGGCCGGCGCCGTCGATGCCCATGTCCACTTCACAGGCTCCAATCCCTTTCCCGAACAGGAGCTGTTTGACGGCACCTGCGCGGCGGCGATGGGGGGTGTCACCACCATCGTCGAGATGCCGCACTCCACCCCGCCGGCAACGACGCTCGCCGCCTTCGAGGCCAAGAAGGCCATGGCTGCGCGGCAATGCGTCGTCGATTTCGGCTTGTGGGGCGGACTGGACGGGAAGAACCTGGACGAGCTGCCGCGCATGCGCGACGCCGGGGCCCTGGCTTTCAAGGGCTTCCTCTGCAGTTCGGAACGCGACCGCAAGGCGAGCGATCCCTCCGGCCTGCCGGCGCTGAATGATGCCGAGCTGCTTGAGGCGATGCGTGTAACAGGCGCGTTCGACGGATTGATCGGCCTGCATGCGGAAAATCACGACCTTCTGATCGAAGCGCAGGCGAGGCTGAAGGCGGCTGGACGGCACGACATGCGGGCGCACGCGGAAGCCGGGCCGGAAATTGCCGAGATCGAGGCGGTCGCCCGCATCATTACCTTGGCCCGCGAAACCGGCACGCGCTGCCACATCGTTCATCTGAGCTCCGGCAAGGCGGCGGCGCTGATCGCTGCAGCCAAGGGTACCGCGCCGATCTCGGTCGAGACCTGCTCACACTATCTTCTGCTCGATGAGGACGATTTGATCCGCATCGGTCCATGGGCGCGATGCGGCCCGCCGCTGCGCCGCCGCGAGACGATCGATCTGCTCTGGAAACATGTGCTGGATGGGACCATCGACAGCCTCGCCTCCGACCATTGCCCCTATCTGCCCGAGGCAAAGGCGATTGGCGCCGAGAGTGTTTGGAAAGCCGGCATGGGGCTGACGGGCGTGCAGACCACCGTGCCTCTGCTCTTCAGCGAAGGCGTGCTCAAACGCGGCCTCAGCCTCGAGGACTTTGCGCGCATGACGGCGGCCGGGCCGGCTAAGCTCTTTGGCCTCTATCCGCGCAAGGGTACGATCGCGACCGGCAGCGACGCGGATCTCGCCTTCTACCGGGCCGATGAGAAGTGGACCATTTCCGGCAAGGACTTCCCAGGCCATGCCCCATGGACAGCCTTCGAAGGCACGACTTGCACCGGACGCGTGGTCCGCACCATGGTGCGGGGTATCGACGTTTTCAAAGACGGTGAGATCCAGGTCAAAGCAGGCTTCGGACGATTTCAGCGCAAATCCGAGGCGCTGTGAAGGATCTTTGCCCGAAAGCACTCGCGGCTGCGCGTTCGAGGCAGCCACGTCTCCTTATTGGCCTAGGCGAGTGCACGCAGGCAGGTCTTGGCGTGGCATGCACAATCGCTGAGTTAGAGTTGGTCATTCATACCAGCGTCCATTCGTCCCTCGACCTTGGCAGCGACGGTTCGCATGGTGTGACGTATCCGTTCGCAGAGAAGCCTGACCCGAAGGGTTTGCCGGGTGTCGACATGCGTCAACAGCCATACATCTCCTGTGTGTTTCACCGGGCTGCCGGGGACACGCGACAGCAGCGGGTCCGCGTCGCCGACAAAGCAGGGCAGGGACGTCATCCCCATGCCAGCGCGTGCTGCGTATAGTCTCGACCGCATTTCCGAAAAGCGGACAGGAACCTCGGCTGATCTGAAGCTGTCTCGAGGTGCCCAGTCGCTCGGAACATCCTCGCCGGGCCCGAGCAGCCACGCCAAGGGAGGCGCGATGCCCTTCGTCCTATCAAGACGGCGGGCATAATAGGCCGTGCTGAAGGCGCAGAGCCGGCTTCCATAAAGGTTGTCGGGCGGCGATCCATCTCCGAGAACCACCCGCAAAGCCACATCCGCCTCGCGATTGCTGAGATTTGCAACCGTTCCCGTCCCGATGATCTCGAGCGCGATATCAGGGTAGGACGATCGGAAGTCTGTCAGCGTCTCCATGAGAAGATCTGTCGCGAAGGAAATGGGCAGGGTGAGGCGCAGCGGTCCGGAAACGCTCTGGTCGCGCGCGAAGATCCGCCCCTCGATCTTGGTCGACGCCTCCGACATCTGTGCGGCCAGATCGACAATATCGGTCCCGGCCGACGTCAGCCTGTACCCTGATGGAAGCTTGTCGAAGAGCTTCGTTTTAAGCCGCTGCTCCAGGCGCGCTATGCCCCGGAGAACCGTGGCGTGGTTGAGCTGGAGCGCGTCTGCTGCCGCACGCACCGTGCCGCCCTTCGCAACAGCGAGGAACATCCGCAACTCATTCCAGTGATCCATGGTGCGTTTCTTCACAACCCCTATGCCAAGCCGCCCAGTTTATCTGCCGTTTCCTGCCGTTGTATAGCCTGATGCACGGTCGAGCTGTGATTTCGCACCACCAATACGACTGTCGACCTTCATCGAACAAGCACGCAAAAACGAAGGTCAATGATGCGCAGAGTGTTCCAAATGCAGGCCGCCATGCTTGCGCTCCTCCTCGGTTCAACGGCCGCGTCGGCGCAATCCCTTTCCGACATTGAGCCGTCACGGGAGCCGCTGGTGCTCCAGAGCCAAGGCAGCTTTTTCGTCGGTGGCCGAACCGTCAGGACGGAGTCCGCCGGCTGGGGCGATCTGAAAGATGTTTTCGGAGAAAGCTTCGAAGCGGGCGATGTCGTCGTCGATCAGATGTATGTGCAATTTCAGGCGCCACCCAAGCCGACGCATTTGCCGATCGTCTTCATGCACGGCGGGCTTCTCTCCTCGAAGCAGTGGGAGACCACGCCGGATGGCCGCATGGGCTGGTTCGAATATTTCACGCGACAGGGATTTCCCACCTATCTGGCCGAGCAGACCGGCAGGGCCCGGTCTGGCTTCAATGGTACGGCCTTTAATCAGGTCAAGAACGGACGTTTGCCGCCTGGCGCGCAGCCGAAGGTCTTTCTTGGCACATCGAGCATGGCCTGGAAGGTGTTCAGGTTCGGTCCTGAGCTTGGCAAGGCTTGGCCCGATGTCCAGTTTCCGGTGAAGGCCTTCGGCGAATTTGCCAAGCAGGTTATCCCGGACATGATCGAGACCGAGGTGCCGAGCCTTCTGAACGAACTGGTTCAGCCGGAAACGAAAAACCCGACCGTCGACAACGTTGCCGATCTCGCCGCAGACCTCGGCGGAGCCATCCTGGTTGGCCACTCCCAGTCGGCGGGGTTTCCGACCCAGGCGGTCCTGAAGGGCAAAGGCGGGATCAAGGGGCTGATCCAGCTGGAGACCGGCTGCTTCTCCAACCTGACGGATGAGCAGGTGAAGGCGCTTGCGCAGGTTCCGATCCTGGTCGTGGTAGGCGACTATCTCGGCAGTGACCCGTCCGCAGCCTGTGGCAAGGAAATGGATCAGATCAAAGCAGCCGGCGGTGACATCACCTTCGTCTCGCTCCCCGCCGCAGGCATCAAGGGCAGCACGCATATGTTCATGCAGGGCAAGGAGAACATCAAAGTGGCGGATCTGCTGATCGAGTGGGTCGACAAGCATGTCAAACGCTAGAACCAGGTCGTGAGCTCTGGCGCCACGATCGACACGCGAGGCCCTTGGTTGGTGTCGATGCCCGCTGACAGCAACCCGTGAGCCTCCCGTGGGGGCTGTCGCTCTCCCATGACGGCCCCCGCAAGATGAAGACTCTAGCCAGGGTATTCTTCGCCTCACGGTGCGCTGAGCCTGTCCAGAACCGGCAAGACCTTGGAAGGCTCGGGTGGCGGGTGTAGTCCGGGTTGACCCCCGCATAGGCGAGAGCTGGACAACAACTTTCGTTCAGTCGATGTCGGTGCGTCTCGCATGCGTAAACCGCATGGCGCTTACGACGGTTTGCTGAGCATGCTTGCGAGATCTTCTCTCCTGAACGGCTTGGTCAGCCGCGGCAGGTCCGGCGCCACGTCTTCGACCTCCGAGAAACCGGACACGATGAGAACTTGGACATCCGGATGGGCTGCAAGGACAGATCGCGCGAGTTGTGTCCCGCTGATGCCTGGCATGAGATGATCGGTGACCAAGAGCTTCGGCGTCAGTCCCTGTTCGAACAGCTTCAGCGCGTCCTCCGCGGACCTCGCTTCGACAACGTCGTAGCCGAGCTCGCGTAGCATCTCCGCCGTGCTGAGGCGGACTAGGTCCTCGTCATCGACAAGCAGCGCAGTGCCGGAGAGCGCGGCTGAGACGAGGCTTGCCGGACGCTCCCCTTCTTGAATGGCCTCCGCGCTGACCGGCAGCCAGATTTCGACGTTCGTGCCGATCCCTGGGCGGCTCCTGATGGTCAGTGTACCGCCCAACTGGAGAGCCAGGCCGTGAACCATGGAAAGCCCGAGCCCCGTCCCTTTGCCGATCCCTTTCGTCGAAAAGAAGGGCTCGGTTGCGCGCTTCAGTGTCTGCTCGTCCATGCCTGTGCCGGTGTCGGAAACCGACAGCCAGATGTAACGGCCTGCCGCCAGTTCCGAGGGCCTTGTCGGTCTCTCCGAAGACGTTCCAGCTGTAATCCTCAATGTTCCGCCATCCGGCATCGCATCACGCGCATTCACTGCAAGGTTTAAAAGGGCCATCTCCAACTGGTTGCGATCAGCCAAGGCAGGCGGAAGATGGTCCGAGACCTCGACTGCGATGCGGATTTGAGGTCCGGTCGTGCTGGAGATCAGCTCGGCCATACCCCGGATCAAATCGCCGACATCGACAGCCGCTGCCTGCAGGGGTTGCCTGCGCGCAAAGGCGAGCAGACGCTGAACAAGGACGCGAGCTCGCTCCGCCGCCTGGGCGGCGCCGGAAATCATGCGCTGCTCTCGTTCGCCGCCGAGTTGCTTGCGCTGCAGGATGTCGAGACTTCCGATGATCGGCGTCAGGAGATTGTTGAAGTCGTGTGCGACCCCGCCGGTCAGTTGCCCGATCGCCTCCAGCTTCTGCGCCTGTCGGAGCTGATCTTCGACAAGCGATAGGCGTTCCTGCTCGTTGAGAAGCTCCGTGACGTCGCGACCGATGAGATAGGCGGCGCTGACCACACCATCGTCGCCAAGGACCGGACGAAAACGCATCTCATAGGCGCGCCGCTTGGCATCGCCGTCGCCCCACCAACCGGTCTGGTCGAAGGATTGACCGGAGAGCGCCCGATCCCAGACAGCTCTTGCTCCATCTCTTTGCTGAGGAACATGGGCGAGGAGGTCCAGCAGGCTCTGCCCCGTTCGGGGCCGGACCCCAAAAACCCTTTCATAATCCGCCCGCGCAGCGGGATTGATTGCCAGGAACCGATAGTCGCGGTCGATCATCTGGATTGGCGAATCGGTATCCTCGACGATGCGTGCATAGATGCGGCGCTCGGCGAGGCTCTGGTTCACGCGCTCCTCGAGGGTTGCATTCATAAGACGCAGAGCGCTCTCGGCGCGGGCGCGTTCGACCGCTGCCCATGTCCGATCCGCAACCTCGGAGGCGATGGCTACCTCTTCATCCGTCCAACGCCGCGGCTGGCTTTCGTGGACATACAGGATCGCCACCAACCGGTCTTCCTTCAACAGCGGAACGACCAGCAACGACTTCGTCCCGATGCTCGCATATCCCTCCGCATAAGGCGCAGAGACCGGGTCGTCGGCAACCGAGTCCAGACGGAGCAGTCGCCCGGCCTTCAGCTCAGCGATAATCGCTGCTCCGAATATCTCCAGCCGTCTCGTCTCTCCACCGAGCGAGGACATCTTGCCATCGCTCCAGTCGCGCTCGACCGTGACATGCTCCTGGCTTGCGTCTATCTCGCCGTAGCCGGCTCTTCCTGCCGCCAGATGTTCGCCAAGCATTTGCGCTGCCATCTGCTTGATCTCGTCAGCGCTCGCGAGCGGACGCAGGTAGTCCGACAAGTTCAGCAGGAAGGATTGCCTTTTGGCGAGTGCACGCAGGCTGGTCTCGGCATAGGCACGCTCAACCGCTGACCACGTGCGCTCGGCCACTTCGCGGATCAGCGCGCATTCCTCAGCCGTCCACGCCCGCGGTTCCTTGTCATGCACATAGAGCGCCGCGACGAAACGACCGTTGCGGATCAGCGACACGGTCACCACGGATCGGATTTGAAGAGCCTGGAATGCCGATGCGGCTTCGGGGCCGATAACCCTCCTATCCGTGAGGGCATCGGAGATGACAAGCGAAACGCCGTTTTGTAATGCCGCAAGCACGTGAGGTCCGAAGGCGGCAAGATCATGCGTGCCGCTGTGGCTTTCTACGGTGCCATCGGTCCAGTTGCCGGGCGTGGTAAAATAGCGTTCGCTTTCATCGACCGATCCATAGCCGACGCGGCTGACGCCGAGATGCGACCCTAAAGCCTGCTGCGCGATCTCGATGATCCTGAACGGGTCATCACTGTTTTGAAATGCGGCTTCGAGATCGATCAGAAAAGCCTGACGAAGCCTGGCCGTCACGGTTTCTGTCGTTTCGGTACACAGGCAGAGAGCCGCAACGACACTGCCGTCTTCGCCGCGAACCGGGCTGTAGGAGAAGGTGAACCAGGCCGGTTGCGGCGTCGGCCGGCTCAGCATCACCCTCATGTCTTGAAAAAGCCTGGAGTGTCCGGCAAAGGCCTCATCGATGACGGGCGTCACCTCCTCGACGACTTCGGGCCAAACCTCGAAAAACGGCTTCCCCAAAGCGGACGGATGGCGGGCGCCAAGAATGGGTATATAGGCCTCGTTATAGACCAGGCGGCGGTCCGGGCCGATCACCATGAACATCGGGAAGGGCGCTTCCGCGATCGTGTCGACAACGCCTCTTATGCGCGGACATTGCTCCGCCAGGAGGAGCTTCAGATCCTTATCGGTTTCGAGCTGCTCGCCCAACAGTCGCTCCAGAAATTCACGCACTCAATGCTTCTCCGCGCCGTCGATGCGGTCTCTGTTTGACGGCTGACTATATGGCTGAACAGCGATCAGCAAAGATGGCGGCCGGACAGCTGAGACCGTTGAACAGATCTTGGAGACTTTCCGCAACCACGAAGAGTGAGCCGGAGCCGGCGGCATGAGCCAGAAGACATGCTTGCTGCGTGAAGAGCAAGGGCCTTTTCGAGCTTTATGAACAGATTAGCCGCCGTGGTCGCAAACCAGCTTTCGGATAAACCAACCGTTTTCGCCATCTCCGCGACCGAAAGCCGGCCGTCGGGAATCTCTGAGAAACGGTGGATCAGTTTGTTCATCTGCGCCTGCGTTAGCCGGGAAGACGATCTGGCAGCTCTTTCCGTTGGGATTTCAACCAGCCCGCAGATAAGGCTCCGGACAAGGCTCTCGGCGAAGACCGGATGTTTCGTCGGCTCCCTTATCTCATCGGCGAGGAGACTGGCGAGAAGCCGGATCGCCGGGTCGTCATGCACTTCAACCGGTCGGCGAACCGCAAGTTGCGCCATGGACGGCGCGATTGCTGGACCCAGGAAGCGGGAGAGCCGATCCGTTCGAAGGTGAAGATTGAGATGCGAAAAGCGTTGGCCGGCAAGGCTCTTCGTCCAGAGCGGCATTCCGGGTGGAACATAGATTGCGTTGGCAAGCGGTCGCCAGACCGAACCGACTGCCGGGTCGTCATTGGTAATCCGGAACGTATCGGACACATCATCAAGGAAGATCATGATCCAGGGATCATCGGCAAGGTAGTAGCCGCTGGCTCCTTCTTCCGCTTCGGCTTCCCAGACGACCCCGACCAAGCCCTCCCATCGATGCCACTTTACCGGTGCGGTCGCGCGAATGCCTTGTGTCTTCCACGACATCGCATGCCAGAAACTCATCGCAAGATTCCTATCCACAAACTGTCGAATGAACTTCGATAAGATCTGTATCCGAGGATCGGCCAGGAGGCCCGTCGTATGGTAACGCAGCGTCGATGCCCACGTCTTGCCGAACGCAATCGGTGCGGAGTGATCTCAACTCGGCGGAGAGAGGGGCATCGACGGAGAGGTCGGAGCGAATGAGGCCGTGGCTCCAGCGATCCTTGGAGAAAGGGCGGTGCCAGGGTGGGCAGTCGACAATCGGATACCAGCAGACGCCCGCGATGACCGCACCATGAAAGGCGGCGATGTCGACCTGATCCAGCACGTGTCGGAGCCAGGTGCCCTTGTTCAATCCGGGGTATCGGCGGTGGTGGACGGGATGGCCGTCGTGCCAGCTCGTTTCCGAAACCATGATCGGTTTGCGGTATCGTTTCCATGCTGCAAGCAGGACCTTGACGAGCGACGTCCGCGCCGTGTGCGGGTAATAGTTCACGCCGATGATGTCCACATCCACGGCGGAGACGATCGCATCGGTCGCCTCGAACTGCCGCTCTCCGACTCCCGTGATCGGGTCGTTGGTAAGGATGCCGACAGCGGGGTGATGGTCGCGGGCGACCTTGGCCATCTGGATCGCCATGTCGACAGCGTTGTGACGCGGCAGTCCAGCAATCATCGGATAAAGCGACGGCTCGTTCACCGGACAAAGCCAGAGCCGTTCCTCGCCATTGATCGCATAGGCCGCCTCGGCCGCGATGCGCGCGCATCGGACCGCATCCTGATTGCGATGATAGTGAGACAGGTCCCAGATCGCCTGGATCCCTGCGTCCCTCGCTGCGCGAAGACGCTGGAGGGCGCCATGACCAGGCACGAGACCATCGCGGACGGTGCGGAGTCCATGCTCTCCGACAATGCGGAAATGGTCGGCCATCCGCGCATCCGGCGTGTGGCCGGTCGTCACCAGGAGATCATGACGACCGCCGTGAACGAGCCCGCACTCGAAGCCAGCGATGACCGAACTTCGGAAGAGGGAAGCCGGTCGGATCGGCAAAGGCAGTTGGCTCATGCCGCCGTCTGACACCGGGCGGTCAGCTTGTTTCCGTCGGGGTCACGCAGGTAGGCAACGAAGACCCCGTCCGGACGGAGGGTCGGAGGTGTCTCGATCGACGTTCCCCCATTCAGCGCTCCGGCGTCATGCCACGCCTGAACATGAGCCCGGCTAGCCGCCAAAATCCCGATCGTTCCACCATTGGCGGCGGTCGCCGGCTTGCCGTCGATCGGTTTCGTGATCATCAGCCGACCGCCGTCGTGACGATAGATCAGCCGGCCCCTCTCATCCATCTCCCCGGCCTGCCCTCCCAAGGCAGCGAAGGTGGCATCGTAGAACCGTCTGGACAGTTGAAGGTCGTTGCTGCCGACCATGACGTGGGTGAACATGCGTCATCTCCGAAATCAGAATGCGGGCCCGACAGTGCCATGACGCGAACCTTGGTGGTGGCGAGTCGAGAAGGTTGAGAGACCGGCGGGAATTGGATCCTATCAGAGACTGCAGGCGTATTCTCGCTTTGACGCGGTAAACGGTTCAATCTATCCGATTGTTCTAGAGAGTGCCTGGCGGCTTTGATTGGGCTGCAGGCTCCCGTAGAGCTCTACAGTGATAACCCAGAGCGTCGCGCTGTGCTCATAACGGAACGGCGAAAACCGAGCCGTAGGAAGATGGCATATTTGCGAGCTTGGTTGCGGAAATTGTTTCCGCTTACTGGTGATTACGGATCAACTCTGCTTGCAGGCCCTCGAACGCGCCATCGAGGATCAAGGGAAAGGGGCGTTTTCCGCCTTCCTGATTGAAGATCTCCGAGGCAAGCCGCAACGCAGAGACAGCGACCATCGCGACGAGCCTGAGCCTCGGCTCACGATCAGGTTCTGGCCAGCGCTGTTGTAACGCCGAGAAAAGGGTCGCTTCGTGTCGTGCATAGCTTGCCTGTTTACGGGCCTGCACCGAGGCGCTTCCCCGCATCATGCGATCCAAAGCGAACATGTCTTCACTGGGGATCGATCCGGTGATCTTCAACAGAGCAAGGCGCACCGCGTCATAAGGGCTACTTTCCAACGGTGCCGTCCGGATTTCTCCAGCGATCATCTCGCTCATCCCGCTTTGGAGCGAAAGCAGAATATCGTCCTTCGATCCAAAATAGTGGAAGAACGTGCGTCGCGAGATCCCGGCCGCTTCTGCAATCTCATCGATTGTGGTGCCGTCTATGCCTTTCTCGATGAAAAGGCAGATACCGACATCGGTGATGCGGCGCAGCGTTTCTCGACGCTTTTGCTCCCGCACGCCGCTTTCTTTCGGAGCCTCCGTCCCTACACGCATGCTCTCTCCAAAATTTTCGTTGCACCGAGTGCAAAATAATCTTACACCCAGTGCAGTTTTTGAAAGGGACTGCCATGAAAAGATGGACAGCGAACGACATTCCTCCGCAATACGGCCGGACTGCTATTGTGACAGGCACAGGCGGGCTGGGATTCGAAGACGCACTTGCGCTAGCACATGCTGGCGCCTCGGTCATCTTAGCTGGGCGGAACTCCGTCAAAGCTGCAGAAGCGATAAGACGTGTGGAGCACGCTGTGCCGCAATCGGATATTCGGTTCGAAAAGATCGATCTGGCCAGTCTTGTTTCCATCGAAAGCTTTGCGGAAAGGGTCGCCAAAACCTGTAGCCGCATCGATCTGCTGATCAACAACGCAGGCGTCATGGTGCCCCCACGACGCTTGTCCACCGAAGATGGTTTCGAGCTGCAGTTGGGCACCAACTATCTCGGACATTTTGCGCTCACAGCCCATCTCATGCCGCTGCTGCGTAAGGCCGAGGCGCCCCGCGTTGTTTCGGTTTCCAGCGTCGCCGCTCGGGCTGGCGCCATTGATTTTGAAGACCTGAATGCTGTTCGCAACTATAATCCTATGGCTGTCTACAGTCAGTCGAAGCTTGCGTGCCTGATGTTTGCCTTGGAGTTGCAGCGTCGAAGCGAGGAGGGCAGGTGGGGCGTTATGAGCCTTGCCGCCCATCCGGGCATTGCTCGCACGGATCTTCTGCACAATGGACCTGGCCGGTGGAGCCTGCACGGGTTAGTGCGAACACTCCTGCCCTTTCTGTTCCAGCCTCCCACGATCGGCGCACTCCCAACGCTATTCGCAGCCACCGCGCCTGATGCGCTTGGCGGAGCCTATTATGGGCCTGACGGCATGGCTGAAACTCGCGGGTATCCCACACATGCAAAAGTTCCGAGCCAGGCACGTGACAGGGACGCTGCAGCCAAGCTGTGGCGGATCTCTGAACAGCTAACCCACACCCGCTTTCCTGAGAGGTCGCAAGACCCATCCGTTCACTAGCGTTCGAGCCCTCGCAGGTTCGGATGTAGGTGATGTCCGTGACCCACGCCTTGTCTGGAGCCACCACGTCGACTTGCCGGTCGAGCCTGTTGTCGAGAGCGACGGCAGGCCTGCCGCCATAGATGCCGGGACGGAGCTTGTAGCCGGTCTCGACCTTGATCCCCGCGAGACGGGTCAGACGCGCGATCCTGTTCGGGCAGCACATCCCTCCCTGATCGAGAAGGTCGTCGTACAGCTAGCGCCTTTCGGCGATTGTGGAACAATCGCCTGTCGGCCGATGGATAACCGTAGACCTTGCCGCTCTCTTCCCATGCCTTGAGGAGCAGATCGGTCTTCCGCTTGTCCTCGCTGGCTCGCCTGCTCAGCGGGCTCTTCATCTTCAGCTCAGCAAGCCGCAGGTTGAGCCGGCGGCCGATCATCTGTGCCTTTCTATGGTTGGAACACTGAAGGCTCAATGAAAGTCGGCTGCCGGGTCGACAATGTGTGAAGGCGCTCGGGATACGGGCGCGCCAATAAAAGATGTTGCCCCGGCGGATGAGATTTTCGACGTCGTGACGAACCGGCATGGCGCGACTGCCCTTACAGGCCACCGGTCAGGAACCACGTCAACGCACGCGTGGGCCTCACCTGTGGGCATCAGGTCGCCAATGATGCCAAAACGGGGTCCGGAGCGGCTGGAAAACTGAAGAAAAACAGGAATTTGGGAGAATTGGCTGGGGAACCTGGATTCTCAAATAATTTCAATGGCTTAGTTCAAAAGCCTTGAAATTTCCTCTGTTTTTCTGCCGCGAGCGACCGTGGATGCCACCTTTGTGCCCTGGCTTTGGGCATCGGTCAACTGGGCGCCAAAGCGGCAATAATTTCCGCTTTCGGACCTATAGTTTGCGGGTATACGGCGGTAGGGCGTCGGCAGCTCAGCACCACCGATCCGGACGATAAAGCGATGCCTCAAGGTGCGCGAAACGGACGTGTTTCTATCACAGTGGCATGTGCGTCGGTGACAGCCACCAAACGACGAAGCGTCACGACATGAGCTGCTTCTTGGCCTTTAAAACAGGCCAGGCGCTCCAGTCTCAATTGCCCTTCTTACGGATGGACTGAGCTCGCTTTGCATGCCGTCATCTTCGATGGTGGCCATTGCTGCAGGTGGTCGTGTGCCAGGCTTGAACGCCTCAATCACGGCATTAGGACCGTCAGCGGATGCTACCATCCCAGTGTGGAGGCCTATGCGGTACTCCTTCATTCCCGTCGGCATGCTGAACTGCGAGACCGGCACGCCTGCCAAAGCGGCATTCATGAAGTCGTTGAAGACCGGAGCGGCGAGTCTGCTTCCGCTTCCGCCTTTCTCCAAGCTCTTAGGAGCATCAAAGCCGATGTAAACCCCGGCCACCAGATCGGGAGTGAAGCCGATGAACCAAGCATCGTTGTTCCCGTTCGTCGTTCCGGTCTTGCCTGCCACAGGTCGCCCCAAATTCACTCTCCTCGACGCTGTGCCTTCTTCGACGACACCCTCCAATAAAGTTTAGCATCCGCTGCGGCTTCTATGATCTCAAATGAGCTTCTCGAGCGCAAAACCTTTGGCCCGCATCTCATCGCAATAGGCCGACAGAATCTTCCTTAAGACCGCCTCGAACCTCATGAGCAGACGCGGCACGGGACGATTGCGCGAATACATCATTGCAAAGGTAAGCGGCACTTCGAGTTCATAGGGGATGGCGGCCACGACGTCGCGATGGTCGAACGGAAGGATGAGAGGATGCGCGAAGGCAATGCCGAGGCCGTGCTGGACGAGATGCATCGACGCCATGGATTGATTGGTGGTCAGCATCATAAATTGTCCGACTTCGGCGCGAAGCCCCTCACGCAGAAGGATCCCCGGTGTCGTCTGCGCCCCATGGGCTATGATCGTCTCCCCCACGAGATCGGCCGCGGTAATGACCGTATGCGATGCCAGGCGGTGATCTCTTGGAACCAAACAGATCATGGACATGCGCATCAAAGGCTGAGCGGCGACACCAGCTTCGTCGAAAGGCAGGAAAGCGAAGCCCACGTCGCAATATTCTTGTCGAACTTGGCGCACTACGTCTGAAGCGCTGTGTATTTCGAGGCGCACTGCAACATTCTGCCTTTCGCTGCGAAAAGCCTTGAGCGCGGTCGGCAGAAGGTCATTGGTGAAGGAAGGCACGGAGGCGATGGACAGCGATCCTGCCTGAGTGTCGCGCAGCTCGGCTGCCTTGCCCTTGAGCGATGCCATCTGTGCAAACATGCGTTCGACGTCCGGCAGCACATTGTTGGCTTCGGTCGTCAGGCGCGTGCGGCCGTTGGTGCGAACGAACAGCGCAAAGCCGAACTGCCCCTCAAGATCCTTGAGGGTCTGGCTGACGGCGGGCTGCGACACTCTCAGAAGCCTAGCAGTTTCCGTCACGCTCTGAGTACGCGCGAATAGCCTGAACGTTTCCAATTGCCGGAAGTTGATGTTCATAACCTACGCCTTATGTGGGCATTGGGTTTTTGTATTAGTTCTAATGTCAGTCTTCTGCAATGGTTCTGCCAGTGAGTTTTTGGAATCGCTAACGGCCTTGCAGAACATTCTCGAAATAAGCGATCTTGAGATCGATATCCCCATGAAGAGCGGCACTATCAACGCTGTCCGGGGCGTGTCCTTCGCCATCGAAAAGGGCAAGACGCTCTGCCTCGTCGGCGAATCCGGATCCGGTAAGTCCCTCACGGCGATGTCGATCCTGGGCCTCCTGCCGGCACGGGGCATCCGGCGTCTTTCGCGTAGCCGGTTCGACGGCCGCGACATCGCGCACTTCTCCGAAAGAGAGATGCAGGATCTGCGGGGAAAGATGATTGGCGTGATCTTCCAGGATCCGATGATGGCCTTCAACCCGACCATGACGATCGGCCGCCAACTCGAGGAGGTCTATCTTCGACACATTTCGAATGACCGGGCGAAGGCTCGCGCCAAGTCGCTCCATCTGTTTCGTAAAGTCGGTATGACCGATCCGGAAGCCCGGCTCAGCCAGTATCCCCATGAACTGTCGGGCGGTCTCCGCCAGCGTGCAATGATCGCCATGGCGCTCATGTGCGAGCCGTCGCTGCTGATCGCCGATGAGCCGACCACGGCGCTCGACGTCACCATGCAGGTGCAGGTGCTGGCGCTGCTGCGCCAGATCCAGGACGATCTCGGCATCTCGATCCTATTCATCACCCATGATCTCGGAGTGGTCGCTGCGATCGCGGATCATGTGGCCGTCATGCAGTCTGGCCGGATCGTCGAGTTCGGCGATGTCCGCCAGGTGTTGAAGGCGCCGCGTGAGGATTACACCCGTGCCCTGATTGCCGCCGTACCCAAGACCAGGAGGCTCGACGCCGGGCCGACGGCAACCCCGGACGTGGCCCATGGATAAGGTCGCACGGAAAATCGCGCTTGAGGCGGCTGCAGTCGTTCGACAGTTTCCGGTCAAGGGCAGGAAGACCCCTTTCACGGCGGTCGATACCGTCAGCCTCAGGCTCTACGAGGGCGAGACGCTTGCCCTCGTCGGCGAATCCGGATCCGGCAAGACCACCCTGTCGCGCATGATGCTCGGCCTTCTGCCGCCGACGCGCGGCGACGTCCAGGTCTTCGGCCGTGATATCTCCACCTATTCTCGCCTCGACCTTGCCGGCCTGGTACAGCCGGTCTTTCAGGACCCCTACGCCTCGCTCAATCCGCGTAAGCGGCTGGCGGACATCATTGCCATGCCGCTGCGCGCCGCGGCATCGCCGTCGCGCGAGGAAGTCCGCAAGCGTGTCGAAGAACTCCTGCAGCAAGTCGGCCTGCCGGCCTCCTTCGCCGAGCGCTTCCCGCACGAATTGTCCGGCGGCCAGCGCCAGCGGGTGGCGATAGCCAGGGCCCTCATCAACCGACCCCGTGTGCTGATATGCGACGAACCGACCTCCGCGCTCGACGTGTCGGTGCAGGCGCAGATCCTCGAACTGCTGAAGGAGCTGCGCATGCAGTTCGGACTCTCCTACCTGATCGTCACCCACAACATCGGCGTCGTCAGCGAACTCTGCGACAGGGTCGCCGTGATGTATCACGGCCGCATCGTCGAATATGGAAATGTCGACGAGGTTCTGTCCGATCCGGCCGACGCCTACACACGCCGGCTTCTTTCCGCCGTCCTGCCGGTCGATCCGGATCTGGCGCGGCCGGCGGTGAGCGCCGCTATCTCCCTCGCCTGACCTGAAGAGCACACTTGACGTGACAATGCAAAACGGAGACTGCCGAATGCCCAATCTTGTCCGCCGGGGCGCTCTTGCCCTCATGGCAGCCAGCTTTTCCCTGATGCCCATGACAGCCTATGCCGACAAGGCGAACGATACGCTCGTCGCCGCCTTCCAGGCCAAGCTG
Organism: Rhizobium sp. CC-YZS058; assembly: GCF_034720595.1. Classification (NCBI taxonomy): domain Bacteria; kingdom Pseudomonadati; phylum Pseudomonadota; class Alphaproteobacteria; order Hyphomicrobiales; family Rhizobiaceae; genus Rhizobium; species Rhizobium sp. CC-YZS058. The sequence goes on along the minus strand of NZ_JAYESJ010000001.1, from coordinate 2,956,955 downwards.
CCGAGCCTTGACCGCTATCATGCACCGGGTCGCGAAGGCTTCCTGCTGGGACTGCTCGCCTATGACGCGCTTGTCTATCGCGACCCGAACACATTCGAGGTCAAGCCGCTCCTTGCAACTACCTGGCGCCAGATCGACGAAAGAACCTGGGAATTCGATCTTCGCGACGGCGTCAAGTTCCACAATGGCGATCCGATGACGGCCGAGGACGTTGCCTACAGCCTGACCTACGCCGCCGATCCCGACAACCGCGTATTTAACCGCATGACCGGCGGCTGGATCGACCACGTCGAAGTCGTCGGCCCCCTCAAGGTGCGTGTCGTCGGTAAGCAGATCACGCCGCTCGCCATCGAATACATCATCCAGTTGCCGATCGTGCCGAAGCGATATCGCGAAACCGTCGGCATTCAGGGCTTTGCCGAAAAGCCGGTCGGTACCGGGCCGTACAAGATCGTCAGCAGCACCGGAAACGACATCACCTTCGAACGCAACGACGACTATTTCGAGGGCGGCGGCAAGTCCAAGCCGGCGATCAAGACCTTGATTTATCGCGCCATCCCCGACGTCAACACGCAAGTGGCCGAACTCATCAGCGGCGGTGTCGACTGGGCCTACTATATCCCAGCGGACCAGGCCGAGAAACTGAAGCGCATGCCGATGGTCGACGTTATCAACGCCGAGACCTTCCGTATCGGCTTCCTGACCCTTGACGCCGCAGGCCTTTCCAATCCGAACAGCCCGCTGAAGAACGTCAAGGTGCGCCAGGCCATCGCCCATGCCATCGACCGCGAAGCGATCGCCACGCGGCTGGTCGGCGGCGCCTCCAAGCCCGTCCCGTCGGCCTGCACGCCGTCGCAGTTCGGCTGCGAGCCCGAAGTCTCGCAATATGCCTATGACGTGGAAAAGGCCAAGGCGCTGATGGCCGAGGCCGGGTTTGCCGACGGCTTCGACATCGACGTCTACGGCTACCGCAGCCGCCCGGTCGCCGAAGCGATCATCGGTTATCTCAACGCCATCAGCATCCGTCCCAACCTCCACTGGCTGCAATATTCGGCAGTCATCCAAGCCCGCCGCGATCACAAGACCCCTATCGTCATCGACGACTACGGCTCTGCCGGCGTCAACGACGCTGGCGGCATCCTTCCTTTCTTCTTCGCCGGATCTCCGGACGATCAGTCCCGCGACCCGGTCGTCACCGAAGCGGTCAAGGAAGCCGGCGCGATCGCCGATCAGGACAAGCGCAAAGCGCTCTACTCCAAGGCCTTAAAGCAGATCGCCGATCAGGCCTACTGGGTGCCGATGTTCTCCATGCCGGTCAACTACGTAATGTCCAAGGCTGCCGACGTCCCGGTCCCCGCCGACGAGAATGTCGAGTTCTGGCGCGCCTCGTGGAAGTGATGTCAGTCGGTCCCCGTCGGGCAGTCGTTTGACGGGGACCGAAGTTTTCGATGAAGGAAGAACCGAATGGCCAACTTTATCGCCCGAAGACTGGGCCTTGCTGTTCTGGTGATGCTGACGATCTCCTTCCTCAGTTTCATCATGCTCAAAATGTCCGGCGACCTCGCCATCTCCATGGCGGGGGAGGGAAGCGGTGCCGACTATGTCGAGTTTCTCCGCAAGACCTATGGCTGGGACAAGCCGCTGGTGGTTCAGTACTGGAACTGGCTTCTCAATGCATTGAGCGGGGATATCGGCACATCCTTCTATTACGGGAGCCCCGTCACCACGCTGATCGCGGAGCGCATGCCCGCCACGCTGGCACTCGGTGCGATGGCGATTGTCATGGCGCTGGTCGTTGCAATTCCACTCGGTATGTCGGCCGGCCGCCATCAGGGCAAGTTCGTAGACAGGATCGCCTTGTTCATCGCGCTTCTTGGCGTCTCGACGCCCATCTTCTGGCTGAGCTTCGTTCTGATCCTCTGGCTGGGTCTGCAGTGGGCGATCCTGCCGATTTCCGGCGGCGGTTCAGTCCGGCATCTGCTTATGCCCGCCATGGCGCTCGCTTTCTATTCCATGCCGGCCATCATCCGCATTTCCCGCGCCGGCATGATCGACGTCATGCGGTCCGACTATATCCGCACCGCGCGCGCCAAGGGACTGCGTCCCCGGCAGATCTATCTCCGTCACGCGCTGCGCAATACGCTGGTGCCGGTGGTCGCGGTAGCGTCGGTGCAGTTCGGCTTCTTGCTCGGTGGGTCTGTCGTGGTCGAAAACATCTTCGCCGTCCACGGCATCGGCTACCTCACCTGGGAAGCCATCAACCAGAACGACTATCCCGTCGTGCAGGCAGCCTTGCTCACCGTGTCCGCCGCCTATGTCGTCCTCACGCTCCTCGCCGACGTCGTCAACGTGATGATCGATCCCCGTATCAGATTGAATTGAAGCCATGACCACGGAACTTGCAGAACACACTAAGGCCGCCCGCCTCTGGTCGCGGCCCCGACTGCCTGTCGGACGGCTGGGCCTTCTTACAGGCGCCGTCGTCATCGGCCTTATCTTCCTGGTTGCCGTATCGGCGCCCTGGATCGCGCCGCACTCGCCCTACGAACAGTCGCTGACGGATCGCCTGATACCGCCAGTCTTCATGGAGAACGGTAGCTGGAACCATGTGCTTGGGACCGACCATCTCGGCCGTGACTATCTCAGCCGGCTGATCTATGGCGCCCGCCTGTCCCTGCTGGTCGGCTTCGGTACGATCCTGATCTCGGCAATCGTCGGCATCGGTCTCGGCCTGCTGGGTGGCTATTTCGGCGGCCGCACCGACATGGCGGTGATGTTCATCCTCACGGTACGCCTCAGCCTGCCGATTATGCTGGCGGCGATCTCGCTCGTCGGCCTGCTCGGTAATTCGCTTCCGCTGATGATGCTGATCCTTGCCTGTTTCCTCTGGGATCAATTCCTGGTCGTAACGCGCTCGCTCACCATGCGCCTGCGTGACGCGGAATTCGTTCTCGCGGCCAAGTCGGCAGGCCTGTCCGATCTCCGCATCATGACATCGGAAATCCTGCCCAATCTGGTCAGTCCGCTCGTTGTCGTAGCAACGCTCGAAATGGCTCACGCCATCCTGCTGGAAGCGGCGCTTTCCTTCCTCGGCCTTGGCATCCGCCCCCCGGATACGTCCTGGGGCTTGATGATCGCCGAAGCCAAGGACTTCGTCTTCTTCGAATCATGGCTCGTCAACATTCCGGGCCTCGCCATCTTCGTGCTCGTCGTCGGGATCACCCTGCTCGGCGAAGGACTGCGTGTCCTGCTCGCGCCCGATTCATCCCAATCATAAAACGATAATGGAAGCTGGGAACATGACCTCGGACATCCATCGACTGTCCATTCGCGAGATGGGCGCTCGCCTGCGAGACGGCTCTTTGAGCGCGTCGGTAATCCTCGACCATTACCTGCACCGCATCGAGCGGCTCAACCCCGTGCTCAACGCGATCATCCATCTGGATGCGGAGGGCGCGCGCAAAGCGGCCGTGCAAGCCGATGAGCGGTTTGCCGCGAAGGCGCCGCTGAGCCTGCTCGATGGAGTTCCCGTGGCAGTCAAGGACAATATTCTGGTCGCCGGCATGCCCTGCGTGTGGGGGAGCAGGCTTTTTGCCGACTTTGTCGCCGATCATGACGAACTGCCCGTGCGTCTGTTGCGGGAAGCCGGCGCAGTGATCGTCGGCAAGACCAATGTGCCGGAATTTACCCTGCGCGGCTTCACCGGAAACCCAGTCTTCGGCGTGACGGGCAATCCCTGGGATCTCGAACTGACACCCGGCGGGTCGAGCGGCGGCTCGGTCTCGGCAGTCGCCGCCGGCCTTGTGCCCTATTCGCTCGGCACGGACGGCGGCGGGTCGATCCGCAGGCCGGCGGGTTATACGGGGATCGTTGGTCTCAAGACGACGATCTCGCGCATTCCGCGCGCCAACGGCCTGCCACCATTGCTCGCCGATTGCGAGGTGATCGGCCCGCTAGCCCGCTCGATCGACGACACCCGCCTCGTTTTGAGCGTGCTGGCCCGCCCGCATTCCGACGACCAGCACTCCCTGGGCTTCCCGCCGATCGCAGAGGAGGCGGCTCCGGTCCGACCGCTCAACATCCTTTTCGTCGAACGTTTCGGCGATGCACCTGTCGATGTGGAGATCGCCGCCATCTGCCGGGAGGCTGCCGGGTCTTTAAAGGCCTTGGGCCATTCCGTTTCCTTCGGCCCGCTGCCGCTTGATCTTTCCGCCATCTCGGCCAACTGGCAGATTCTGGCGAATGCCGGCCTGGCCAAGCTTGCCGCTGACATGCCGAGATATTTCGATCTCGTGACCCCGCCTTTCGCCGAGCAGGCCCGCGCCGGCGACAGGCTGAAGGTCCCAGATTACCTCGCCTTCCTCGAGACGATCGCAACCTTCCGTGTCGAGGCTGCGCAGCTCTTCCGCGATGTCGACGTTGTCATTACGCCCACATCGGCGGCTAACCCCTGGCCAAAATCGACGCAGTTTCCGCCGATCATCGACAGCCGGGATGCAGGCCCCCGCGGGCATGCGATCTTCACAAACTGGGTGAATGCCTGCGGTCATCCCGGACTGTCTGTCCCCGCCGGCTGGAATGCTGCGGGGCTGCCGGTTGGCATGCAGATCGTTGGTGCTTTCGGGGCGGACGATCTGCTGCTCGATCTCGCCGCCCAGTATGAAGGCGCCGCGCCCTGGGCCGATCGCTGGCCGGCCATGGCAGGGTAAGCACGATGGTCACAATCCTGAAGCCTGTAGGCTGGCGCTCCACGCGCCGGCTGGTGGAAACCCTTGCCTGTGGCGCTGCGGGCGGCGCCCTTCTCGAATCCGGCGGCTTTCCCGCGGGGTGGCTCTGCGGATCCATGGCCGCGGTGATGATTGCGGTCTTGTGCCGCCGTGATTTGAAAGTTCCCGAACGTCTGCGCGGAGTAGCCTTCGTATTTCTCGGTGCTTCAATGGGCAGCAGCTTGACGCCTGACACGTTCGCTAAGATTCAAACTTGGCCTGTCAGCATCACACTTCTTATGCTTTCGGTGATTGCCACCATGGTGGTCGGCACGCAATATCTGATGCGTCGCCATTGCTGGGATATTGTATCGGCACGGCTTAGTTCCGTACCGGGCGCCCTGTCTGCCGTCCTCGCCATCGCAGCCGACTCCAGAGGCGATCTGGGCAAGATCACCGTCAGCCAGGGGCTGCGACAGGTCGTGCTGGTCTGCATGGTGCCGGTCATGCTGTATTTCAGTCCGGAACTTGCGCCGGTGACGAAGGCGGCCGTGGCCTCCCTGCTAGATCTCGTGTTGATGACGGGTGCGGGCATCGCCGGTGCAGCCCTTTGCACGCTGGTGCGCATTCCTGGCGCCCTGCTTGTCGGTGCGCTGCTGGGTAGTGGCCTCGTGCATGCCATGGGTTTGGTCAGCGGCACCATGCCACCAATCGTGCTCATCATTGCCTATGTCGTTGCCGGGTCATCGATCGGCACGCGGCTGCGCGGCATGTCATTAAGTGCGCTCAAAGCGATCTGTATTCCAGCAATAGGCAGCATCTTCGCAGCGATCATCATCGCCGCCTTGTTCGCCGCGCTGACGGCCAGCCTGACGGGCCTGCCCTTCGTCGAGGTCTGGCTTGCCTTCGCGCCGGGCGGCGTGGAATCCATGACGATCCTCGCCTTTGTCCTCAATCTCGACCCGAGTTTCGTCAGCTCACACCACATCATCCGGTTGATCGCGCTGATGCTTCTCAGCCCTCTGTGGACGATGGGTCTACAGAAGCCCTCCGCCTAGGACATCCGGTAACGGGGCCGGCCGCGGCCCGAACCTGACAAAGCCATGACAAAGGAACGACCATGACTGGACTCCTCTGGAAACTGTCGGCGACTGAACTGGCCACGGCCTATCGCCAGGAAAAGACCAAGCCATCCACGGTGCTGGCCGATATTCTTGAACGGATCGCTATCGTCGATCCGCAGCTCAACGTTTTTGCTCTGCTCGACGCGGCAGGCGCGCGAAAGTCTGCTGCCGAAAGCGATTTGCGGTTCGCCGAAGGACGGCCGCTTGGCCCCTTCGACGGCATCCCAGTTACGATCAAGGACAACATCGAAGTTGAGGGGCTGCGATGCGCCTGGGGCAGCAAGCTCTATCTCGACCGGATCTCCCCGACCGACGAATTGCCGGTGGCGCGCCTGCGCGCGCAAGGGGCCGTTATCCTCGGAAAAACCAACGTGTCGGAGTTCACGCTTGGACGCGGCAACGTCAACACGCTCGCTTTCGGCACCACCCGCAATCCCTGGAACCCGGCGAAGACGAGCGGGGCATCGACCGGCGGCGGCTCGGCGGGTGTCGCGGCGGGTCTCGGCCCGGTGGCCTTCGGCACCGATGGCGGGGGCTCCATTCGCCGTCCGTCCTCCTACAACAATCTGGTCGGTCTCAAGCCTTCAACCGGGCGTGTGGCGCGCACCGATGGCCTGCCAGCGATCCTGCACGATTTCGAGGTGATAGGGCCGATCGCCCGCACGGTCGACGATCTCGCCATGGCGCTTTCGGCAATCGAAGGACCCGACGCTCGCGATCGTCTTTCCTTCGGCTTCACATCCGGCGCCTTCGAAGCGGTCGAAACGGGACTGAAGGTCCTGTACGTGCCTCATTTCGGCTCGTGGGACGTGGAGGAGCCGATTGCGCGATCCTGCGCCAGGGCGGCCCAACAGCTTGCTGCTATCGGCTTCTCGGTGGAAGAAGGCGAAACACCCTTCGACCTCGACCTGTTTGAGACCTATTGGCCATTGATCGGCGGTTCCGGCCTCGCCTGGCTGCTGAGGGATACGGACTGGCAGGGCCGTATCGGCGATGCCTATCCGCCGATGATCGAAAAAGGCAAATCTGCGTCTGCAACCGATTATGTGGCGGCGCTGGATGCTGCCCGACGTATCTATCTGCAATTGATGGAAAAATTCGACAGCTACGATCTCATCATGACGCCATCGGCGGGAGGGATGCCGTGGAAGGCGGAAGACCACGGGCCGGCCTACCACAGGGTCTTTACCGGTTTCGTCAATGCGGCAGGCCTGCCGGCAATTAGCATTCCCTGCGATCCTTCAGAGGACGGCATGCCGATCGGCTTCCAGCTGATTGCGCCGTTTGGTCGCGACTGGCAGTTGGTGTCGATTGCGAAGCTGTTCGAAGAGACCTATCCGTGGGCACAACGCTGGCCCGTGATCTAATCTCGGGCGCACCGATTATCGGTGCTCAGATTGCTCGAAGGGCTAAGTGTCGAATGAAATTGGTGTCCGGAAGGAGGGGCTTGGACGGTACCGTTGATGTCGCAGCATACATAAGGATCGTTCTCACCTTTTTTCTAGCGCCGAGTTGGTGGCAAAACGCGCCGGTGTCTCCCGTGCGGGCTGGTCTATAGCCCGGTGACGGAGGAGATATTCACCGCTGAGAAGGGGCGAGGGGCCTTCCTCAACGGTCGGCAGCTCGCCATGCGAGACAACCCCGACATAGGGCCGATGGTGGTTGGCACGGGTCTCCCGACGCCGAACCTCACCAATTACGAGGGCGCCTATGCCTGGCTGGACCAGATCCGCGCGCCGATCGGTGCCGTCCGGGTCCTTGGCAGTACCGCCAGTTGCTGCGCTTACGTCGCCTGCGGGCGCTTCACCGGCTATTTCGAGCAGACAGGCTTGGTCGATAGAGCGGCAGGCGTCCTGCTCGTCGAGGAGGCTGGCGGCATCGTCACAGACTGGTGGGACGTGGGCCAACCAATTTCGAAAAGTCCAGCTTGCTGATCGTCGCCAACCCATCGACGCATGCCTTTCTCTTGGGTCATCTGGGCGAGGTTGAAAGACAGGGAGAGGGTGGCGAGCAGAAGGCCTGACAGCGGCTTACATCTCGCCTATGACGAAAATGGCTTCAAGGGCTCCGTTCCACAGCATCGTCGCGATTCTTACTTCCACAAAACCTTCCAGGCGCTACAACGACGCTTGTTGGCTCCTTTGACTGCTGACGACGCGAGGCGTTGTTCACAAACCCATCGCCTTTAGCTCCTGCAATGGCGGTATGGTCTCGAACATGTGTTGGTCGAGGCGGTCCCAGAGAATGCCGCATGTGGGCTTGTGCGGAGAGTTGATTTGGATGGTGCGTGTCGGCGTGAAGATTAGGTCGACAACAGTGTCATAGACGTCCGGCCTCAGTTGCTCGGAAAGAACCTGGCAGTCGTGAACCACGGCGGCGCAGGGCGTGTCGACTGATATGCGGCCGATTTGGTACAGCATGCCCCATTCCGCATCGAAGAAGCCATGGCCTTTGCCGAAACGCACGCCGTCCATATTAATGGCGCCGGTTCCCGTGACCATGTAGTCGATCACCGGAAGTTCGTCCCGGATTTCCGCCAGCGTCATCTGGCGTCCGATCCGTTCCATGCCGTCGAGAGTCGAGGCGTAGAGATGAAGGTCCGGTTTGATCCTGGTCGGATCGAGAAGCCAAAACCCACGCTTGATCGAGTATGTCGTCATCAGGATCGTCTTGCCGTCCTGCAACGCTTTCAGCCGAAGCCGGTCGAGGCAATTGTCGGGCGTGATGAAAATAATCTCGGCATTAAAATAAGCCTCGTGAGCGGTCAGTCTTGCGACAGCCTCTTCACCACCATCGAAATCAGCGATGAACTCGCCGAAGTCGAAATGAAAGCGGCTGTCTGCGACTGCGACCTTGCGCAATTCGGCCCAGACGCGCTCGCGGACGGAGGTCTTGTGGTCCGCTATTTCGGCGAGGGTAGTCATGCAAACTCCTTCAAGCATTTAATTGGCCGGACGCATCCCGCGGCGCGGAAGGACCTGTTGTTCGATGATGACGATGAGCTGATAGAAGAAGACGGAGACTAGGACGGAGACAAGCGCCACCGACCAGATCATTCCGTAATCGAGATAGCCGCGCGACTGGTTGAGCAGATTGCCGAGCCCTGTCCCCGTTGCCAGCCATTCGGCGATCATGACCCCCAGCAATGCGCGCGGCACAGCGAGGCGGATCGCGGCAAAGACATAAGGCAGCGAGGCGGGAATCGAGACGAGGCGGAGCTGCGTGATGGGCCCGGCGCCATAAGCGCGGACGACGTCGAGCGCGCCACGCGAAACCATGCCAAGCCCTTGGGCGAGGGTCACGAAGGCCGGGAAGAAGGTCACGGACACGGTGATCCAGACAATGACGGCCGGGCCGCGGCCAAGCATGAGAACCAAGAGCGGCGTCAGCGCGACCAGTGGCATGGTCTGCGTGACCAAAGCCACCGGCATGAACGAGCGAACGATGCTGGGGCGCACGACCGAGGCGAGCGCGAGGGCGAAGGCGGCGGCAAGGCCAGCGATCATGCCGATTAGCGTCATTGGCAGAGTTTCGAAAAGCGCGGCAGCGAGCTTCGCTTGAGCAGAAGCAGAGGCAGGTCCGAGGAAGAGATAGTCGAAGACGCCGGCGGGTGTCTTGGCGATCATATCGGGCGTGCCCAACGCTTTCAGCGCCAACCACCAGACGAGGAAAGGCAGGACGATCGCGGAAACCGTCACTGCAACTGAGAACGGACGAAGGCGCTGGGAAGTCGGCGGGCTCGGGGGTGTGGCGGCGATGGTGACGGCACGTGTCGAATGCGTCAGCCGACGCTCCGTCCAGGAAAACAGGGCGTAGGCCAGAAGCGCCAGGGCAGTTGCCGCAAGGCCGATGCCCCAGAGGCGGGTGGGTTCGGCACGGCCGAGCGAGCCGATGAGATAGGCGCCAAGGCCAACCCGTCCTCCGCCGCCGAATTCCGCCAGGATAGAGCCGAGCACGGCGGCAGGTGCTGCCACGCGCAGGCCAGCGAGGATCGCAGGAAAGGCTGAGCGCAACTCCACCAGCCGCAGCGTTGCCCACCGCCCGCCGCCATAGGCCCGGACAACATCCACCATGCGTCGATCGGTTTGTTCAATCCCGGTGATGGTGGCACTCATGGTGATGAAATAGCAGCCCAACGCAGCGAGAACGATCCGTGGCGTCATGCCCGAAAAGGTGAGAACCAGGATCGGTGACACTGCGATGGGCGGGAGGGCGAAAAGCGCGACGTTTACGCCGCGAGCCAAGCGGGCGGAGAGCGGCGAGACCGCGAAGAGGATGCCGGCGAGAATGGCGATGGCATTGCCGCAGACGAAGCCGAGCGCCGCCCCTTCAGACGTCGCCATCAGATGTGGCGGATAGTCGGCGCGATCCGTGATCAGTCGGAGGAGGATGGCGCTCGGAGCCGGCAATGCGCCATCTGCAATGAGGTGAAAGTGCCCAATAAACTCCCAAACGAGAAGCAGGATCGCCAGATTCCGGAAACCGTTGAGCATGTGAATGGTTTGGCGGCCAACCGACTCAGGAACCATTGAGCGCCTCCGCTACCTGGGCTTCGAGTGCGTGGAAGGCGGGTGTGGCGAAGATCTCTGCGCGCCGTGGGCGCGCAAAGGGGACCGGGATGATGCTTGCGATCCGGCCGGGTCGACTGTGCATCACGACAACACGGTCGGCTAGAAAGATCGCTTCGTCGATTCCATGCGTGACGAGCAGCGTGGTCGCGCGGCTTTCCATCCAGATCCGCTGGAGCTCCAGATTCATCTGGCGCCGGAGAATCTGGTCCAGAGCCCCGAAGGGCTCGTCGAGGAACAAGACTTTGGGATCTGTGACCAAGGCGCGCGCAATCGCAACGCGTTGGCGCATCCCGCCTGACAATTCTCCCGGCAGCGCCTTCTCAAAACCCGTGAGACCAACGAGGGCGATAAGCTCGGCAATTTTTTCCGCATGATCGGCGCGACGGCGCGACAGCACATCAAGGGGGAGGGCGATATTGTCCTCGACGCTGCGCCAAGGCATCAAGGCCGCATCCTGAAAGGCAACACCCGTCAGCCCGGCTCGCGCCGCCTGCTGCGGTGTAAGCCCGGCAACCGTGATGGTGCCGGATGTCACGATGTCGAGACCAAGAGCCAGTCGAAGAAGGGTGGATTTACCGCAGCCGGAAGGGCCAATCAGCGCGGTCAACGAGCCGGCGGGTGCGTTGAGAGAGACATGATCGAGCGCATGGACGATCGTCTCGCGCAATTGGAAGCTGCGCGAGACGTCGCTAATCAGGATGCCGCTTGGCTCGGTCATTAGATCTCTTCGAGCAGCGTCGTGTCGAAGGATGAACGGTTAGCCTTGATGCCGACAGCCGCGAGCGCTTCAATGTTGGCGGCGATCGCCTCTTCAGTCATCGAGAAGATGCCGTTCGAACTTTCGATCAACGGTTTCTGTGCCGTGTTAAAGAACACCTCGTTCTCGATCGAACGGCCGGTGCCTTTGAACCAACTCTCGGCGAAGGTCTTTGGATAGAACGTAGGATCAGCCAGGTTCTCCTCCCAGCCCTTTCGGCTTGCTTTCAGGAAAGCGACGATTTCCTTGCGTTTCGCCTTCAGAACGTCTTCGGTTACGACGACCGTATCGTTGAAAATGGTGAAGCCAAAATCGTAGAGAAGGAAGGATGTCGCCTCTTCGCCCGCCTGCTTGATGGTGAAGGGCACATTTGTCGTAAAGTCGAGCGAAGCGTCGATCTCCCCTTTGATCAGCGGCGTAGGGTCGTAGGCATAGGGGACGATATTGACCTGGCCGCGGTCGACACCGGAAATCTTCAGCATTGCTTCGACCGAGATGACGTTGACTGGTGGGACGGCCAGCGTCTTGCCGACCAAGTCCTTGGGCTCGCGGATAGGGTTCTTGGCCAGCGAGACGATGCCGATCGGGTTCTTCTGGTACTGTGCTCCGATGATCTTGAACGGCGCGCCCTGTTCCGCGATCGCTTTCAAAGTCGTGTCGGGTGTTGTGAGGGTGAGATCGGCCTTGCCGGCGATGATCGTGCTCTCTGGAATGACGTCGGGACCGCCGGACAGATAGGTAAGGTCAAGGCCTTCCTCTTTGTAATAGCCTTTGTCGGCGGCCACGAAGTAACCGGTGAACTCGGCATCGTTGATCCAGGAGGCCTGGAAGGCGAAGGGCGAGGCTGCTTGAGCAATGCGCCCGAGCAGCGGCATGGAAGAGGCCGCGCCCATCAAGCCTAGGAAGCGACGGCGGTCGAGGGTTAGATGCATATAAGCTGTTCCTTCTTTTTGTTGATTGCTGGGAGGTCAGGCGACGCCGCGCATTCGGGCGAGTTCGTTCAGCGGTGGCAGGCTGGCGATCTCTTCACGCGTTAAGCGCTCCCATCGGACACCACGGGGACGCCGCTTCTGACGCTCGATCGTGGCGAGCCGGCTCGGCGTCGCGATGTAATCGACCTGAATATCGGTCTCGCTCTGGTTTAGCTGTTCTTCAACGACCTGGACATCGTGGACGATCGCGGCGACCGGCGTCTGCTCGTGAACAAGGCCGATATCGGTAAACATGGCCCACTCGAGATCAAAGAACGTGTGCCCTTTTCCGAAACGGATACCGTCTCTGGTTACAGCGGAAGCGCCAGTCGCCAGCAGATCAAAACGGCCAATCTCTGAGAGATCGGCGAGATCGACCGGCCTTGCGAAATACTCCATGCCGTCAAGCCAAGCGGCGAAGGACGCGGCTTCCGGTGGCACGATGCCGGGTGCCATGTAGAGAAACCCGCGTTGCATGTTGTAAGTCGACATGACGAAACCCTTGCCCTCGACGATCAAGCGCCGACGAAGTTCGGTCATGGAATTGTCCGGTGTCACAAAGGCGAGGCGGCAGTCGCGAAAGGCCTTCAGGCGGGTGAGCCTGTCGGTTGCGACATCGGCACCGATAAAGTCGGGAATAAACTCGGAGAAGCTCAGGTGGAAGCGTGTATCCGGACGGGCAACGGCCTTGAGGCTGTCCCAGATTTTTTGCCGGATGACGCGGGGTTGAACCATCTTCGCCTCAGTTTCATAGTTTCATAATCCTGAAACAATGGTTTCATCATTGCAAGAGGGGTGCTAATCTTTTTATTCAGAGCGTCACAATGGGGAACTCATGGCATCGCGTCTCGTCTTGCGGATCCAGGAACGCTACGCACGGCTGACAGCCGGCGAGCAGAAGCTTGCGCAGCTCATTCTCGACCGCCAAGACGATATCCTCATCCATTCCGCGACCGAGATCGCGGAAATGGCGGGCGTTTCCAAAGCGACGGCGGCGCGCTTTTTCCAGCATCTCGGCTATGCGGACTTCAACGAGGTGAAGCTACAAGCGCGTGAAGAACGCAATCGCACCGAACCCTACGGCTATTCAGTAACGCAGTCGGAGGAGGTGGCGCTCGGGCGCACGATTGGCGCCCATCTTGAGCTGGAACTGAAGAACCTGACGAAGACCTTTGAGGAGATGCGCTCCGATACCGTCAGGCATGCAGCCGAATTGATCGGCGCTGCGCCGAAAGTCTGGGTTCTGGGGCTCGGGACAGAGGAGGGGGTGGCGCGCTATGCGCGGCTGATCCTATCGCGACTGAGGCATAGTGTGATGATCCTCGGCATCAATCATGGCTCGTGGGCGGAGGATCTTGCAATGACGGGGCCTAAGGATGTTCTGCTTGTCGTAACACTTCCGCCGCACCAGCCGATTCTTAAACCCATTCTCGGTCATGCGGCAACCAGTCGGCTCAGTGTCATCACCATCACCGACCGGACATCGATGCTGGAGGCGCAGCGCTATTCCCATGTGGTTTTGCCCTGCCATGTTGCGAGCTTCGCGCTCGGCCCCTCGCATACCACAGTGCTCAGCACGGTGCGGCTCCTCGCTCTAACTTATGCAGCTCATGCGGGGCGCTCGGCGCAGCAGCGGGCGGAAATCATTGCTGCAATCGAGGAAGAGCTTGGCGACTTGGAGTCGTGAACTGCTCCGGGTTTGCCCGAGCCTCAAACTTCTTAAAAAGGGAGGCTGACATGAGCGCGACAGCGAACAAGTCTTGACCCGAAGTCCGCGAACGTTCCATGCGGATGGTGCTGGATCACGAGGCAGAACACCGATCACGATGAGCGGCCGTTTCATCTCTCGCGGGCAAGATCGGTTGCTGGCTAGCCACGCTCCCTCAGCGAAAGTGCTGCACCGGTCCGGTTTGATGGGTCCGCAAGGCGTTCAAGTGGGCGGCCTGGACCCGCCAGAGCGGCAATAATTTCCGCTTCTAGACCCCGACTTTGCAGTGCCGTCGCGATGATACGTACGGCAGCTTTTTGTCGTCACTGCACACGTTCAGACGCAGATATTTTCGAGCGCAGCAATTGCAATCTTGAATTGCGGAAGGGCGAGAATGAGGCCGCCGAGCCTGTTGTGGTCACGACAGGCTCGGCTCGCAATTCCATCCCTTATGACTGAAGCTCCTCATCACTCGAGCCATCTCTGATAATCTCGCCGATCTCGCCCAGATAGGCCGATGGAGAGAGATCCAGGTGCACGTCGCCTAGCTCGACGCGGTGCAGGGAATGCCGCATCGTTTTAAGGAATGGCGTCCCCTGCGTCGCTGTTTCCTGGGCGGCCTCGTAGAGAAGATGATGGGCCTTGTGGCGTCCGATCATGGGAGATAGCTGCATCATGGCTGCTTCAGACATGATCAGCCCTTGCGTAAGTTCGAGATTTCGAGCCATCGCCGCCTCATTCACCTGGAGACCGCCGAGCACGCGTTCTGCGGCTTCGGCGATAGATACAGCAAGGATCGCCATCTCGCTGACGACAATGTCAGACACGTTCGTGGCGGACGAATCGCCTTCGTCCATGCGCACCATGCTTGACAGAATTAGCGGCATTCGCGCTTCGAGAAGGCGGCAAAGGCTAATCAGAACAAGGGCTGTGGAAGGGTTGCGCTTCTGGGCCATCGTTGAACTGCCGACCTTACCCATGTGGAAGGCTTCTTCCACCTCGCCTATCTCCGTCCTCTGCATGAAGACAATGTCGCCGGCGATCTTTTGAAGCGTGCCGGCCAGGACGGAAAAGCCGCCTAGATAGTCTGCCACCCGATCAAAGGACGAGCGCACAGGTAGCTTTGCGGGCGCAAGGCCGAGCAGCCGGGCGGCGGCTTCCTCCACGGCCCGACCCTTGCCGCCCATGGCCGCAAAGGTGCCGATGGCGCCGCCGAAATAAGCCAAGAAAGCCCCATCAGTCCTGGCCGCAAGGCGCTCCCGGCCACGCCGCAGTTCCGCATGCCAAGCGGCCGCTTTGAAACCGAATGTCATCGGCAGGGCGTGCTGACCATGGGTGCGACCGGCCTGCAGCGTTGCCTTGTGCTGCTGCGCAAGCCGGCCGACATGATCCTCGCACCGCTGCAGAACGTCGGTCAGATGCGCGTGGGTCTGCTTCAACTGAAGAGCAATTGCTGTGTCGAAGATGTTCTGGGTCGTGGCACCCCAGTGCACGTATCCGGCCGTTGGCTCGCCGCAGCGTTCTTCCAGTTGTTTTAGCACGGGCACGAAGGGGTGTTGCGCGAAGGCGATCTCGCGACTGAGACGTTCGTGATCGAAACCTTCAGCGCGGCAGCATCTCGCGATCCGGTCCGCGGCGTCCTGCGGGATCATCTTGAGCTCTGCCTGGGCGCGTGCCAGCGCCGCTTCCACATCCAGCCATGCCTGCAGGGTCGCATCGTCCGACCAGATGCGGATCGCGGTCGGGCTAAACCAGTGCCGGGTGATGAAGGACGTGAACATGCCGATGGTCATGCGGTTACCTCAGTCAATCTGTGAACGCAAAAAGCCGCGGCGCCACCAATATCGGGGCGCCACAGTACCAATGATTTATTCCGAAACGATCTTTGCGCGGTCGATGACACCCTTGTAGGTAGCTGCCTGTTGCCCGACGAAAGTCTTGAAAGCAGCAGAAGCGAGCGGCGCTGCAGTGAAGCCCACATCGGCATAGCGCTTCTGCACGGCCGGCGTGGCTAGGGCTTCCGCAATCGCCTTATCCAGCGCAGCCACAAAGTCCGGCTTTGAACTTGCCTTGGCAAACACGCCCTGCCACAGCGGCAGTGACAGGCCGTTCAGCCCCGGTAATTCGGACAGCGTCGGCACATCCGGAAGCTGCGCGGCACGCTCGGGTCCCGAAACGGCCAGCACCCGGATCTTGCCTTCCTTGGCAAGCGGCAGGGCCGTGGATAGTGTAAGAACCGCGGAATCCAGAACGCCAGCCAGGAGGTCATTGGTCACCTGCGCGCCGCCGCGATAAGGCGCATGCAGCATTTTGACCCCTGCACGCTGGGCAATGATCTCGCCCAGCAAATGCTGTGCGGAGCCTATTCCGGGAGAACCGTAGCTGACGCTTTCCGGCGCTGCTTTGGCGGCGGCGATAAGCGCTGCCATGTCCCTTCGCTCGGACTCGGCCGGCACGACCATCGCCATAGAAGTCGTGGTTGTTCGGCCAATTGCGATCGTATCCGTTTCCCAGTTGACCTTGACCTTGGCGTTAGTCATTGGCACGGCGACCGTGTCGAAGCCGCCGTAGTAGATCGTATTGCCATCGGCTGCTCCGTTGACCAGCTTCCCGAGCGCGATCATGCCGCTGGCGCCGGTCGCGTTTTCGACGATGACCGTGCGGCCGATACGGCTGGAGATCTCGGGGGCAATGATACGCGCGGCCAGGTCCGCGCTGCCGCCGGCGGAATAGCCGACTAGCAATGTCAGCGGAGCATCCGACTGAGCCAGAGCGACCGGCGCGGCAACCGGAGCTGTGACCGCAAGCGCAAGAGCCAGGCCCGCCAGTGCATTTCCAATCCTGTAAAACATGTAAAATCCTCCTCAATCTGATACATATTGTATCTGTACAGCCTCGTGTTGGCTTCGCTTATCGATTATGACTGACTAGCGATTGGAGCAATGTGTTTTTCTCTTCAACGCCAAAATACATTCTTGATGATACAATTTGTATTGTGATAGGGGGCCGGCATGGAGAAGATTGGGAAGCTGCAAGACTATCTGAAGTCGCTGGCCGAGACGGCGCAGCCGGGAGATCGGTTGCCGACAGTTCGTGGCCTCATGCGCGATTTCAAGATATCGCAGCCGGGGGTTCAGCGTGCGCTGCAGGCGCTGAAGGAGGAAGGGCTCGTTGATGCGCAGGTCGGGCGCGGCACTTTTTTCGTCGGAAGCGGCGCCAACTCTTCTGCAGCAGGCGCGCGCATCCTGCCACAAAAGGGGCGCAGCGTCATTCTGCTGCGCCGGCCAAGCGCCACGCAGCGGGCCCGTTTCGTTATGGATCGGCTACAAGCGATGGTGGCAGATGGCGGCGATATAACGCTCGAAGTCGCCTATTCCAATGCCGATCATGCCCGCCGCGTGCTGCAGTCGCTGCCGCGTTTTGATGCCTGCGTCATACAGAATTCGTTCGAGCAGATGCCCGTCGAGATGCTGGCGGCGCTCCGCCGCAAGTCGGACAATGTCATCGTTGATGGCGCATGGCTGGTCGGCACGGATGTTGATGCCGTGGGCTTCGAATGGGGCAGACCGGTCGAACGGGCGGTCCGCCTGCTGTTGAGAGGCGGGCATCAGCATATCCACTACATCACGACGGCGAACTCCTTTCTTGCCAATGAACTCGGCCTGCATCGATACCGGCAGATTCAAGAGGAGGCCTCCCCCGCCACGCTGCTGCACGAGCCCGACCTGCTGCCTTCCCTGCCATCGCGCGAGTTCGAATTAGCCGTGCTGGAGCGGCTGGCTGCCATTTCCCGCGAACCCGGAGGCAAGCAGCGGGGCGCGCTCGTCTGGGGCATCGAGAGTGGCCAGCGACTTCGAGCAGGTCTGCATGCCCGCGGCATTCGAGTGCCGGAGGATATCTCGATCGTCCTTCTGGGCCGCAGCGACGTCGAGGCTGAGCGGGAAGGCTTCTTCCACCTGATCGGCTATAGCGCCCAGGAACAGGCCGAGGCGCTTTATGCGCGGCTGAAAAGCCGGTGGAGAGATCCGCAAGCACCCTACGGACTTTCATTAATCACCATGCACGAAATCGAGGGGCACTCGGTGCTTCTGGCGGCATCTAGCGCCACGGAAGGCCCGTCGAGCCAGGCCAAGAATAAACCGGGAGGATAGTATGATACTGAAAATAAGATCGGCGAAAGAGTTTGGCAGTGCGCTGCTTTATGGAGCACTAGGCATCGCCGGTTTAGTCGTTGCAACCGATTATAGTTTCGGCACGGCCGGCCGCATGGGACCCGGATATTTTCCAAGGGTCATTTCCGGTCTGCTAATCCTGGTCGCTCTCGTATCGCTGCTGCGCAGCCTGCAACGGGATGGGGACCCGATAGGCCCGATCAACTGGAGGGGGCTGCTGCTGGTCACGGCATCGGTGTGCTTGTTCGGCCTAGTGCTGACAGGAGCAGGGTTGGCGGTGGCGCTGACCGGGCTTCTTTTGGTGTCCGCCCTAGCAAGCGATCATTTTGCCCTTTCGGTTCGTTCTCTCGCCGCTCTGGTGGCGCTTGTCGCTGTTTGCACGCTGGTCTTCGTCAAGGGACTGGGGGTACCCATGCCGCTCATCGGAAGCTGGCTTTCACCTCTGTTCGCCTCCTGAGGACCGTCCAATGGATATGCTGTCTAATCTCTGGATGGGGCTCACGGTTGCCTCGTCGATCATAAATCTCGGCTATTGCCTGCTTGGCGTTTTTCTTGGTACGGCGATCGGCGTGCTGCCGGGCCTTGGCCCGGTTGCAACCATTGCCATGCTTTTGCCGCTGACCTTCGGCCTGCCGCCGGAAACGGCACTCATCATGCTGGCGGGCATTTATTACGGCGCCCAGTATGGAGGCTCCACAACCGCTATCCTTGTCAATTTGCCTGGTGAGCCGTCTTCCGTGGTGACCGCGCTCGACGGCCATCAGATGGCCCGTCAGGGCCAGGCGGGACGAGCCCTATCGACTGCCGCCATCGGCTCGTTTATTGCCGGAACGATCTCGACGCTGCTGATCGCGCTCTTTGCACCTGCCCTGGCGGTGGTGGCGCTGCAGTTCGGGCCAGCAGAATACTTCGCGCTCATGGTACTTGGCCTCATCGCCTCCGTCGTCATGGCGTCTGGCTCGCTGCTGCAGGCCTTCGGTATGATCTTAACCGGATTGCTGCTCGGCATGGTCGGCACGGACGTCAACTCTGCCGTTCCGCGTTTCACCTTCGATGTACCCATGCTCTCCGATGGTATCAATTTCGTCGTCCTTGCCATGGGCATCTTCGGACTAGGCGAGATTGTCGCCAATCTGGAGGCGGAAGGGGAGCGCACGCTGCTTACCCGCAAGGTAACCGGCCTCATGCCAACGCGCGAGGACTGGCGCCGAATCATCGGCCCGATCGCCCGCGGCACGGCGCTGGGTTCGGTGCTCGGCATCCTGCCCGGTGGTGGAGCAGCACTTGCTTCCTTCGGCTCCTATTCGCTGGAGAAACGCCTTTCAAAGGAGCCGCAGCGTTTCGGCAAGGGTGCAATTGAAGGGGTGGCAGGGCCGGAAGCGGCCAACAACGCCGGTGCGCAAACGTCGTTCATCCCGATGTTGACACTCGGCCTGCCATCGAATTCGGTAATGGCCTTGATGATCGGCGCCATGCTCATCCAGGGCATACAGCCGGGACCGTCGGTGATGACGGAACAGCCGGCGCTATTCTGGGGACTGATCGCTTCGATGTGGATCGGCAATCTGATGCTGCTCGTGCTCAACCTGCCGCTGATCGGCCTGTGGGTGCGCATGATCGCCATTCCCTACCACTTCCTGTTCCCCACCATCATCGCTCTGTGTGCCATCGGCGTCTTCAGCGTCAACAACAGCCTGTTTGATGTGTATGCCATGGCGCTGTTTGGCGTAGTCGGCTACCTCTTCCGCAAACTGGACGTCGAGCCGGCGCCCATGCTGCTCGCCTTCATCCTCGGGCCCATGATGGAGGAATTCCTGCGCCGGACGCTTCTCTTCTCAAAGGGTGACCCGAGCGTCCTCTTTACCCGGCCGCTGAGCGCGGGCCTCCTCTTGATTGCGGCAATCATGCTGCTTGTGGTTGTTCTGCCGTCGGTCAGGAAGAAGCGGGAGGAAGCGTTTCAAGAGGGGTGATGGAGAAAGAAACAAGCGGTGACGCCGGGAGATCCTCCGGAATACATTTGCATGACTACGCGCAGGTTCCGCGACACGGCTCGTCCTTCTGCCGCGGACAGCACCCAATCCTAGCTTAAACGGGATGTCCGCTTCATCGGTTCAACAGATCGAAGCGGACAGCCCGCTCATGGCCCCGTTGCAGTCATTGATCGCGGGTCCCCAGCCGATTTTGCGAGACCAGTTTTAGCACGACGGATGGCCCGATAAAAGGACCTCAGAATTCGTTAACTTGTTGAGAAGACACCGCTTTTATCGGTAAGGAACACCGGCCAGATTTACGCCAGAGAGAGACCCGAAATGGACTGCCTGGAGAACCTGGATTCTCACATGATTTCAATAGCTTAGCTGAATAGCCTTGAAATTCCCTCTGTTTTCCCATCGCGAGCGACCATGGACGCCACCGTTGTGCCCTGGCTTTGGGCATCAATCAATATGGGGCGCGGAACGGAAGTAATTTCCGCTTTCCAGGCCAGTTGGCCATACGACGGGTCACCGCACGCATGACCGCTTCGCGCCAATTGCGGAAAGCCCTCGAAGCGTTCATGTCAGTCCGCTCCCGCCTCCTTCGCGGACATTCGAGGCGTCTTCAACAAGGTTGGAAAGCGGACGTTGGACATCCTCACGCGGATGCCCTACCGTTCCAAATTTATAAAACTAGGGTTGGGGGCAGCACTTCGTCGCAGAGTTGGACGAGCCGCACGTTTAGAGCGTCGGACAGATCGGCCACCGACGTGTGTGCTTCTGCTCCGCGTTAACAATGTACTACGGACATAATCAGATCATGATTCACAGATTACATTTTGAGCGCGGCCGGATATATTCCAACTACGCATGCCTCGCGGACGAGATGCATAATAGGAACGCCTTTGGCCCAATTGAGCATTTCGTTCGGAAAAGCTTCAGGCGGCGTATCGAGCTTCTCGCAGCTCTTAATCGTTTCCTTGACGATCTCGCCGCGACGGGCGGCTGCGACGAGGAACACGAGCGCGTCGCGCTTCAATCCTACGACTTCCTTCTTCGGAAATGGTCGGAATTTATGGATCTGTATCAGGAGAAGCAGGTAGGGACGGCCATCGAGAACTGGAATGTTCACCAAGAGTCGGTGTCAGCATACGTTTCTAAGGCGAAGAAAGCTCGCGACGGTTGGGCTGAGATCAGCAACCTGCTCAAGCACAACGATCGATTCCTAAATCCACTACAGGCTGTTCCTGACCGGTCCAATCTCGTCGTGCGAGGCTATTGCATCATGGAGACTTCTAATGGCGTCGATCGGTACGATGCTGCGGTCCACAGCAAGGGACGAGGACGTCAGGGTTTCAAGCACGAAGCTTTCTCTTACCATCAAGATGTACACGCGCTCATGACGGCGGCGCTGCGAACGGACATCGCGTTCGGCAGACTGCTCCATACGATCGGAAGATTGGATCCGGAGGAGGGCTTTCGACCTTTCTTTGACGCAAAACCGTTTGAGCGCATATCCTCGTTGCCTAGAGTGGTCTTTCCTTGGGAGACGGCGAGATCAGAAGGCATTTCAATCGAAGCCGACACACTGACGATCGGGCAGATGGACTTCACGCGGCCGTCAGTCGCCTGGAATGTGACCGTGTTCCACACGGTGGGTGCTAACAGATCGCACGAGTTCGCAAGAACGTGAGCGCGGCGAACGCGTATGGGACGAAGTTAAGAGTTCGCATCGGCCCCTCTCACTGACGTTCGTCAACAAACACGCGAAGCCGCCAACCTGTCAACGGCGGAGTAGAAACCGGCCATGCGGCGGCGCAAAAGTCGGCCGCTGTGGCGCGCGGATGAGACCCCGGGAGGGCGTAGCCCGAGCGGTGGTCTCATCCGCGCGTTGCGATTTTTTTGAGGGGTTTCAGCCGGCCTTTCGGGCGCGGCTTTGGGCGAGGCGATAGCTGTCGCCGTTCATCTCAAGGATGGTGACGTGGTGGGTGATGCGATCCAGCAGCGCGCCGTTCAGGCACTCTGCCCCTAAGAGTTTCCGTCCATTCGTCAAACGGAAGATTGCTGATGATGAGGGTCGCGCCTCGCTCGTATCGTTGCGACATCAGTCAAGGGCGAACGGAGGACGCCAGATGTTCTCGCGAATCCGCCTGCCGAAGCGCGCGTCTGGTCATCGGGATTGAGTAGCGATCGTATGCCGTCATTTCCTCCATTGGTAAGCTTATAGGACGGTGAAAAATCTCATTCTCAAGGAATTGAAGTTCAGGCTCGACTTCCTTCATTCCCAGATCGATCCACCACGATTTGGGTCCGAATTCTGGGGAAGCATTCCAGCGGTATCCGCGTTGCCGCAGTAATTCACGAGCGTCGTAAGGCGCATCTATTGCGAAGATCCTCCAACATGGCTTTCGGGCTGTCTCCAAAAGCATCTCGAGTACGCGGCGACCCGAACATGGAACCTTCTGGGCCAAGAGACCTACGCCAGCCTCACAGTCATCCAAGGCGCGGTGAGCATCGAAAAATACCCCAAACGCTGCCAACAATTCGCCCAGGCGTCGGCCTTCGAATCCCTCGCTTTTCCAATCGACATCCGACATAGTGCATGCCCAAGGTTTGGCAATGAACGCGGGCGAAATTCGCTCGGCGATTGGACGGTCGAACGCAGCGTTGTGTGCGATGATGATAGCGGCATCTTCGACAAAATTCGCAACGGTGGCGGGATCGATGTGATGTCCAGAGACCATTTCATCGTTGATGCCAGTGATCTTCGTAATGTTGGGAGGGATGGGAGCCGACGGCTGATTGACTTGCTGAAAAGGAGGGTGAATGGCCACGATTGCTCCATCGAGACGATACTCGAAGGGTAAGATCGCCAATTCAATCGGCTCGCATGTCAAAGGATCGAGACCGGTGCATTCGATGTCGAGAAACATGCCGAGCCGCGTCGGACTGCTGTCACGGTCAGCCAAGCATGCAGCGAGATCCAGCCGGCGGAGCACCCGGTACCGTCCGGATGCTTCGAGCTGGCGAGCGGCCGCCTCCAGTAGCTCCTCGGAGGCAGTATCTCCAATTACACTGCTCACAACTTAGGCCTTAAATTCTGTTGTACCACCATCACGCGGTACATGGAGCACACTCTCGTCGACCTCGTATGGATGGCGGTCCCCCAAGTCTACCTTGGTCTCGCGCCAACTGTCGTCAACATATAGCCAGTCGATCAGAGCCGGAAGATTCGACGGCGGTGGATAATGCCACCTTTTTTCACAAAATGCAGCAGAGCGGCGCCGCAACCATTCAGGGTCGTCGGCAAAGCAAACGAGCATCTCCAACGCTGCGACAGTCTTCTGAACGATCGCTGTCTGTCGTCGCTCTATCAAAGGATCCGGGTCGGGCGCAGCACGCTCATGACGCCAGTTCGGATCAGGTGTATCCAAGACTTCTTGCACAGCTATGGCAGCCTCAAGAAAGGTCTTTTGCGCATCGCCGACGTGGCGAGTTCGCTGCATCCGTTCGCGAGTTCCGCGAGCTTCAGGCGATGGATTGGATTCAGTGGCAAAAATGAGCGGAAGATGCGCGACAAGCTGTAACGACCGACCTTGATGGTGCGGACGCGGCTTCAGGTCAGTGGTACGGATCGGATCGATGTCCGCAATCACCATCGCGGCCTCATGCTTGCCAAGTGCATCGCTATGCTTACTACCGAGTTGGAAGATCCCCGGCGCTAAGGAGCCGTAAGGCGTCGCCGTCTCAATTCCGGATTTCCAGCCATCAAGTCCAATGAAAGCAGATCCCCCGACCCCCGCCGTTGGTTCCACTGCATTGCAGAAAGCAGTCACGAGCCCCGCTGCAAGATACTGGTTCTGGCCGAAAATGTGATAGTCGGCAGACCGTGACGTCATGGCCGGGAGAATGATCAAGGTTCGCTGCATTGCTTCGCCGCGAGAGAGCTCTGGCGGCTCTTCGACACTACGATAGGACGTCCAACGCGCGAACTCGTGCACGTCGGCATTGAGCGTTTGGACGGCATCGGATGTTGGCCATGGGATTGCGTAGCGTTGAGCGAGGCTCCGGTTTTCTTCGAGAATGCCTATGTAATTGGAAGCGCTTGCGTGGAGAAACATTTCCGAGCATACGAGTTCAACCGTATAGTTTCCGAGGCGGAACGGATCTTTCACGTGAGAAAGCAAAGGCTGCCAAGGCTCGTTTGCAGAGGGCCTAATCAATTCGCCAGCGGCTGACGAAGGGTACCGCTTGCGTCGTACAGCGCACCGAATTTGAATCCTATCTTCCGAAGCCTGTGAGTCTACACAGGTTAGCAAAGCGGAATGCATGTCCCACTCAATCGCTCCAGCACGCCCCATGGGCGTTGGCCGAAGGAAAGGCGAAGGTCCGTTGGACGGGATTTCTGTCGAGATTGACGAGCCGTCAGGAACGCGGAACGTTCCGCACCAGACGGTCAGCGATAAATTTTTGGCGGAGAGCTGGCGTGTAAGCCAATTCACGGTCTCGGGTCGCAGGCTGTATTCTGGCAGCACAAGACCATCGACTTTGAAGCGGGCGCAGGCGCGAAGCACTTCGAGCAAAATAGCTCGTCGCCGGCCTTCGGCGATCGATTGGAATTCTCCTCCTTTGCTTACTGTCGCTGCGGTGACCTTGCCACCGTTGAGATCGCGCAAACCCTCGTGCTTTCCACCTCCGGTGCCAGGCGCGTAATATGTGTCGACAACATCCCATTGCACTATGGCGAGCCGTTGGTGGCCGTGGCCACGTTTGGCTCGATCGCCCCAAAGCCGATCTTGCCACTGAATGATACGGGCCATCGCGTCGACGGGCGCCAATGTGCTGGGTACCCCACCCTTGGTGCTTTGTGGCAGCGTTGCTGGAGGATCCTCGGTAGTAACTTGGCCGAGACGTGAACCATTGTTGACTGCTAGATGCTCTTCTTGAGAGTTCGGGCCTTCTATCGGCCCTTCCTGCACATCTCCAGTGATTTGTGTCACTACTGAAGTTTCAGTTTGCCCGGCAGTTCTATGTGCTACCAGTTCGTCGCTATTGGTTTCTGCGCTCCCAGCGGTCCCATCTGACGCGGCGCAAAACGCCACTTCGGCCAGGCTTTGAGACACGAGGTGGAGACCAACGACCCGGTCATTGTTCCAGGCTACTGAATAGCGATAGTGAATGCGGCTTTCATGCTCCTCGCACTCGGTAGATAGACGGCGCTCGCCTGCCACATATGCTACATCGATCTGCCATTCGGACAACCGATGTGAACTGCCGTCCGCGAGCCGCAGCACTGGCCGTCCGTCGACGACTTCACCCGTTCGCGGATTGATAGTTGAGCGCAAAACATCGATGCGGATCGCTGCCGCTACGGACAATTCTGTCAAGTAGTCTTTGAGGCCCCCAGGCATCGCAGTGCGAAGCGGCTCAAAGGTGTTCCAAGGCCAATCGCCGTCTTCTGCAACATCAGGCGCCGCAGCCGCAAGGAACGGCAGCAGACCGGAAATTGCCGTTGCCGCGCGTTCGAAACCGTCTGATGTCATACGCCATAGGGCTGGTCGAACTTCCCCAAACTCTGTGGTTACTGGTGGTGTAAGTTGCAACAGCGTCGACACAAGAATCAGCCATCCGAGCGGCGTTATCGCATCGCGCGCCGCCGCCGCTGCGGTGCGGCGTCCCTCGACGATCTGCCTGAAGACTAGCAACATGCGCCTTGTCTGCACGTTCGGATCGCCGTCAAGATGGCTCTCCGCATCGTCGATCAATGCGATCTCGCCGCCCAGGTGTTGGGCAGCGAAGGACAGATCGATCGGAAGATTTTGCAGGCGCTCGAGACTCCCCGAGGGCAAGGCGGCAGCCATCTCGAAAGCTAGAGCGCGTAATTCGGCCATAGTTCCCAGAAGGGTAAGTCCTATACCGAGTGTTGCTAGCGGAATCGCGGCTGCCTCGCCAAGTTCGCCGACCTGCGTTTCAACGCGATGTGCAGCGGCGAACCATGCAGCCGCGCTTCTTCGCTCAGCGCTGGTGAAAGACTGCCTGACAGGCCACAATCGGCCGGCGGCCGGAAGGGCCCGGCTCACACGCCGCGCGGCCCGAGCCGCTATCGCAGCCGGCCGACCGCTATGGCTCGCATCTCCGACCGTACCCAGCCGTTCGCTCATAAATACGCCTTCGGCCGTTGCCGCGACAAGATAACTTGCATGTTGGTCGGGGAGTACGGTCGTACCGAATGCGGTCAGCAGTCGAAGCGCTCGAGCAATACGTGTGGGAATAGCACCGTCATCGGATTGTAGTCCGGCACCCCATCGATCGGCTCCGGAGAGCCGGGGCAGCACACGCGCTAAAATCGCCTCGCGGCGGTGACTTAAACGGTCAAGCTTAGTGTCGCTATGACCTTCCAAGGCCGTAATATCTTCCGCGGGACCTTCTGGTCGGCGACAGAGATCACGTACCGCCCAGCCGTAACGCCAATGGTCGGCGTCAAGGAGATGGACCGGCCGCGCTTCAAGAGCGCTTCCGTTCCGCACGAAAGCGTGACCATCGACTGCCGGACGGGGGGCGGTCCAGCAGATAAGGGTTGTACGGTGGATGTCGGGCATCTCGTTCGCATCGACAGGAGCAAAGAACGAAAAGACCGTTGGAACTGGTACATGCTCTGTCGTCGCGGCGGCGAGCAGGCCGCGATATGATCCATACCCTGCTTCGTATAGCGCGGCGATATCTTGCGCATCCCAATCCCTTTCAACCGCGAACATCGGCCTGATATCGGCAGCCAGGTCGGCCTTCCATAAATGAAGGAAACCCTGCCCATTGGAGTTCTCTTCGCGCCACTGAGCACCCACTGGACGCGGCGCATCGCTCAGCGGCGCTGCAAAAAGCAGATGACCATTAGCGCACCATAACATCAAACCCGAGGCTTCAAGACCTGGCGGTGACGGAAGCGCTGTCGCGTCGCTTCTGTTCGAGATCATCCGTATCAACCGCGGCCTTGCAGGAGCGATATTGGCGAAGTGTCGGTGGGTGACGTTGACGAGCGTAGCCGCGGCATCGACTTCCACCGGGTCGATCTTTGCGTCGTCATCTGCGCCAGGTGTCCAGATCTTTAAGATATTCTCGACCACCTGTTCAATTTCCGTCGCAAAGGTATCAGCAATTGGAGTCGGGGATAAGTCGGGCGCCCCGTCGTCGAGCCTTTGCAGTTTCACCAGTGCGGTCTCGAGACGATGAAAGGCGTTGCGGGTCTGCTGCTCGGATGGGACAGTTAGTCCAGGAAGACGGGGCTCAAGGTCCCCATCGTGACGGTACAGCGACAGTCGCAAGCCGTCGTACATAAGTTCGACGCCTTCTGCTGGAGAGAGATATGGCATGAGCGAGGCAAACGGGTGCTCGCCATTGGCGACCTTCGCATCTTTTAGAACTGAGAGCGCCAAACAGGCGATGATGGCAACATGGCAGCGAACATCATGGCGCCGAAGGAATGACTCTGCATCTGTGCCCATAAAGGCGCTGGCAAGGGGGGCAAAAATGTCGGCTAGAACCGCCTCCGCTAACCAGCGTCGGCGCTCTGACCAGTAGTCGCGCGCGTCTTCCTCCAATGCTTCTGGAATATGGGCGCGTAACGCGCGCTCGATCGCTTCTAGGGCCGTAACCGTGATATCGAACGGAGCGTCAGCCATCCGCGCGCCCACGTCCACGCGAAGGGCTTCGGTCCGAAATGAGCGTGCGATCTCGGTGGGCCCCAAGTGATTTTCGCCCGCCGCGATCAGCCAAAGACGCCGATAGGCGTTAGCGCGGTCGCTAAATCGCACCTCGTCGGCACGAAATGCCCGTTCTAACCGTTCCTGTATGCGCTCTGGGCGCCGCAAGTCGTCGAGTTCGGGGTCGAAAAGTAAACCAAGCGCAGTTCGGCGATCAATGTCGCCGGCATCGGCCAGCGGATCCATCGTATCTGTCACTGGCATGTCTGCCAGAGGACCAGAGAAGCCGAAGCCCATGCGGCTATCTGTGAGCCACTCGCGCGCTTCTTGGCGGGTCATCAAGGGTGGGGTCGCGTTCTTTCGATTCAGCGAAAGCCCCCTCAGTTGAAGGTGAGTTTCGATCTTTCGTCGCAGTAGCCCGGCAACGTCGGCGTTCGGGCATATAAGGATTATATCATCCACATAACGCGCATAGGCTGCACTACATTGATTTCGGCGCTGCTCTTGTTTGACGTCGCCGTGAGTCTCCTGTGATTCGTGGGGGTTTGGCGTGCCCCGCTTTCGTTCGCTCTCAAGTTCTTTATCTATGTAAGCGGCGTCGATACGCTTCACCTCGGCCCGCATCATGTCATCAAGCTCGAAAAGCGAAATGTTTGCAAGATAAGCTGATAGGTCAGGACCTTGCGGAAGGCCCCTAAGACGCGCAGATTGGCCTGATTTGGGATCTGCATGCTCATTGTGGAAGGCATGACGGAGCAGGAAGTCGGTAAAGACGTTTGCACGAAGAGGCGCATCTGCACCGGAATCGGGAAGGAGCAGCGGGGCGAACCCCATAGGTCCGCCGTCGGCTTGCGCAAAATGGCCAAGAGCACGTTCTAGCGGCCCTTGCAGAGCATCACCGACCACTTCAGGACGCACGAACTCATAGAATCCTGTAATATCGAGCCGCAGGATCTGTAGATCTTCATGCCGATAGTGCCGGATCTTGTTATCCAAATGATCAATAAAGGCACGCCAGCATTCGAAGTAGGGTCGAAAAATACCTTCACGCATCGGTGGCGCTTCGCCGTTAACAATCGCCATATCGACCTGATAGGCAAAGCTCAAGGCCTCGGTTTCTCCCTCGACACCTGTCCGGTAAATCCCTCTGCCACCCGTTCGGCGATCGAAGCGGACGGCGGGGATCCGATCGGAGAAACCGGGAGCGCCAGAACGATCACGCAGCAACTCAACAAGTGCATATTGTTGAAGCAGCGCGTCAGCCGCGACTGGCCCAGCTTTGAGGCGGTATCGCCCACCACCCTTGGGGAGATGGCGCGCCAGGAGCGGTGCCATCGGGCCATCACCGATTTTTAGGCGTTCACGATGGAGATGGAACAGCGGCGAGGCGGCGACCGCTAACCGCTCCCATGCGTCGTCATCGAGAGGATATTCACGGCGTTTTGTAGAAGATCGCCCGAGACTCAGAGCAGTGATCAAGTCTGCTCGCGGATCGCCCGTTGTTTCGCGCCGGTCGACAGGTTTAAGCGCCCCACGCGGTACACCGTCGCTATAGGTCCGGATCATCGCAGCGAATCCGCCTAAGGTTTCCGCTACATCCAGTGGCGCCAAAACTCTGTCCCAGTTTACATCAGGAAGGGCGTGGGCAATGCGACGCGCGCTGCTTGCCAGTTGGACGGGGGACAGCCCCTCGATATTGATAGGAAGTTCGCCCTGTCCGGTCCGCATCCAGAGCATGAATTCGAGTGCTGGATAGGCGTTACGGTCGAGCAGCGAATCTGCGTCCTCGTGATTTCGGCCACGTAAATAGCTGTCGGGATCAGCTTTCTCGGCATTTGGAGGCGGCACCACTACCTCAATCCCGAAAGCGCTACCACCATCCAGCAGGCGCAACAGCGCTAAAATCAAGTCGTAAGTGCCGTCTCGCCCTGCAGTGTCGGGGTCGAGAAAAAGGCGAAAATTGAGAGGCCGATCGGCCTGGCTGGCGATGTCTACGATATGCGCGAGCGCAGCGACTTGGCCCGGTGCAGCACGTGAGCCGAGCAAGGCAACCGCGGTGAAATTAAGGGACTCCAGACGCAACTGATCGAAAATTCCTTCGACCACATAGATATATGCCATGTTCCCGCGTAACTCGCGCCGGCTGAGCATTGCTTCGACACGCTCGGCCCCGTACAGCGTGTCGCGGCGCGGGAAGTCGAAGGAATATAAGTATCGGGGATCTTCATTCCCTAAAGCCCGAGCGGCAAACCCTACGGGTGCGCCGCCTCGACTGCCCAAAGGAAATACGATCCGCTTGCCCGAGTAGAAGCCGCGTAGCCAATTTCGCGTTTCACTGTCTGGAAGCGCCGCTGCCTCGGCACGCAAGATGCCGGCTTTGCACAGCGCTTCTTCAAGTGCACGATCCGTCGAGGCTTCGCGACGGAGCCTGGTGAGATCATAGACGCTAGCGCCGATCCTCCTAAGCATATCGGGCTCGAACCCGCGATGTGCCGCGATGCGCTCAAGCTCCTGTTCGTCAGATCCTCCGCGCAACCATTCGACAAATTGTTTTGCCCCGCTGCGCCGATCAATGCTCGGCCTTCGGATGTTTTCGGCAAGCGAAACGCCCGCGTGTGGGGCGAGCCATTGAACCGCATCCCAGAAGTTGAGATTATTCCGCCGCTGCACAAGCGACAGAACATCGCCATGGGCGCCACATGCGAAGCAATGGAAATTGTCACGTTTTCCCGCCCGCTGATAGAGAT
Source organism: Rhizobium sp. CC-YZS058 (assembly GCF_034720595.1). NCBI lineage: Bacteria > Pseudomonadati > Pseudomonadota > Alphaproteobacteria > Hyphomicrobiales > Rhizobiaceae > Rhizobium > Rhizobium sp. CC-YZS058. The sequence goes on along the minus strand of NZ_JAYESJ010000001.1, from coordinate 2,926,529 downwards.
TCAGAGATGGACTATGGTCGTCATGAAAGGGGCAAAGCGCCTTATGAGGCCGAGATTTAGTTCGGTCGACCTGAAGACCGAGGGCAGTTGCGACCGCCACGATGTCGCATTGCTCAATTATTCCCTTAAGGTCAACGTTTCCCCTCGATTTTAACGCCAACAACCCCTCCTATTTCTACGCAAGGTTTTAGAAATCTAGGCTCATCAAGTTCTGTTATAATTAACGACAAATTCAACTAGTGGTAAACTGCACCGAAGCATTGCCGTTTCGAAACTCTCGTGACCGGACTCGGTTGGACAACGAAAGCGCGAAGCACAAGCCGATTTGAAATTGAACAGAAGGCATGGCGGCGCTATCCTGGCATCGGAAATAATTTCCGCGGCCCAGCCCTACGATCTCCTGACAATCTTCTGCGTCTCGCGGTCGTATCGGTACAGATGTAGCTGTCCGTCCTTGATGAGCTGAGCTGCGTGAGCGACGTGCTCCGGCAGCACATAGAACCATTCTCGCGGTCGAATTCTTTTGCCGAAGCGGTCAATAATGAACAGCTCTCCGGGCCTTGCGGCGTCAAAGAACCGATGGAGCAGATTCTCGACTTTGGAACGCGACAGGTTCTGCAGCTCGTAAGTCGCGACAATCTCGACTGGCGCAAGAAGGAAGGTCGGGTCGTTTCGGGCGTCAGCTACGCGACGCCGGACGTCTTGTGAGGTGACACCGATCTTGTAGAGGATGTCGCGCTGCGGTTTGATCGCCGGATCTTCAGAAAGGCTGCGCGCCACATAGATTGTGCCGGAAAGCGAAACCTTGTCGGTCTCCCAGTCGGGATCGAGCGGACCGAGGCCCAGGCGCTGAATGATGCGAGCCGTTTTGTCGTCATTGAGGGATTTGCGGAACGACGACATCAGCGGGTCGCTTTCAGTGCCGTTCGAGAAAATCACCCGCAGGCGATGGTCGCGCGCGCCGCCGCGCTGCGTGCTTTCGCTCTTTTCCGCGATAAAGGCCAGAAGGCCGTTGCGAATGAAAAAGTCGCCTTCCAGTGGCTCGATAACGGCCCATTTTTCAATGAGCGTGGCTTCACGTGCACCGCTATCGAGGGCCTGTTCCATGGTCTCGAACAGACCGGCGAACTGATCGAAATCCTTGCAAGGTATGAAATCCGCCCGATGGTCAGGCAGTAGGCGTTCTGCCGCTGGCGTGACGTGTTTGAGCTGAACAAGCTCAGGCTGAACATCCAGGCCGTCATCGGCGAAGATGTCATCAAGCGAGTTGGGAATGTTGTCGTCTTCAACCTCATCGCGCCAGGAAACCTTAGCGACGTCCTCTTTCCGTGCCAGAAGTCTAAGCCTGTCCGCTTGCCGAAGCTCCTCACTCGGATACTTGGCAAGGTTTTCCCAGATCGTGCCAAGCCGCATCTCTTCGTGGTTGGATGCGTTGGCATCGGGCAAACGTCCGTGGTGCTCGAAAAAGCGCGTCACATCATACAGAATTGATAGGCCATTGTTGCCTGAAGATGAGGCCCTTGGTTTCAGCTTCACAGCAAGAAGACCAAATTCGTCTGGCTCTGCAAAGATCTCTTCCAGCGTGGGGCGGGTCATCAGCTTGCCGTCTCCCGCATCATCTGGGTCTTGCGGTTCTTGAGCCAGGCCAGCGCTTCTCCCATGCGCTTTTCCAGCGCATCTTCGGCATGGACATTCGGCTCGCGCCCCTCCTGCGCCCGGAACCGCTTGATCCGGGGCCACAGCGTCCGTGCTTCCTCTTCCGTCATCTGCACACGCATGGCCACCATGGCCGACTGTACCTGAGACAGAAGCAGGGCATCGAAGCTGCGCGAGGCCACCTCGAAGCATTCCTGAAAGGCGTTGACGCTGTCGATGAGATCAATGTCGAGTTCACGAACATTGATGAAGCGGCGCACCATGGCCAGCAGCGTGTTGGGTGCCACCCTTATATCGTCGTCTGCGTTTTCGCTATCCGCCTGTCCGGCGTCGCCGCCCATTCGGGGCGCTTCCCCGCCTTCCTGATCGGCACCGACGAACGGCGCGCCCGCTTCCTGAAAACCACGTTCGGCTTCCTGGCGTGCCAGCGTCAGCAGGTTCATGCGTGCGGCGAGGTTCTGGCGAATGGCTTCGGTTTCGTCATCGTTGAGGTTCACATAGCGATGCTCGATAATGTCCGTCAGCAGCATCTGGGTTGCCACTTCCGGTGCCGTGTCTGGCGAAACGATGCGGGCATCGACGGCCTGACAGGCGGTTGCCATCAGATCGGCCATATCGTTTTCGCAAATGTCTCGCGCCCGGTCGGTCGGCGGATCCATCAGGCCCTTGATGCCGATGGTGATCGTGCCCTGTCCGTCATCGGTGATTGGTTCGCGAATGTCGCCATCTTCGCGGCGACAGAATTTGAAATTGGGCGCCAGCACCTGTTCCATCAACAAGGAGCCGGAAATGGCCTTCAGCATGTCGTTAACGGCATCCTTCACAGCCGCCGTTTCCACGCCGGGTTCCGCGACTAGATTGGTGAAGATGGCTTTCGGCTTGCCCGGCGCATCGCGCGTGGCGCGGCCAATGATCTGGACGATTTCGGTCAGTGATGCCCGATAGCCGATGGTCAGCGCGTGTTCGCACCACACCCAGTCAAACCCCTCCTTGGCCATGCCGAGCGCAATGATGATGTCCACCTTGGCGCGGTCCGCCTCATCGTCGCGCTTGCCATTTGGACCTTTGATCTCGCGGGAAAGTGCCGCCTTTACTCCCTCGCGATCCGGGCCATCGTTGACGAGATCGGCCACCTTCAGCACCCGGCCATCTGCCGTGCGAATCAGATCGAAGCCGGTGCCGTCCTCCACGCCGATATGCTCGCCGATCAGATCGAGAATGCGGCCCACCTCATCGTTCTTCTCGCCAAAGGCTTCCGCCGAACCGCGATGGGGAATGTGGATGATGGTCTTCAGCGTTGTGTCCAGCACATCCGGCAGGCCGTTGATGTATTGGCCGCGATAGAAGCTGTAGTTGACGCCGAGCGCCTTCAGATACTCATAGCCTTCAAGCTGCTCGTAATAGGAATAGGTGATCGTCTTGAAGCGCGCCTCGTCTTCCGGCCGCAGCACCGGCACGGCATCGCCCCGGAAGTAGGAGCCGGTCATGGCCATCACATGGCACTGGCCGCGCGCAATGATCTGCCGCAGAATTTCGCCGAGACGGTTGTTATCGGCTGCCGAGACATGGTGAAACTCATCGATGGCGAGGAACACAGTGTCGAAGGCCTCAATGCCATGCAGCCGCTCCACCGCCTCAAAGCCGAAGCGGAAGGTGGCATGGGTACAGACCAGAACGCGGGCGTCGGATTGCATGAAGTCTGAAAACGCCTTCACCTTCTGCGCGGTCGAGCCATCTTCGGTGCCGGAAAGGCAGAGGTTCCAGCGGTCCTCCACCTGCCAGTCAGCATCGAAGCCGTAGCTTTTCAGATCGGTTGAGCGGAAGGAGCCGCCAATCGAGGTTTCCGGCACGCAGACAATGGTTTTCGCCAGCCCCTGATGGTTCAGCTTGTCCAGCGCCACGAACATCAGCGCCCGGCTCTTGCCCGCCGCAGGCGGGGCTTTCAACAGAATGAACTGCGCGCTGCGGGCGGCATAGGCGCGGGCCTGCATGGGCCGCTGGCCCAGCGCATTGGTGGCCTTGGATTGCCCGGTGCCGTTGTAGCGCACATTGACCATCTCAACCATTTACTTCGCCCCCTGCTTCACCCGCGCCGCGTAAAGCTTGAACAGCTTTTCCAGCCGCTCCGTGTCATTGCGGAAGGGGCGGCCAATATACATGCTCTCCAGAAGCTCATCATTTTCCCGGTGCACGGCCCGCAGATCATCCGGCATCTTGTCCGGGTCGTAGAGATCGGCAATGGTTTTCGGGTAATGCTGATAGCGCGTTTTCAGAATGCGACGTGCGGAGGCTGAAAGCTGATCCAATTGATCAGCGGTGAATTTCGGCACCGGAAAGGTGTTCCAGCCCAGCGTGTTGGAATACTGAAATCTCGATTCGAGTCGACCGCAAACGGTTCCGATCCAAATTAAATGAAGCCTAGACGCTATGAGCGCGATACACCATTCGGGACCATCATATATAACAAAGTTTTTATTCGATGAAACAGTTTTTGAGTTCACCCAATCAACAGGTAGATAAGGCCTATTTTCCGAAGATATACTTGGGATTAATATAGCATGATCGTCTGCATTGATGTACTCTCTAAACTGGTGAGGGCGCTCTGCTAGTGCCTTTCCAGCTACATCTTTCATTTTGAGACGAGCAATTCTATTTTTCTCTACGCGATCCCATATAGGCTTGCAAAGTTTAGCTATTTCTAATTCTTGATCATGAATCCAAATACAGTAACGCGATATTCCATGGATGACCTCATCAGATCCAACAAATTTTCTTATGAAACGATCTGCTGCGGGCGCTATCTCAATTAGCTCATCTCGCTCTGAAGCCGACAATCTAAGATTACCGGCATCATAGGGCATGCAGCCGAAGTTCATAACTGGGAGACCGTTTGAAGGTAACGATGTAGGGCGAACGAATATTTCAGATTCGTCAATTAGATAGGAGTTTATTTTTGTTGCAATGGTCTTGACATCGGAATCAATCAGATAGCGGTTACTATCTGATTGATTTCTGATTCCAACGATTACACAAGTGACGGTAGCATTTGCGGCTGCGTTGTTTCTCCACTTAAATGAGCGATAAGCAAAACCAATTTCAACACCGTTTCTTAGTATCTCAGGCCACAGGCTTGACGCTGACGCTCCCTGACAAATTGAGTTTGTGGCAACCAATGCTGCCTTAGCCACCCGGCCAACTATATATTTGGCGGCTTTGAAATACCAAGCAGCAACTAAATCATAGGCCCGATAATTTCTAATTTCACCCGAGAAAACATAATCCATATCTGCTTTATGTGTCGCTTCTTGCTTTGCTTTTCCCAAAAACGGCGGGTTTCCCGCAATGTAAACCTCGTCCTCCCCAACGGGTGGCGGACAAACCTCATCCCAATTTACCCGCAGAGCATTGTCGCACCTGATCTGTCCACCATCCCGCAGCGGCAGCAGCGGAGGCATGCGCCCGAACACATCGGCAAAGCGGGCATTGGCCTGATATTCGGCAATGAACAGCGCCAGCTTAGCCGTTTCCGCCGCAAAGTCCGTCAACTCGATGCCGTAGAACTGGTTGAGGCTGACGGAGGAGAACATGACGTTCTGCGGATTATACTCCAGCTCTCCCAACCGTTTCAGAATGCGAATTTCGCGCTCCCGCATCTGCCGATAGGCGACGACCAGAAAGTTGCCGGAGCCGCAGGCGGGATCGAAGACGCGGATTTTTGACAGGCGGTGAAGCTGGACCTTCAGCGCCGCTGGCTTGTCCCAGGCCTTGTCCAATGCCTCATCCAGATCGTCCAGAAACAGCGGCCCCAGCACCTTCATGATATTCGGCACCGAGGTATAATGCATGCCCAGTTCGGCGCGCGCCTTGGGATCGGCAATCGACTGGATCATCGAGCCGAAAATATCCGGGTTGATCAGCTTCCAGTCCAGCTCTGCGGCATCGCGCAGATAGCGGAAGGAGATGGGGTCGAATTCCGGGGCTTCGATGGCATCAGCAAACAGCCCGCCATTGACGTATTCGAACGTGTCCGTCCAGGCAGGCAGTCCCTCCCGCTGGCCTTTGGGCAGGTTCATGGCGGTGAACGCCTGAACCAGCACATGGCGCGCATGTTCACCCTTATTGCCGCCATAGGAGAAGACGGCGAAGGAGAACTGATCTTCCTTGAAGACACCGACATCCTCAGAAAACAGGCAGAAAATCAGCCGCGTCATGAACAGGTTCATGGCATGGCGGCGCTCCGGCACGGCCCAATCCGGGTTTGCCTTCAAAAGCGCATCGTAAAGTTTCGCCAGCTTGCCGGTGGCCTTGATATCGACCGGGTTTTCCTCTGCCGCCCGATACCGCTCCTTGCCAGCAGCAGGCAGGAAGAAGGAAAAATGCGTGCCAAGCTCGGCAAAGGGGCAGTGCAGCGTTTCCCCGGACTTCGGGTGCTCGGCGGCAATCATCTCGCCATCCGTGGCAATCAGGATTGCGGGCTTCGCTTTTGCCGTGCGCTTGGAGGCACGAAGCGCATCAAGCATGTCAGCCGCCCTGCCTTGCAAGGCAGGTGCATAATGGAACTTGCCGTTCAGCAGAACGCCGCCCGCAATATCCGACTTGTTGGTGCTGCCCACCCTCAGCTTGGCAATAGTTGCCTGCGCATTGTCTGTCGCCTGCGCAAAGGCATAGCCGCACTCGGTGGGATCAAACTTCGTCTTGGCAATGGCATCAAGGGCATCGGCAATTTCGGTGGGGTTCATCATGAAAGGTCAGGCTTCTTCTTATCGTTGCAGGCGGTGCGGTCAGACCCAGGCCGGAATGAAAATGCGCTTCAGGGGAATGAGCTGCTGGGTCTCGAGATCGAGCTTATCGTACTGCTCCAGCAGGCTTTTCACCAGGTCATCGAGATCCATAAGCGCAGTCGGGATGCGGGCGCGTTCGGCCTCATAGCGCGCCTCGCGGGTAAAGCCGCCGGTGCTGACGTAAAGGCCTTTGTCGAGATCATGACGCCCGGCAATGAAATTGCGCAGATCCGGCGCGCCCATGGAGCCTTTGCGATGCTTGACCTCCACAACAATGCGGGGTGCCTCAAAGCCGAAACCATCGGGCGAGGCGACGATGTCCTTACCTTGATCGGGACCAGCGTCCGAGACGCGCGTCTTGTAGCCGAGGGAGCGGAGCAGACCCGCAACGAGATCCTGCATTTCCGACCAGCTCAAGGCGTTCACCTTGTCCTTGATGAATTCATGGGCTCGGCTGGCCATGGATTCGAACAGATCCTCCTCGGCAGCCTCGGCCGCGGGGGCAGACAATTCGGCGGGGGTAGTGATGTTGCCGGACAGAGCCTTCTTGAGTTCTGCCGCCACGTCATCCGATAGGCGAAACAGTGTAGATATGGAGCCGAGGCTGTTGCGGCTTTCGACAGAGAGCAGGTCGCGGCTGACTTCGCCATCCCATCGCACCGAGCGAACCTGTGTGTCTTCCGGGTCGATCGAAGCATCGTGGCGATAGGCGCTGGCGATCTCCCCCACCAGATAGACCCTGCGCGACGGATCGTAGGTCACGACCATATCGCCGATGGTCATCTCATTGACGAAGCGATGAAGCTGCCCGGCTGCCATGGCCTGGCTCTGCGGCCTGGCGCCAGCGTAGACCTTTGCCAGCGCTTCGCCGATGGCTTTGCGGCTCTTGGCGTCAGACAGGTCGCCCAGCGCCGGCCAACCAATGGCAACGACCGACTTTTCCTTGAACGCATCGAACAAGCGGCCGTTGCGTTCGGCGCGAACCATCCACGATTTTGTCATGTGCATCCCCCTGTCGCAAGATACATTCATCACGCATCGCAGAATTGCAAGATTGATCAAGCCTCTACGCTATGGCTGTAGCGACGGTGTCACCGGTCTGGAAATTATTTCCGCTTTGACGGACATTCGATGATGTCGGGGATCCTGGCTGTCGCGAAATATACCTGCTTGCCATCCGTTTTCGTCGGATTGCCGCTCGGCGGCCGTGGCTTGTAGTAGACGATCCAGTCTCCCCCGCGCGGCTTCGACCTGACGCAGATAGGTGCGTGGGAAATGGTCCGCTGCTCCGGAAGACGTCGTAGGTCGGATCAACTTTTGACGTCAGGACCGCTTTTCGCCGCCGATACTAGAGAGACTATAGAGCCCGAAGAAATAGCGCTGTTTATCAAAAATGTGTGGTCATCTGACCTTACGGCAAGCGACCGAGTACGTATCGCCAGAGTGGTATATAACGGCAGCGAAATCGTCGACAGCAACTCGGTCGGCGAAAAACGGCAGCATCCGACCGTTATTTCCTCTTGAGCGCCTCCAAGCCGACGATCCGCTCCCGGCCCGTTCGCGGGAATAATTTCCGCTTCGCGCCAGAAGGGGACGTTGCACTGTGGATGCGCCGGCTATAGGCCTAATTTCGGTTCAGTGTGTAATGAGCTGATGATGACTTTAATCGATTTCGAAGCAATCCACTTTCCGGTCCTTCGCAGTTGGCTGGGCAGCGAGCGCGATGTGGTGCAGTGGGGCGGACCTGATCTGACTTATCCGGTCACCGACGATCAGCTTGAACAGATGATTATCGACGGGCAAACGTTACCGCCCAAGCGGCTATCCTGGATGGCTGTTAACGCCTCCCAGGTTATAGCAGGGCATCTCCAATTAGCTGTGGACTGGAAAAATGGCGTCGCAAGGATCGGCCGCGTCATAGTCGCGCCAACAATGCGGGGGCAAGGACTAGCTAAAGCGTTACTGGAAGCGGGATTGGAGCGGGCGTTCTCTCACTCGCAAATCGAGAGGACTGAGCTGAATGTATATACCTGGAACATTGCCGCTATCCGAACCTACAAAAAGCTCGGTTTTGTCCACGAGGGAGTGAGGCGGTCGTCTACCAAAGTTGGTAACGAGAGATGGGACACCGCGATCATGAGCATGCTTCGTTTGGAATGGGAAACGGGACTGCCCAAATGACCGCTTCGGGCGGCGAAGCTGATGTCGAAGGTTCGGGTCAGAACGGCAACTCATAGGCTCTCCAAAAAAATCTCCCACTGGCTGCAATGGGGTCGGGAAGCGGTAATGAAGGTCGCCCACGCTCTAAGGCAGCCAATTCTTTCTCGAGCACCAGAACCAGTCAGTCTGCTCACGGCCCCATACCGGTCGTTGCCCAGCAAAAAAGTGAGACTTCATGTACTCACTTCACTCTCGTTGAACTTTGACATTTGTGGTCGGCGGCATGTGGAGCGGAAATAATTTCCGCATCCTGATCCCTGGCTAGTTTAGCCCAAGCACGCATAGTAGGTGCGAATGTTCCCTTCGAGCTTGCCACCACACGGGACGCATCTTCGGTACGATGATGCCGGAGATGCGTCGGGAGCTGCGCGTTAAAGGATTTTCAGGCGGCCTTCCGTGGCAGGCTGCACTGACCTCTCCACCTCCTGGTTCTCACCATCACAACTAGCACCAAACACCCGCAGTGGCGCAAAAACGCTCGCGCTGTCGAGATAAGTATAAGATTTATTAAAAAAAAATTCTATGGGTCTAACTAGTCGATTTTCAAAATTATAAATAGTATTATCTAAGCAAGTCTGTGTAATGTTTCGGCCTTCTCTAAAGTTATCTATTTGACAGGCTTACGTTTATCTCCAAAACTATATGAGGTTGCTTGAATGGTTCAGCAACCAACGGTGTCAACATGGAGATGTCCGCATGACCACAGCGATTACCGCTGCTGACTACGACTACGCCGCCGACGAGATCAACGAGGAGGTCAAGACGCGACTGGAAGCCGCGGCCTCCAGCATCCATCAGCTTGGACGGAAATCCACCGAGCAGGCTTTCGAACTTGGCAGGCACCTGTCCGATGCCGCGGACCTTCTTCCCGAAGGGGCCTTTGGCAAATGGGTCGCCAAGCGGTGCGGCATGACCGATCGCCACGCACGCAACTTCCGGGCAATCCATCGCTCGCTGTCACGTTACCGGCAAACGCTGGTGCAGCATGCCGTCAATTCGACCGTGCTGTTCAAGCTCGCGTCGGCGACCGACGAGCAGATCGAGGCGGCAATCGACCTTTGCAAGGAAACTGGGTCGATCAAGGTGAAAGACGTCCAGGCCATCCTCGCGGAGGCCACGGCGGGCGAGAGTGCGCCTGCAGCCGATCCCTACGATGTCGGCGGCATCGACGGGCTGAAAGCGCTGATCGCAGACAAGGTTGCCACCGGCCTGAAGTCCTTCGTCGGGCATCTCGAGACGCTGCAGTCCAGGATTGGTGCTGCTTGCACAGGCAGGAAGGTCGTAAAGGCCAAACTCGCCGACGAGATCGAAGCGCTCGCGCGGATCACCAAAGCAGAGCTGAAGAGCCTTGCACACTTCGTTACACCGAACCCGACGACGCCGGGAAACATCTGCGACGTCCCGTTCCCAATCAACAGCCGATGGGCGAGCGTGTTTGCGATCTTAGACAAGCTCGGGGGGCACGCCGCTTGGCCCGAAAGCGGCAAGATCGGCTCCTGGCTTCGAGACGAGGTTCTGCCGGCCTTGGCATGGGCGTTAAGCAAGACCAAGAACCCGGAATGGACCTTGGACCCTATCGCGGCTCACTCCGAGCCGACTTCGAAGGCCGGCGCCGAGCTCGACGCGGCCCCGATCGCTCTGCGGGAAGAGGCCGCAAAGGTTGCCCCGGCCAGGATGATCGATCTTGATGTGATCCGGCCGGCGAAGAAGGATGAGATGCGGGCGCTTCCTGGGCTTGTCCCGGAGGACGACATCGATCCCGCAGGCGTGGTCGTAGGGTCGGAACAGCTCTTGGAAGCAGAAGGCTCGGTCATGGGCATGCGCTGACCGCGCTCCGCTCTGGATCACTTACCATCGAACATTGCAAAGGGCCCATGCGGCCCTTTCGCTTGTCCGGGCACAGCGCATCCTCTTCGCCCGGCTACCGACCGACCTCGCGGGGACAGCCCGCGCGCAGGCCGGTCGACCGCACCCCCTCTGCCGGATCGTCGTGCTACCCCACGGCGGGGTCGCGCCAAGCTTCGAACAGCGCAAGACCAATCTTGATCGAGAAGATGGACCGCCTCGAAAGCCTGACAGGCAGTTGGCTTTCCGCATGATCGAAGGCGGACCCTCTCTCGTCTATCGTCTCTCGCCGCAAACGCTATTTGGCTCTGCAAATCCGATTCAACTGCAAACGGCGTTTGATGAAGTAACGGGGGGAGAACGCACACGTTGCTCTGTTCGGAGAACGCGCAGGACCTCAGGAAGATGGCAGCTCGACCCTTCGAGAAGGTCGGCTCCCCTTGAGTTGGCCGGTAGCGAGTGGGAGCTGCCGCAGTCCCGCTCTGCCAGCGTTCGAGCAGTTGGCCACGCTGTGCTTCGCCCGCTTGGCCATACTGAAGGCAGCGTGGCGCTTGCTTCCGCTTCCCTGGTTACCCGAGGCTTAGGCCTTGGCGCAACGGTCTGCCAGCGCCGAATTCAGGGGGCCAGCAAGGCCTCAACATGACCGTCGTGGCGGCGCTGACGATGAAACATCCTCGACGAACCGGCACGCCAAGGTTCAAAGCCGCAGCCGATGGAGCCGCATCAGCCGAGACTCCGTGCCAGCGACCTCAGGTTCGACCATGCCGCAGACGACCGGCCTCTGTCGGGTGCAATGAGGGAGCGGACACCCAAGCCGGGCTTGAAGCGCAGTGGCAGGTCTACGAGCGTCTCGGGTCGTCGTGAGAGATCGGGTGTATGCTGGCATCGCCTGAGCGGTCGGGGAGGCTCGGTCGAACGGCTGGCTTGCCGTCGGAATCGGTTTTGCAGAGTTGCGCACCACCATTCATAAATCAGGAATCACGAATGCGTGCTTTTGAATCGCTTATGCCGACGTCGGAATCAGAAGGCCGCGGACCTAAGAGCCGGTTCGATGGACAATAGACGGAAGCCTGTCCGCGACGATACGGAAGCAGCGGCTACCGAGGCAGCGGGACCTCGTCTGATGGCTGATGGGTCGGAGGTGCGGTTCGTGAGACGTAGCTACCACAAGTGCTGTGCGATCAAAACATCTGAGTCAGGCGCAAACGACGTTCGATGAAGTAACGGGGGGAGAACGTACAAAATGGATGACGCCGGTCACGGAAGGCGTGACGAACGAACGGGACATGCGTACTCCTGCCAGGCTGGTTTAAGTGGCGCTATCACAGAGGAGACGCGTAGGCGATCCCGCCGAAAGACAGATGAGCACGCAACGTCTCTTGCAAAGGTCAGCCCGACGAGGACCTCGACCATGCAGGCGCGGCGGATCGCCTGCAACAATGAGAGAGAGGAAGCACATGTCCATTGGAGCGATGGAGCATCCGGTGCCGTTGACCTGATGCCGAGCTGCACTTCAGCGGACAGAAGAGAACACCGGCTCACAGGCTGTGGACGCAGTGTCGTGGAGCGGCCGATCCAACCAGAGAGCCGGCACGCGCACCTAGCCCAAACTGCAAGCGGGTCTGTGCCGCCACCGGCCCATCAAGCCTGGAAGCAAGTGGACCTGCGATGACGTCCGACGCCGTTCCTCTCCGTGTTCGAAGCATCGTTGGAGGGTCATCCTGCCAGGCCAGCCGGCCAAGACGTCGTCAGGCAGCCTACGCCGCTGGTACGCCGTTCATGAGCCCGCCGTTAACCTTGCGATCGCTTCGAGCCCCTGGGGCTCCTTGAGCTCGGGCTCAAACACTGCCAGGTTAGGCGTGTTCCTCATGGGGAACATCAAGCGGCCCAAGCCGGTGGTGGAACACCGACAAGGGCCTGACCCTCACTCCTTGTTTGAGAAGGAATCGGGCTATGGACATCCATATCGCCTCCGCATCTGCCGGGGAAGGACCCCGCGCGTTCCGCCGGTCCGGTACGGCCGCACCGTCGCTGTTGTCGGTCGAGCCGGCCATTCTCCGCCGCCATGCGCATCTCGTCCGCTTCTCGGACGTCGAAGCCGACTTCACTGCACTGATCGACGCCGCGATTGCTGCGATCGTCGATGGCGAACCCTGCGACGACGACATCCTCGGCGACTACATCCATCTGGCGTCGCTCGTGCGTGCTGTCAGCTTCCGGGAGGGCAAGTTGCTCGAGCAGGCGCTCGAACGTGTGTCGCGCGCCAATCCCGATCTGCTTGTCCTCACGCAGTCGATCAAGCTGCCGCTGGTCAAGAGCGCGCTCGAGGCGATCGCCGGCAACGACTGGAGCCAGCTCGACGGCATCACACTCGACTGCGAGTCTCCGGCCAAGGGCAGCTATACGCCGGACATGATCGTGGTTCATCGCACGCGCCATGTCGCTACCATCCTCGATCTCAAGCGCTCGCTTGCTTCCTATGGCGACACCAGTCGGCTCGAGGAACTCAAAGCCAAGATGATGGCCGCAGCCCTGGTTCTGCCCGACTGGCTTTACAAGCAGCACAAGAGGGTAATGGTTGATACGGTCGGCGTCGCGATCGTCGATGGCGCAAGTCGTCCAAGCGATCATGAGAGCGGCATCTGGGCGCTGTCGGAGATCGACGACCTCATCGGGATCGACGGAGCCGCCGCTTGCATGGCGGAGCTGCGGCTGCGTTTTGGTTATCGTGTCCAGCAGGTTCTCGAAGGGGCGGCCCGCAAGGTCCTTCGCCCGCTCGTCAGCTCTCACCCGTCCGAGATCACGACTCTGCCGGTGGCTCCTTCTGTCAGCGCGCGCATCAACTTGAACGCCCATGGCGACTGGCCCGAGCCGGTGCTGGCCGACCTGCCTCCCGGAAGGCTTGACGAAGCCGAAGAAAGCCAGCCGCAAGGCCGTTTGCCGGCCCGCGTGCGCGTCGGCTTCGCCCGGCGATCGCTTCAGAGCTGAGTGAGCTGACGCTCGCGCGGACATCGTCGCGCCAACAGTCCTGCCTTCCCGTTTCTTTCTTCATGACCTGACGTCGTCCCGCTGATCGTGGACGCCGCAGGCGGAGCTTTGCCATGTCCTCCACCACACCGTTCCCGCCGTCCCCTCCGACGTCTCTCACGTCTCTCCAGCAGCGATCGCCGCTAGTGCGATGCCAGCCGGTCAACGCCGCGGCCGTCACCTCGACCGACTGCGACCGGCACATGGATGCCGCTGTTCTCATCGGCCTTGCCTATCTCACGCTACGCCAGGGGCTATCTGTCCCGGCAGCCATCCTCACGCCCCTTGAAGAGCGAGCTGCACTCGGTGACGCCACGTGCCGACTTGTCGTAGGCTGGGTCGCCCAGCGCCAAGCAAGCATCCTCGTGGAAGAGACCGGTGTCGCGGCTGATCCGGCCTCGTCGAAGAACGGCGGTGGCGTGCCGGCTGCCGGATCCGGATCCGCATCCACTGCCCGAACGCGCCGGGATCGTATCTCGATGAAGGAACCGCCGCCTGTAGGCTCGACCGCTCTTCGTCCGCGAGGTCGGAGCCGACCGCGTCATGTTCAGCCGCCGTCCCGTCACCTGCCGCAGGAGGAATGCTGATGGACCGACTGTCTCGCCTCTTCGTCCTCCGCCTCAAGCACCTCGCACGGCGCGACCGCATTCGGCAGGCGACTGCGAGCGGCTTGCTCGTTGAAACGCTCGTCGATGTCGATGGGCATCTCGTCCGCCGGTTCGCGGCAGCCTTCGATCTCCACGCGCTTTCCGGTGATCCCGAACGGGACGGCGTCTTGCTCAAGCGCTGGGAGCAGCACCGCGCTGTGTTGGCCGGTCTGACGGTACAGGCTGTACCGCCGAGCGTAGGGCTCTCAGACTCGGTGCAGGCCGTTGGACGTTCAGGCAGCGCAGAGCCTGCGCCCGAGACCTCGCCGCTCGGCGGGCAGGCTGCCTATGCCGTTCGTCTGGTCGGTTCCACGGCCGAGCCACCACCTGTTCCCCACATGCTTCTCGCGCTCCTGCTCGCAAGGGCGATCGGAACTGCCGGCCTGTCGCTGCGGCACGTCGTCGACATCGTCCGGCGGCCAGCACCGATGGTGATGCTCGAGGCTCCGACTGTTGGCTTCCTGACGGCGATGGCGGACTTCCTCGAACTGAGCGCCCTGACGCCGACCGGTCCCTTCGCATCGGCGTCCGGCCCGATCTATCGCGGCAGGCCGGATGAAGATTTTGCGGCGGACGAGCAGCGGCGGAGGATCGTGCGCTTTCTCGGGCACGAGTATCATGGGCAGGGTCTGCACAACAGTTCGGGCTTGGCAGCAGCCTTCGCTGCACGCCTGCCGGTCGTGATCGTTGTCGAGGAAGGTGCAGATGTCCCAGCACCCCTCCGCGACGATCTCGATCTCGACCTGCGGCTCGGCGCGGTCGACGCCGACCTCGTCGCCAGTCTGCTCGACGCCATCTACGGCGACGAGGCCGGTGATCCCGATGACGGAACGGCAAGCTACGACGACCTTCGGCTACTGACCGTCGATGATGTGGTGCTGGCTTTGCGCCCCGGCCGCAGCCGCGCCACGGCCTGGACAGCTCTCAAGCAGCGCGCTGCGCTCAACCGGCCAGAAGACGATGACGTCGCTGACGACACCGCCTCCGAGCCGGAGCGGGACCGCAACAGGAAGCCACAGCGTCCGGAGAAGCCGCTGCAGCGGAAGGCCAGGCCGCAGAAGCAGCCGGACAAGACACACGGCCGGCTGACCGGCCTCGGGATCGAGCTGGTCCAGCCTCAGGACGTCGGAGAGACGACCGATACCAAACCCGCGCTGGCGATCGAGACCATGCCCGGCCTCGGAGCGGCTCGCGAATGGGCTTTGGATCTCAAGGTCGATCTTGATGACTACCGAGCCGGATCGCTCGACTGGTCGGCCATGTCGACCAAGCTGCTGCTGTCAGGTCCGCCTGGGACCGGCAAGACGACCTTTGCCCGTGCGCTCTGCAACACGACACAGATCCCGTTGCTGGCAACCTCGGTGTCGACCTGGCTTCAGGGCCGGCACCTCAACCACGTGATCGACCGCATGCACCAGACCTTCACCGAAGCACGGTCTCACGCGCCGGCGATCCTGTTCATCGACGAGATCGATGGCATCGGCAAACGGCACGATGCGGCGATGGAGCATGCGGACTACTGGAATACGATCGTCAACAAGATGCTGGAGCTGCTCGACGGCGTATCACGCAGCGACGGCGTCATCGTTATCGGCGCAACCAACCGCCCGGAGCAGATCGATGCGGCGATCACGCGGTCCGGCCGGCTGGAAACACACATCCACATCGCGATGCCCGACATCCCGACGCTCGCTGCCATTCTCGCGCATCACCTCGGTGAGGATCTCCAGCGGCTGGAGCGTGAGCATAACGGCACCAAGGTGGACCACGAACAACTCGCAGCAAGCACAGACCGCAACACCGGAGCGCAAGAGACTGCAGGGATGGAAGCTGGACACGTAGGCAGAACGGGAGATCGGACATGACACGCACACAGATGCACCACGAGCCCGCCAGCACCAGCAACCCGGTACCTCTTCGATCGGGATCCGTCGAAGACCGGCGCAACGAACGGGCACCATCTCCAGCGTCAGGAGCCAGCTCGCTCTTACGGCATCTCGCAAAGCGAGCGATGGGCTTGAGCGGTGCGGATATCGAGCGCATCGTGCGGCAAGCGCGCTCGAGAGCAAGGCGCAGAAAGCGCGATCTTCGGTTGGACGACATCGTGGAGGTCCTACGTGGTCAGCGGCCGGTGCTGCCGGAGGCAATCCGCTGGCGCTACGCCGTGCACGAGGCCGGTCATGCCGTCGTGCATCATGTGCTCGGCCTCGGGGCCGTCGAAGGGATCACCATCGATGCTGCGACGGGTGGGCTCAACACCATGAGCTTCGCGAAGCCGGACGAGTCGCTCGCCTGGTACGAGCAGATGTTGGCGATGGTCATGGCGGGCAGAGCGGCCGAGCTTCTCGTGATCGGTGATGCCTCGACGGGGTCAGGCGGATCCGAGAAGTCCGATCTCGCCAAGGCCACCGAGCTGGCACTGACGATGGAAACGCGGCTTGGCTTCGGAGGAACACGGCCGCTCCTGTACCTGGCGCACGCGCAGCCGGCGCAGGTGCTGACCTTCGATGCCGCACTTGCCACGCGGGTGCACGGTCGCATCGAGGCGGCGGCACAGGCGGCAACTGATTGCCTCACCGAGAACCGGCGCACGCTGGATGTCCTGGCGGCGTCTTTGTTCCGACAGACCGTGCTCGATGCAGAGGATGTAGAACGCATTCTTGGTCAGGCTGCGCGTGGGCATGTCAAGCCACGAGCGTCCCCTGGCTGATCGCGGTACGGCTTCAGCCGCAGTCGCGCTGGCATCCGAGAGGGCAATCAACTGCAGTACACTCGGCGACAACCGGTTTGCCTTTGTCTGCAAGTGCATTGCCTTTGCGGGTATCCGATTCAGGAGTCTGGATTTTTGATTCAAACATCTCGTTTACCGATTCACCTGCAAACGTGTTGCGCCGGAGGACCGGCCGGGTGACCCTTGCAGCAAGAAGACGACGAGAGAGAGCTGGATGGCAGGCAAGACGTATGAGGCGCGCAACCGCGAGCAGACCGAGCGCCAGCGCAAGCTCCGGGCGAAAAACAAGGCCGAGAAGCGGCCGGGCCGCGATGACTTCGCTCGCGTCGCGCTGCATTGGATGATTCAAGATGCACTGGCGAAGAACGACGAGCAGCAGCTTGATGGCATACAAGACGAACTCGTTTACCGGCTGGTGGAGCAAGGGTTCGATGAAGCTGCGGCTAACACTGTCTTCGACGATCTGGTCGAGAGATACGGCCGTGAGAGATGGGGGTTTCGTCGCAAGATGCACCTCTTCGCGCGGCCCAACGAGGAAAACCCTGAGGACTAGTGGTTCTCTGCGAGCAGGGCTTGAACGCTGAAAGCCAACTGATCGCGTAGCCGACTTGAGTTCCAATACCGACGCAGACGTCGAAAAACGCTCTACACTCGCAAGTAAGCAGAGCCGCTCAGGGTTGCGCTGATGGCCAGCAGCGGAATGATGGCGCATGATCGCGTCATTTCCGTCTCGACTCTGAAATGGCCGAGCGTGCCCATGGTGGCGGCTGCAGATCCTGCACCCATGGCAGCAGTCGGATAGGCTTGGCTTCGATACCACTCGTGATGATCGGGTACTTCTTCAATGTCTGCCGGATCAGCGCGAGGTTTGCGGGGTTGGTATAGCGGGTGTTGGTTTCGCTGCCCGCACTTAGCCGGCCGGAGATATCGTCAATCACCTCACTTGAAACTCCGGCCTGCTTTAGCGTGTCCGCCATGCCATGCCTGAGAGCGTGAAACGCGCGGCCCCACATCTGCTCACCTAGGGCTTTCGTCATGATGGGCGTGAAGACATCGTAGAACCGGTCACCCGGATCGTTCTTGGTTCGATGTGAAAAAAGGTCCGGAAAGACTTCCCGGTAGCCGAGCGCCTTCAATGCCGCGAGATAGTCAGCGAAGCCAAGCCGCAGCAGTTCGTCAGGCACGGGAAGCTTTCGCTCCGACTGTTCCGTCTTCAACCGACGGAACTCGTTGCTCTGGATGTTGATGATCATGCCGTCTGCATCCTCAACGATGTCGTCCAATGCCAAGCCCGCGAACTCCCTGCGTCGAGCGCCGAGATAGGTGAACATGATCGGAAGGAAGTACGCGGCGTCGTGATAAACGAAAGGACCGGGCTTGCCGCGTCCGCGGCGATCATCTCGCGAGCCGGTGTAGACAGGAGAGGCGAAGATCGGCGCAATATCTTCCGGCTTCGGTTTCATCTGCTGTCTGCGGACACTGCCTGGCTTCGGCTTCTTTGGACGTAGGCCCTCAAAGGTCCAGGACGTCAGTGCATAACCGTGACCACTGATATGTTTGAGAAAATGGTCGAGATTCCCCATGTGCTTTCGGATCGTCGCAGCACTTAAGCCCACAGCGGCAACAGTCTTTGTTTGCTCTGCTTCGAGTTTCAGCTTCCCGCCCTCAGCGCGGAGTTCGGCAGTGGACATGGCACGCATTCGGGCGCTTTGACCCCAGCGCACTGGAATCGCATTAAAGTGCTGGCGAAGCTGGCCGATGTGAAACTGGGTGATCTCGCCGGAGTGTTCGACGCCGTGTTCTTCAAGCACGCCCTTGAACATCCGCACCAGCGCGTAGACATCACGCGCCGTTGCCTCGTCCCAGCTATCGCGCATGTTCTTGACCAACTTGTCGCACTCAACTTCGAAATCACGGACGGCGACAACATGGTTCCGCTGGGCAGGTGTCGGCGAAAGGGCAGGAGAAGTGAGGGCAGACGGCGTGGTCGTTGCAGGGAGAGCCGAAGCGGCGTGTTCGGCCTCCTCCCTTGAAGGCTGGTAATCGAGTGTTCCAACGACAATCGCGTGGAGATCCGTTGAACGATGCCCTGCCTTGCCAGGTGCAGACAGATCCTGCCCCGTATGCGTCCCTGAGAAAGCATCATTCCGAATGTGTTGCGGTGTGGAATTTATTTCCGCTTTCGCTGGAGCAGCCGGTGCTACATTCAGGCTGGTATGCACCGGATAGCCAGCGACAGAGGCTTGCCATTCCTGTGGTGCCGATGCAGCGGCTCTCTGAGCCTTTGACGCACCGCCAGTCAGTTCACTCAAGCTGTGGTCTGCAAGCGGGAATCGCTCGCTCGTTTCCATCAATGCCTCGGCTCGGCCACCAAAATACGCCTGCATCGCGCGTTCATGGTTGAGCGAGGTCGCCTCGATCTTGAACTGCGTCATCATGGCCTTGATGGCATTCTGGAAGACTTGGCTCCGTGCTTTCTGCACCTGCGCGCGGTAGTTTGCTGCGATGGCGTGCATGTGCGAAGCAGGCACGCCGTTCTTCAGGAGATAGGCGCGGCCCTCGCAGTCCTCTTCCAGTGTCAAGCGGCGACTGACGCCGAACAGTGCGAGCAGCTTGTAGGCCCAGCCGTTTTCGAGGTCGAGTTCGACATCCCGAATGTCTGACGGCCGGCCCATGCGCTTGGCGGCTGTCGCCACGTCGTCGAGATGCTCGAGCATGGCATTCCGCTCGGCTTCGAAAAGCTGTCGAAGGTGCTCTCTGTCGGACATGACGTGTACCTGGCCCATTTTCAGCTCAGCAAGCCGCAGGTTGAGCCGGCGGCCGATCATCTGTGCCTTTCTATGGTCGGAACACTGAAGGCTCAATGAAAGTCGGCTGCCGGGTCGACAACGTGTGAAGGCGCTGGGGATGCGGGCGCGCCAATAAAAGATGTTGCCCCGGCGGATGAGATTTTCGACGTCGTGACGAACAGGCATGGCGCGACTGCCCTTGCAGGCCACCGGTCAGGAACCACGTCAACGCACGCGTGGGCCTCACCTGTGGGCATCAGGTCTGGGCATCAGGTCGCCAATGATGCCCAAACGGGGTCCGGCACGACGGAAGAACAAAGGAATCAAGGGATTTAGGGAGAATTGGCTGGGGAACCTGGATTCGAACCAGGACTAACGGAGTCAGAGTCCGTGGGTCTACCGTTAACCTATTCCCCAGCAGGCCGGTGGGCGGTGGCTTGGCCGGGCGCCGTTCGGTGAGCGGGCTTATAGACAAAAGCGGGGCGGATGCAAAGCGGTTTTTGACGAAGAATCCCGAAAAGATGAGGATCGGCTGTCCGAAGGGCGAGAGGGGTGGGCGCGGGGTGCCGGGCGGCTTGCGAAGGGGGATCGAGTGGTCGCGGTCGGCGGGGGTGGCCGGGCCTTGGTCCGTGGCGGCGGCGGGTTCGGCCAAGCTGCGGAACGAGGTCGGCAGGACGGGGGCTTTGTTCGGTGTGGCTTGCGCAGGGAGGGGCAAAAAGGGTTTGGCGAATGCGCGGCCGGCTGGTAGTGTTCGCCCAACGTTCATAGTGAGAGCGTCTTGAGCGGCCTTCGGGCTTGCGCGGCGCCATGGTAGATACAGTGAAAGACCCCGATCACGGCGATCAGCCGTCTGTTTCCGGGGTGTCGGCCGAGGGCCGGAGCGAGGGGCAGGGTCTGCCGCGCGCCGGAAAAGCCAAGCGCAGGCGCGGAAAACGCGCCCGCGCCGCTTCGCCCCATGCCGCCCCCCTCCCTGTCGCCTCCTTGCCTGCTGCCTCCGCGCCGGCTGCCGTCGGTGCGGGCTCCGCCGCGTCGCCCATGGGCGATCGCGGCGCCGATGCCGCAGCCGGTTCGGGTCACGGCTCTGCCTGGCCAGGTTCCGGCGGGAGCGGTCCCATGTCGGGCGCGCGCCCTTCGCTGGCATCGTCCTCGGAGAGCCGATCCGCTTCCGAGAAAGGGTCCGCGTCCGAGAAAGGGTCCGCTGGGCCGGAGCGCAAGCGGAAGCGCCGCCGTCGTGGCAAGGCCTCGTCCGCCGGCACCGGGCAGTTCCCCGCTGCCGGGGCGCAGGCCGAGCGCGCCGCGCGTGCCGGGTCCGATCGCCCGGTGAACCCGGCGCAGGACGGGGGCAGGCCTGCAAGCCCATCCGGCGCGGAGCCGCGCAAGGGGAAGCGGCGGCGCAAGCGGCACGAGCAGGCGGGGCGCCATCCTGGCCACGCCTCGAATGCGACACCGTCACTTCTCTCCCGCGCTGCGGGTGCGGCTGGTTCGCAGGAAGGCGATCCGTCGTCGGATCGTTCCGCTGATCATCACGGTCAATCTTCGCTTTCGCAGAACGGCCAGACGCGCGGCGGGCCGGCGGAGCCCGGCCACCGCCATGCCGGGGCGCGTCCAGCCGGTCATGCCGGCGCGTCCAAGGGGCGTCCGCGCTCCTTGCAGGGCCGTCCCCTGCCGGCCCACGAGGCCAAGGCCTCCCGCCATCCGGCGCCTGTGGGCGAGGGGGGCTCGGCCGGGCGGAATGTGTCCGGTTCGCAGGCGGGGTCGGCTTCGCAGGTGGGCTCGGCCGGCAGGCGCTCGGGCGAGGCTGAAGGCTCGGCCGGCCAGCTCCCGCAATCCGGCCTTGGCGGAGCTGAGGGATTAGCGGCGGCACAAGGTTGGGGCACGGCGCGTCCGCCGGGCCGCGGGGCGGGCCAGGCGCGGCCGATGCCGGGTGCCGGCTGGGCACGCAGCCAGTCCGGCGCCTCTGCCGGAGACGAGGCGGCGCCGCTCTATGCCGCGCTCGATCTCGGCACCAACAATTGCCGCCTGCTCATCGCCCAGCCGACCCGGCCGGGCCAGTTCCGCGTCGTCGATGCCTTTTCCCGCATCGTGCGGCTGGGGGAAGGCCTTGCGGCGAGCGGCCGGCTGTCCGACGAGGCGATGCACCGCGCCGTCGAGGCGCTCAAGGTCTGCGCGGTCAAGCTTGCCGGGCGGCCGGTCCGCAGGCGGCGGCTGATCGCCACAGAGGCGGCGCGCCGGGCGGAGAACGGCGCGGCCTTCATGGCGCGGGTGGCGGCCGAAACCGGGCTGGAGCTCGAAATCATCGACCGGGAAACCGAGGCGCGGCTTGCCGTCTCCGGCTGTTCCTCGCTGGTCGGGCGCGAGGCCCGCTCGGTCGTGCTGTTCGATATTGGCGGCGGCTCGTCGGAAATCGCGGTGCTGAAGATCGGCGAAAGCCGCTCCTCCCGGCTTGCCAATCATATCACCCACTGGACCTCGCTGCCGGTCGGCGTCGTCACCCTTTCCGAACGCCATGGCGGGCGCGACGTCACGCCCGAGCGCTTCGAGGCGATGGTGCAGGAGGTGGAGGCGATGCTCTCCGGCTTCGATTGCCCGGCCATCGAGACGTCTCGCTCCAACTCCGGTGCGGAGAGCGATTTCTACCTGATCGGCACGTCGGGCACGGTCACGACGCTGGCCGGCGTCCATCTCGACCTGCCGCGCTATGACCGGCGCCGGGTCGATGGGGTCTGGCTGACGAATGACGAGGTGACCGCCATGCAGGCGCGGCTGCTCTCGTGGGATTTCGCGGCGCGGGCCGCCAATCCCTGCATCGGGCCGGATCGCGCCGATCTCGTTCTGGCGGGCTGCGCCATTTTGGAGGCGATCCGCCGCCGCTGGCCCTCGACCCGCATGCGGGTGGCCGATCGCGGCCTGCGCGAGGGGCTGCTGACCGACATGATGGCCGATGACGGCGTCTGGCGGCGCGGGCGGCCGCGGCGCGGCGCCTGAGGGCGGTTTGCATGCAAGAGCAAGGGCTGCGATGCTGCCTCGCCTGAACGCAGGGCGGCGCTTCTGCGGCGATGAAAAGGATTGAAACCCATGACCAAGCCACCGATCGGCGGCAACCGCACCGGCCGCAAGCTCGGCCAGAAGGTTAAGAAGGGCAAGCTCAAGGCCTCTTCGCGCCGCTGGATCGAGCGCCACATCAACGATCCCTATGTGCAGCGCGCCCAGCTGGAAGGCTATCGCGCGCGCGCCGCCTTCAAGCTTCTGGAGATCGACGAGAAGCACAAGATCCTTTCCGGCGCCCGGCGCATCATCGATCTCGGCGCCGCCCCCGGCAGCTGGTCGCAGATCGCCGCCAAGGTAACGGATTCCCATGATGCCGATCCGCGCGTCGTGGCGATCGACTTCCTGCCGATGGATCCGCTGCCGGGCGTGACGATCTTCGAGCTCGATTTCCTCGATCCCTCCGCGCCCGACCGGCTCATGCAGGCGCTCGGCGGCGCGCCGGATCTGGTGCTCTCCGACATGGCGGCGCCGACAACGGGCCACCGCCAGACGGACCATATCCGCACCATGCATCTGTGCGAGGTCGCGGCCTATTTCGCGGTCGATGTTCTGGCGACAGGCGGCCACTTCCTTGCCAAGACCTTCCAGGGCGGCACCGAGCGCGATCTCCTGACCATGCTCAAGCTCAACTTCCGCCAGGTCATCCACGTCAAGCCGGCCTCCTCGCGCGCCGAATCGGTCGAGATGTTCCTGCTCGCCAAGGGCTTCAAGGGCCGCCCGGCGCAGGGCATCGGCGCCGGCCGGGACGAGGCGGACGAGATGGCGATGGACGAGGGGCCCGATCAGGCAGCCGAGGATCGCGACGCCTGATCGCTCACTTCCCAGCCGCCACCTCCAATTCCTTTTCCGCCCGGCGTTTTGCCGGCGTGCGGTGGCCGGAAACGGAGGCGCCGGCGTCCTTGTTCATGCGCAGGAAGGGAATGACCGAGACGAGCGTGATCGCGGAGATGATCATGAAGGCGAGCTGGAAGTCGTCCAGCGTCAGCGCCGTGCCGGTGATCCGTGTCTCGATCTCCAGGATCGCGCCGGCCACGGCGACGCCCATGGCAAGGCTCATCTGCTGCAGAACCGCGCTCATCGCGGTGGCCTTGCTCGCCATGCTGTCCGGAATATCGGCAAAGGACAGAGCGTTGACGCTGGTGAAGAAGAAGGAGCGGGCAAAGCCGGCAAGCAGCAGCACGCCCGCCATGACAGCCCAGGGGGTCGCGGGAGTAAAGAGCCCGTTGACGAAGGTCAGCACCGTGCCGATCACGGCTGCGGCGATCAGCGTCGTGCGGAAACCGGCGAAGACCAGCACGCGCTTGGCAAAGAATTTCGTCGTCAGCGCGCCGATCGCGCCGACGAAGGTGATCATGCCGGACTGGAAGGGCGACAGACCGAAGCCCACCTGCAGCATCAGCGGCATCAGGAAGGGAATGGCGCCGATCGAGATGCGAAACAGCGTGCCGCCGAGCGAGGCCGCGCGAAAGGCGCTGTCCCTGAACAGAGCCAGATCGAGCAGCGGCGCGGGGTGCTGGCGCGCGTGGCGCACATAGAGAATGCCGGTCAGGAGCCCGATCGCCGTCGAGATCGCGCCCACGATCGGCGGCAGGGCCGGCAGGCTCATCACCGAGAGGCCGAACATCGTGCCGGCGGCGGCAATGGCGCTTAGGAAAAAGCCCGTCACGTCGATCGGCGGCGGCTGCTCGCTTTTGACCTCGGGCAGATAGAGACCGGAGAGAATGTAACCGAGGATGCCGACCGGCACGTTGATGAGGAAGATCCAGTGCCAGGAGAAATAGGTGGTGATGAAGCCGCCGAGCGGCGGGCCGGCCAAGGGACCGGTCAGCGCCGGAATGCTGAGCAGCGCCATGGCGCCCACCAGCTCGCTCCTCTGCGTGGAACGCACCAGGACCAGGCGGGCGACCGGCGTCATCATCGCGCCCCCCATGCCCTGGAGGAAGCGCGCGCCGACGAAGGCAAGCAGGCTGCCTGAGACCGCGCAGAGGATGGAACCGACGATAAAGACGAGGATTGCCAGGCGAAACACGCGCTTGGCGCCGAAGCGGTCGGCCATCCAGCCGCTCAAGGGAATGAAGATCGCCAGCGACACCATGTAGGAGGTCAGCGCCAGCTTGAGCGTGATCGGCCCCACCCCGAGGTCCCGCGCAATGGCGGGCAGGGAGGTGGCGATTACGGTCGAATCCATCTGCTCCATGAAGAGCGCGACGGCGAGAATCAGCGGGACAATGCGGTTCATGCAAACGAGGCCTTGCGGGCGCGAGGACAGGCCGCCTGCAAGACGCAGGCGGTCCGGCGAAAGGTCGCTACAGGGCAGGCGATGCGCGGCCGGAACTTGAACTTAGGGCAGCGAAGGCCAAAAGGCAGCAGCCCGATGCACGGCGCTATCACAACGGCGTGAAATGATCCGGCCGTTCTGTCCGCCCGTCTTCATTGCGCTAGGTTGGCCTTACGAAAAAGAGACCGCACGCTCGAAACGGAGTTTGAACCATGGACAAGGTCAATTTTCGCCGCCGCACGCTGTTTGGTGCAACGGCGCTCACGGCGCTCGCCGCGCCGATGATCCTCAGGCCCGGTTCGGCCTATGCGCAGGAGGGCGCCAAGCCGATGAGCCAACCACAGACCACGCCGGCCGGGCGGGCAAACAGCATCAAGCTCGGCGATTTCACCGTCACCGTGATCAGCGATGGTATCCGGGTCGCCGAAAACCCCAACGAGACCTTCGGCATCGACCAGCCCAAGGACGCGGTTGCCGCACTGCTGGAGCAGAATTTCCTTCCCTCGGACAAGTTCGCGAACGGCTTCTCGCCCGTGGTCGTCGATACCGGCAGCGCCGTCGTGCTGTTCGACACCGGTTTCGGCGAAGCGGGCCGTGAGGCCGGCAATGGACAGCTGATCAAGGGCCTGGCCGATGCCGGCTACAGCCCGGATTCCATCACCCATGTGGTGCTGACCCACATGCATGGCGACCACATCGGCGGGCTGATGGAAGGCGGAAAACCGGCCTTCCCGAAGGCCGCGATCATTGCCGGCGAGGTGGAATATGCCTTCTGGACCGACCCCGCCCGCGCCGGCACCCCGGCGGAAGGCAACCAGAAGGCGGTCATGGCCAGCGTCGTGCCGCTGAAGGACAAGATCACCTTCATCAAGGAGGGGGCCGAGGTGGTGCCGGGCATCACCGGCATCGAGGCCTTCGGCCATTCGCCGGGCCACATGATCTTCCGCGTCTCCTCCGCCGGCAAGGACCTGATGCTGACGGCCGATACGGCGAACCATTATGTCCTGTCGCTGCAGAAGCCGGACTGGCAGGTGCGTTTCGACATGGACAAGGACAAGGCCACGGCGACGCGCCGCAAGGTCTTCGACATGATCGCCGCCGAGCGCCTGCCCTTCATCGGCTATCACATGCCCTATCCGTCGCTGGGCTATGTCGAAAAGGCAGGCGAGGGCTATCGCTTCATTCCCGCCTCCTACCAGTTCTATTTGTGAAGCACTGAAGGGTCGGCGGCGGCAGCGCCGCCGGCCTCGTCTCAGCGGCGATGCATGTCGTCGGCGATCTCGCGCAGCATGGCGACCATGCGGGCGCGAATTTCGTCCTCGAGGCAGATGACGCCGGCGGCATCGAAATCGGCGCGCAGCTTCTCGATCACCGCTTCGGGATGTTCCACACCGGCCTCGACCATGTCGCGGGCATAGGTTTCCCGCTCCGGATGGCGCAGCGCATCCGCCGCCCAAAGGCCGATCAGCGCATTGCGGCGGGCCTCCGCCTTGAAAAGAATTTCCTGGTCGATCGCAAACCGCGTTTCATGGGCCTGCGCACGCTTCTTCAATGCCGTCATGGTTCATCCCCGTCATCTGTTTCCCGTCCGCCGGCCTCTTGCGTGCCGCAGCGCTGACCTTCTTACAGGGCGAGCTTTAAAACCTGTGTAAGGGAAAAGGCTAATAAAGCTTCAAAACCATCAGGCGCCTGTCTCAGGGCCCGTGGCTGACGGCCGGAGGGGGGAGGGACGGCTCGTCCACATCGCACATTGCCTCGCATTTTGTGCTGCGGCTTTTTCTATTTGCATCCCGTCATATCCGTGTTACGAGCCCTCGCCAACTTCCCTGCAACCTCTTGCCGGCCTCTCCTCCCAAAGGTCCCGGCAGGCAGTGCTCCCGGCGGCTCGCTTCCGGGCACGTCATCTTTTTAAGGAAATTGGCATGGCACGCATCATTGAAACGGCAACCGGGCTCGAGGCCCTGACCTTCGACGACGTCCTGCTGCAGCCGGGCCATTCCGAAGTCATGCCCGGCCAGACAAACATCGCCACCCGCATCGCCCAGGATATCGACCTTAACCTGCCGATCATCTCCTCCGCCATGGATACGGTGACCGAGAGCCGGCTGGCGATCGCCATGGCCCAGGCCGGCGGCATCGGCGTCATCCACCGCAATCTCACCCCGGTCGAACAGGCCGAGCAGGTTCGCCAGGTCAAGAAGTTCGAAAGCGGCATGGTGGTCAATCCGGTCACCATCGGCCCGGAGGCCTCGCTCGCCGAAGCGCTGGGCCTCATGAAGGCGCACGGGATTTCCGGCGTGCCGGTGGTCGAGGGCGGCAAGGGCGGCCGGCTCGTCGGCATTCTCACCAATCGCGACGTCCGCTTTGCGTCCGACCCGTCCCAGCCGATCCATGAGCTGATGACGCGCGACAATCTGATCACCGTCAAGGAAACCATCGACCAGCAGGAGGCCAAGCGCCTGCTGCACAGCCACCGGATCGAGAAGCTGCTGGTCACCGATGGAGAAGGCCGCTGCGTCGGGCTGATCACCGTCAAGGACATCGAGAAGTCGCAGCTGAACCCCAACGCCTCCAAGGATGCCCAGGGCCGCCTGCGGGCCGCCGCCGCCATCAGCGTCGGCGATGACGGCTTCGAGCGGGCCGAACGGCTGATCGAGGCCGGGGTCGACCTGATCGTGGTCGACACGGCGCACGGCCATTCCCAGCGCGTGCTCGATGCCGTGACAAGGGTCAAGACGCTGTCCAATTCGGTGCGCATCATGGCCGGCAATGTCGCGACGGCCGATGGCACGAAGGCGCTGATCGATGCCGGCGCGGATGCGGTCAAGGTCGGCATCGGCCCGGGCTCGATCTGCACCACGCGCATCGTTGCCGGCGTCGGCGTGCCGCAGCTGGCCGCCATCATGGCCTCGGTCGAAGCGGCAGCGGCGTCCGGCATTCCTGTCATCGCCGATGGCGGCATCAAGTTCTCCGGCGATCTCGCCAAGGCGATTGCCGCCGGCGCCTCCGCCGTGATGATCGGCTCGCTGCTGGCCGGCACGGATGAAAGCCCGGGCGAGGTCTTCCTCTACCAGGGTCGCTCCTTCAAGGCCTATCGCGGCATGGGTTCGGTGGGCGCCATGGCTCGGGGTTCGGCGGATCGCTATTTCCAAGCGGAAGTGCGCGACACGCTGAAGCTCGTGCCGGAAGGCATCGAAGGCCAGGTGCCCTACAAGGGGCCGGTTTCCGGCGTGCTGCATCAGCTGGCCGGCGGGCTCAAGGCCTCCATGGGCTATGTCGGCGGCCAGACGCTCAAGGACTTCCAGGAGCGCGCCACCTTCGTGCGCATCTCCGGCGCGGGCCTGCGCGAAAGCCACGCCCATGACGTCACCATCACCCGTGAAAGCCCGAACTATCCGGGCGCTTGAGCTCTCCTGAACAGCCTTTCCCGCCGCAAACGGCGGGCAAGGCCACGCGATCGTTGCTCCGGGACGGGAGATTAGTGATGCAGACTGCGATCTTCTGGCCGGTCATCGCGCAGGTCGTGCTGGTCCACGCTCTTTATATCCTGATGCTGCGCCGGCGCATTGCCGGCGTGCGCTCCGGCTCCGTCTCGGTCTCCGCCTTTCTCATACCCTCGGTGGAACCGGCGCCCAGTGCCACCGTTGCCCGCAGCCTCGTCAACCAGTTCGAGCTGCCGGTGCTGTTCTACCTCGTCACCGTGCTCCTGTTTCTGACCGGCGGCGCCGGCTGGCTGGCGGTCGCGCTCGCCTGGGGCTTCGTGGCGACGCGCTATGCCCATGCCATTGTGCATGTCACCGTCAACCGGCTCTTCGTCCGCCAGAAGCTTTTCATGGCCGGCATGGCATTCGAAAGTGCCCTGTGGCTGTTGCTCGCCCTGCAGATCCTGTGATCCCGGCTTCGGTGTCCGGGCCGGGCTGATGCTTTACAGCCGGACGGATCGGCCTATCCTCCCGCGCATCATGATGATGACGGCGGACGGGCGTCGATCCGGCGCCCCATGGCAAGGCGCAGATTTGCTGCCGATGAGACGGATGCGGAACACGGGCTCGGGACCAAAGGAGCCTGTTGCGGAGTGTGACGAAGAGGGAAGGAGAAGGCGCATGAAACTGAAGGACAAGGTCTGCCTGGTCACCGGCTCGGCCAGCGGCATCGGCCGCGCCATCGCCGCGAAATATGTCGGCGAAGGCGCGCGCGTCGCCATTGCCGATCTCAAGCAGGAGGCCGCGGATGCGACCGCCGCCGCGCTGACGGCCAAGGGGCCGGGCGAAGCCTTCGGGCTTGCCATGGATGTCACCAGCGAGGCGGCCGTCAATGACGGCGTCGCTTCCGTCATCGACCGCTGGGGCCGGGTGGACGTGCTCGTCTCCAATGCCGGCATCCAGATCGTTCATCCCGTGGAGGACTTCCCGTTCGAAGACTGGAAGCGCATGCTCGCCATCCATCTCGACGGGGCTTTCCTGACGACCAAGGCCTGCGTTCCACACATGAAGGCACAGGGCGGCGGCGCGATCATCTATATGGGCTCTGTCCACAGCCACGAGGCCTCACCGCTGAAATCGGCCTATGTGACCGCCAAGCACGGTCTTCTGGGCCTCGCCCGCGTCATGGCCAAGGAAGGCGGGCCGCACGGCATCCGCGCCAATGTCATCTGCCCCGGCTTCGTGCGCACGCCGCTCGTCGACAAGCAGATCCCCGAACAAGCCAGGGCGCTCGGCATTTCTGAGGACGAGGTCGTGAAGAAGATGATGCTCGGCGGCACGGTGGACACCGAATTCACCACCATCAACGACGTCGCCGAAGTCGCCCTCCTCTTCGCCGGCTTCGAAACCAACGCGCTGACCGGCCAGTCGCTTGTGGTCAGCCACGGGTGGTATATGCAGTAGGCGTGCTGATCGCGGGAAAGAATTCTCGCAGTTTGGAAGCCGCCGCTCGCGTTTCTTGACCGAGAGCAGGTTTGGCCCTAATTTATAGGCGTGACATAAAGAGCTTTTTGAGCCGGCATCACCTGTAAATCGGCCCGCTCATGGGGATGGTGGTCCTTGCAGGAGGACCATTTGCAGGACATTGAGTTGGTCTCCGACCCTTCAAGCTAAGGCGACGCTGCTACTGCGATCACGCATTAAAAAAGCACGGTCCCGATCAGGGTGCCGTGCTTTTTACTTGCCGAAAATGCTGTGACCACCGACCAGAACGAAGTGTTCCGCTGTTCCCGAAACTCCAGAATGGCTGTTCCCGCCGCAGCGCGCACAGCCATGAGCCGAACGCGTCTGATCGTCTCTCCACCGTAATAAAGCGGGGCCCCGGGCCTGATAATATGGGCGACATATGCCGGAACATCGCCTTCGAAGAGAAGGCCGAGACTGCGCATCTCCTTTTGGTGTTCAGCCCAGATATGGCGCGCCCCGTAGCCACGGTGTGGCCCAGTATGCACGCCTCGAAGCAGCCGGATCTCTCCCCCTTGAATCAGTGCACCTCGGCTTCGTGTCGTCGGCACGAGGCCGAAGGACACGCAGCCGGACAGAGGGTGCAAGAGGATCGTGGTTGGCATGATGTAGGCGTATCTAAAACATGAGTGTCACGCCATTGGCTCGTTCTTTCGAAAGCTACCCTTCTTCAAGCCTCTCACGCTCTTGTGCTTTGCGCTGGCCGTCTGGCTTGGGGAGAGTGGGGTGTGGAGGACGGAACGGATGAGCAGGGAACCGAGAATCGAGGCCGAGGGCCCGGTCATCACGCAGGCGATGATCAAGGCCTATGACGACTATACCCATCTGACGCTCGACCGGCGCGGCTTCATGCAGAAGCTGACCGCGCTGACCGGATCGGCGGCGAGTGCGGCGGCGATCGCGCCGCTGCTGGCGGCAAACGGTGCAAGGGCGGCGATCGTCGCGCCCGACGACGCGCGGCTGAAGAGCGAGACGGTCACCTATCCCACCGAGGCCGGCACGATGAGCGGCACTCTGGTCCGCCCGGTCGAGGCCACAGGCCGCCTGCCGACGGTCATCGTCATTCACGAAAATCGCGGGCTGAACGCGCATATTCGCGATGTCGCGCGCCGCATGGCGCTCGAAGGCTTCGTGGCGCTGGCGCCGGATTTCCTTTCGCTGAGCGGCGGCACGCCGGAGAATGAGGACGAGGCCCGCACGAAGATCGGCGCCCTCGACCCGGCGCAGACGGTCGAGACTGCCAAGGCGACCATCGCCTATCTAGCCGGCCTTGATGGGACCAATGGCAAGGTGGGGGCGGTGGGGTTCTGCTGGGGCGGGGGGCTCGTCAACCGGCTGGCGGTGGCCGCGCCCGATCTCGGCGCCGGCGTCGCCTATTACGGCGCGCAACCGCCGGCCGATCAGGTTCCCGCCATCAAGGCGCCCCTGCTCCTGCACTATGCCGGGCTCGACGAGCGCATCAATGCGGGCATCGAGGCCTATCGCGCGGCGCTGACCAAGGCCGGCAAGACCTTCACCATCGAAGTCTATGACGGCGTCAACCATGCCTTCAACAACGACACCTCCGCCGCCCGCTACAACAAACCCGCCGCTGACCTCGCCTGGGGGCGGACGGTTGCGTTTTTCAGGACCTATCTGGGGTAGAGCGAGATATCCGAACCGTCGGCTGCGAGGCGGCTTAGCGGGCAGTGAGCCGTGGGATCGCCGATGTATCGACATCGCGTTCCGCTCGCCAGGCGTCATGCGCGGCCTGCATGCGTAGCCAGATTGCCGCGCCATCGCCGAACATCCTGCCGAGCCGAGCTGCGACGGCCGGCGAGATGGGGCGACGCTGCTTGAGTATGTCGATCAGCTGCTGGCGCGGCATGCCGAGCAGGTTCGCGACATCCGTCTTCGATCGCCCGGTTGCGGCGATGATCTCTTCGAGAAGAAGGCCAGGATGCGAGGGGCAACGCTCCTGTGTTACCTCTTCGTTCGGCATGGTTTCTCCCTCCGCAAGGCGAAGCGCTCAAAGCAGGATCCGCCTATGAGGCGCGGGCGCAACACGCCGCGTCCGTCCCGTGTTGAAGAGCTCCGCCAGCCCTTTGCTTCGGAAAGAGAGGGTCGTACTTTATAATAAAGAAAGTCATCATGGTTTTCAATTGAGGCTAGCGCTTGGATTCTATTCCAGCAACCCTTTTGCCGCTTCCCTGCCTGCCTCCGCCAGCGCCCGATAGTCGCCGGTGCGGCGGGTGCGGTGGCGCCAGATGAGGCCGATGGTGCGGGCCGGCTGCGGCTCGGCGAAGGGGACGATGCGCATGCGGTTTCGGCCGCGCTCTTCCTTGACCGCGATTTCCGGGATCAGCGTGATGCCCATGCCGTGGCTGACCATCTGCAGGAGCGTCGCCATGGAGGTGGCGCCGTAATTGGCGACCCGCCGCCCTGCGGCCGTGCCGCAGACGGCGAGCGCCTGGTCGCGCAGGCAGTGCCCTTCCTCCAGCAGCAGCAGCCGGTCGAGATTCACCTCCGCCTCGCTCATCGGCGAAAGGAGAACGGTCTGCTCGTCCTCGGAGCTGGCGATCAGGAACCGGTCGCGAAAAAGCTCCTCCGCCTCCAGCGCCTCGTCGCGGTGGGGAAGCGCGATGATCGCGCAGTCGAGCCGGTTGGCCTTGACGTCGTCGATGCAGGTGGAGGTCAGCGTTTCGCGCAGCTCCACCTCGAGCCGCGGGTAGCGGTGCTTGAGAAGGGGGATCAGCCGCGGCACGAGATAGGGAGCGACGGTCGGGATGATGCCGACCTTCAGGCGTCCGATGAGAATGCCCGAGGCCTGGCGCGTGCGCTGATAGAGCCCATCGATGGCGGCGAGGATCGCACGGATTTCCGGCAGCAGCGCCTCGCCCTCGGTCGTCAGCCTGGCGCCGGCGCGCTGGCGCTCGAACAGGGTGACCCCCAGCGCCTTCTCCATCTCCGCGATCTGGGCGGACAGCGCGGGCTGGCTGACATTGACCGCCTCTGCGGCGCGGCCGAAGTGGCGGGCTGTCGCCAGCGCCTCGAAATAGCGCATCTGCCGAACGGTTGGCATGATCGGAAAAACCTATCGTCGCTTTCATCAAATACGATTGGAAATTATAACACAGCGATGCGATAAGCACAGGGCCATGTCTGAGGCCATCGCCGCCTTGCGCGCTGCCATGCGCGCGCCGCGATGGAGGGATATCCATGGTCCTGCCGGCTCGCGCCGGTCCCGCACAGGAAGAAGAGGAAATTGGCAATGACCGATCGCCCGACAATGACCACCACGGCCGGCGCACCGGTGCCGGACAACCAGAATTCGCTGACGGCCGGCCCGCGTGGCGGCATCATGCTGCAGGATTACCAGCTGATCGAGAAGCTGGCGCATCAGAACCGCGAGCGCATTCCGGAACGCGCCGTCCATGCCAAGGGCTGGGGTGCCTATGGCACGCTGAAGATCACCGGCGACATTTCCAAATACACGAAGGCGGCCGTCTTCCAGCCGGGCGCCGAGACCCCCATGCTCGCCCGCTTCTCCACCGTAGCCGGTGAGCAGGGTGCTGCCGACGCCGAGCGCGACGTGCGCGGCTTCGCACTCAAGTTCTACACCTCGGAAGGCAACTGGGATCTGGTCGGCAACAACACGCCGGTCTTCTTCGTCCGCGATCCCTACAAGTTCCCGGACTTCATCCACACGCAGAAGCGCCACCCGAAGACCAATCTGCGCTCCGCCACCGCCATGTGGGACTTCTGGTCGCTGTCGCCGGAAAGCCTGCATCAGGTGACGATCCTGATGTCCGACCGCGGCTGTCCGGTGTCGCCGCTGCACATGAACGGCTACGGCTCGCACACCTTCTCCTTCTGGAACGATGCCGGCGAGCGCTACTGGGTCAAGTTCCACTTCAAGACCCAGCACGGCCACAAGTTCTACACGAACGAGGAAGCCGAGACCGTCATCGGCAAGACGCGCGAAAGCTACCAGGAAGCGCTGTTCGGCGCGATCGAGGAGGGCAATTATCCGCGCTGGACCGTCCAGGTTCAGATCATGCCGGAAATGGATGCCGAAAAGACCAGCTACAACCCGTTCGACCTGACCAAGGTCTGGCCGCACAGCGAGTACCCGCCGATCGATGTCGGCGTGCTGGAGCTGAATCGCAATCCCGAGAACTATTTCGCCGAGATCGAGAACGCCGCCTTCTCGCCCTCGAACATCGTTCCGGGCATCGGCTTCTCGCCGGACAAGATGCTGCAGGCCCGCGTCTTCTCCTACGCGGATGCGCACCGCCACCGCTTGGGCACGCATTACGAGCATATTCCGGTCAACCAGCCGAAGTGCCCGGTGCATCACTACCATCGCGACGGCCAGATGAACACGTTCGGCGGCATCCGCACCGGCAATCCGGACGCCTATTACGAGCCGAACTCCTTCAACGGCCCGGCCGAAGCGCCGGCCGCCAAGGAACCGCCGCTCAGGATCGATGGCGACATGGCCCGCTTCAATCATCGCGACGGCAATGATGATTACGGCCAGCCGCGTGCGCTGTTCAACCTGTTCAGCGCCGAGCAGAAGGCCCGCCTGTTCTCCAACATCGCCGCCGCCATGGGTGGCGTTCCGGGCTTCATCGTCGAGCGCCAGCTCGGCCACTTCAAGCGCGTGCACCCCGATTACGAGGCCGGCGTCCGCGCCGCGCTCGAAAAGGCGCATGGCTACACCGCCGACACGATCAGCGCCGACCAGCCGGCCGCTGCCGAGTAATCGGGCTCTGTCATGACATCAAACGCCGGGGGTGGCAGCATCCCCGGCGTTTTTGCGTTTTGGTGAGTGCGAGCGGGTCTCAGGCGGCATTCCTTGTCGCAGCCGAGAGGAGGTTTTGGTGGCGGAGAAACCAAACCTCGCCTCGTCCTAGCCTGAAGCAACACGGTCCTGCGCCTTGCGCCCGCCTTCGGCGGAAGGCCCTCTCTGCGCTGATGACGGAGGGGCGGACGTTCAACTTGCCCGCAGGAGCCACCACGCAGTTCCGCCCGCCGCTGCCAGCCAGATGGCGACGATCGCCACCAGTCCGCCCCGGCTGACAGGCCGTTCAGCCTGCGCCGCCGCCTTTGCGCGCGCCTCCTCCATCAGCTGATGGGGCACGAGCCGCAGGGCAAGGAGGATGCCGAGGGGCACGATCAGCAGATCGTCGAGAAGCCCGAGCACGGGGATGACGTCGGGAATGAGGTCGATGGGCGAGAGTGCGTAGGCGGCAACCGCAGCGGCCACGAGCTTCGCCAGCCACGGCGTGCGCGGATCGCGGGCCGCGAACCAGAGCGCGACGACCTCTCTCTTGAGGTGGCGGGCCGCCCGTCGGGCGCGGGTGAGAAGCGGCTCACCTGTCATGCTGCCGCGGTCCGATCAGCTGTTCCGGCTTCGCGTCCCATGGGGTTTTGCGCGGACACGAGGGGCCATCGCCGCCGAGGTCGCATCGGCTGCTTGAGCCTTGCTACCACCCGGCCAGCAACTGCCCCTGCCGCAGGCGCGACTGGCGGGAGAGGGGGCGGACGTTGACGTCGAGATCTTCGTCCGCCGAGGGCAGCGAGATGTTGTCCAGGCAGGCGGTGATGTGGTTGGTGATGGCGCTGGACAGCGAGGGCGAGAGGCCCGGCCGCTTCATGATGCCGATCTGCACCGGGGCGAGCGGCGGAAAGCCGTCGGCCTGTGTCAGCACCTTCATGCCGCTGCGCAACGCCGATTCCGGCATGACCGAGACCGCCATGCCGGCCAGCACCGCGGCGGCGATGACGGTGGAGGACCAGCTGGTGAAGAGGATGTTGTAGTCCTTGCCCGTCGCATCCAGCGACGCGCAGGCGGCCTGCCGCCACTGGCAATCCCGCTTGCCGACCGCGAGCGGCACCGGCGCATGTTCGGGCAGGGGGTGGCTGTTGGACGCCACCCAGCAAAGCGGCTCGGTCCGCACGACATCCGAGGCACGGGCGCGCGGCGAATGGGTGACGAGCGCGATATCGAGATCGCCGCGCGCCATCTTCTCCGACAGATCGACCGAGGGCTCGCAGACGATATAGAGCTCGACATTGGGATGGGTCTTGGCGAAACGGGCGATGATTTCCGGGATATAGCGGTCGGCATAATCATCGGGCGTACCGATGCGCAGCGTGCCTTCCAGCCGATTGTCGTCGAAGGCGGCCACGGCCTCGTTGTTGAGGCGGATCATGCGCCGTGCATAGTTGAGAAGCTTTTCCCCCTCCAGCGTCAGCCGGTTGCCGCGCCCGTCCTTGGTGAAAAGCGCCTTGCCGATCCGCTCTTCCAGACGACGCATCTGCATCGAGACGGCCGATTGCGTCTTGAACACGCGGTCGGCGGCGCGCGTGAAGCTGCCGGTATCGGCAATGGCCACGAAGGTCTGGAGCTGGTCGAGGTCGAGCGGAGACGACATGGGCGGCGCCTATCAGTGAGTTTGATGAATTACATTAAAAACATTCGTTGGACTGATCAATACTCTTTCGCGACACTGCAACCGTCAAGCAGAGAATGCCCGACGCCACCAGCAACCGTGGATGGTCTCCGTTCGCGGATCGATTTTTCGTGCCTTGCAACAGGAGTGACCCCCATGCGCACGACCAGCTTTGCCCCCACCAGCATCTTCGCCGGACGCAGGCCCGCTCTGCGGGATGTTCTCCAGGCAGTGGCGCGGCTCTGGCATGTGCTTGGCAATCGGCGAAAGACCGCGCGCCTGACGGAGCTGACCGACAACCAGCTCGCCGATATCGGGCTGACGCGGGTCGAGCTGCGCGATGCCTTGTCGGCGTCGCTGCTGCAGGATCCCTCCGGCGCGCTGACCATCGCCGCCCGCAACCGCGCCGCGCTCTTCTATCGCGAGGCGCGCCGCTGAGCGGCATCTGCCCGCGCGTTGCGCTGTCTTTCAGAGGAGAGGAGAGACCCACTTCCCATCCTTGCCCGGCCTGCCGGGCAGAGAGCCCCGCAGGGTGAGAGCCAAACGTCCCCTGCCACCTGACCCGGCCCGGCACCCAGCCGGCGCCGGGATTTTTTCGGCGCGAGACGGCGCGACCCTCAGCTCTTGAACCGGGTGAAGAGCGTGTCGATCGCCTTCTGATATTCCTTCTGCACCTCGATCCCGCTGTCGAACATGGCATTGACCATGTCGACCATTGGTCCCTTGGCCGGCGGCGGCTCCGCTGCCTTGGGTGCGGCGGACGCCGAGACCATCATGTCCTGAAAGGCTTTCATGAACGGGTTCATGGCGAACATGTCGGGGGCGGCCTTCGGCTTCTCCTCCGCCTTCGGCGGCGTGAAGAAGGCCTGCATCGCCTGCGTGAAGGGGTTGTCGAAGGGCGTCATCGGTGCGGTCGTCTCCGGCTTGCGGCTGAAGCCGGCGGCCTCGAGCCAGCTCTGCATCGCCGCGCCGAACGGGTTCGCGTCGGAAGCGGGCGGTTTCATCTGGCCCGTCGCCTGCTTGAAGAGCCCGCCCATCAGGGCGTTCGCCACCGCCGGCATCATCGACTGGTAGATGTCCTGGCCGATGCCGGTCAGGCGCGCGGCCTGTTCCGCCACCGCGCGGGCCGTCTCCGGCGAGCCGAACAGGGAAAGGAGTGCGGCATTGCCGTCGGCTATGCCCTGCGGCGTAAAGGCCTTGGTCAGGTCCTCGAAATAGCGGGCATAGTTTGCCTGGCCCATGGCCGTCAGAAAGGAGCCGAAATCATAGGGGTTGGTCGCCTTTGTCTTCAGCCCGGCGGAGAAGGCGGGCATCAGGGCTGCCATGGCCCGCGCCATCTGTTCCTGGGCCAGCCCATATTGCTTGGCCATGATGTCGATCGCGCGCCCGTCCTGAGCCTGCATCATCATGTCAAAAAGCGGGATCATGCGCGCATTCCTTCCGTGCCGGCCAGTGGATGGCCTGCACTATAAAGGGAATTGGCAGCGAGGAAATCGGTTTATGCGCGAAAGCTGTCAATACTGGTAGTCGGCAAAGACCGGTTCCACCGAGCCGTTCCAGGCGCCGTGATAGCGCGCCAGCATGTCTTCGGCGAGCGTCGCCCGCTTGGCCAGCACCTCTTCGACCGGAAGAAGGAAAATGCTTTCGTCCATGCCGTCGCCGTTCAGCCGGGCGCGGCGCTGCAGTCCGGCCTTGGAAAGCGCCACGACCTCGCGGCCGATCTCGTGCAGGCTGCGGCCGGCGATTTCGGCCGAAAGACCCTTGGCCGGCGCGGCATCGCGCAAGGCGACGACCTCGGCATGCGTCCAGCCTGCGGTCAGCGCATCGGCGCCGGCAAGCGCATCGG
The DNA here is from genome assembly GCF_034720595.1 of Rhizobium sp. CC-YZS058. NCBI lineage: Bacteria > Pseudomonadati > Pseudomonadota > Alphaproteobacteria > Hyphomicrobiales > Rhizobiaceae > Rhizobium > Rhizobium sp. CC-YZS058. The sequence continues at coordinate 2,888,275 of NZ_JAYESJ010000001.1, read as the reverse complement.
CATCATAGAGCAGACCGACCCAGAAGGCGGGCAGGGCGCAGATCCGCCGCCACGGCCCGCCATCGGCTCCGCGCATTTCCAGAAAACGCTTCAGCCGCACATCGGGGAACAGGGTGGAGAGATGGTTCGTCCAGTCGCCCATATTGGGCGTCGGGTCGGAGAGCTCGTCCTTCAGCGCCCCGTTCAGGAACTGGCGGAAGGTGACGTGGGTACAGTCGTGATAGCGCCCATCGCGCACCACGAAATACATCGGCACGTCCAGCGCCCACTCCACATAGTCGGCAAAGCCGAAATCGGGGCGGAAGACGGCGTCGAGCACGCCGGCGCGCTGGTTGTCCGTGTCGCGCCAGATCTCGCCGCGCCAGGACAGGAGGCCATTCGGCTTGCCCTCGGTAAAGGGCGAACTGGCGAAGAGCGCGGTCGCGAGCGGCTGCAGCTTCAGCGAGGTGCGCATCTTGGCCGCCATGTCGGCTTCGGAGGAGAAGTCGAGGTTCACCTGGATCGTGCAGGTGCGGTACATCATGTCGAGCCCCTGGCTGCCAACCTTCGGCATGTAGCGGGTCATGATGTCGTAGCGCGATTTCGGCATGCGCGGCGTGTCCGCCAGCGTCCATTTCGGGCTGCCGCCCATGCCGAGGAAGCGGATGCCGAGCGGTTCGGCGATCTCGCGCAGCATGGCGAGGTGGCCGTTCGATTCCGCACAGGTCTGGTGGAGTGTCTCCAGCGGCGCGCCGGAGAGCTCGAACTGTCCGCCCGGTTCCAGCGAGATCGCGCCGGCGCCGGTCGGCGAAACGAGGCCGATCAGGTTGCCGGCGTCGATGATCGGATCCCAGCCGGTGCGAGCCTGCATGCCCTCCAGCAGCGCCAGGATGCCGCGCGCGCCGGCATAGGGCACGGGGCTGTTGTCGGCGCGGTAGAAGACGAATTTCTCGTGCTCGGTGCCGATGCGGAACGCCTCTTCGGGCTTGCATCCGCCGGCCAGATACTCTGTCAGCTCGGAGAGGGAGGTTACCGGCGTCTGGTCGGTGGTATCGCGGGCCATGGGCGTCTTCTTGCAGCGGCGGGACCCCTGGAAGGCAAGGGCCGGGATAGGGTGATTGGACCGGATCGGCAGGCCGTGCAAGTGAAATTCTTTGAACGCGCCGTCAAACTTACATAGCGTGGCGGCGGCCTAGCGCCAGTCGCCGCGGCTGGCCTGCAGCACGGCGAGCGCTGCCACCGCCGCAGTATCCGCCCGCAGGATGCGGGGGCCGAGCGGGATGGCGGTGACGAAGGGAAGGCTGTGCAGGCGCGCCCGTTCCTCCTCCGAAAACCCGCCTTCGGGCCCGACCAGCAAGGCCAGCGCCGGCTCGGCGATCGTCTCGAGGATCGGCAGCGGATTGTTGCTCTCCGCTCCCTCGTCGCAGAAGATGATCCGCCGGTCCTGCGGCCAAGCCTCAAGGACGGCGTCGAGCCGCAGCGGCTCGCGCACCTCCGGCACGGCGAGGATGCCGCATTGCTCGGCCGCTTCGACGACATTGGCGCGCAGGCGGTCCAGGCTGCCGAGCTTGCCCTGCACATGCTGGGTCATCACCGGCTGCAGCAGGCCCGCGCCCATTTCCACCGCCTTTTGCACGAGATAGTCGAGCCGCCCGACTTTAAGCGGTGCGAAGAGATAATGAAGGTCGGGCAGGGGCGGCTGCGGCCGCGTCTGCTCCTCGCTCAGAAGCTCGATGCGCTTGCGCGTCGGGAAGGTCAGCCGCGCCCGCCACTCGCCGTCCCGTCCGTTGAAGAGCAGCACCTCCCGCCCTTCCTCCATGCGCAGCACATTGGCGAGATAGTTGAACTGCTCGCGGTCCGCCTCGATGCGGGCGCCGGCGGCAAGGGGAGCGGCCACGAACAGGCGCTGCAGGCGAAAATTGGCTCTCATGGCCCGTCCTTTACAGGAAGATGGCGGCAAAGACGGCATAGACGAGCGCCGCCAGCAGCGCCGAGGCCGGCACGGTGACGACCCAGGCCGCGACGATGGTGAGGAAATGCGAGCGCCGCACCAGCCGGCGGTGCTGGATCTCGTCCGCGCTGCGTTGCACCGCCGCCTTGAACTCGGTCTGCCCGGTCTTCTTGCGTACATACTCAAGCCGAAGTTTCGAATGTCGGGTGAACCATTCGCGGAAGAAGCCGATGCCGAAGACGGCGCCGACGGCGATATGGGTGGTCGAGATCGGCAGGCCGAGCGTGGAGGCGATGAGCACGGTGATGGCGGTGCCAAGCGCCACGCAATAGGCCCGCATCGGATTGAGCTTAGTGATCTCCTCGCCCACCACCGAGATCAGCTTCGGCCCGTAGAAGATCAGCCCGCAGGAAATGCCGAGCGCGCCGATCAGCAGCACCCAGAAGGGCACGGCCGCCGCCATCGCCGGTCCGCCGGGGCCGACATTGGCGACGATGGAGGAAAGGGGGCCGACGGCGTTCGACACATCATTCGATCCATGCGCGAACGACAGCAGCGCGGCGGAAAAGATCAACGGCAGGCGAAAGAGCGGACGCAGGGCCTGGTTGCGGTTTTCGAGCCCGACAGCCTGGCGTGCGATGACCATGCGCGCCAGCGGATAGGTCAGCGCGAAGACGGCAAGGCCGATCGCCAGCCCGCTCAACGGCGCGATCGCGTAGACCCTCTCCATGCCGACCATTGCGAAATAGGCGGCAAAGGTGCCGCTCATCAGCGCGACGAGGATCGGCATCCAGCGCACGGCGGCGGCAATCTTGTCGTCGCGGTAGAGAATGAAGACCTTGAGGAAGAAGAGCAGGGCAGCGGCCACCGCACCGCCGAGAAAGGGCGAGACGATCCAGCTTAAGGTAATGCCGCCGAGCGACAGCCAGTGGACGGAGGAAAAACCGACCGCCGCGACGCCGGCCCCGAGAATGCTGCCGACGAGAGAATGGGTGGTGGAGATCGGCGCGTTCAGCCAGGTGGCAAGATTGATCCAGACGGCCGCCGAGACCAGGGCCGCCATCATCACCCACACCAGCATCTCCCCGGTCGGGAAGGCGCTCGCCTCGACGATCCCGCCTTCGATGGTGGACACGACCCGCCCGCCCGCGAAGACAGCGCCGGCGATTTCGAACACGGCGGCGATGCCGAGCGCCAGCGGCAGGCTGATCGCGCGCGCACCGACGGCGGCGCCGACATTGTTCGTCACGTCGTTTGCGCCGATATTCATCGCCATATAGGCGCCGATCGCCGCCGCGGCGATGATGACGATGGCGCCGGGCGAGCCGGTGACCGCGCCGGCCGCCATCACCATGGCCAGAATCAGCATGATCAGTCCGAAGCCGATCCCGACCGAGCCGCGCAGCACATGGTTCGAGGCAGCCTCCTGCAGGGAGAGCTTGTCGAGATCCTTGTCCAGCGTCGGTTTTTCCAGAAAATGCGCCATCGGTCCTGTCGGTCGTCGCGGCGCGGATGCGCAGCGAATCATTGGGGTCTATTAAAGCATGGCAGCCGAGGCGCGGTCAGCGTCTTGCGGAACGGACGGCAATGATCGCGCTCAAGCGCGACCGGCGCTAGCCTTGGAAGGGTTGAACGTGGGGAGGCGCTCCCCGCGAGCGCAGGTCCGGCTCTAGCCGGCGGCGGAGCGCGGCGGGTCCTGCTGGTCCGCCTTCATCGTTTCCAGAAGCTTGGTCTGGAAATCGAGGATCAGCGTGCGCAGGCTCGGCTCGGCGACATTGCCGGCCGCTTCGGTGAAGCTCATCCATTCGAGCCGGCGGCTGCCCTTTTCGGGGAAGCGCTTGGCCATGTCGAAGACGACGAGAGGGTAGACCTTGACCATGACCGACAGTTTGAGCCCGTTGCTCATGCGCTTGTCGTAATGATAGGCGCCGATCGAATCCGGGGAGACCTCGCCCTTCACGCCCGCTTCCTCCCACGCTTCGCGGGCCGCGACCTCGTGGGAACAGCGGTTTTCCATCGGCCAGCCCTTCGGGATCACGAAGCGGCCCGTGTCGCGGCTGGTGATCAACAGCATCTCGGGCATCGCGCTCTTTTTGCGGAAGCGATAGCACAGGGCTGCAAACTGGACCCGCTCGGGACGGCGAAACATCAGGCGGACCTCCGAAAGAAGGCTGTCGATCAGGTTCAATTCAAGGTGGTCCTTTCCGGAATCATGCAGCGACGCGGGAGAGATCCATCATGCTCTTGCCTGCGGCGCGTGTGAATATCGGTATTTGACGTAGATAGGGCGGCCAGCGGTGCTTTTGTAGGCTGCGCCGGCTGGAACCGTCCTCATGCGTACACGCTGCAGTCGGTTTAAGCACTGTTTCGACCGACACGGGCCCGCCCAAACGCGACCCTGCCGACCTGCATCTCCGCCCGACGGCAACCGGGCGAAGACTGTAGGTTTATACTTACCGCCCAAGCCTTGCCCGGGCCTGCCGTTCTGCGGGGTTCAGCCGCCGAAGATCGTGCGCAGGAAGTCCACGCCGCGATCGTCGAAGGAAACGGCGCCCTGCTTGTTGCCGGGGCCGACCACGATGACCTTGGTGCCGATAGAGGTGCGGGCATAGAGGTGCTCCACATCTTCGTTCATCATGCGGATGCAGCCCGAGGACATGTTCTGGCCGATGCTCCAGGGCTGGTTGGTGCCGTGGATGCGGAAGCCGGAATCGCTCTTGCCCTTGTAGAGATAGAGCGCACGCGCGCCGAGCGGGTTGTCGATTCCGCCGGGCTGGAAGGCCGGCAGGATATGCCCCTTCTTGCGCTCGCGGGCGATCATTTCCGGCGGCGGCGTCCAGCCGGGCCATTCCGCCTTGCGCTGCACCTTCACCACGCCCGACCAGCCGAAGCCCTCGCGCCCGACGCCGATGCCGTAGCGCGTCGCCTTCTTCGGCCCTTCGACCAGATAGAGGAACTTGTTGTTCGTATCGACGATGATGGTGCCCGGCGCCTCGTTCGTCTGCAGCCGCACCTTGGTGCGCCAGAATTTGCTGGCGGGCTTGCGCGGCTGCGCCGCAACCGGCGTCACGGCACTCACACCGTTTGCCACTGCGGGCCGCTCCAGCGTTACCGCGCCCGCCGTCTGGGCGCCGAGCACCAGCGTCGCCGCCACCACGGCCAGAAGCCGCTTGGCCCTGCTCGAACCTGTTGTCATCGTCATCGTCTGTCCCTCTTCAACCCGTCTGCCACGCCGGCCGGTGCTGTTTGCAGCCCGCCGGATGTGGCGGACAACCGTAAGTCACAAATTTCGCTCGGCAAGTCCGAGCCGCCTCGCAAGGGCCGAATGTGATCGGCCGATCCGTTCCCAGTGCCGCCCCTGTTGCGCAAAGGACACGCGGCGCGCCTCCGCCGCGTGTCCCTCCTGCTCAGATGACCTTTACCGTCGTGCCGACCTTCACGCGCTCGTAGAGATCGGTCACGTCTTCATTGCGCATGCGGATGCAGCCGGAGGAGACGGCATAGCCGATCGTCCAGGGCGCATTGGTGCCGTGGATCCGGTAGAGCGTCGAGCCGAGATACATGGCGCGCGCGCCGAGCGGATTGGCCGGTCCGCCCTCCATGGAGGCGGGGAGATAATGCCCCTTGGCGGCTTCGCGCGCCCGCATCTCGGAGGGCGGCGTCCAGGTCGGCCATTCGGCCTTGCGGGTCACCCGGTGGGTGCCGGCCCATTCGAAGCCCGGCTTGCCGACTCCGACGCCGTAGCGCCGGGCCTGGCCATCGCCCTCCACGAGGTAGAGAAAACGATTGTTGGTGTCGATGACGATCGTGCCCGGCTTTTCCGCGCTGTGATAGGCAACGGTCTGCGGCAGGAACTGCGGGTCGATCGGGCGCACCGGCCGTTCGGCCGGCGCAAGGCCGATCGGCTGAACCTGGGCCCGCCGCGGCTTGAACAGCGGCTGGCGCGCGGCCGGCACCTGTCCGACCCGGACGCCGGGCGGGGCTTCGAAGCTCATGCGCGCGGGCGGCGCCTGGCGCAGCAGCACCTGGCGGCGCGGCGAACGGACCGCGCCCGCCGGAGCGCCGGCGCCCAGCTGCATGAGCCAGGGCGCCGTCAGGTCGGGGCTGACGATCACCGGCGGCCGGTCGCCATAGCGCCCGCGCTGATCGGCCGCGGCCGTATCGGCCAGGATCAGCGACAGAGCGGAGGTGAGGAGAAGCAGGATCTTCATCGGAACACTCGTTTCGTCTCGGGAACATCGTCGCCACGAAGGCGGGCCTTCGCCCTGCCGGGCTTCGGTCAGGCAAAACCTCTCACCCCCGCGGACTCGGAAGCGTAAACGGCAGGGCAGGAAGCGGGTGTCGGAGGATGAAACCTTCCGGTAGGGTTATCGCCAGCTTGTCAGGCATGGTTGACGCCGGGTGAACGCCAGGCGCGAAAAGGCGAGGAGGATGCAGATGGATGGATTGCTGGAAGGCACGGATGGCGTGGTGCGCTGCGCCTGGCCGGCCAATCTGCCGGACTATCTCCACTATCATGACACCGAATGGGGCGTGCCGGTCGATGAAGACCGGCGGCTGTTCGAGAAGATCTGCCTGGAAGGCTTCCAGTCCGGCCTTTCCTGGCTGACGATCCTGCGCAAGCGCGAGGCCTTCCGCGCGGCCTTCGCGGGATTCGACATCGACGCCGTCGCCGCCTTCACCGAGGCGGATGTGGCGCGCTGTCTCGCCGATGCCGGCATCGTCCGCCATCGCGGCAAGATCGTCTCGACCATCAACAATGCCCGCCGCGCCCAGGCGCTGCGGGCGGAATTCGGGTCGCTCGCCGCCTATTTCTGGTCGCACGAGCCGGGGCCCGACACACGGCCGGACAGGATGACTCTGGAGGTGCTGCGCGCCAATCCGACCACGCCGGTCTCGATCAGGATTTCGAAGGATTTGAAGACGCGCGGCTGGACCTTCGTCGGCCCGACGACGATCTATGCCTTCATGCAGGCCATGGGCCTGGTCAACGACCATCTGGAGGGCTGCGCCTGCCGGGAGCGGATCGAGGCGCTGCGGGCGGGCTTCGTCCGGCCCGTGTCGGTCACGGCCGCTTCGAAAAGCTGATGCCGAGAAGACCGAGGCCGGCCAGCACCAGCACGCCGCCGATCACCAGCCATTGCGTCTGGCCGGTCATGAAACTGCCGCCGACAAGCCCCACGCCCTGCAGGGCCCAGAGCCCGCCCAGCACGAGACAGATGATCCCGGCAATCCGCGAAACACGCTGCATGGGCTGACTTCCCTTCTTGCCGCCGGCCTTCGCCAAGCCGCTCCCTTGTCCTGGAAGCGCGCCGTTCAGCCGCGGCGCGCCTCCCTTGTGCTGGAGAGGGGCTTTAGCCGCCGTTGCGCGCCAGCCAGGCCTTCATCTCGGCGATCTCCTTTTCCTGCGCCGTGATGATGTCTTGCGCAAGGGTCTTGAGTTCGGGGTCGCTGCCATAGCGCAGTTCCACCCTGGCCATGTCGATCGCCCCCTGGTGGTGGGCGATCATGCCGCGAACGAAATCGACGTCCGGCTTGCCGGTATAGGTGATCGCCATGCCGGCATGCATTTTGGCGTTGGCGGCCGCAAAGGCCTGGCTGGATTCGCCCTGGTCGCCCTTCGGCATCGCCATGCCGGCATCGCCGTTCATGGCGATGCCGTCCATCATCGTGCCGTCCATGGCATGACCATTATGGGAGGCGTCCTCGGCTGCGGCCGGAGCGAGGCCAAGCGGGGTGGTGAAGGCGGCGAAAGCAAGCCATGCGCCGGCCACGGCCGCGCGCGTCGTCAGTCTGGAAGACATGGATGTCTCCTTTGTCCATGCTGATTGAAGGAATGTTCGGTCAGGCGGGACAGGCAGGCTTGGGGGGCGGCACACGGGGCGCCGGCGCGCGCGCGGCGAGCGTCGTCTCGCAGGGGCGCGGGAAGATCGGCCTGTAGGCTGGCGGAACGGGCGCTGCCGTCTCCTCCGCCTGGACCGCGAAACAGGCCGCGCAGAGCATGGGATGGGTGGTACGATGCCCCGAGCAATCGCGGCATGCGGGCTGGCCCGCCGCCGCATGTCCCTGTGCGCCGTGGTGTCCTTCACCGGTCGCATGATGGGAATGCGCGCCGCCCTCATGCCCCGGCAGTTGCGCCAGCGCCGGCATCCACCCTGAAAGGATGGCGCAGAGCACGGCAAGGGCGAGAGCGAAGCGGCGCATCGAGGCACCATAGACCCTTCTGGGGCGAATGAAAGGCCGCGGCGCGCTTATCCCGTCCCCCTGCCCAACCTTGCCGCTCAACCCAGGCGCCCAGCCCGCCCGTCCAGCCCGGCGGCGGACCGGCGGCAAGGCTTGCCGGGCAAAGCCCTTTCGGCTAGGGAAGGCGCCGTTCCCGATCCCCGCCTGCCGAAGGTTCGATCCTCATGAGCGACAAGAAGAAAAAGCCTCAGAAGCTCAAGGCGCGCCTGCCGCGCGGCTTTGTCGACCGCTCCGCCGCCGATATCCGCGCCGTCGATGAAATGGTGGCCAAGATCCGCGCCGTCTACGAGCGCTATGGCTTCGATCCGGTGGAAACTCCGCTCTTCGAATATACCGATGCGCTCGGCAAGTTCCTGCCCGACAGCGACCGCCCGAACGAGGGCGTCTTTTCGCTGAAGGACGACGACGAGCAGTGGATGAGCCTGCGCTACGACCTGACCGCGCCGCTCGCCCGCTATGTCGCCGAAAACTTCAACGAGATCCAGCTGCCCTATCGCAGCTACCGCGCCGGCTGGGTGTTCCGCAACGAAAAGCCGGGCCCGGGGCGCTTCCGCCAGTTCATGCAGTTCGATGCCGATACGGTCGGCGCCAGCGGCGTCCAGGCGGATGCCGAAATGTGCATGATGATGGCCGACACGATGGAAGCGCTCGGCATCGCGCGCGGCGACTATGTGATCCGCGTGAACAACCGCAAGGTCTTCGACGGCGTGCTCGACGGCATCGGCCTTTCCGGCGAAGACAATGCCGGCCGCCGGCTGACCGTGCTGCGCGCCATCGACAAGCTCGACAAGTTCGGCTTGGAAGGCGTGCGCCTGTTGCTCGGTGCCGGACGCAAGGACGAAAGCGGCGACTTCACCAAAGGCGCGGGCCTTTCCGAAGAGGCGATCGCCAGCGTCCTCGCCTATCTCGCCCAGGATGACTACCACCCATCGAGCGATCTTTACACGCAGGGCATCGAAGAGTTGACGCAGATCGAAGCACTGGTGCGCGCCGGCGGCTATGGGGCCGATCGCATCAAGATCGACCCCTCCGTCATCCGCGGCCTCGAATATTACACCGGTCCGGTCTTCGAGGCGGAGCTTACCTTCCCCGTGACCAACGAGAAGGGTGAGACGGTGGTGTTCGGCTCGGTCGGCGGCGGCGGGCGCTATGATGGGCTCGTCTCGCGTTTCATGGGCCAGCCGGTGCCGGCCACCGGTTTCTCCATCGGCGTCTCGCGGCTGATGACCGCCTTGAAGAACCTCGGCAAGCTCGGCACGGACGAGGTGCTGGCCCCGGTCGTCGTCTGCGTCATGGACCGTGACATCGAGGCGCTCGGCCGCTACCAGCGCTTCACCCAGGCGCTGCGCCATGCCGGCATCCGTGCCGAAATGTACCAGGGCAACAAGAAGAATTTCGGCGACCAGCTGAAATATGCTGACCGCCGCGGCGCGCCGCTCGCCATCATCCAGGGCTCCAGCGAGCGCGAGACGGGCGCGGTGCAGATCAAGGACCTGATCGAGGGCAAGCGACTGTCGGGCGAGATCGAGGACAACGCCGCCTGGCGCGAGGCCCGTGTCGCCCAGGTCTCCGTGCCGGAAGACGCGCTGGTCGAGAAGGTCAAGGAGATGCTCGCCGCCCAGGCCGAGGACCGCGCCCGGAGCGCTCCGTGACCACCCCCGTCGCGCCATCGGCCCCCGTCGCGCCATCGGCCCCCAAGTCCCCCTCTGCCTGCCGGCATCTCCCCCACAAGGGGGGAGAGGGCTGGGGGCGCTCGCTACGTGCCCTGTCTGACGTCTGCGGGTCGGCGCTCGCGCAAACCGCAATGCACCCGGCATCTTGCAGACCTCCAACCCCTCTCCTGGCAGGCGCCCGCCTCACGGTCTCTCGCCCCTTGTGGGGGAGATGGGCGGCAGGGCAGAGGGGGGCTAGCGTTGGTGCGTCAGCCTCTGCCTTTGGGGCGCGCAGCGCATGAGCCTCGTCGATCTTCCCGATTTCGCTCCCGCCCTTCTGGCCGAATTCGCCGTGCGCTCGGCCGAGCGGGTCAATACGCCGGTGATCCAGCCGGCCGATCCCTTTCTCGACATGGCGGGCGAGGATCTGCGGCGGCGAATCTTTCTGACCGCCAGCGAGACCGGCGCCAATTTGTGCCTGCGTCCCGAATTCACGATCCCCGTCTGCCTGCGCCATATCGAAACGGCGACGGGCACGCCGAAGCGCTACGCCTATCTGGGCGAAGTGTTTCGCCAGCGGCGCGGCGGGGCGGAGGAGTTCTACCAGGCCGGCATCGAAGATCTCGGCGAGCGTGACACGGCGACGGCCGATGCGCGCGCGATCCTCGACGCCAGCCAGATCCTCGGCCAGCTGCTGCCTGAACGCCGTCTCCAGGTGACGCTCGGCGACCAGGCGGTCTTCGAAGCCGTGATCCAGGCGCTCGGCCTGCCGCTCGGCTGGCGCAAGCGGCTGATCCAGGCCTTCGGCGACCGCGCCCAGCTCGACCAGTTGCTCGACCGCCTGGCCCGGCCGCAGCCCATGCCGGGTCTCGATCCGGAGACGGAAGCCCTGTTGTCCTCCGGCGACGAGGCCGAGCTTGTCGCCCGGCTCGCGGCGCGCATGGAGGCGACCGGCTATTCCACCAATGCCAGCCGCTCGCCGCTGGAGATTGCCCGGCGGCTCAAGGAGAAGCGCGATCTCGCCGAAACGCGGCTGGACGGCACGGCGCTGCTTCTGCTGCGCGAATTCCTGACGCTGGAACTGCCGCTCTGCGAAGCGCCGGCCGCGCTGGCGGGCTTTGCCGATGCGGCGGGCCTGCGCCTTGCCAGTGCGCTTGCCCCTTTCGCCGCGCGTCTCGCCGCGCTCGAGACGCTCGGGGCCGATCTTTCCGTCATGACCTACCGCGCCGCCTTCGGCCGCCCGCTCGATTACTATACCGGCCTCGTCTTCGAGATCGCCGAGCCGGGCGCCACGGAGGTTCTGGCGGGCGGCGGCCGCTTCGACCGGCTGATGACGCTGCTTGGCGCGCGGGACCATATTCCGGCCGTCGGCTTCGCCCTCTGGCTCGACCGGATCGGCGCATTGCGCGACGGCGCCGACAGCATGAGGGGGCCGGCATGACGCTGACCATCGCATTGCCCTCCAAGGGCCGCATGAAGGAGGAGGCCTCGGCCATCTTCCAGCGCGCCGGGCTGAAGATCGTCGTCATCGGCAATGATCGCTCCTATCGCGGCCGGCTGGAGGGGATCGACGATGTTGAGATCGCCTTTCTTTCGGCGTCCGAAATTGCGCGAGAGCTCGGCGCCGGCGCGGTGGATTTCGGTGTCACCGGCGAGGATCTGGTGCGCGAAGGCATGCCCGAGGCCGACCGCCGCGTCGAGATCTGCGTTCCGCTCGGCTTCGGCCATGCCGATGTCGTGGTGGCCGTGCCTGATCTCTGGCTCGATGTCGACAGCATGGCCGACCTCGGCGATGTCGCGGCCGATTTCCGCGCCCGCCACGGCCGCCGCCTGGCGATCGCCACGAAGTACTGGCGGCTTACCCAATCCTTCTTCTCCGGCAGCCACGGCATCCAGCTCTACCGCATCGTCGAGAGCCTCGGCGCAACGGAGGGGGCCCCGGCCTCCGGCTCGGCCGATATCATCGTCGACATCACCTCGACCGGCGCGACCTTGCGCGCCAACCACCTCAAGATCCTGGAAGACGGCATCATCCTGCGCTCCCAGGCCTGCCTGATCCGCGCCCGCAAGCCCGCCCACGAGGCGGACGCTCGGGTGCGCGAGATCGTGGAGCGGGTGCGCAGGGCGGTCTAGGCGAGGGGCGATTCCGGGGACCGGAAACGGGCGTGCCGCCTCGTCGCCAGCGCTGCGGGAAGCGGCGCGAGAGGCTGGGAAAGGCAAAACCCTCCGCCTTGTTTCGCCCCGCCGACACCCCTATCTCCAGCGTCTCATCCCGCCGCCCCCTCCCGCCGCAAGGAACCCGTCCATGGCTGATCTCTCCGCTTTTCCCATCACCACCCGCTGGCCGGCCACCCGGCCGGATGTCATCCAGCTCTATTCGCTGCCGACGCCGAATGGCGTGAAGATCTCGATCGCGCTCGAGGAACTGGGGCTCGACTACGAGCCGCATCTCATCAATTTCTCCAGCAACGACCAGAAGTCGCCGGAATTCGTGTCGCTCAATCCGAACGGCCGCATCCCGGCGATCATCGATCCGAACGGGCCGGAGGGGCAGCCGATCGGCCTGTTCGAATCCGGCGCCATCCTGGTCTATCTCGCGGAGAAGACCGGCCGGCTGCTGCCGGCCAGCGCGGCCGGGCGGTACGAGACGCTGTGCTGGGTCATGTTCCAGATGGGCGGCGTCGGGCCGATGTTCGGGCAGTTCGGCCATTTCTTCAAATATGCGGCCGACAAGGTCGCCAACAATTCCTATCCCATGGAGCGCTATCGCGACGAGGCCAAGCGCCTGCTCTCGGTGCTCGAAGCGCGGCTTGAGGGCCGGCAGTGGCTGATGGGCGACGACTACACGATCGCCGACATCGCCACCTTCCCCTGGATCGAGGGCGCGCGGAAGTTCTACGGCGGCGACCAGGTGCTGGAGTATGACCGCTTCCCGAATGTCATGGCCTGGGTCGATCGCGGCCTGGCGCGCCCGGCGGTGCAGAAGGGCATGGACATTCCGAAGCGCGATTGAACCGGCTCGCGTTCCCAAAGAGCGAAACGCCTCTTTCTCCCGCCATGCACGGCCCCGCCTCTGTTGACCCTGGGCGGGCCGACGCGTTAGGTCTCCGCCAGACAGGTGCGGGAGATTGGATGTGACGGGTAGGCTGGTTGTCGTTGGTGGCGGGCAGGCGGGCTTTGCCCTGATCGCGAAACTGCGGGCGCTCAGCGACACGCGGCCGATCACGCTGGTTGCCGGCGAGGCGAGCCTGCCCTATCAGCGCCCGCCGCTCTCCAAGAAATATCTCACCCGCGACATGACGCTCGACCGGCTGATCTACCGGCCGGAGAGCTGGTATCACGACAACCGGATCGAGCTCCGCCTCTCCACCCGCGTGACCGCGATCGACCGCGCGGCGCGCAGCCTCGCGCTCTCCTCCGGCGACATGCTTGCCTATGACACGCTGGTGCTCGCCACCGGCGCCACGCCCCGCCATCTGCCGGAAAGCCTGGGTGGCGCGCTGGACGGCGTCTACACCCTGCGCGATTTTGCCGATGCCGATCGCCTGGCCGAGGCCTTGCAGCCGGGAAAGCGGGCGCTGATCATCGGCGGCGGCTATATCGGGCTGGAAGCCGCAGCGGTCGCGCGCTCGCTCGGCCTCACGGTGACGCTGATCGAAATGGCAGACCGGATCCTTCAGCGCGTTGCCGCCCCCGCCACCTCCGATCTGGTGCGGGCGCTGCACCAGGCGCGTGGTGTCGATCTGCGCGAGGGCACGGGCCTGCGCGCGCTGATCGGCACGGAGGGGCGGCTGGCCGCCGCGCTGTTGAGCGACGGGACCGAGCTGCCGATCGATCTTGCCATTGTCGGCATCGGTGTCACGGCGAACGACGCCCTGGCGCGGGAGGCCGGGCTTGCCACCGCCAATGGTGTGGTGGTGGACGCGGAGGCCCGCACCGCCGACCCATCCATCTTCGCCATCGGCGACTGCGCGGTGCTGCCCTTCGGCGGAATGATGGTCCGGCTCGAATCCGTGCAGAATGCAGTCGACCAGGCCGAAGCCCTGGCGGCGATCCTGACAGGCGGAACGGAGCCCTACCACCCCAAGCCGTGGTTCTGGTCCGACCAATATGACGCCAAGCTGCAGATCGCCGGCTTCGGCCTCGGCCATGACCACACGGTGACCCGGCCCGGCACCCGCCCGGGCAGCGCCTCGGTCTGGTACTTCCGCGAGGGGCGGCTCATCGCGGTCGATGCCATCAACGACGCCAAGGCCTATGTGGTGGGCAAGAAGCTGATCGAATCCGGGCTCAGCCCCACGCCCGAACAGGCCGCCGATCCGGCCGCCGACCTCAAGGCGCTGCTGGGCTGAGAGCGGACTGCCAAGGCAGTCATGGTTTCGCCCGCCACCAGCTTCACGAGAGCCATTTTTGCTGCCGAACGGGCGAAATCCACCCGATTGTTCCAGGACGATCTGGAACCGGCTTTGTCACCCTGCCTTTCCGGGTTCAGGAGCCTTGATGAGAACGCAGCCGGCGATCCTGTCGTAGAAGGTCTGTCCCCGCCAGAAAAGAAAGGGCAATAGCCACCAGATATGCCCGACGATGAAGAGAACGACGGCTGGGAGCAGAATGGGCGGGACAATCGTTGGGCCGGCATCCCAAAACGCTTGCATCATGCGGAGTTGAAACCAGTAATCTCCGTCCCATGCGATGGCTGCAGTCATGATCAACATATATAAGGTGGAGGCGATGAACGGGGCGAATTTAAGGATCTCGCGCTTGGCGTTTCTCCGGATCCCCGGCGGGGTGCCATCCAGCTGTAGAATACGCAGCCGCATCAGCCGCTTCCCCGGCGTTCGTCGACCGTTGGCCGACAGGATCACAAGAGCCGCGAATGCTAGGGTTCCTAGCACGAGCAGAAAAACGCTGCCGACGACAATTGAGTTCGGCTGAGCCGCCTCCGGTGAAGCGCGACCGCTTTCATCAATTTGTACGGAGTTTGACTCACCCGCTCGTCCGAGGCCGTTCTGGGTCTGCGGGCTGGGAGTCGCGCTCGGCTGGTCGAGCGGCTCGTTGGTTGCGCAGGCGAACGTGCGCGGCATTTCGCTGCCCTGCAGTGGCGCTTCCTGATCCATTCTTTTGTTCAGTTCATTCAGCAGTTCTGGAGGGCAGTTCGTGCTGGATGGTGGAAGGTTCTCCCCGCCAAAAAAGAGCGGTGTGATTATAGTCAGCACGGAAAGGATCAATTGAGCGGCAATATTGAGGACGAAACCATCGATTAGAAAGGCCAGACCCCGACGGAAGAAATGCCGCTCCGGCTTACCCTTGAGGACCATCTCGCCGGCTCCGCTTGCGCCCGTTGCTTCGTCCAATCCAACCATCTCCTTCTGAATCATCTAATGCAGTATCAACTGAAATAAGGAATAAGGCAAGGGTTGGGGGACGGCGATTGCCGCACGAACGACAAAAGCTTCGGCGCGCTGCAGCTGGAAGCGCAAGAGTCGCACATGAAGCGACCGATGTGCTAAGCGCCGGGAAAACGGATTCGAAAGGCCGATATGCTCCCCTGGATCGAACTCGATAGCGCCGAAATTCCGGGCCTGGACGCGGTGGCCGGCGGGTCCACGCATCTCCGGCTGAAGCGGCGGGGAGACGAATTCTCGATCATGCTCGGCCCGACCGAGCTGATGAACAGCCGGTTGAGCGGCTCGGAAGAGGCATTGGCGACGCTGGCACAGGCAAGGATCGCCGAGCGCCCGCGGCCTGCCATGCTGATCGGCGGGCTCGGCATGGGCTTTACGCTGCGCGCGGCGCTCTCCGTCCTGCCGGAAGCGGCGAAGGTGACGGTTGCCGAACTGGTGCCGGCGGTGATCGCCTGGGCGCGCGGGCCGATGGCCCCGGTCTTCAAAGGCTGTCTGGAGGATGCGCGGGTGCGCCTGCACGAAGGCGATGTCGCAGCCCTGATCCGCAGCACGCCCGGCGCCTGGGATGCCATCCTGCTCGATGTCGACAATGGGCCGGACGGGCTGACCCGGGCCGGCAATGACAGGCTCTACAGCGCCGCCGGGCTTGCCGCCACCCACCGCGCCCTGACCCCTGGCGGCGTCCTCACCGTCTGGTCCTCCGCGCCCGATGCCGCCTTCACCCGCCGCCTGACCCAAGCCGGCTTCGCCGCAGAGGCGGTACCCGTCCGCGCCAACGGCAAACGCGGCGGCGCGCGCCATGTGGTCTGGGTGGCGGTCAAGCGGTAAGGGTACGAGGTAGGCGTCAGCTTTCGTCGGGTGACCTTGTCTCGGCTCGCATGCGCGCGAGCCGCTCGCAAAAGGCATCCACGCATTCCTGCGGGTAGCCGAGCAGGAACCCGGCGATCCGGTGGAGATCCTCCTCTGTGAACCCCGCAGCGATCAGATGCTCGCTAGGGCGCGTCATGAGGAAGCGTGCGAGCTTGCCGCGCCATGTTTCCCCCGGTTGACGATACCAGACCATTTCCGTCGTCGGTGGCGTCCAGGAGGCGGTCAGCTTGTCGAAGCGGCCTTCCGCCACGTGGGGCTCGAACTCATAACCCATATAAGTAGTTGGGTTTTTCAAGATCATTGCGGAGAGCTGGCTGCGCCCTCGTGTTCGATCAGGCCTTCCCCGTCCGGTGCCGTCAGCGTCACCACCTGATCTGCCGGCGTGATCACGCTGCGGCGGTGGGTGATGGCGAGGATGGTGACGGTGTCGGCGATCCGGCGGATGTGCTGCATGATGTCGGCTTCGGTCGCATCGTCCAGCGCGGCGCTGGCCTCGTCGAGAAAGAGCAGGGCCGGGTCCGCGTAAAGGGCGCGGGCGATCGCGATGCGCTGGCGCTCGCCGCCGGAAAGCTTCAGGCCGCGCTCGCCGACATTGGTGTCGAAGCCGTCGGGGAGGGCGAGGATGAAGGGGAGGATGGCGGCCTTGTCCGCTGCCTCGTGGAGCCGCGCCTCGTCGCGCGGGCGGCCGAGCAGGATGTTGTCGGCAAGGCTTTCGTTCAGGAGCACCACATCCTGCGGCACGATGGCGATCTGGCTTGTCCAGGCGGTGCTGTCGATGGTGGCGAGATCCGTTCCGTCGATCAGGATCCGTCCCTCGGTCGGTTCCAGCATCTTCAGTGCCAGCCGGAAGACGGTGGATTTGCCGGCACCGGTCTCGCCGACGAGGAAGGTGATCGCGCCACGCCGCGCCGAAAAGCTCAGCGGCGCCAGGCCGCGCCGTGTCTCGTAGCGATAGGCGACGGCCTCGAACCGCAGGCAGCCGGCGGAAAGCGGGGCGAGGGGCTGCGTTCCCGGCGCATCCATCTCGGGTGCAGCCCACATGCGCAGAATCGGCACGACCCGCGCCCTGGACCGGACAAGTGTGTCGATCGACTCGCCGACCATTTCGAAAGGGGCGTTCAACTGCAGAACCAGCATGTTGAAGAGCACGAGATCGCCAAGCGACAGGCTGCCGGCTTCATGGCGGGGCAACAGCAGCCAATAGGTGACAGCGAGCTGGATGGCGACGGTGACCCCCGAAAGGGTCACGAATGGCAACCGCCGCCCGATGAAGCGCAGGATATTGTCCCGTACGAGACGAGCGCTGGCGGCAAAGCGTTGGTTCAGCCAGTCCTGGCGCCCGAAAATCCTCAGTGTCTCCATGGCGCCGATGGCGTTGCCGACAAGCGAAGCAACGTCCTGTCCCGCCTCGATCGCGGCATCGAGATGCGGTCGCACGCGCTGGATGGCAATGACCGCAAGCGCGACGGAGACCGTGCCATGGACAGCGACGATGATCAGGATTTCCAGATCGATCTTCGCGCCGAGCGTCGCCACCGCCAACAGAATCTGCAGTCCGCCCGGGAGCAGGGCGACAAGCACAAGATCCGCAACCTGGGAGAGGGCCTGACACCCTTCCTGGCTGGCGCTCTGGATCTCGGCGGAGTTATGCTCGACGAAGAAGCCGCTGGTCTTGCGCAATACTCTCTCGAAGAAGCGCGTGTTGACGATGAAGCTGAGATTCTCCGCGCTCATAAAGGCAAGCGACTGGGCGATACGGGGAAGCGCCATCGACGCGCCGCTCAGCGCCGCATAGGCCAGGAAGCCGAGCAGCAGCGAGCGGGAAGGCCCCGCCTGCGACAGCGCGTCGACCAGCCGTGCGAACAGGATCGGCGCCGCCACCGAGACGAGGCTCGACAGGAGGATGGCGAGGAGCACGGCTGAAAGCAGCCATCGGTCCGCCTTGAGATAGGCGCGGGCAATCTCGACGATCGGGCGGAGACTCGATGATCTATCCATCAGGAAGGGCTAATTGACGATCTGCCGTCCGTCAATCCTGCGGCGACCTTTTGCTGCGGCGCCCCTTTGCTGTGGGACCGCCGGGCTGCGCCCGCAGACCGCCGCTCGCCCTCCGTCAGAGCTGGCGTTCGATCGCCGGCTTGTCGATCACCGAGAGAACCGTCCAGATCTTGCTGTCGCGATAGGTGTAGAAGACGTTTTCGGTGAAGGACACCGTCCGGCCATTGACGGGAAGGCCGAGGAACTCCCCTTTCGGCGTGCAGGTGAAGGAGAGCCGCGCCGCAAGATCCGGCGGCTCGCAGATCAGGAGCTCGACCTTGAAAGCAAGATCGGGAATGGCGGCCACATCGGCTTCCAGAAGCGCGCGATAGCCCGCAAGTCCGAGCGGACGGTCATTGTGACGCACGGAGTCATGCACGTGCTGGCCGAGTCTCGCCCAGTCCCGGGCGTTGAGGCAGTCGATATAGGCTTCGTAGAGGTCTTTGAGGTCGGTCATGGCCTGTCCTTTCCCGCCGTTCGCCGCTGGAAGATAAGCGCCGCAGGGCCGGCGGCGAGAGGGGCAGGCGGTTCGACGCGGCGGAGCGCAAGATGCGAAAAAGGCGGCCCCTTGCGAGGCCGCCTTCTCAATTCGGCATCCGGCTTTCGCCGAACGGCCTGATTACATCATGCCGTCCATGCCCATGCCGCCCATGCCGCCCGGCATAGCCGGAGCGTCCTTCTTGGGCAGTTCGGCGATCATGGCTTCGGTGGTGATCAGCAGCGAGGCGACAGAAGCTGCGTTCTGCAGCGCGGTGCGAACGACCTTGACCGGGTCGACGATGCCCATGGAGAGCATGTCGCCATATTCGGAGGTCTGGGCGTTGTAGCCGTAGTTGTCGTCGTTCTTCTCGAGGATCTTGCCGACCACGATCGAGGCTTCGTCACCGGCATTGTCGGCGATCTGGCGAACGAGCGACTGCAGGGCGCGACGGATGATGTTCACGCCGGCTTCCTGGTCGGAATTTTCGCCCTTCACGTCGATCTTGGTGGAGGAGCGCAGCAGAGCGACGCCACCACCGGGAACGATGCCTTCCTGAACGGCGGCGCGCGTTGCGTTCAGCGCGTCGTCGATGCGGTCCTTCTTTTCCTTGACTTCGACTTCCGTCGAGCCGCCGACGCGGATGACGGCAACGCCGCCAGCGAGCTTGGCCAGACGTTCCTGCAGCTTTTCGCGGTCGTAGTCCGAGGTGGTTTCCTCGATCTGCGCCTTGATCTGGGCCACGCGGCCTTCGATCTCGTTCTTGGCGCCGGCGCCGTCAACGATGGTCGTGTTCTCCTTGGAGATCGAAACCTTCTTGGAGCGGCCGAGCATGTCGATGGTGACGTTTTCGAGCTTGATGCCGAGGTCTTCGGAGATCACCGTGCCACCCGTCAGGATGGCGATGTCTTCGAGCATGGCCTTGCGGCGGTCGCCGAAGCCCGGAGCCTTGACGGCAGCGATCTTGAGGCCGCCACGCAGCTTGTTGACGACGAGGGTCGCCAGCGCTTCGCCTTCGACGTCTTCAGCGATGATGAGGAGCGGCTTGCCGGTCTGGACGACGGCTTCGAGAACCGGGAGCATCGCCTGGAGGTTCGAGAGCTTCTTCTCGTGCAGGAGAATGAAGGCGTCTTCGAGATCGGCGACCATCTTTTCCGGGTTGGTGACGAAGTAGGGCGACAGGTAGCCGCGGTCGAACTGCATGCCTTCGACGACTTCGAGTTCGGTTTCGGCGGTCTTGGCTTCTTCAACCGTGATCACGCCTTCATTGCCGACCTTCTGCATGGCTTCGGCGATATCAGCGCCGACCTGCTTGTCGCCGTTTGCCGAGATCGTGCCGACCTGGGCAACTTCTTCCGAGGTGGAGATCGGCTTGGCCTTGGCCTGCAGGTCCTTGACGACGGCGGAGACGGCGAGGTCGATGCCGCGCTTCAGGTCCATCGGGTTCATGCCGGCGGCAACGGCCTTGTTGCCTTCCTTGACGATCGCCTGGGCGAGAACGGTCGCGGTCGTGGTGCCGTCACCGGCGATGTCGTTGGTCTTCGAGGCCACTTCGCGCACCATCTGGGCGCCCATGTTCTCGAACTTGTCTTCCAGTTCGATTTCCTTGGCGACCGATACGCCGTCCTTGGTGATGCGCGGTGCGCCGAAGGACTTGTCGATCACGACGTTGCGACCCTTCGGGCCGAGCGTCACCTTCACTGCATCGGCGAGAACGTCGACGCCGCGCAGCATCTTTTCGCGCGCAGTGCGGCCGAACTTGACTTCTTTGGCTGCCATTTTTCAAACTCCCGGGCGGGTTGCCCAATGGTTGTAAACTCAGGATGGAAGGAAGGGATCGACCTTAGGCGATAACGCCCATGATGTCGGATTCCTTCATGATCAGCAGGTCTTCGCCGTTGAGCTTGACCTCGGTGCCCGACCACTTGCCGAACAGCACGCGATCGCCAGCCTTGACATCCAGCGGGATCACCTTGCCGGACTCGTCACGCGCGCCGGTGCCGACG
The DNA here is from genome assembly GCF_034720595.1 of Rhizobium sp. CC-YZS058. Taxonomy (NCBI): domain Bacteria; kingdom Pseudomonadati; phylum Pseudomonadota; class Alphaproteobacteria; order Hyphomicrobiales; family Rhizobiaceae; genus Rhizobium; species Rhizobium sp. CC-YZS058. Next base: position 2,867,654 of record NZ_JAYESJ010000001.1, on the reverse strand, counting down.
GCGACGATTTCGCCTTCCTGCGGCTTTTCCTTTGCGGTGTCCGGGATGATGATGCCGCCCTTGGTCTTGGCTTCGGACTCGACGCGGCGAACCACGACACGGTCGTGAAGCGGACGGAAGTTGGTGCTTGTCATTGTCTTATCCCTCGATCAAATGACGCTGCGGATCGCTCCTCGCGAGCCGATCCGCCGGATGATGTTAGCACTCCCCTTTGGCGAGTGCCAGCGCCGTCGAGATAAGGATGGTCCGTGCGGGTGTCAAGACGAGGCGCAAGCCGACGGGCAAGATTTCATCGCTTCGTCACAGGCCGATCTGTCATCGTCCCGTCATCGCTCGCAGGGCAAAGGCAGGAGGCGCCGGCCTTGCACAGGCCGCAAATCGTAAGGACAGTCATGGCAGCCTTTGGCGACGGGAATGAGGCAGCGGGCACAGACGCGGCGTCCGCCCCCGTTCTCCCCAGCTTTTTCGAGGCCGCGCGCCTTTGGGCGGCGATCGGGATCTCAAGCTTCGGCGGCCCGGCCGGGCAGATCGCGCTCATGCATCGCGAGGTGGTGGAAAAGCGCCGCTGGATCGACGAGGCGCGGTTCCTCCATGCGCTCAACTACTGCATGCTGCTGCCGGGTCCGGAGGCCCAGCAGCTGGCCACCTATATCGGCTGGCTGATGCATGGCACGCGCGGCGGGCTCGTGGCCGGCCTGCTCTTCATCCTGCCGGGGCTCGCCGTCATTCTGGCGCTTTCCGTGCTCTACGCGCTCTACCACCAGACCGGGCTTCTCGCCGCCGTCTTCTTCGGGCTGAAGGCCGCGGTCCTCGCCATCGTGGTCGAGGCGCTGGTGCGGCTCGGCCGGCGGGCGCTGAAGACCTGGGCGGCACGGCTGATCGCGCTCACCGCCTTCGTCGCGCTGTTCCTTTTCGCCGTGCCCTTTCCGCTGGTCATCCTCGCGGCCGGCCTCCTTGGCCTTGCAGGCCTCGCCGGCGGGGCAGGGGCGGCGGACATTGGTTCGGGCGCGCCGGCGCGGGGACGCAGCGTTGCGCAGGTCCTTCGCCTCACCTTCGTCTGGGGCGCCTTGTGGATGGCGCCGGTCGCCCTTGCCGCGGCGCTCGGCGGCGAAATCTTCGTCGCCATCGGCCTGTTCTTCGCCAAGATGGCGGTCGTCACCTTCGGTGGGGCCTATGCGGTCCTGGCTTATGTGGCGCAGCAGGCGGTGGAGACTTTCGGCTGGCTGCGGCCCGGTGAAATGCTGGACGGGCTGGCGCTCGCCGAAACCACGCCGGGGCCGCTCGTGCTGGTGCTCAGTTTCGTCGCCGCCATGGCCGCCTTTCGCGAGGCGAGCGGGCTCGATCCGGTTCTGGCGGCGCTGGCGGGCGGTTTGCTGGCTGCGTGGGTCACCTTCGTGCCGTGCTTCTACCTGATCTTTCTCGGCGCGCCCTCGGTGGAGCGGCTGCGCGGCAACCGCCGGCTTTCGGCCGCGCTTTCCGCCATCTCCGCGGCCGTCGCGGGCGTCATCCTCAACCTCGCAGTCTGGTTCGCGCTCCATGTGCTCTTCGCGCGGGTCGAGCGGCTGAAGACGGGTCCTCTCTCGCTGGCCTGGCCGGACCCGGCCAGTTTCGAGCCGAGAGCGCTTCTGCTGGCCGGCCTGGCCGCCCTTCTGCTCTTCGTCTTCAGGCGGGGCGTGCCGCTGACCTTGCTCTTGTGCGGGCTTGCCGGCGTGGCGCTGGCGCGGTTCTGAGCCGAGGGCAATTCCAGCGTGGCGGGCGATCAAGACTTGTCTTTTCGCGCCGTCCTTGCGATGTGATCGGCAACGAAAAAGGAACTGGACCCGCCGATGGCCACGCGCATCAACAGCTTCAAGGACATTGTCGGCCGCTACGACGTGGTGCTGTGCGATGTCTGGGGCGTGCTGCACAACGGCGTCGAGGCTTTTCGCGAGGCCGGCCTGGCGCTCAGCGATGCGCGGCAGCGGGGCGCCACGGTCGTCCTCATCACCAATTCGCCGCGCCCCCATCCGGGCGTCATCGTCCAGATCCGCGGCCTCGGCGTGCCGGATGCCGCCTATGACCGGATCGTCACCTCCGGCGACGTCACCCGGGCGCTGATCCAGGCGGGCCCCAAGAAGATCTTCTTCATCGGCGCCGAGCGCGACCTGCCGCTGATCGAAGGCCTGGGCGTGGAGATGGTTTCGGCCGCCGATGCGGACATCATCGTCTGCGCCGGCTTCTTCGACGACGAGACCGAGACGCCGGAAGACTACCGCGCCACGCTGGCGCCGCTCGCCCGCCGCGGCGTGCCCTTCATCTGCGCCAATCCTGATCTCGTGGTCGAGCGCGGCCACAAGCTCATCCCCTGCGCCGGCGCGATCGCTGAAGTCTACACGGCGCTTGGCGGCGAGGCGCGCATTGCCGGCAAGCCGCACAGGCCGATCTACCGCGCGGCGATCGGCGAGGCGCGTGCTGCGCGCGGCCCCTTCGAGGCATCGCGGGTGCTGGCGATCGGCGACGGCATGCCGACGGATGTGCGCGGCGCACAGGAGTTCGGCATCGATCTGCTGTATATCGGCGCCGGGATCCATGCTGCCGACTACATGACTGGCGAAAAAACCGACGAAGCGCGGCTGAACGCTTTCCTGAAGAAGGAGGGCGTCGCCCCGAAATGGTGGATGCCGAGGCTTATCTGACGACCATGACCGTTTTCCATCGTAACGAGACGAAGGCCCCGCTGCCCGGTTCGCTCGAAGGCGGCGTGGTCGCCATCGGCAATTTCGACGGGCTGCATCGTGGCCACCAGTCGGTGTTGAACCGGGCCCTGGAAGAGGCACAGGCGCGCGGCGTGCCGGCGCTGGTGCTGACCTTCGAGCCGCATCCCCGCACGGCCTTCCGTCCCGACCAGCCGGTTTTCCGCCTGACGCCGGCGCCGCTGAAGGCCAAGATCCTCGAAGGGCTCGGCTTTGCCGCGGTGATCGAATATCCCTTCGACCGCTCGTTCTCTGCCCTGTCGGCCGAAGCCTTCGTCGAACGGGTGCTGATCGACTGGCTGAAGGTCGGCCATGTCGTCACCGGCTTCGATTTTCACTTCGGTAAAAACCGCGAGGGCGGCCCGGCTTTCCTGATGAAGGCCGGCGCGGAGAAGGGCTTCGGCGTGACGCTCGTTGATGCCTATCGCGACGAGAACGCCGAGGTGATCTCGTCAAGCCGGATCCGCGAGCATCTCTGCCGCGGCGAGGTATCGGAAGCGGCCGGGCTGCTCGGCTATCATTACACGGTGCAGGCCACCGTCATTGGCGGCAAGCGGCTTGGCCGCACGCTCGGCTACCCCACCGCCAACATGCGGCTCGGGCGGGAGGTGACGCTGGCGACCGGCATCTATGCCGTCCGCTTCCGCCGCCCGGACGGCGCGCTCCATGATGGCGTGGCGAGCTTCGGCCGCCGCCCGACGGTCGACAGCGATGGTGAGCCGCTGCTCGAAACCTTCCTCTTCGACATGACCGCCGATCTCTACGGCGAATGCTCCGCCGTCTCCTTCTTCTCCTATCTGCGCCCCGAGCTCAAATTCGATGGTCTCGACGCCCTGGTGGTGCAGATGAAGCAGGACGAGGCCGAAGCCCGCGCGGTCCTGCGCGGCGTGACGGCGCTGGGGGAGATTGACGCGCGGCTGTGTTTCTAGGCGCTGGTCAGAGCTTTCCACTATGGCCTGCGGTCTTCAAGATCGCGTTGGCCGTGTGCCGACTCATGAGATTGTAGGGCACGATCAGTGTCTTCTGGCTGGTCGAAGCCTGCCACTTCTCATGCGACCCTTTCGCGTTCCCAATTTTTCGGTAGCCAAGTTCAATCAGGATCTTGCGGACGTCATCGTAGTAGCCGTCCGGCATCAGGCCGCAGCCGGCAAGATCGGATGATGCCAGAAAATGGTCGGGATCAGGCTTTTCATCGGCATCGATGCGAGTTCGGCCTCGGAAAGATGGTTGGCGACGATCAGATCGCCCGCGACTTCGGTAACCACAGCCTCCAGCGATTGAAGATCCGCGGCTTCCGCATGCAGTCCGATGATATCGCTCTCGGTGTAGAAAACCTGAGCCTCATCATCCCACACAGCCCTGACGAAGAATGTCCGCTTCTGCATCCTGTTCTCCAACCCGCCGACATCGGGAGCCGCTTCCGGCCCGAGTTTAGCGAAATTCGCGTTCGGGCGAAAGGCGAAGGCTTTTGCCTCCTCCGCGCCGGATCGAGCCGCGAGTGAGCAGGGAGCGATGTCGGCCAGACTCCCCCTTCCTTTCGGCCCCAAAACCCCTTACAGAGCCGGCACGATGTCCAGTCCCGCCGTTTGCCGTTTTCGAATTACCGGCCCGGCCTTCCGCGCCGGCTAGCGTGCCGACGGGAGGGTCCGGGATTTTGCGCGGGGCGAGCGCTGGACCCAAGCGCGCCGCTTCACTCCCTTGACCGCATGCGCGCACCGCGCGCCAGAGACGATGTGACCGATGACCGCCGAAAAGATCGACTATTCGAAGACCCTCTATCTGCCCGAAACCGAATTCCCGATGCGCGCCGGCCTGCCGCAGAAGGAGCCGGAGATCGCCCGGCGCTGGAGAGAGATGGACCTCTACAAGCAGCTGCGCGCCTCCGCCGCCGGCCGCGACAAGTTCGTGCTGCATGACGGCCCGCCCTATGCGAACGGCAATATCCATATCGGCCATGCGCTGAACAAGGTGCTGAAGGACGTCATCACCCGTTCCTTCCAGATGCGCGGGCGCGACGCCAATTACGTTCCCGGCTGGGACTGCCACGGCCTGCCGATCGAGTGGAAGATCGAGGAGGCCTATCGCGCCCGCGGCAAGGACAAGAACGAGGTCCCGATCAACGAATTCCGCAAGGAATGCCGCGAGTTTGCCCAGGGCTGGATCGACATCCAGTCGGAAGAATTCCGCCGTCTCGGCATCGAGGGCGATTTCGACCATCCTTATACGACCATGAACTTCCACGCCGAGAGCCGCATCGCCGGCGAGCTGTTGAAGCTCGCCATGAGCGGCCAGCTCTATCGTGGCTCCAAGCCGATCATGTGGTCGGTGGTGGAACGCACCGCGCTGGCCGAAGCGGAGGTGGAGTATCACGAGGTCGAGAGCGACACGATCTGGGTGAAGTTTCCCGTGGCGGTAGATACCAATTCCCGCTTGTTGAAGAACGCTGAAGCGCGTTGGTATTCGGCAGGAGAGCTTGATGAGCAGAATGGTCTCCCGGATCCAAAGGTCGAACTGGAAACGCTGTCGCCTTCCAGTCTCACTGGCGCGTCCGTCGTCATCTGGACCACGACCCCCTGGACCATCCCCGGCAACCGGGCGATCTCCTATTCGGCGCGCATCTCCTACGGCCTCTATGAGGTCACAGCGGCCACCAACGACTTTGGTCCCCAGCCCGGCGAAAAGCTGATCTTTGCGGATAAGCTGGCCGGCGAGGCCTTCGCCAAGGCCAAGCTCGAATACAGGCGGCTGCGGACGGTCGAGGCCGGCGAACTCGCTGCCATCACCTGCGCCCACCCGCTCGCCGATCTCGGCTATACCTTCGCCGTGCCGCTGCTCGACGGTGACCATGTCACCGACGATGCCGGCACCGGCTTCGTGCATACCGCACCCAGCCATGGCCGCGAGGACTTCGAGGCCTGGATGGCGAATGTGCGGGCGCTGGAGGCCCGCGGCATCGAGACGAAGATCCCGTTCCCGGTCGACGATGCCGGCTTCTACACCGACGAGGCGCCGGGCTTCGGCCCCTCGGCGGAAGGGGGCGCGGCCCGCGTGCTCGACGACAACGGCAAGAAGGGCGATGCCAACAAGCGTGTCACCGAGGCGCTGATCGCCGCCAACACGCTGTTCGCGCGCGGCCGCATCAAGCACGATTACCCGCATTCCTGGCGCTCGAAGAAGCCGGTCATCTTCCGCAACACGCCGCAATGGTTCGTCTTTATGGACAAGACGCTTAGCGACGGCACGACGCTGCGTTCGCGCGCGCTCTCCGCCATCGACGAGACCCGCTTCGTCCCCGCCGGCGGCCAGAACCGGCTGCGCGCGATGATCGAGCAGCGGCCGGACTGGGTCTTGTCCCGTCAAAGGGCCTGGGGCGTGCCGATCTGCGTCTTCGCCGACAAGGACGGCGAGGTCCTGAAGGACGAGGAGGTCAACGGCCGCATCCTGGAGGCCTTCGAGAAGGAAGGCGCCGATGCCTGGTTCGCGGCCGGCGCCAAGGAGCGTTTCCTCGGCAATGGCCATGACGGCGACCGCTGGCAGATGGTCACCGATATTCTCGACGTCTGGTTCGATTCGGGCTCGACCCACACCTTCACGCTCGAAGACCGCCCGGATCTCAAATGGCCGGCGGATGTCTATCTGGAAGGCTCCGACCAGCATCGCGGCTGGTTCCATTCCTCGCTTCTCGAAAGCTGCGCGACGCGCGGCCGCGCGCCCTATGATGCCGTCGTCACCCACGGCTTCATCATGGACGAGAAGGGGGAGAAGATGTCGAAGTCCAAGGGCAATGTGACCGCGCCCCAGGACGTGATGAAGGATGCCGGCGCCGATATCCTGCGCCTGTGGGTCATGAGCTCGGACTATGCCGAAGACCTTCGCGTCGGCAAGACGATCATCCAGACCAACATCGACGCCTACCGGAAGATCCGCAACACGCTGCGCTGGATGCTCGGCACGCTCGCCCACGACACGGGCGAGGAGATCGCCTATGCCGATCTGCCGGATCTCGAAAAGCTGATGCTGCATCGCCTCGCCGAGCTCGACGAGCTGGTGCGCAAGGCCTATGACGACTTCGACTTCAAGCGCATCACCCGGGCGCTGACCGATTTCGCCAATGTCGAGCTGTCCGCCTTCTATTTCGACATCCGCAAGGACACGCTCTATTGCGAGGCGCCATCGAGCCTCAAGCGGCGTGCGGCGCTCCACGTCATCCGCAAGCTCTTCGATTGCCTGGTGCTGTGGTTCGCGCCGATGATCCCGTTCACGACCGAGGAAGCCTGGCTCTCGCGCGACCCCTCTGCCGTGTCCGTTCATCTCGAACAGTTCCCGGCCATTCCGGCCGAGTGGCGGAACGAGGCGGTGGCCGAGACCTGGCGCAAGGTGCGCACCGTGCGGCGCGCCGTCACCGGCGCGCTGGAGATCGAGCGCAAGGACAAGCGCATCGGCGCCTCGCTCGAGGCCGCACCGACTGTTCACATCGACGATCCGGCGCTGCTTTCGGCCCTCGATGGCCTCGATTTCGCCGAGATCTGCATCACCTCCGGCATCACCGTGCTGGCGGGACAGGGTCCGCAGGCGGCCTTCCGACTGGAGGATGTGCCGACGGTCGCCGTCGAGCCGACGCTGGCGGCAGGCACCAAATGCGCCCGCTCCTGGAAGGTGACGACCGATGTCGGCAGCGATCCGGCGTTCCCCGATGTCTCGGCCCGCGATGCGGCGGCGCTGCGCGAGCTCGGCTACGGCGCCTGAGGGCGCCGTGATCAGCGGCAGCTCTGCCGGGTCAATTGCGCTCCTGCGCATAATCCGGTAGATCTGCCTGAAATTCGGCGGATTTCTCCGCCAAGGGGACGAGAGCGGACAGGCGGGGCGCGCGTGGTCCGCGGGCAAGGGGCTCGGGGCAAGGGGCACTGGGCAGAAGGCTTGGCTGGAAGGATTTCATGCGTATGACACGACAGTTTCGGGCCGGTGCCGGCCTCGTCGCGGTTCTCGTCGCGGGCCTGACCCTCACAGGCTGCATCGGTGGCCCAACCTACGGAACGGACAAGACCGCCGGCGAGCAGCTGATGGACGACATCGGCTCTTCGGTCAGCATGGAGTCGGGCGCGCCGAAAAACCTGAAATACCAGCCGCGGCCCGGCCTTGTCCTGCCGCCGGCCCAGGAGCGCGTCGCCCTCGTCGCGCCGCAGAAATCGGCCGTGGCCGACAATCCGGCCTGGGTGGAAAGCCCGGAGGAAACGCGCCAGCGCCTGCGCGAAGAGGCAGACGCCAACAAGAATACGCCCGGCTATGTATCGCCGCTCGCCAAGGCCTCGGCCAATGGCCGCCAGCTGACGGCGGCTGAACAGACGGAGGCCTATCGCGAAGCCCGCCGCCTGCAGATGGGCGCCTATTCCGACCAGCGTCGGTCGCTGTCGGATCCGCCGCTCGCCTATCGCCAGGTGCCGGAAGAGGCCATGGCCGATCTCGGCGAGCCGGAGCAGCAGAAGGAGCGCGAGCGCAAGAAGGCCGCGCAGATCCAAGGCAGCGGCAAGCAGTGGTGGCAGATTTTCTAAGCGCATGACTTCATCACCGTCTTGCCTGCGCCTGCGCCGCGCGACCCCTGCGGACGCACCGACCATCCTGCGCTTCGTTCGGGAACTTGCCGAGTATGAGCGCGCGTTGCACGAGGTCGAGGCGACGCTCGACAGCGTCACCCAGTCGATCTTCGGCGAAGGCTCGATCACGCAGGCGCTCATCTGCGAGCGGCTTTGCGATGCCGCGCCGGCAGGGAACGAGCAATCTCCCGGACAGGCGGAGCCGATCGGCTTTGCCGTCTGGTTCTTCAGCTATTCCACCTGGCTCGCCCGCAACGGTCTCTATCTCGAAGACCTCTATGTCACGCCCGAAGCGCGCGGCGCCGGCGCCGGCCGCCTGATGCTGCGCGAACTCGCCCGCATCGCGGTCGCCGAAGGCTGTGGCCGTTTCGAGTGGAGCGTGCTCGACTGGAACGAACCCGCCATCCGCGCCTACAACGCCATCGGCGCCGCCCCCCAGAGGGAATGGATCCGCTACCGGCTCGACGGCCAGGCGCTGAAGGATTTCGCTGAAGGCTGAGCGAGGGATCATCGTCTCGACGCCGGTGCCGCGGCCTTTTGGTCGCCTCCTGTCTTCAGGCCTCTTGCGGCCGCGCTCACGCGGTTCCCCTGCGGCCGTCTCACCACGATCTTGACATCCTCCCGCTCGCTCGGGCAGTCTTCCCCCATCACCAGGGGAGCCCCGGCAGGGGGCTGAGAAACTGCCTGAGCGCGCAGTGACCCGTTGAACCTGATCCAGTTCATGCTGGCGGAGGGACGGTGCAGCCATCTCGGGCCGAGCGCGCAGCGCGTGCCGCCTTCGTGGTATCATCCTCTTGCGGCAGGAACGGGTCTCCTTTTGGTCGGAGCCTGCACCATGCGCCTGACGATGATGCCGCGATCGAACGAGCCATCGCACCCTGCTTGCCCGCTTCCCGTCCTTCCTCTCGCTGTCGCAGGATGGCCGGCTCTGGCCGTCTCTCGCAGGCAAAAGCCATGAGCGTCGTCGTTCGGGGTGCGGGCGTCGCCGGCCTGGCTGCGGCGCTGGAGCTGGCGCGTCACGGACTTCACGTGACGGTGGTCGAGCGTCGTCCCGCCATCGGCCTCGGCGCCTCGCATTGGGCCGGCGGCATGCTGGCGCCGTTCTGCGAAGGGGAGGTGGCGGACCCGAGCGTGGTGGAGCGTGGCCGCACGGCCGCCGCCTGGTGGGAAGCGGCAGTGCCCGGTTCGGTCACGCAGCGTGGCACGCTCGTCCTCAGCCACCCGCGCGACCGGGCAGATCTTGCCCGGTTCGCTGCGCGGACCACAGGCCATCGCCGGGTGGAGGCTGCGGCAATCGCGGCGCTGGAGCCCGATCTCGGCCATCGCTTCGATACGGGCCTCTTCTTCGAGACCGAGGCGCATCTCGATCCGCGCAAGGCGCTGCAGGGGCTCCACGATGCCGCCCTGCGACAGGGCGTCCGCTTTCTCTTCGGTCAGGAGGCCTTGCCGGGCGGAAAGGACGAGGTCGTGGTCGATTGCCGGGGACCGGATGCCATCGGCGGGATCGCCGGGCTGCGCGGTGTCCGCGGGGAAATGCTGATCCTCGAAACCCGCGACATCACCCTGTCCCGCCCCGTCCGCCTCCTCCATCCGCGTCATCCCCTTTATCTGGTGCCGCGCGGCGGGAGCCGCCTCATGGTCGGCGCGACGATGATCGAGACCGAGGATGCCGGCCCTGTGTCCGTCCGCTCGATGATGGAACTGCTGAACGCTGCCTATGCGCTGCATCCCGCCCTTGCCGAAGCGCGGATCGTGGAGACCGGCACCGGCGTGCGCCCGGCCTTTCCCGACAATGTGCCGCGCCTGGTCGAAACGGCCGAGGGCTTTGCGCTGGCCGGCATGTATCGCCACGGCTTCCTGCTTGCCCCGGCACTCGCCCTGGAGCTTGCGGCGCGCCTGACCGCTTCCCGCATGACGACAGAAAGGAAAACGGCATGATCCTGACCGTGAATGGAGAAACCGTGGACTGCGCGGTCGACCGCCTGGCCGCGCTGCTCACCGCACTTGATTTCGAGGGCGACTGGCTGGCGACCGCCGTCAATGGCGAACTCGTCCACCGCGAAGAGCGTGCCGCCCATCCTCTCAGGCCGGGCGACCGCATCGAGGTTCTCTCGCCGATGCAGGGAGGCTGAGATGACGATCACGCTCTATGGCGAGACGATCGCCTCGCGGCTGCTGCTCGGCACGGCAGGCTATCCGGCGCCGGCCGTGCTCTCGGAGGCGGTGCGGCGGTCGGGGACGGGCATCGTCACCGTGTCGCTGCGCCGGGAAATGGCCGGCGGGCGGCAGGGCGGCGCATTCCTCGGGCTTATTCGCGAGCTGGGCGTGCGCGTGCTGCCCAATACGGCCGGATGCACCAGCGCGCGCGAGGCGATCCTGACGGCGCAGATGGCGCGCGAGCTGTTTGCGACCAACTGGATCAAGCTCGAGGTCATCGGCAACCACGACACGCTGGCGCCGAACGTCTTCGAGCTCGCCGAGGCGGCCCGTGTTCTCGCCGCCGATGGCTTTCAGATTTTTCCCTATACGACCGACGATCTGGGTGTCGGCGAGACGCTGCTCAACGCCGGCTGCGCGCTGCTGATGCCGTGGTGCGCACCGATCGGCAGCGCCATGGGGCCGCAGAATTGGACTGCGCTCAAAGCCATGCGCGCCGCCTTTCCCGAGACGGTGCTGATCGTCGATGCTGGGATCGGGCGTCCCTCGCATGCGGCGGCGGTGATGGAGCTCGGTTATGATGCGGTGCTGCTCAACACTGCCGTTGCCGGCGCGGCCGATCCCCCGGCCATGGCCGAAGCCTTTGCCCAGGCGGTCGCGGCCGGCGCCTGCGCCTACCGCGCCGGCATGCTGGAGCCGCGCGACATGGCCGTGCCGTCCACGCCGGTGATCGGCCGGGCGCTCTCTCTTTGCCTGAAGGGTGACGGTTCGCCGTCCCGGTCACCGCCGCGCGGCGAAGAAGTCCTTGAGGATGCGGGCCGCCTCCACCTCGCCGAGGCCGGAATAGACCTCGGGCGCGTGATGGCAGGTGGGCTGGTGGTAGAAGCGGGGGCCGTGGTCCACCGCGCCGCCCTTTGCGTCCTCGGCGCCGTAATAGAGCCGTCGGATCCGGGCGAAGGAAATGGCGGCGGCACACATGGCGCAGGGTTCCAGCGTCACGTAGAGATCCGCCTCGGTCAGCCGCTCGCTGCCCAGCGCCTGCGCGGCGGCGCGAATGGCTTCGACCTCGGCATGCGCAGTCGGGTCGGAGCGCTCGCGCGTGCGGTTGCCGGCGGCCGCGATTACGGCGCCGTCCACGACGATGACCGCGCCCACCGGGACTTCGCCCCGTGCGCCGGCCGCGCGTGCCTCGCGCAAGGCCACGTCCATGTAACCGCCGGTCCCGACCATCCCTTGCGCGCCGATTTCCTCTTAACCCTTTGGCCCCGACCTGATAGGAGAGCCGAAAAGGCAGGCAACACAAATGACATCCAAAGACAAGCCCCCGCGCGGCGCCGCATCCGGCCGCCCCACCGGCAGCAAATCCTCCGGCTTCAAGCCCTCCCGCTCCTCGGCGCCCAAGGGCGAAGGGCGCAATGCGTCCGGCTCCGGCAAGCCCGGTGGCGGAAGTTTCGGCGCCGGCAAGTTCGGCGCTGGCAAGGCCAGGGCCGGTTCGAGCGGCGAGAGCAGGGGCGAGGCCCGTTCGGAAGGCCGCAGCCGCGATACGAAGCCCGATTTCGCCAAGCACGGCGCAGGCAAGCCCGGCGCAGCCAGGCCGCCGCGGTCGTTCGGCGCTGCCCGCGAAGATCGCGATGAGACGCGGGCACCGCGTCCGCGCTTCGACAAGGCGGACGGCAAGCCGGCCCGGGCCCGCAAGGCCGAGACGCTCGCCACCAGCGAGGATGCGCCGCAGCGCATCTCCAAGATCCTGGCGCGCGCCGGGGTCGCCTCGCGGCGCGATATCGAGCGGATGATCATGGAAGGCCGCGTGGCGCTGAACGGCGTCGTGCTGGAGACCCCGGTCGTCAATGTCACGCTGTCCGACCGGATCGAGGTGGATGGCCAGCCGATCCGTGGCATCGAGCGGACCCGCCTCTGGCTCTATCACAAGCCTGCCGGGCTGGTGACCACCAATTCGGATCCGGAGGGGCGGCCCACCGTGTTCGACCGCCTGCCGGACGAGCTGCCGCGCGTGCTCTCGATCGGCCGCCTCGACATCAACACCGAAGGCCTGCTGCTGTTGACCAATGACGGCGGTCTGGCGCGGGTTCTGGAGCTGCCTTCCACCGGCTGGCTGCGCCGCTACCGCGTGCGCGCCCACGGCGCCGTCGAACAGGCGGACCTCGACAAGCTGAAGGACGGCATCGCCGTCGACGGCGTGCTCTACGGCTCGATCGAAGCGACGCTCGACAAGGTCCAGGGCTCGAATGTCTGGATCACCATGGGCCTGCGCGAAGGCAAGAACCGCGAGATCAAGAATGTGCTCGGCGCGCTCGGCCTCGAGGTCAACCGTCTGATCCGCGTGTCCTACGGGCCCTTCCAGCTCGGCGAAATTCCGGAAGGCGCGGCGCAGGAAATCCGCGGCCGCATGCTGCGCGACCAGCTGGGCCCGCGCCTGATCGAGGAAGCCAAGGCCAATTTCGAGGCGCCGCTCTTCAACGATTCCCCGGCCGTGACCGAGGAACAGGCCGATGCGCCGCCGACCCGCAGCGCCGGCCGCGAGCGTTCGAGCTTCCGCGAGGATGACGGCGACCGCCGCGAACGCCTGCGCGCCCGGCTCGATACCAGGCCGGACGCCGGCCGGGGAGGCCGGGAAAGCAGGGATGCCGGCCGGGGAGGCCGCGACGGCAAGGATGCCGGCTGGAAGAGCCGCGATGCCCGCGACGGCGGCCGGGGTGGCCGCGATGGTGGGCGGGACGAAGAGCGGTTCGAGGCGCGGCCGAAGCGCCAGCCGGCGCAGCGCAAGCGCACCGCCAATGTCTGGATGGCGCCCGGCGCACGGCCTGTCTCCGAAAAGCGGGCCGAAGGGGAGGCCGCGGAAGCGCCGATCCGCCGCGACCAGACCGATGGCGTGCCGCGCGGCAAGCGCTATGGCCGCACCGCGGAGGGCCAACTGACCAAGGGCGCCCGCAAGTTCGATCCCGATCGCAAGACCGAGGATCGCGCGCCACCGCGCCGCACGCCGCGCGCGGCGCGCACCGTCGATTCCGAAGGCGAATGGATCAGCGCCAGCACGCCGGCCCCGCGCGACGAGGGCGGTTTCGGCCGAGGCAACCGTGAGGGCGGCGCCGGCAGGGGCGCCCGCGAGGGCGGTTTCGGCAAAGGTGGTCGCGAGGGCGGCTTCAGCCGCGGCGGCCGCGAGGGTGGCTTCGGCGATCGCCCCTCCGGCGGCAGGAGTTTCGGAGACCGTGCTGAGGCTCCGCGCGGCGGCAGGGATCTCTCCGGCCGGCCCGCAGGCGGCAAGCCTTCGGGGGGCAAGAGTTTTGGCGAAAAGAGTTTTGGCGGCCGCCCGTCCGGGTCCAAACCGTCCGGATCCAAGCCGTTCGGGTCGAAGCCGTCGGGGTCGCGGCCTTCGGGCGGCAAGCCCTTTGGCGGCCGACCGGGCGGCGGCAAGCCGCGTGGGCGCGGGAACTAGGCGGCGATGCGGATCGTCGGCGGAAGCCTGCGGGGCCGCAGCCTTTCGGCGCCGGGCTCGGCCGATATCAGGCCGACCACGGACCGGACGCGCGAAAGCCTGTTCAACATCCTGAGCCACAGCTATCCCGACAGTCTGGATGACACGCGGGTGCTCGATCTCTTTGCCGGTACCGGCGCGGTCGGGCTCGAGGCTCTGTCGCGCGGGTGCCGACAGGGGCTGTTCGTGGAAATGAGCGCCGAGGGGCGGGGCCTGCTGCGCACGAATATCGAGGCGCTCGGCCTCACCGGGCGGGCGCGCATCTACCGCCGCGATGCCACCGACCTCGGCGGCATCGGCACGGTGGAACCCTTCCAACTGCTGTTCGCCGATCCGCCCTATGGGCAGGGGCTCGGCGACCGCGCGCTTGCCGCAGCGGCGCGCGGCGGCTGGCTGGTGGCGGGCGCGCTCGTGGTGCTTGAAGAACGGGCCGATGTCGTGCCGGCGCCCGGGCCCGGCTATCGCAGCCTCGATGATCGCCAGTTCGGCGACACCCGCATGCATTTCTACCGTTTCGAGCCGGCCTGAGCCGGACCGGCCAAGAAGGAGGCGGCGCATTACAGACGAGCAGGACCTCGGGCGCAGTTCCCCAGCCCCTCTCTCTCCAACCTCCGTCTCTTCAGTCTCATCCCCCGAGACGACTGCCTTTCTGGCTGCGCACATGGCTCCCTCCGCCACGCCGCACGCCACAGATCCGGCGCCCGCCGGCCGGCCTTCCGCCGATCAGGGGTCGGCGAGCCTTGCGCTTGCGCTCGGCTGCGGCGGGGCGCGGGGGCTTGCCCATATCCAGGTTCTCGAAGCGCTGGACGAGCTTGGCCTCCGTCCGGTGGCGATCGCGGGGGCCTCGATTGGCGCGATCCTCGGCGCCGCCTATGCCGCAGGTCTCACCGGAAAGGAGATCCGGGCGCTGGTGCTTTCCAGCGTAGCGCGGCGGGACCAGCTGATGGGCCGGCTGTGGAAGGCGCGGCCCACCCGCTGGGCGGAGATCGCCAGCGGCGGCTTCGGCTTCGGCCCCTATCATCTCGAACGCATTCTCCAAGGATTCCTGCCGGACAGCATCCCGCTCGATTTCGCCGGCCTGCGAACCCCGCTGACCATCGTCGCGACCGATTATTACGGCCAGTGCGAGGCGCACCTGATGACGGGAGATCTGCGCAAGGCCATCGCTGCCTCCGCGGCCATTCCCGGGCTTTTTCAGCCGGTGATGGTGGAAGGGCGGGCCATGGTCGATGGTGGGCTGCTCAATCCCGTTCCGTTCGATTGTCTGGCCGGGAAGGCGGAGATCGTTCTCGGTGTCGATGTCGTCGGAGGACCGGAAGGGCCGGGCGCCAATTCGAGGCGCGGGCAGGCAACGGGTGCGCCGGGCCGCCTCGATGCCATGTTCGGCGCCAGCCAGCTGATGATGCAGACCATCATTTCGATGAAGATGAAGGCATCGCCGCCGGACCTCCTGATCCGCCCCGCCATCAACCGGTTCCGCGTGCTCGATTTCCTCCGCGCCGACGAGATCTTTGCCGCAACAGTCGGCACCAAGGATGAGGTCAAGCGCGCGCTGGCTGCACGGCTGGAGCAGTAGCGGAGCCATGGTGTGGTCTGCACGAAACCGCTCGCCCGCAAACCCCCTCAGGCCTGCCGGCCAGAGGGGGTTTTATCACTCACCATAATAAGGAATCCACCCTGCCACCCCAGGGAGGCTTCCGGTGCAGGCCAGGGCGCCCGAACCGTCCACCTAGAGCGTGTACGGTCACCCCAAGATCACCGGACATACTCTTCGCTTTTGCCGTCTCCGCATTCTCCAACGCCGAAGCGATGCCGCTTCGGCTGGACATGTTCTAGCTCGCCGCAACGCCGGCGGCGATTTCCTCGTCGGGGCCGACGGTGGTGGCGGTTTCGCGCTTGGGCTTGATCAGCGGCTCCGGCTTGACCGGCTTGGAGTGCAGCTGGTCGTGGCCGCCGGTGAAGCCGTCGACGGCCTGGGCGGCAAGGCGTGCCTCGTCGCGGCGGCGGATGTCTTCCACGATCGCTGCCGTCTGCGCACTGCCGACGCCGAGCTCCTCCAGCGTCTTCTGGCCGAAGAGGAAGCCGGATTCCAGTGTTTCGCGCAGCTCGTAATCGACGCCGCGCGCCCGCAGCGACAGCGTGTGCCGCCGGTCGTACGAGCGGACGAACAGGCGCACATCGGGATAGTTGGCCTGCACGAGGTCGACGATCCGGTCGGTGATCTCGATATTGTGGGTGCAGATCGCCACGATCTTCGCCCGCTCGATGCCGGCCGCGCGCAAGACGTCCAGCCGGGTGCCGTCACCGAAATAGATGCGGAAGCCGAAGGTGGCGGCCTGGCGGACGCGGGTGGCGGAGTGGTCGATCACCGTCACATTTCGCCCGCCGGCCAGCAGGATCTGCGAGGCGATCTGGCCGAGGCGCGAGAAGCCGATCATCAGCACGTCGGCGCCGGCTCCCTCGAAATCCTCCTCGATTTCTTCCTCCTCCTCCGCTTCCGCCTCCATCAGCCTTCCCGCCAGCGCGGCGGCGGCGGGGGTCATGGCCATGGAGAGCGTGACGACGACGACCAGCAGCGAGGCGATGTCGGAGGAGAAGACGCCGGCGGCGGCAGCGGCGCTGAACAGAACGAAGCCGAACTCGCCGCCCTGCGGCAGAAGCAGCGCGATGCGCACCGCATCATTGTGCGGCGAGCCGGTGAGGCGGCAGAGCGCATAGATCACCAGCGCCTTGATGACGACGAGCAGAGGCACGGCGACGAGCACCAGCATCCAATTGGCTAGGATCACGTCGAGCTTCAGCGACAGGCCGACCGCCATGAAGAACAGCGCCAGCAGCAGGCCGCGGAAGGGCTCGATATCGGCTTCCAGCTCGTGGCGGTAGGAGGATTCGGCGAGCAGCACGCCAGCCAGGAAGGCGCCCATGGCCATGGAGAGCTGCGCCATCTGCATCAGCGTGGCCGCGCCGAGCACGATCAGCAGCGCGGCGGCGATCATGATCTCCCGCGCCCCGGTGCGCGCCAGGATCTGGAACACCGGATTGATGATGTAGCGGCCGACGACGACGAGGATCAGCACCGCGCCGACGGCAATGGCGAAGTCCTCGATCGGCGGCGTGGTGTCCTCTGGCGCCTGTTGGGCCAGAAGCGGGATCAGCGCCAGCAGCGGCACGATCGCCAGGTCCTGCAGCAGCAGGACGGAGAAGGAGCGCTGGCCGTAATGGGTGTTGGTGTCCCCTTTCTCGTCGAGGATCTGCAGCGCGAAGGCGGTGGAGGAGAGCGACAGGCCGAAGCCGGTGATCAGGCTGCCCGCCCAGTCGAGCAGGCCGAGCGCATAGATGATGCCGGACAGCACGGCGCCGGTGGCCAGGACCTGGGCGGTGCCGAGACCGAAAATGTCGCGCCGCATCTGCCAGAGCCGCGACATCTTGAGCTCGAGCCCGATGACGAAGAGCAGGAAGACGACGCCGAGTTCGGCGAAGCCGAGGATCTCCTCCCCTTCCGTGATCTGGTGCAGAAGCGGACCGATGACGACGCCGGCGGCGAGATAGCCGAGCACGGTGCCGAGGCCGAGTTTCTTGAAGATCGGGGCAGCCACCACTGCGCCGCCGAGCAGCAACAGGGCCTGGCCGGTCATGGCCGACGTGGTCGACATCGAGCGTTCCCTTTCGGTTCGAGGCGCCGGTCGGCGCGATGCATGGATTGTGTCCAAGAGCGGCGAGAATCGCGCTATGGCCTTGATGCTGAGGTCAGTGCACAATAAATGGGGCGCGAAAGAAAGGCCACATCCATGTCCGAACCGATCAATTCCGCCGCGCTCGAAACGCGGGCCGCCGAACTTGTGGATCTGGCCCGCAAGGCAGGCGCCGACCAGGCCGATGCCGTGGTCGTGCGCGGCCGGTCCCGCTCCGTCAGCGTGCGTCTCGGCAAGGTGGAGGGCACGGAATCCTCCGAAAGCGACGATTTCTCGCTGCGGGTCTTCGTCGGCCGGCGGGTGGCGAGCGTATCGGCCAATCCGGGCTTCGATCTGAGGATGCTTGCCGAGCGCGCCGTCGCCATGGCCAAGGCCTCGCCCGAAGATCCCTATGCCGCGCTCGCCGACGAGGCGCGGCTGGCCCGCACCATTGCCGATCTGGACCTGTTCGACCCGACCGAAGTGCCGACGGAGGCGCTGAGCGAGGCCGCACTCGAGGCCGAGGCGGCGGCGCTTGCCGTGCCGGGCGTCACCAATTCCAGCGGTGCCGGCGCGTCCGCCGGCATGGGCGGGCTCGTCCTCGTCACCTCGCACGGCTTTTCCGGCGCCTATATGGGCACGCGCTTCGGCCGCTCCGTCAGCGCGATCGCCGGCGAAGGCACGCGCATGGAGCGCGATTACGACTACGACAGCACCCTGTTCTTCGCCGATCTGCGCGCCTCGGCCGAAATCGGGCGCCTGGCCGGCGAGCGAGCGGCCGGCCGCATCAATCCCCGCCAGGTGGATACGCAGAAGAACGTCACGGTGGTCTTCGATCCGCGGGTGGCCCGCGGCTTTGCCAGCCACATTGCCAGCGCCATCAACGGCGCGGCGGTTGCCCGCAAGACGACCTTCCTGAAGGACAGCATGGACAAGCCGGTGATGAAGGCCGGCATCCGCGTCACCGATACGCCGCAGATCCGCCGCGGCCCGTCTTCCCGCCCCTTCGATGGCGAGGGCATTGCCGGCGAGCCGCTGACCGTGGTGGAGGACGGGGTGCTGCGCCACTGGCTGCTTTCCACGTCTACCGCCCGCGAGCTGGGGCTCGAAACCAATGGCCGCGGCGTGCGCGGCGGGCCGTCGGTGAACCCGAGTTCGACCAACTTCGCGCTCGAACCGGGCGAGATGTCGAGGGACGAGCTGATCAAGGGTGTCGGCACCGGCTTCTACGTGACCGAACTGATCGGTCATGGGCTGAACATGCTGACGGGCGAATATTCGCGCGGCGCGTCGGGCTTCTGGATCGAGAATGGCGAGATCACCTACCCCGTTTCCGAGGTAACGATCGCCTCCAATCTCAAGCAGATGTTCATGGCGGTCACGCTTGCCGACGATATCGACCGCAGTTTCGGCACTGCGGCGCCGACGCTGGCGATCGAAGGCATGACGCTCGCCGGAAAATAGCCGCAGTCGCGCGGTCAGAAGCCCGCGGGAGGATTGATGACAGGCAGTGGCGGGAAACCCGCCGAGCTCCAGGCGACGGCCGGGAGCGCAAAGGATGATGATGACGGCTTCCGCCCTTCCAGACACGCAATGGCTTCGCGATCTCGAGCTCATCACCACCGCCGCCATGGCGGCCGGGGAAAAGGCCCTCGGGTTCTTCCGCAAGAATCCCGATTTCCGCTACAAGAACGAAGACCGCTCGCCGGTAAGCGAGGCCGATTACGCCGCCAACGACGTGCTGAAGGAACGGCTGCTTGCCGCCCGCCCCAATTATGGCTGGCTGTCGGAAGAGACCGATGACGACGAGGCGCGGCTCGGCTGCGAGACCGTCTTCGTCGTCGATCCCATCGACGGAACGCGCGCCTTCATCGCCGGCAAGGATGTCTGGTGCGTCAGCGTCGCGGTCGTGCATGAAGGCCGGCCGGTGGCGGGCGTTCTCTACGCGCCGGCGCTGATCGAGCTTTACCAGGCGGCGCAGGGCCAGGGGGCGCGGCGCAACGGCCTGCCGATCCGCACCAGCCAGGCCGGCGATGGCGACAAGCTGCAGATCGCCCTGTCGGAGCAGCGCGTGGCGCGCCTTCCGGCCGCCTTTCGGGCGGGCATGACCCGGATCGCCCATGTTCCCTCGCTCGCCTATCGGCTGGCGATGATCGCGGACGGGCGGATCGACGGAACGGTGGTGGAGCGCAATTCCCACGACTGGGATCTTGCCGCGGCCGATCTGATCCTCGACGAAGCCGGCGGACGGCTCGCCGGTCTCGATGGGCAGCCGCTCGCCTATAACGGCAAGCAGGTCACCCACGACCTGCTTTGTGCGGCACGGCTGTCCGTGCTCGACCCCCTCGTCGCCGCGGCCGGCGGCAGCGGACCCCATTGACCTTTCATCCGGGATGGCTCACATCCTCTCCTCACACCCATCAGGACGATCACACGATGGCTCCCCAAAGCGAGAAGAAACAACTCCTCCACCTGGTCTTCGGCGGCGAGCTGACCACGCTCACCGAAGTCCAGTTCCGCGATCTCGACAAGCTCGACATCGTCGGCATCTATCCCGATTACCAGAGCGCGCTTGCCGCCTGGAAATCCAAGGCGCAGCTGACGGTGGACAATGCGCATATGCGCTATTTCATCGTCCATATGCACCGCCTGCTCGACCCGGGCGCCCTCTGATGCGATTGGCGGAGCGGACGGTCCCTATGCCGGCCGCTGCGGTCGTTTTCGGCCGTCGTGAGGGTGCGGCATGAGCCGGTTCTTCGCCCGGGCGGTCCTGACCACCTATCGCGTCATGGGCACGGCGCTGACGCCCTTCATCTGGTCCTACCTCGCCACGCGCGCGGCCAAGGGCAAGGAAGACCGCGCCCGCCGGCAGGAGCGCTACGGACATCCGAGTGCACCGCGTCCGCAGGGCCCGCTCGTCTGGTTCCATGCCGCCAGCGTCGGCGAAACGGCTTCCGTCATTCCGCTGATCCGCGAGATTCACAAGCGCGGCATCGCCGTGGTGCTGACCACGGGCACCACGACATCCGCCCGCATCGCCACCGAGCGGCTGGGATCGGCGGCGATCCACCAATATGTGCCCCTCGACATCAAGCCTGCCGTGGCGCGCTTCCTCGACTACTGGGAGCCGGATCTGGCGATCATCGCCGAATCCGAGATATGGCCGATGACGATCATGGAGCTCGGCCGCCGACACATTCCACAGATCCTCGTCAATGGCCGCATGTCGGACCGCTCCTTCAAGCGCTGGCGCAAGCGCGCCAGCCTGGCGGACGCGCTGTTTGAAAACCTGGCGCTGGTGATCGCCCAGTCGGATGCCGATGCCGAGCGCTTCAGTGCGCTGGGGGCGCTGCCGGTGATGGTCTCCGGCAATCTGAAGGTGGATACGGATGCGCCGCCGGCCGATGCCGAGACGCTGCGGACCTATCGCCAGCAGCTCGGCAAGCGCAAGAGCTGGGCGGCGATCTCCACCTTCGACGGCGAAGAGGCGGCGGCGGCCACGGTTCATGCGGCGCTGAAGGAACGCACCGGCCTGCTGACCATCATCGTTCCCCGCCATCCCGATCGCTGCGACGCGATCGAGAGCATGCTGAACGCCCGCGGGCTGACCGTCGCACGCCGCACCCGCCGCGATCCGTTGACGCCCGATACCGATGTCTTTCTCGGCGATACGATCGGCGAAATGGGACTTTACCTTCGCCTGACCGAGGTCGCCTTCGTCGGCCGGTCGCTGTTCGGGGAGGGCGGGCAGAACCCGCTGGAGCCGGCCATGCTCGGCTGCGCCATCCTGTCCGGCGGCAATGTGCAGAATTTCCGCGAGAGCTACCAGCGCCTCGCCAAGAACGGCAGCGCCAAGATCGTGCGCGATGTGGAAATGCTCGCCAAGGGCGTCCACTATCTGCTGGCCAATGACGAGGTGCGCCGCACGATGATCGATGCAGGGCAGGAAACCATGCAGGAGATGCGCGGCGCACTGGCCGCCACGATGCGCGGGCTGGAGCCCTACATCAATCCGCTGACGGTGAAGGCCCGCCTTCTGCCGCGCGACGAGGGGGAGAGAAGCGATGCCCGCTGAGACGGCGGCCGGCAGCCCGGCGATCGCCGGCATCCTGTTCGACAAGGACGGCACGCTGCTCGACTATGCGAAGAGCTGGGTGCCGGTCAATTACGAGCTGGCGCGGATCGCGGCACGCGGCGACGCGGCGCTGGCCGACCGGCTGCTCTCCGCCTGCGGCATGGACCCCGCCACCGGCCATGTGGTGGCCGACAGCCTGCTTGCGGCCGGCAACACGGTCGAGATCGCGCAAGGCATGGTGGAGGCCGGCGCACCCTATCCGTTCGAGGAGCTGCGGGCGCTGTTCGACGACCTCTTTTCCCGGTCTGCCGCCTATGCGGTTCCCGTGGCCGAGCTGGCACCCTTCTTCGCCGGACTGAAGGCCGAGGGCTACCGGCTGGGGGTTGCCTCGAGCGACAACGAGACCTCGATCCGCGAAACGGCCAGGCGCTTCGGCTTTGCCGAGTGCCTGGATTATGTGGCGGGCTATGACAGCGGCCATGGCACCAAGCCTGGTCCCGGCATGGTTCTGGGCTTCTGCGCCGCCACCGGCCTTGCGCCGCACCAGGTGGTGGTGGTGGGCGACAACAATCACGATCTGCACATGGGCATCAGCGCCGGAGCGGGGCTGACGGTGGCCGTCCTGACAGGCACCGGCTCGCGCCAGTCGCTCGCCGATGCCGACCATTGCCTGAACGACATCACCGAACTGCCGGCCCTTCTCGCCGCCCGCCCCGCGGCCGGGGCCTGACCATGCATCAGAAGCGGGCGAGACGCGCGAAGGGGCAAGCGCCGGGTCAAGAGGCCGCGCGCGGGAAGGGGCACGGCTGATGGTCTCCGAAGCACCGCCCTTCTGGTGGGAAAAGCCGGGCTTCACCGCCGCCGCACTCGCCCCCGTTTCCTGGATCTATGGCCGGGTGGCCGGTGCGCGGATGGAAAAGGCCCGCCGCTGGGCCGCGCCCGTTCCCGTGCTCTGCATCGGCAATTTCACCGTCGGCGGCGCCGGCAAGACGCCGACAGCGCTGGCGCTCGCCCGGGCGGCGAAGCGTCGCGGCCTGACGCCGGGTTTCCTCAGCCGCGGCTATGGCGGCTCGCTGGACCGCACCACCCGCGTCGACCCCGACCATCACCGAGCCCGCGATGTCGGCGACGAGCCGCTGCTGCTCGCCCGCGAGGCCCTGACCGTCATCTCGCGGCGGCGGATCGAGGGCGCGCAGAGGCTGGTGGCCGAGGGCGCCGACCTCATCATCATGGATGACGGCTTCCAGAGCGCCCGGCTGGTCTTCGACTATGCGCTGCTGGTCATCGATTCCCGCCGCGGCATCGGCAATGGCCGCGTGGTGCCGGCCGGTCCGGTGCGTGCGCCGCTGCCGATCCAGCTCCGCCAGACCTCGGCGCTTCTGCAGATCGGCACGGATTCGGCCGCCGATCCTGTGGTGCGCGCCGCCGCGCGCGCCGGCCGCCGGTTCTTCGCCGCCGGCCTGCACCGCTCCGGCGACGATGCAAGCCTGAAGGGCACGCCCGTCCTCGCCTTCGCCGGCATTGCCGATCCGGAAAAATTCTTCCGCACCGTTCGGGAAACCGGCGCGACCCTCGTTCACGAACGCCGCTTCCCCGATCATCATCATCTCGCCGAAGACGAGATCGCCGAACTCCTGGAGATCGCCGAGCGCGAAGGCCTGACCCTGGTCACCACCGCCAAGGACTGGGTACGGCTGGAAGCCGGCCACGGCCGGAGCGGCGAACTCAAAGGCCGCGCCCAGGTCATCGCCGTGGAAATCCGCTTCGACGACCCCGCAGCCCCGGACGCCATCCTCGACGCCACCCTCGCCAACGCCCGCCAGCGCCGCCTGACCCATTCCACGATCGAAACCCTCGACCCCACCCCCTAACCTCACTCAAGCGCTACCACTGCATCAGCAGAGCCGCGATCGATCAGGGTGCAGCATCAAGGCGTCTTTCGCTTCACCCCGCCGCCGTGCCGGCCTGGCGTTCGGCGTCGAGGGAGGCCTGGGCGTCGGCATAGGCTTCCTGGCGAGCGACGCTCCAGTAGCGCAGTTCGTCCACGGGGATGGCGACGCCGGTGATGGCGCAGGTGACATGGGTGCCCGGCATGACGATCTGGAAGTCGCCGTCGAGATAGCGAATCTTTGCCGGCCTGTTGCCGCTGCCTTCAAACCGGTTCATGATCCGTCGTCCCCGCATTGTCTTCGTCCGCACGAAGCGTCCGCCTTTTCGTTCGAGAGGCAGTAGCGCCGCATCCGGCATCCGTCAAATCCACAAGAGTGACGGTTCGCTGCCTGCTTGGTGCGCCCGCATCAAGGCGGGCTGACGGTAGCAGGCCCGTCCCGTCCGCTGGCAGGGTGAGCCGGGGGGACCGTTCCGCCGGCGGACCGGGCGATTGGTCGGTCGATCCGTTCCCCCTTCCGATCGCCAAGACGCTGCCGCAGTCTGCCGGGCGTGCGTCAGCTTCGGCCGAACAGGCGTTCGATGTCGGCCAGCTTGATTTCGATATAGGTCGGCCGGCCGTGATTGCACTGGCCGGAGCCGGGGGTGGATTCCATCTGGCGCAGCAGCGCGTTCATCTCCTCCGGCTTCAGCCGCCGCCCGGACCGCACCGAGCCGTGGCAGGCCATGGTGGCGGCCAGATGGTCGAGCCGGCTGGCGAGGCCGCTGGCACTGTCCCATTCGGCGAGTTCGTCGGCCAGCTGGCGGATCAGCGCCGCCGCGTCGATCTCGCCCAGCATGGCCGGCGTGTCGCGAACGGCGATGGCACCGGGGCCGAAACGCTCGATCGTCAGGCCGAGGCGGGAGAACTCCTCCGCCCGGGCGATCAGCCGGTCGCAATCCTCCTCCGGCAGATCGACGATCTCCGGAATGAGCAGCGCCTGGGCCGGAACCGGGCGGCTGGCGAGCCCCTTGCGCAGCGCTTCGAAGACCAGCCGCTCATGCGCCGCGTGCTGATCGACGATCACCAGCCCGTCCTGCGTCTGCGCGACGATGTAGTTCTCATGCAATTGGGCGCGGGCGGCGCCGAGCGGATGCTGGATCTCGGCCGGACTGGCCGGCGGCAGCGGCGCGGCGCTGGCGGACGGCGCGGTGGCAAAGACGCTCTGCAGCCCTTCGGCAAAGCCGAAACCGGGCGCAGCACGCGCCGGTTCGTTCGGCTCGAATGACAGGGGGCGGGAAGGGGAGGTCTCTGCCGACCAGGGGGCAGAGGGTGGCGGATCGCGGCGGAAGGGCCAGCCGGGCGCGGCCCCCTCCGGCCGGAAGGCCTGCATCAGGCCGCGTGCGCCGAGCGTGGAGGCGCGGTCGCCATGCAGTGCCAGCACCTGGCGGATCGACCCGACGATCAGGCCGCGCACCAGGCCGGGATCGCGGAAGCGCACGTCGGATTTCGCCGGGTGGACATTGACATCGACCAGCGCGGGATCGATCGCGATCGACAGCACCACGACCGGGTAGCGCCCCTGCGGAATGGTTTCGGCATAGGCGCCGCGCAGCGCCGAGAGGATCAGCTTGTCCTGCACCGGCCGGCCATTCACGAAGACGAACTGGTGGAGCGAGTTGCCGCGGTTGAAGGTCGGCACGCCGGCAAAGCCGGTCAGCCGCACCTCTTCGCGCTCGGCTTCGATCGGAATGGCGTTGTCGCGGAAATCGCGGCCGATGACCTGGGCGATGCGGGCCAGCCGATCATCGCCGGTCGAGGGAAATTCGAGCGTCGCGCGGTCGGCCCCCGACAGGACGAAGCGCACCTGCGGGAAGGCGATCGCCATGCGCCGCACCACCTCGGAAATCGCAGCCGCCTCGGCGCGCTCGCTTTTCAAAAATTTCAGCCGCGCGGGCGTTGCGAAGAAGAGATCGCGGACCTCCACCACCGTGCCGATATTGGCGGGCGCCGGCCGGACGGGCGACAGCACGCCGCCATGCACCGCAATCTCCGCGCCTTCCGAACTGCCGGCCGCGCGGCTGGCGATCGTCAGCCGCGCCACGGAGCCGATGGAGGGCAATGCCTCGCCGCGAAACCCGAGGGTGCGGATGTCGAGCAGGCCTTTTTCGAGCTTGGAGGTGCAGTGCCGGCGGATGGCGAGCGCCAGGTCCTCGGCCCCCATGCCGCAGCCATTGTCGACGACGCGCAGCAGCGCCTTGCCGCCGCCGGCCGTGGCGATGTCGATGCGGGTGGCGCCGGCATCGAGCGCATTTTCGATGAGCTCCTTGGCGGCGCTTGCCGGGCGCTCGATCACCTCGCCGGCGGCGATCTGGTTGATGAGCGTTTCGGAAAGCTGGGAAATGGGCATGCCCTCTTTTCCCTCATTCCGCCGCGCGAGGAAAGTGCGGTTTCGCTCCTCCCCCGGTTTTACCGGTTTTTCGCGCGGATCGCGGCACGAGAATTAGCATCTCCGCTTAATCTTGGCTTAAGGTAAGACTGTCACTGTCCGGGCGTGGCGGGGTAATCCGTGAGCGATTCCTTACCACGTGGAGACGGTGCGCCGCTGACCGGCCGTTTCCCGCGCGTCCAGCGCCGCCCCGGTCAGGGCCCGGCGTCAGCATGTCACCGCCACACTGCCTCTCCGCCCTGACGAGGACGATGACATGACCGATGCGGCGCCTGGCGACGCAACCATCCAGTTCTCCATGCTCGAAGCGATGGCGGAGTCGCTCGACGTGGCTGTGCTTGCCTATGATCGCAACGACGAACTGCTGTTTGCCAGCCGTAACGTGCCGAATTTCTATGCCGTTCCGGCAGCGATGATGCAGCGCGGCACGCGCCTGCGCGACTTTTTGGGCGCGGTCTTCGATCTCGGCGTGCGGGCGAGCACTGGCGGCGAGAAGAGCCGCCGCCGCGTGAACCGGGACGAGTGGATCGCCGACCGCGTTTCGCTGCACTGGCGCGAGCGCTACGAGACCGTGGAGCGCCTGAGCCGCCAGCGCTGGATCAGCGTGCGCAAGCGCCGGCTCGCCAACGGCATCTGCATGGTCACGCTGACCGATGTGTCCGAGCAGAAGAAGAAGGAGGAGCAGCTCCATCTCGATCTCGAACGTGTCGAGGTGACCGAGAGCATTCTGGACAACCTGCCCAATCCCGTTTTCGTCAAGGATCGCAGCCTCAGCTATATCGCCGCCAACAAGGCCTTCTGCGCCATCCATGGCGTCACGCCTGAAAGCATTCTCGGCCGCTCGGTCTGGGATGTCTTCGAGCCGGCGCTTGCCGAAAAGGTCGAGGCCTCCGACCGCATGGTGCTGGAAACCGGCAAGACCTACACCCAGCCCGAACAGATCGTGGCCGCCGATGGCGACGATTTCTGGTCGATCACCCACAAGTTCCGGATCGGCGAGGGCAGCCGCGCGATTCTCGTGACCTACATGACCGATGTCACCGATGTCGTGGTGGGCGTGGGCCCGCTCGCACCGGAGCTCGCCGCCGCGTTCGACGTGCGCGATTTCAACCTTTTCGAGCCTGCCCAGAACTGCTTCGACGCTTTCCGCTCCGTCGACGTGCAGACCATTGCCGAAACCCGGCCGCTGATGGCCGCGACGGCGCCGCGCCAGACACGCAACATGCTGGTGGTGACCGGCGATCCGGCGCGCGAGGCGGAGCTGGTTTCGCTGCTGCGCGGGCAGGGGGCGGATGCCTGCGCCGTCCGAAGCCTTGCCGAGCTTTCGGCCTTCCTCTCCGCCGCGCGCGAGGCCGGCCTCGGTCTGGATGCGATCCTCGTCGATCCGCCGCTCGACCCGCGGGTGGCGCGCGAGAGCGGCATCCCCACGCTGCTTCTCGACCGTGCCTGGTCGCAGAGCGCCGTCGACACCGCGATCCACGCGCTGCTCGACCCCGCCGCGGAGCCGAGCCTGCCGGCCCTGAACGAGCCGGTGCACCATGACCTCGCGCCCTCGCCAGGGGAGGCGGAGCTTGCGCCGCCCGCCCCGACCGTTCTCGAATGGGACCTGATGACCCTGCCCATGCCGCCGATCGACCGCTCGGAGATCGATGTGCTCGTTGCCGAGGACAACGACATCAACCAGTTCGTCTTCTCGCAGATTCTCGAAGGCCTGGGACTGACCTATCGCGTCGCGGCCAATGGCGAGGAAGCCGTGCAGCTCTGGCAGCAGATGCGCCCCCGGCTTGTGCTGATGGATGTCTCCATGCCGGTGATGAACGGTTTCGACGCCAGCCGCGCGATCCGGGAGCGGGAAGAGGCCGGCACCCGTACGCCGATCATCGCCGTCACCACCCAGGCACTCGACAAGGATATCGAGGGAGCGAGAGAGGCCGGCATGGACGACCATATCGTCAAGCCGATCAGCCCGGACATGATCGAGGCTGTCTGGAGCCGCTTCTGCGGCGCGGAGTCCGCACGCGCGTGGCAATAGAAAGTGATTCGCCAGCTGCACTCGCAGGGCGTATGCTTGTGAAATTGTCGATCTTTCAGCCGCCGGACGAGATCTGGGGAGGCGATCCTCATTCTTCGTTAAGCCAAACGCGAAAAGGTCGTCCGCGCCGGTAGCGGCAGAAGCACGCGGAACATGAGCGATGACTCGACCAGACGACGGTTCGGCAGACTATCTCAGTCGCAACGACCTGCATGTCATGGCCTTCACCGACCCGCTGACCGGGCTCGGCAACGCCAACAAGATGCGCGACCGCGTGCGCGAGATCGCCGCCGAGCGGGCTGCTGATCCCGCACCCTTCACCATCGGCCTCGCCAATCTCGACGGGTTCAAGCCGCTCAACGATCTCTTCGGCCCCGGTGCGGGTGACGAGATCCTCTGCCAGGTGGCCAACCGCCTGCTTGCCTGCGTGCCGGACGGGGCGACCGTGATCCGGGTGGGCGGCGACGAATTTGCCTTCGTCCTGCCGCTGGTCTTCGAGCGGAAGGCGGCGGAAAAGATCGGCCAGATGCTGCGCGAGGTGCTTTCGGCCCCGTTCGATCTCGGCCAGCGGACGGTGCGGCTGTCCGCCTCCTTCGGATTTGCCATCTATCCCTTCGCCGGCGCCGATTATGAGGAGCTCCTGAAGAGCGCCGATACGGCGCTCTATCGCTCCAAGCGCCGCGGCCGCGGGCAGATCACCGTCTTCTCGCACGAGATCGCCGCGGAGATGAAGCGTGCGACGCAGCTCGAGCAGGCGCTGCGCAATGCGATCATCAATGGCGCGGTCGACGTGCATTTCCAGCCGATCGTCGATCTGGCGACCGACATGCCCGTGGGCTTCGAGGCGCTTGCGCGCTGGTGCGATGCCGATCTCGGCTATGTCTCGCCGGCCGTCTTCGTGCCGCTGGCGGAGGAGCGCGGCTTCATCCATTCGCTGACGGAAACGCTGCTGCGCAAGGCCGCGGAGGCGGCGCTTCTCTGGCCGAAGGAACTGTTCCTGTCCTTCAATCTGTCGTCCGCCCAGCTGATGGACCCCTCCACCAGCCGCGACGTGCTTGCCATCGTCAACCGGGTCGGTCTCGATCCGCGCCGGCTGGAGCTGGAGATCACCGAAACCGCCGTCATGACCGATGCCGACATGGCGCAGAAGATCGTGGCGGAGCTGCGGGCGGCCGGCATGCGCATCTCTCTCGATGATTTCGGCACCGGCCAGTCCAGTCTCGGACGCCTGCGCGATTTCACCTTCGACAAGCTGAAGATCGACCGCTCCTTCGTGTCCCGCATCGCCACGGACCGCGCCTCCGAACACATCATCAAGGCGATCGTCACCATGTGCGATGGCCTGAACCTCGAGGTGGTCGCGGAAGGGATCGAGGACTTCGCCGAAGCCCTGAAGCTCAAGGGGCTCGGCTGTGGCATGGGGCAGGGCTATTTCTACGGCAAGCCGGCCGACCTTCAGGCCACGATGCGCTATCTCGAAAAGCGCTTCGGCTCTCTCGACCAGAGCCAGAGCCAGGCGGGCTGACCCCCTGCTCAAACGAAAACGGCAGCGCCCGAGCGCTGCCGTCTCCATCCTGCGTAACCGCAGATTTTAGTTGTTGGTGGTGGCCGGAGCCGCACTGCCAGCCGGAGCGGCGCCATCAGCCGGAGCCATGGTGCCGGCCGGGGCGGTCGACGAGGTGGTCGAACCATCAACCGGCGTCGTTGCGTTCTGCTCGGCCATCTGGGCCGACTTGGTCTTGAACTCCGGAGCCGCCTTCAGCGAGTCCGCCGTTTCCTGGGTCGTCAGCTTCATGTCGTCGGAGTTCGGAACTTCGGCGACGGTGATCTTGTCGAGCGGCACGGCCACGTTCTTTTCGCCGATGCCGAGGAAGCCGCCGACGCCGATGACGGCCGCTTCGACCGAGCCGTCCTTGGTGAAGATCACGTCGTTGATCTCGCCGATGCTCTCGTCATTGCCGGTGTAGACCGACTGGCCGATATAGGTGTTGGCCGAAATCTGTTCCGGGCCCTGCTCGGTCAGATAGTCGCTACCGGCCGGAGCGGCCTGGGCAGCCTGGTCACCTGCGGGAGCGGCATTCATTGCGCCACCGGCCGGTGCCATCGGCTCGGCTGCCGGCGCGGTCGTGGAATTCTGCATGGCGTTCGGCTGGGCCGGCTGTGCGGCATCCTGAGCGGAGGCGATCGGTGCGAAAGCGGCAACGCTCGCAAACAGGGCACCAGCGGCAACTGAGGTGATGAGCTTGTTGGTCATGGCTGTTTCTACCTTTTCTCTTGTCTCTCGGATCAGGGCGCGGGGTCCAACACGCCGCACCGGTGATGCCCTGACAACGAGGGGTGCGCGAATGTGGTTCCGAAAAAAAATCGTGTGAAACGAGCGGAACTTGCCAATTGACCGGCGACTAGGCGTTGCGGAGCGCAATCTGGGAGAGTGGTCACGCAAGCGTGATTGCCACGTCAGAAAGCCGTACGCGTCTTCAGGCTTTCGCAGAGCATTCGGCGCGAGTCCCGGTCACTATCGACTGCCGGGACCCGCCTTCTACGCGCATAGACATCTGTTGGAGCAATGATGCTCCGGCAGATGGTTCAATGGCTTTCGCGCAGCACTTCGCTGCCGCTGGCGCCCACGAGGAAGTCGAGGTCGGCGCCCTTGTCGGCCTGGAGGACGGTGTCCTGGTAGAGCTTGTAGTAGCCGCGCGTCCAGCGCTGCTCCGGCGGCTTCCAGGCGGCCATGCGGGCGGCATAGTCGGCCTCGTCGATCAGGAGGTTCAGCTCTCCCTTCAGCGTGTCCAAGCGGATGCGGTCGCCCGTGCGGACGATGGCGAGCGGGCCGCCGGCATTGGCTTCCGGGCTCACATGCAGGACCACCGTGCCGAAGGCGGTGCCGGACATGCGGGCATCCGAGATACGCACCATGTCGCGCACGCCCTTTTCCACCAGCCGGCGCGGGATCGGCATGTTGCCGACCTCCGCCATGCCAGGATAGCCCTTCGGCCCGCAACCCTTGAGAACCAGGATCGAATCCTCG
The DNA here is from genome assembly GCF_034720595.1 of Rhizobium sp. CC-YZS058. NCBI lineage: Bacteria > Pseudomonadati > Pseudomonadota > Alphaproteobacteria > Hyphomicrobiales > Rhizobiaceae > Rhizobium > Rhizobium sp. CC-YZS058. Next base: position 2,836,559 of record NZ_JAYESJ010000001.1, on the reverse strand, counting down.
GTGACCGGCAGGTCCGGATCGTCGATCTTTTCCTTCAGGTCCTCGATCGATTCGAACACGAAGGCCGGGCCTTCATGCACGAGCAGATGCTCGCTGGCGGCCGAGGGCTTGATGACCGCGCCGTTGGGAGACAGGTTGCCCTTGAGAATGCGGATGCCGCCGGCCTTGCGCAGCGGATTGTCGAGCGGGCGGATGACGTCGTCGTTGAAGACCTCCGCATCCTTGTAATAGTCCGAGATCGGGCCGCCATAAACGGTCGGCGCGTCGGCGTGGAGGAGATCCTGGATGCGGTTCATGACCGCCGGCAGGCCGCCGGCATAGGCAAGATCCTCGATCAGATATTTGCCGGACGGCATACAGTTGACGATGCAGGGCACCTGGCTGCCGACGCGGTCGAAATCGTCGAGCGTCAGATCGACCCCGGCGCGCCCGGCGATGGCCAGGAGATGGACGACAGCATTGGTGGAGCCGCCGACGGCGGCATTGGCGATGATGCCGTTCTCGAAGTTCTTCTTGGTCAGGATCTGCGACAGGCGCAGGTCTTCATGCACCATCTCGACGATGCGCTTGCCGGTCATGTGGCTGAGCGCCATGCGCCGCGCATCGACGGCCGGCAGGGCGGCGTTCATCGGCAGCGAGAGGCCCATGGCCTCGACCACGGAGGCCATGGTGGTGGCCGTGCCCATGGTCATGCAGACGCCCGGCGAGCGCGACATGCCGCTTTCGGCCGCCATGAACTCCGACAGGCTCATCTTGCCGCCGCGCACATCCTCGGAGAATTTCCAGACGTCGGTGCCCGAACCGATATCCTTGCCGCGCCACTTGCCGTTCAGCATCGGGCCGGAGGAGACGACGATCGTCGGCAGGTCGACCGACGCCGCGCCCATCAGCTGGCCGGGGGTCGTCTTGTCGCAGCCGCCGAGCAGCACGACGCCGTCGATGCCATAGGCGCGGATCGCCTCTTCCACATCCATGGCCAGCAGGTTGCGGAACAGCATGGCCGTCGGGCGCATCTGCGTTTCGCCGAGCGAGGAGACCGGGAACTCGACCGGAAAGCCGCCGGCTTCCCAGACGCCGCGCTTCACGCCTTCGGCGAGCACACGCAGGTGGCTGTTGCAGGGGGTCAGCTCGGACCAGGTGTTGCAGATGCCGATGATCGGCCGGCCGTCGAAGACATGGTCGGGAAATCCCTGGTTCTTCATCCAGGACCGGTGGATGAAGCCGTCCTTGTCCGTGCCGCCATACCAGTGGCGGCTTCTCAGTTCTTTTTTCTTCTCGCTCATCGATGTCTCCTCAGTCGGCGCACCGCGCACGATCTGCAATTGTCATACTTTTTGGCGGTCGCCCTGTAAATCGCGCCGAACGGAAATTGCGCGGTCCGTCAGAGCTTGTAGGCGGGCTCGAAGCGACCCTTGACCGGAACCTTCAGCTCGAAGGTCATGCCGGCCTGCGGGTCCGATCCCCGTCCGGTCTCGTGCAGACCTTGCCAGGCGCTGGTGATGAGCAGCCGGTCGGCCGTCTCGCCGATGAAGGCGGGGCAGGAGGGCTGGGACACCGGCATGGCGTGGCGCGCGAGGCGCTTTCCCTCCGCCGAATAGACATCGACCGCCGATGCGCCCCAGCGGGCGGTCCACATCTGCCCTTCCGCATCACAGACCGCACCATCGAAGCCGCCTTCGCTTTCCGGCTCTTCGGCAAAGACGGTGGCCTCGCCGTTCGGCAGTCCGGTGGCGGGGTCGAGCGGCACGCGCATGACACGGTTGATCCCCGTATCGCTCCAGTAGCCGATCGTGCCGTCGGGCGAGAAGCAGATGCCGTTCGGGATGGTGATATCGGAGAACAGAAGGGTCACGACGCCGCGCGCCACATGATAGATCGCGCCGGCGCCCTGTTCGGCATTGCGGCCCATGGTGCTGATCCAGAGCGCACCGCTCTGATGGACGCGGCCGTCATTGGTGCGGTTGCCGGGCTTGTCCTCGAGCTTGGCATATTCGGACAGCGCACCCGTTTCCGCATCGCGAAGGAACAGGCCCTGGTCGGAGGCGATCAACTGCTGGTCGGCGTCAACCAGCGCGATCACGCTTGCCATCAGGTTCAGGGGCTGCACGCTCTTCGCGCCGCTTGCCAGATGCAGCGCATGCAGTTCGCGGCCCTTGATGTTGAACCACCAGGCGGTGCCGGTCGAAGGATCGAAGAGCGGCCCCTCGCCGAGTTCGGACGTTGCCTGGTCGAGGACGATGGCGGACGATGTCATGCGGACGCTCCATAATAGACTGCATCATAGGCCTTCACGGTGGCTTGGGCGCGGGCACCGATTTCGGCTGCGCTCATGCCGGGCTTGTAGAGGCTGGAGCCGAGGCCATAGCTCTTGATGCCGATCTTGGCATAATCCGCGAAGCTCGTCTCCGAGACGCCGCCCACGGCGGCGATTTCGAGATCGGTCGGCAGCACGGCGCGAATGGCGGAAATGCCGGAGGGCCCAAGCACGCTGGCGGGGAAGAATTTGAGCCCCGTCGCGCCGGCGGCCGCAGCGGCAAGCGCCTCGGTCGGTGTAAAGACGCCGGGCATGGTCACCATGCCCTTTTGCGCCGCATGGGCGATCACGGCGGTATCGACGTTCGGGCTGACGAACAGACGGCCGCCGGCGCCCTCCAGTCGCTCCACCTGCTCCTTCGTCAGCACCGTGCCGGCGCCGATCAGCGCGTCGGCCGGCGCGCATTTGACCGCGATCTCGATCGAGCGGAACGGATCGGGGGAGTTGAGCGGAATCTCGATCGCGCGCAGGCCCGCCTCGACGAGCGCGGCGATCGCCGCCTCCGTTTCTTCCGGCTTCAGGCCGCGCAGGATGGCGATCAGCGGATATTTCATGGTGGGGAAGGGGATGCGGGTCATGTCTTTTGTCCTTGGGGCCGCTTAAGGCGGCATGATCATGGAAGGGTCAGGCGGGCCAGACCGTGCGGGCGGCCAGAGCCAGGCCGTCGCGAACGGCGAGATCGGCGTCGATCAGGGTCGGGCTGAGCCCGGCGGCCTGCAGGGCGGCGCCGTAGAGCGCGGCGAGCGGTCCGGAAGCCACGAGGCTCACCTTGGTGCCGGGCGCGGTGCTGGCCAGCGCCCCGGCGATCTCCAGGCCGATCGTCAGGCCGGAGAGCCGCGCCTTGGAGCGCGTTGCGTCATAGCCATGCAGCAGCTGGCCGGAGCGCACGGTGAAGAACAGGTTGGTGGCAAGTGCCGGATGCGCCGCCGCCTCGGCAATAGCGGTGCGGAAGGCCTCATGGGTGCCGTCGAAGGGGGCAGCATCGGCAACGGCATGCGAGAGGATCGACTGCTTCGACAGAACGTCGAAGAGCTCGCCGCTCATGAACGTCGAGAAGCCGGTGACCCGGCCGTCTTCGACCCGCACCCATTTGGAATGAGTGCCCGGCATGCAGACGAGGTGGCTGCCCTGCGCGTCGCCGAGCGCGCCCAGAAGCTGTGTCTCTTCGCCGCGCATCACATCGGGCCGGTCGGCATCGCGCTGGGCGAGACCGGGAAGTATGCGGACATCGCGGCCTTCACCCGGCACGCGCACGGCCTGGCCGATACAATTCCCCAGCGCGGCGGGCACATCGAGATAGCCGGCCTCGACCCAGCCCTGCCGGGCGCCGGCCATGCCGCAGATCATCACCGGAAGATCCGCACCCGCGCCGAGCGCGGAGAGATGTGCGTTCAGGATCGGCGCGAAGCCGCTCTTGGCGGCGGTCGTCATGCCCTCCTGCGAGCGTCGCTCGCCCAGGATCTCGCCCGTGCCGGCGATCAGCCAGAGGCGGAAGCTCGTGGTGCCCCAGTCGACGGCGGCATAGGCAGGAGATGGGGAAGAAAGGGTCACAAGGCGCCTCCGTCGACGATCAGGGTTTGGGCCGTGATTCCCGCCGCGCTGTCGGAGGCAAGAAACAGGCAGGGGCCGACAAGATCGTCGGGAAGCAGCGTCACCTTCAGGCACTGGCGTGCCTGCATGGCCGCAATCTTGTCCTCGGTCAGCCACAGCGCCTTCTGGCGTTCGGTCAGCACCATGCCGGGAAGGATCGCGTTGACCCGCACGCCGTCCGGGCCGAGCCGGCCGGCGAGCGACTTGGTCAGGCCGATGATGCCGGCTTTCGCCGCCGCATAGGCCGGCATTTCGCCCATGTTCAGCAGAAAGGCGATCGAGGAGAAATTGACGATGGCGCCGCGCGTTCGCACCAGATGCGGGGCGGCCGCCTGGCTCGTGAAGAAGAGCGGCCGGAGATTGATCGCCTGGCTCTCGTCCCACTCCGCAAGGCTCGTCTGGCCGAAGACATGGCGGTCGTCGCGCGCGGCATTGTTGACGAGCACGCCGAGGCCGCCGAGCCGGTCCGCCGCTTCGGCGACCAGACGCTCGATCGTGGCAATGTCGGTCAGGTCGCCGGCAAGGAAGAGCGGGTCGTGGCGCAGCGTTCCCCCCAGCCCTGCCGCCAGCGCCTCCCCCGCCTCGACGGCGCGGTCGATGAAGGCGACGCGGGCCCCCTGGCGCGCAAAGCCCTCGACCAGTGCCGCGCCGATGCCGGACGCGCCGCCGGTGATCAGCACGCCACGATCCTGCAGATCCGGGAAAGAAGCGGAGGGGGCGGGCATGGAACCGGCGTCATCCTGTCTGCCGAAACCTGAGTGATCGGCGGTGGGGTTCCAAATAATGGAACATGTGTTTATTATCTGGAATTATCCTCTGTCGTTCGCGCCAGTGTCAAGCGTGGATCGGAAGCGAACGGCAACACAGAGCGGGGCAGGCGATGGACGACGAGAGACCGGCACAGCCGCTGGAGGCAGTGGGTTCGACCGGAACCCTGGGGAAGGCGATAAGCCTGCTCGACGCCGTTGTGATGGCCGATCAACCGCTGCGCTTCACCGAAATCCTCGCCATGACCGGCCAGCCGCGCGGCACGCTGCACCGCCAGCTCTCTCACCTCGTTCAGGAAGGTCTCCTCACCCAGCGCAGCGACCTTGCCTACGAGCCTGGCCTGCGCCTGCTCAGTTTCGCTCATAAGGCCTGGGCGCGCAATGACCTGCGGACAGTGGCCGCGCCGCATCTGGCGCGGCTTCATGCGGAAACGCTGGAGACCGTTCATCTCGGCCTGCTGCGCGGTGCGGAGATCGTCTACATCGACAAGGTGGAAAGCCGCCAGACGGTGCGGATGGAAAGCCAGGTGGGCAAGACCTCGCCGGTCTATTGCACCGGGCTCGGCAAGGCGGCCCTGACCGCCCTGCCACGCGCCAGGCAGGTCAGTATTGCCGAGCAGATCTCCTATCGCGCCTTCACGCCGCGCACCCATCTCTCGGCCGCCTCGCTGCTTGCCGATCTCGACCGGGTGTCCACACGTGGCGTCGCCTTCGACGAGGAGGAGCACGAGACGGATATTCGCTGCGTGGCTGCCCCGCTTGCCAATGCCGATCGAAGCCTCGTCGGCGGCGTGTCGGTGACGGGGCCCGCTTACCGGATCAGCATGGCGCAGCTCGAAGCCTGGTCGCCTCTCGTGCTCAACACCGCCCGGGCGATCGCCGAGGATGTCGCGGTCCGCATGGCGCCACGCGCGCCGGATCCGCACGCGGCACGGGATTGAGCACCCGCTGCAGGCATCCGGCGCTTCAGCGCGGGCGTGCGGCTGCGGCCAGGCGTTCGATCACCAGGTCGAAATAGCCCTCCGCATCGATCTCCGTCAGCACCAGCGCATTCTTCGGCCGATCCGTGACCGCGTTCCAGTCGACCACGGTCATCCCACGCGTGAGCGCATCGCAGCTGATCTCCACATTGACCTGCCGTCCGGCAAAAAGCTCCGGCTTCAACAGATAGGCAGTGACTGTCGGATCGTGCAGCGGGCCGCCATCCTTGCTCCAGCTTTCCTCGTCGAAACGCTTGTTGAAGACAAGCAGGTGATAGAAGGCCTCCATATGCGGCAGGCCGACGGCGCGCAGCCGCTCCATGCGGCGTCTGGTGGTCAGCGCCTTGTGCGTGCAATCGAGCGGAATCATCACGAGCGGCGCCCCACAGTCGAACACCCGTTTCGCCGCCTCCGGATCGACATAGATGTTGTATTCGGCTGCCGGGGTGATGTTGCCGCCCTCCGAGCGGGCACCGCCCATCAGCACGATGCCCGCGAGCCGGGAAGCCAGTTCCGGCTCGCGCGCCAGCGCCAGGGCAATGTTCGTCAGCGGTGCGAGGCAGCAGAGCGTGACCGTGCCTGCGGGACGGCTCATGACCAGCTCGACGATCCGGTCGGCGGCGAACCCGCTCCCGGCTTGCGTCACGGGATCGGGGAGCGGAAAGCCTTCGAAGCCGGTGGCGCCGTGCACATATTCCGCGGTCGCCAGGCTTCGCACCAGCGGCCCTTCTGCCCCTGCATAGACCGGAACATCCCGCTGCCGGCCGGCGAGCTCCAGCGCCATCAGCGCGTTGCGCGTCGTGTAGCGAAGCGGCACGTTTCCGCCGACGGTCGTAATCGCCAAAAGCTCGATCTCCTCCGGGGATCCGAGCGCCATCAAAAAGGCGACGGCGTCGTCGGGAGAAGGGTCCGTGTCGATAATAATCGATCTCTTCACATTTATGTTCCTTATGTAGGATAAAGTCAGAAACTTACCTTGGCTGGGCAAGGACCGGCAAGGGCGTGTACTCTGCGAGCGGATCGGAGACGGCAGCCGGTCTTGCGAAAGGTGAGGATTAATGACGTCACTGTTCTGGACGCGCATTCGTCATACCTGTAGCGTAGCGCCAGCATCCTGCTTCCGCCATGCGGACAGATCCACCGTTGATGAAAATGGGAGATTGTGATGGGTATCGGCCTGAACGAGGCTGCGATCCGCCCGCTCGCCGAAGATGTGATCGGGACTGATCTGGGGACCGAACAGCGCATCCATGCGGCGTTCCAGCGGGTGTGCTCGGTCTTCGGGTTCAAAGCCTTTCTCGTCATGAGCGTCCCGCCCCGGTCGGCCAGGCGCTTTGCCGAACATGTCATCATGAGCAACTGGCCGGACGCGATCATCTCCGATTACGATGCGGCCGGCATGCTGATCGACAGCCCCGTGGTCGAGCACCTGCACAAAAGCACGCTCCCTTTCACCTTCGATGTCGAGACCGAGATGCGTCGCCGCCGAAGCCCGCGCTCGCTCCTGGTCGGAACACTGTTCAAGCAGCGCAGCATGCCGCGCGGCGTCTATGTGCCGGTGCACGACAATGTCGGGCGCTGCGGGGCCGTGGCCTTATCCGGCGATCGCCCGGTCGTCGACCAGCGCGAACTCGCCATGATCACCTATGCGGCCGTCACGCTGTTCGATCGCCTGAGCGAGGTGCGCAACAAGGCGCCGCGGTCGGCAGCCAGCCTGTCGCGCCGGGAGATCGAATGTCTGCACTGGGCCGCTGCCGGCAAGACGACGGTGGAGATGGCGCAGATCCTCCAGCTTTCGGAATATACCGTGAATCACTATCTCAACCGCGCGACGCGCAAGCTCGACTCGGTCAATCGCGTCCAGACGGTCGCGAAGGCCATTCGGGCCGGGTTGATCGGGTGACCAGCACGCAGGACGGCCGCACGGCGGAGCAGGAAAGTGACACCCGCCAGGCGACGGGTCTGGACGATCCACAGGAGACCGGCCAGGCCTTGCCTGTGCAGAGCAGGGTGGAGGAGATGGACACGCCGGACACGGACACGCCGGACCTGCCGGAGGCGAGAGACGCGCTCGACCTGGGCGAGGCCGATCTGGCCGCCGACATTGCCGGGCTCCAGACCCAGTTCGACGTGGTGCGCTATCTCCGGCGCATGACGGAAGACCATGGCTTCCGCCATTTCATGATCTGCCTCATTCCGCCGATCGAAGTCGCCAAGCTCTCCGACACGTCCATCGTATCCAACCTGCCGAAGGAGATGCTGGCCAATTTCGACGACAGCCATCTCCTTCAGCACAGCGCCGGCTTCCGCCGCCTGCGCACCACCACGACGCCGTTCTTCCTGACGCGGGAAGAGTGGAGCCGGGAAACGACGCGCCCCGCCGAGGCTGCCCAGCATGTCGAGGTATCCGGCCGCCACCAGGTGGATCAGGTCGCCTACTTCCCCGTCCACAATGCCGATGGCACCCGTGCGGCGATGATCCTGATGGGCCAGCAGCGCGACATCTCCATGACCGAGATGATGGAGCTGCAGATGGTGGCGATCTATATCTACAATCGCCTGACCGAGATCGGTGCCTTCTGGCGCGAGAGCGAGGTCACCCTGTCCGAACGCGAGATCCAGTGTCTGAACTGGACGGCAGCCGGCAAGACCAGCGCCGAAATCGCCGGCATTCTCGGCCTGTCCGAGCATACGGTGAACCATTATCTCAACCACGTGACGAAGAAGCTGAACGCGGTGAATCGCACGCAGGCCGTGGTGAAGGCGCTGCGGCGCGGGCTGATCAGCTGAGGCTTGGCGGCTGAAGCCTTTGGCGCCGGTGCCGCTCCTTGCCCTGCCACGCTGCGTCACGCGTCGTCGTCGATCCGGCGGACGGAGCGCATGGCCGCCACGAATTCCGACTGGCGGTGCATGCCGGCCTTGCCGAGGAACGACTTCACATAGGTGCGGATCGTCTCGACGCTGAGATCGAGCGTGGCCGCTGCGCCCTTGACCGTGCTTCCCTTCGCAATCAGTCCCGCCACCCGCGCTTCGCCGGGGGTAAGGTCGAACAGGCCCTGGATTACATCATCTGCGGGCGCGCCGGACCGCCCGACCGGGGTTGCCAGAAGCAGGAACCGCGCCTGGAAGAACAGATCGCGCGCTGCCCCCCGGATCGGCACGAGATGCAGAACTGCCGGCGGAAGACGATCGCCGGCCGAGACGGGAAAGGAGCGGACCTGCCCTGGCTGCGCCCGCGCCTCGGCGACCAGCCGGTCGAAGATTTTCTGCGCGCCAGGCTGAGAGAAGAGCAGTCGATCCTGCGCGCCGATCGCCAGCTGCGGTTCCAGATGCCCGAACAGGCTGTTGCAGAGCAGCACCCGCCCATCCGCCCGCAGCATGGCTGCCGGCAGTTGCGCAACGCCCAGCGCCTGCACCGCCGCCTCGATGCGGGAGAACTGCAGGCGACTGGCGACCAGCGCGGCGCGGGCGAGATGCGGGCGCATCTGATCCAGCCGGTCGAGCTCATGAGCCGCCACCGGTCCAAGGCTGCGCTTGCGGTCGACCGAGACGGCGATGATCTCGCCGCTCGGCATGGGAATGACCGTGCCTGCGGCGTAGCCGAAGTCGCGTCTCCAGAGGAAATCGCGATAAACGGGTTCCTCCAACATCCACTCCAGGCTCAAATGCGCGGCATCGCTGATGAAACCGGCATGGCGGATCGTCATCAGCGCCTTCGTCCGACCATTGTCGAACCCCCAGCCTTCGCGGAAGTAGTCCTCGTACAGGGTGGCGACGCCTTGAGAGGCGATCGAGGTTTTTCCATCGGTGGTGAGATCGGCAAGCAGGGCGCCTTCGGCTCCGATCAGCCGCGCCAAGGCATCAAGCACGGCGGGCCAGAGGTCTGGCAGAAACGCCGCTTCGTAAATCCTGTCCTCGAGCAGAACACCTGTTGTCATCGCTCACCAGATCTCGCGTAAGAAGTGTAGTCGCGATCGGTCGCGGGTCAAGCCGGACTGGCATTCGGCAGAGCGCAGCGAAAATTTTAGGCAGACTGACAAAAAAGCGGGAGCATACGACGAGCCGCACCGCTCTTCGCTCGCGAAAACCCATAATTAAAGGGTTCGAACAGTCTGGCACGCTTCCTGCATGAGGACAAACAGGTCCAGAGGGGACTGATAAAACAAGACTGCGCCCCCAGAAGGTCGCGAAGACAGGCCGCTTTCCGCCTCGTGGTGATCCCGGATGAACGGACACCCGGGGCGGGAGCGGCCTCTCCATGTCTGGTTGTCACTCAGCCATCTCGCAGTTCCCCGGCCACGGCTGCCCGATGCGGCGTGGACGGTCTCTGCGCGCTCCGCACTCTTCGTGCCGAAACCGCAATTGGCGGATTGGCGAAGGGCGTTCGCTCGCTTATCTACGGCGGGGAGACTGAAGGCGTATCAAAAAAAGGGTTGATCATGGCGGATGTGACGCAGGCGGCGGTGATGGATGCGCTGAAAACGGTGCGCGGGCCGGACATGACCGGCAATATCGTCGACCTCAAGATGGTCTCCGACGTCTTCATCTCCGATTCCAAGGTCTATTTCTCCATCACCGTGCCCGCCGATCGGGCCAAGGACCTGGAGCCGTTGCGCGCGGCGGCCGAGCGTGTCGTGAAGGAGATGCCGGGCGTCAAGGGCGCCATGGTGGCGCTGACCGCCGATCGGAAGGCCGGCAGCACACCGCCGCCGCCGCGACCCTCGGCCGCTGCACCCGCCCACGGCCATGCACATCCGCCGGCCGCCGGCCAGCGCCCGGCCGGCCCGGCAAAGGCCGGCATCCCCGGCGTCGGCGCCATCATCGCTGTTGCCTCCGGCAAGGGCGGGGTCGGCAAGTCCACCACATCGGCCAATCTTGCGCTGGGTCTCGCGGCCAACGGCCTGCGCGTCGGCATTCTGGATGCGGATATCTACGGGCCCTCCATGCCGCGCCTCCTGAAGATCTCCGGCCGCCCGCAACAGATCGACGGCAAGATGATCCGGCCCATGGAGAATTATGGCCTCAAGGTCATGTCCATGGGCTTTCTGGTCGACGAAGAGGTGGCGATGATCTGGCGCGGACCGATGATCCAGTCGGCGCTCCTGCAGATGCTGCGCGAGGTCGCCTGGGGCGAGCTCGACGTCCTGGTGGTCGACATGCCGCCGGGCACCGGCGACGCGCAGCTGACCATGGCGCAGCAGGTGCCGCTTTCCGGCGCCGTCATTGTGTCAACCCCCCAGGATCTCGCCCTCATCGATGCCCGCAAGGGGCTTGCCATGTTCCGCAAGGTCGAGGTGCCGGTTCTCGGCATCGTCGAGAACATGAGCTATTTCATCGCCCCGGATACGGGCAAGCGCTACGACATCTTCGGCCATGGCGGCGCCCGTGCGGAGGCAGACCGTATCGGCGTGCCGTTCCTCGGGGAAGTACCGCTGACGATGGAGATCCGCGAGACCTCCGATGCCGGCACGCCGCTGACCGCGCTGGAGCCCGAGGGCCCCGTCGCCGAAATCTATCGCGAGATCGCCCGCAAGGTCTGGGAGCAGGTGGGGGCAGGGCGCGGCGAAGGCGCCCGCCAGCCGCCGAAGATCACCTTCGAATAGGGCTCGGCGCTCGTCATTTCGCCACGTCTTGCGGCGAATGGCCGTGCCTGACCTTAAGACCTGTGGCAAAATCAGGGCGAAACGGGGCGGGCGCCATTGATTTCGCGACGCTCATAGGCCATATGGCAGCCGCGTCGCGACCGGCCCTGCCGGGTGCGATGCCGACCATGCGCGAGGCCCGAAAGGGCGGAGCTGGCCGATGGCTCAAACCCGGGTCCTGCTCCATGGTGATCGTGACCATCCCTGACTGTCTGTCGCCTGCCGGCGTCGTGCCCGCCTGGGCTGCCGCTTCTGCCGTGTGCTTGTGAGGCCGCGCCGATGATTACCGTTTATGACGCGCGCGGCGAAGCCATGGTCGTCGAAGGCGATATGACGCCCGACAGCCTTCCCGACGACATCGTCTGGATCGACCTTTTGCGGCCGGACAAGGCCGAGGACCATCTGATCGAGCGCTTTCTGGGCATCGAGATTCCGACGCGGGAAGACCTGAAGGACATCGAGCCGTCGAGCCGGCTCTATTCGACCGAGGATGCCGTTTTCATGACCGCATCGCTCGTCTGCCGGGCCGAAAGCGGCCATCCCGTGCTGACCGACATCGCCTTCGTGCTGGCGCGCGGCAAGCTGATCACCGTGCGCTACGACGAGCCGAAATCCTTCGATCTGTTCCGCGCCGCCCTGCACCGCATTCCCGGCGGCTGCCGCAACGGCACCATGCTGGCCATGCGGCTGTTCGAAACCGTGGTCGACCGCACGGCCGAGATCCTCGAACAGGCCGTGGCCAAGCTCGACGACCTGTCCATGCAGGTCTTCGTGGAGCGCAGGGTTGGAAAGCGGCGGCCGCCTCATTATCTGGAGGCCAAGCTGCTCGATGTCGCCTCCTACCACCGGCTGGTGGCCAAGACGCGCGACAGCCTGGCTTCGATGGCCCGCCTGCTCACCTATGTCTATGCGACCCCGCTTCTCCAGGAGGAAAAGGAGGCGCGCGACCTCTGCCGGACGGTGACGCTCGACGTGCAGTCGCTGTCCGAACATGCCTCCTTTATCGCCAACAACATCACCTTCCTCCTCGACGCCTCGCTCGGGCTGATCGGCGTCGAGCAGAATGCCATCATCAAGATCTTCTCGATCGCCTCGGTCGTCTTCCTGCCGCCGACGCTGGTCGCCTCGCTCTATGGCATGAATTTCGCACACATGCCCGAACTGCAATGGACCTACGGCTATCCCATGGCGCTGATCGCCATGGTGATCTCGGCCGTGATCCCCTTCTATTTCTTCCGCTGGAAAGGCTGGCTCTAGGCGCGGTTTGAAGACGCGTCGAAGCCGGAAACAGGACCATGGGCCACAGGCACGAAAAGGCATCGCAGGAAAAGCGCGGACTGGGCGGCTTGCTCATGCTCTCGCTCGGCTCGATCGGCGTCGTCTATGGCGATATCGGCACGAGCCCGCTTTATGCGTTCCGCGAGGCGCTGCGCCCGGTCGCCGCCGATGGCGTGACGCGGGGCGAAATCATCGGCCTCGTCTCGCTGATGATCTGGACGCTGACCATCATCGTCACGCTGAAATACGTGCTCTTCCTGCTGCGCGCCGACAACAATGGCGAAGGCGGCACGCTGTCGCTCCTGGCGCTGCTGATGAAGTTCTCCACCGGCCGCACCGGCTGGCTCTTCGTCATGGGCATTGCCGGCGCGGCCCTGTTCATGGGCGATGCGATCATCGCGCCGGCGCTCTCGGTGCTCTCGGCGGTCGAGGGCCTCAAGCTGGTGGCGCCGCAATTCAGCGATTATGTCGTGCCGATCTCGGTCGTCATCCTGCTGGCGCTCTTTGCCGTCCAGTCGCGCGGCACCGAAGCGGTCTCGAAATTCTTCGGGCCGATCATGCTCGCCTGGTTCCTGGTGCTCGGCGTCGCCGGCCTTACCCACATCCAGGATGATCTGGCGATCCTTTCCGCCTTCAATCCGGTCCATGCCGTGCGCTTCCTGCTGCAGGCGGGCTTTACCGGCTTCGTGGTGCTGGGTGCGGTGTTCCTGACGGTGACCGGAGCCGAGGCGCTTTATGCCGACCTCGGCCATTTCGGCCGCCGGCCGATCCAGTGGGCCTGGATCTGTCTGGTCTTCCCGGCGCTGACGCTCAACTATCTCGGCCAGGGCGCGCTGGTGCTGAAACACCCGGAAGCCATGTCCGATCCGTTCTATCTGATGTTCCCGGACTGGGCGCTGCTGCCGGTCGTGATCCTCGCCACCTGCGCCACGATCATCGCCGCCCAGGCCGTCATCACCGGGGCCTTCTCGCTGACGCGCCAGGCGATCAACCTCGGCTATCTGCCGCGCATGGCGATCCTGCACACCTCCGAGACCCATACGGGGCAGATCTACCTGCCGAACGTCAATGTCGTGCTGATGTTCGGCGTCATGGCGCTGGTCTTCATCTTCGGCTCCTCGGAATCGCTTGCCACCGCCTATGGCATCTCGGTCACCGGCGCCATGCTGGTCGATACCATCCTCGCCTATCGTTTCGTGCGCATGCGCTGGCGCTGGCCCTTTCTGCTGGCGCTCGCCGTCATCCTGCCGCTGGCGCTCCTCGAAACCGTGTTCTTCAGCGCCAACATGCTGAAGATCCATGATGGCGGCTATGTGCCGGTCCTGATCGCGGCGAGCTTCATGCTGGTCATGTGGACCTGGCGGCGCGGTACGCGCATCCTGCATGACAAGACCCGCCACACCGATATCCCGCTCGCCGCCTTCGTCAAATCGGTGGAGCGCAAGAGCGCGCATGCGCCGGTCTCGGTGCCCGGCACCGCGGTGTTCCTGACCAGCGACCCGGATTCGACCCCGGCGGCGCTCCTGCACAACATCAAGCACAATCACGTGCTGCATGCGCAGAATTTCATCCTGACGATCCGCACCGTCAACACGCCCTTTGTCGCCAAGGACTTCCGCGTCAGCGCCTCCAGCCTGTCGGAGCGCTTCAGCCTGCTCGAAATGCGCTTCGGCTATATGGAATCGCAGAACGTCTCGCAGGCGCTCGGCCTGTTCCGCAAGACCGGGCTGAAGTTCGACATCATGTCGACCTCCTTCTATCTCGGCCGGCGCAAGCTGGTGCCGGACGCCCGTTCCGGCATGCCGCAATGGCAGGACCGCCTGTTCATCGCGCTCGCCAACGCCGCCACCGACCCCTCCGACTACTTCCGCCTGCCCACCAACCGCGTGGTCGAACTCGGCTCGCATGTGATCATCTGAGGCTCTCGCCGGCGATTCCCGGGCGGACCCGCCAAGAGTGATCGTCGGCATTAACCAAGCATCAAGGTTAATGCTTCATTGTCGCCTGACAGGTCGAGGCGGGCCGGTCGTGTGTTTGGTGTCACCAACCGTCTTCATGGAAATCGGCAGGAATCATCCTCGCGCTGCGCGCATGCGTGGCCGCGTGCGGGCGATGCTGCGTCTGTTCGCGTGGAGTGCGTCGGTTGGGTCAGCGTCACAAGAGTCTGCGCGGGGGCATCGTCTCCCGCTTCACGGGGCCGGTTGTTCTGGCTGCCCTCATCTTCACGGGCTTCCCCTCCGTCGGCGCCCATGCGGATCTCGCCACTTTTCTGTCCGGCATCAATCGCGGCGGCGAACGCTGGCGCATGCACATGACGCGTTCGCCCGCCGGCTCGGTGCATGATGTGGAAGTCGTCTTCAACGATCCGATCACCACGGCGGCTCTGAACGATGGGGCAGGGGTGACGCTGCCGGATGGCGAGCGCGTCTCGCTCGCCGCGGCCGACAAGGCGGGCGATGGCTCGCCGGACGAGGACCGCGTCAACCGCCGGGACAAGAAAGGCCGAATCGTTGCCGTTTCGCCCGTGACCCCGCCGAAGGATTTCTCCGCCGGCTCCATCCTGCAGCGCACCAGCGCGCTGACGCGCCCGGTGCTGGAAGGCGGCGAGCCGATGGTCTTCGCCCGCGCCAAGATCAAGGGCCGCGAAATCGAGATCGCCACCGCGTTCTACAAGATTGCGCCACCGAAGGCCGATCCGTCGCTCTCGCCCATGGTGGCGCGGCTCGTGACCAATCCCAGCGCCGATGTTTTGGCGACCGCCTATGCGCCGAGCGCGCCGGACTATGCGCGCGAATCGCCGTTCGATTCCATTCTGGCGCCTGATCACGCCACCGGCCGCTTCATTCCGGAGATCGCGCCGGAGGACCATGCCTGGGCCGCCAATCCGCTGCCTGCGGAGGTTTTCTCCGCGGCCGAGCAGAAATGCCTGACGGCCGGCATCTATTTCGAATCACGCGGCGAATCGGCCAAGGGACAGGCAGCGGTCGCCCAGGTCATCCTCAACCGCGTGCGCAATCCGGCCTATCCGGCCACCATCTGTGGCGTGGTCTACCAGAACAAGCAGCTCTACAACCGCTGCCAGTTCTCCTTCGCCTGCGACCGGATCCCCGACATCGTCTGGTCTCCAGCCCATTGGAAGACCGCGCAGGAGATCGCGCTGGCGGTGACTGCGGGTAAGATATGGCTTCCGGAAGTCGGCTCGGCCACGCATTACCACGCCACCTATGTGCGCCCGGACTGGGGTCCGACGATGAAGCGGCTGACGCAGATCGGCAAGCACATCTTCTACCGCACCTATGGCGGCGGCTGGAGCTGACCTGTCGCGCCAGAAGGCCTGCGCAGCAAGGCGCGGGCCGAAAAGCGCCGGCCCGGGCCATGCGGATTCCGCAGGGCTCGCTCAGATGGCCGACAAGGCCTTGTTTTCGATCACGAATATTGTCAACAGTCCACCGCCTTCCGCGCCTTGACTAGCGGGAACCCGGAAACTATGGTGCGGCCGACTTCAAAGGGGCCGAGAGTGGCTTGAAATCTGGCCTTTGTGTGGCCTTGCATCCAGAATGACCGTAGGGTCGGCAGGGATGCAGCCGGGGCGGAGGACGGGCCACATGGCGGACGACCGGAACGAAGGTCTGGAAGAGCGGCGCAAGCGCCTCGACAGCGAACTCGCGGCCCGCCGCGGCAGCGACGCGAAGGAGGCGGCCGACGAGGCGAGGGCGGTGGAGACCCGCAAGGGTTACCAGGTGGCGATCAAGCTCTCGAGCGAGTTCGTGGCGGCCATCATCGTCGGTGCGCTTCTGGGCTATCTTCTGGACCACTTTGCCGGTACAGCGCCCTGGGGGATGATCGTGCTTCTCCTCCTCGGTTTCTGCGCCGGCGTGCTGAACGTGCTTCGTTCGGCGGGCATGGTGGCTGCGCCGCATCCGGCCGATCGGACGGGGCGGAGCGGACGAGACGAGGGCGACCGCCTTTGAGGTGACGGCCGCAGGGCCGCGCACCGGACAAGATCGATCCTCAGGATCTGCGCGCGCGTTCTCGTGTGCCGGGACCTGGGGAGACCAAATGGCCGCCGGCGGGCGGGACAGAGCGAAGAGAGAGAAACGTGGCAACGGCTGACAAGGTAGATCCGACCCACCAGTTCCTGGTCAACAAGATCGTTCCGATCGAAATCGGTGGTCTGGACCTGTCCTTCACCAATGCATCGCTGTTCATGGTCGCCACGGTGCTGCTCGCATCCGGCTTCCTCTATCTCACCACCTCGCGCCGCGCCGTCATTCCGGGCCGCCTGCAGTCGGTGTCGGAACTGTCCTACGAATTCATCGCCTCCATGCTGCGCGAAGGCGCCGGCAGCCACGGCATGAAGTTCTTCCCGATGGTCTTCTCGCTGTTCATGTTCATCCTGACGGCGAACCTGCTCGGCATGGTGCCCTACTTCTTCACCATCACCAGCCAGATCATCGTCACCTTCGCCTTAGCGCTGTTCGTCATCGGCACCGTGCTGGTCTATGGTTTCTACAAGCACGGCTTCCACTTCCTGTCCGTGTTCGTTCCCTCGGGCGTTCCCGGCGTGCTGCTGCCGCTGGTTGTCGCGATCGAGATCATCTCCTTCCTCTCGCGCCCCATCAGCCTGTCTGTCCGTCTCTTCGCCAACATGCTGGCCGGCCACATCACGCTGAAGGTGTTCGCAGGCTTCGTCGCCTCGCTGAGCGCGCTCGGTGCGCTGGGCATCGGCGGCGCCATCCTGCCCCTCATCATGACCGTGGCGCTCACGGGTCTCGAATTCCTCGTCGCCTTCCTGCAGGCCTACGTCTTCGCGGTGCTGACCTGCATGTACCTGAACGACGCGGTCCACCCGGGCGGCCACTGAGGAATAGTCACGCGCAGTCCGGCACCTGCCGCGATTGTCAAGAAAAGCCGCAACAACCCTTCTACTCAAGGAGCATCACCATGGAAGCGGAAGCAGCAAAGTACATCGGCGCAGGTCTCGCATGCCTCGGCATGGCAGGCACGGCCCTCGGCCTCGGCAACATCTTCGGCAGCTTTCTGTCGGGCGCCCTGCGCAACCCTTCGGCTGCTGACAGCCAGTTCGGCCGCCTCGTATTCGGCTTCGCCGTAACGGAAGCACTGGGCATCTTCTCGCTGCTCGTTGCCCTCCTTCTGCTGTTCGCGGTCTAAGACCGGCATCGGACCGCGCGGCCCTCATCGGTCGCGCGGTCCTTTTCGCAGCCGCCGCGCTAAAGCGCCCGAGGCCGGCTGCCTTTCTCTTTTCTCCTGCATCGCCTGCCGCGGCTATTATGACCCCGGGGGAGACGCAGATGACGATTTTGACTGCACCTGGAGATGAGCATGTTCGTGACGGCGGCCTACGCCCAGACATCGACGCCCGAAGGCGCAGCGCCTGACGCCGCCGCCCCGAACGCCGTTGCCCCCGGGGCAGCCGCGCCGGACGCCGCCGCTCCGGGCGCCGCCGCACCCGAGGCTGCACCCATGACGGCAGCGCCCGAGGGGGCCGCACCCCATGCCGAGCCTGGCGAGGTCCACACCGAAACCGGCGTCGCCCATGAAGGCGGACACGGATCCGGCGTTTTCCCGCCCTTCGACCAGACGACCTTCGCCTCGCAGCTGCTGTGGCTGGTCCTGTCCTTCGGCGTTTTCTACCTCCTGCTCTCCAAGGTCATCCTGCCGCGCATCGGCGGGATCCTCGAGACGCGCAAAAGCACGATTGCCCGCGATCTTGACGATGCCGCCCGCTCCAAGGACCAGGCCGATGCGGCCGTGGCAGCCTATGAGAAGGATCTGGCCGAAGCCCGCGCCAAGGGCAACGCGATCGCCGCCAGCGCCCGCGACGCCGCCAAGGCCAAGGCCGCTGCCGACCGTGCCGCCATCGAGGCCGAGCTGAATGCCAAGATCCAGGCTGCGGAAGGCCGCATCGCCGAGATCAAGTCGGCCGCGCTCGCCGATGTCGACGCCATTGCCGAGGAGACGGCCGCCGCGGTGGTCGAGCAGCTGACCGGCTCGGACGTGCCGCGCGCCGAGATCGCCTCGGCCGTCAAGGCGCAAGCGAACTAAGGACGAAGGAGCAGACCCATGGATTTGACCTCACAGGCAACAGTCTGGGCCACCGTCGGCCTCGTCCTCTTCCTCGTGCTGATTGCCTATCTCAAGGTGCCGGGCATGATGGGCAAGTCGCTCGACGAGCGCGCTGCCCGCATCCGCAACGACCTGGATGAGGCCAAGCGTCTGCGCGAAGAAGCCCAGGCCCTGCTCGCCGAGTACCAGAAGAAGCGTAAGGATGCCGAAGCGGAAGCCGCCAACATCGTGGCCGCCGCCCAGCGCGAGGCCGCAGCCCTGACCGCGGAAGCCAAGCAGAAGACCGACGAATTCGTCGCCCGCCGCACCCAGCTTTCCGAGCAGAAGATCCGCCAGGCCGAAACCGACGCCATCAACGCCGTGCGCGCCACCGCCGTCGACATCGCCATCTCGGCTGCCGAACGCGTCATCGCCGCTCGTGCCGATGGCCAGAGCCAGCAGGCGCTGTTCGCCAAGTCGATCAGCGAAGTGAAGACCCGCCTCAACTGAAGCTGCGGTTTTTCCTCCATCACGTTCAAAGGCCGGCCTCTGCGCCGGCCTTCTTCGTTTGCACGACGAGAAACGTCGGAAAAACCCCCTCTGGCCTGCCGGCCATCTCCTCCACAAGGGGGGAGAGACCGTGGGAAATCGTCCCGCCCATCACGATGGCCCTGGCGCTGAAAGCCTACGCGTTGAAGACGTCACGGCGGAGTGAGCGCTCGCCTTTGGGTCTCTACCCCCTTGTGGAGGAGATGGCCGGCAGGCCAGAGAGGGACTTGCCTCCCATTTCACCCGCAGGAACGGCGCTCTACTCCCCCGCCAGCAAGTCCGGCTCAAGACCCTCTTCGCCCTCGCTTCTTAGCGGCCGGAAGGTCATGCGGTGGAGGGGGCAGGGGCCGTGGAGCGTGATGGCGGAGCGGTGGCGCAGTGTGGCGTAGCCCGCGTGAACGGCGAAGCCATAGGAGGGGAAGCGCGTGTCGGCGCGGGCCATCATCCGGTCGCGGGCAACCTTGGCGACGATCGAGGCGGCGGCGATGGAGAGCGAACGCGCATCACCCTTGACGACGGCGCGGCCGAGGCATGGCAGTCCGGGCGGCACATCGCGCCCATCGGCAATCACAAGGGCAGGGCGGCGATGAAGGCCGAGCACGGCGCGGCGCATGGCATCGAGGCTTGCCTTGCGGATGTCGGTCTCGTCGATCCGTCCAGCCGCCGAGGAGGCGATGGAGACGATGCTGCTGGAAAGGATCTCGGCAAACAGCGCCTCGCGACGCGCTGCCGTTAGCTGCTTGCTGTCGTTCAGCCCCCCAGGGATGCGGGTGGGATCAAGGATCACGGCCGCTGCAACGACCGGGCCAGCCAGGGGGCCTCGGCCCGCCTCGTCGGTCCCGGCCACCGGCCAGAGCCCTTCACGCAAGGCAGCATCCTCCAGCGAAAAGTCGGGTCCGTCAGTGACGGGCAGCACGGCCTTTGCTGCCGCAAACAGTGAAGGAGAATCGGGAGATGTGCGTCGCGCCATGGGCACAGAGGAGCACAGTCTCCCGATTCCCTTCAAGCCCCCCTTGCCATGGCGGCGGCGCCGGGGGGAAATGTGGCCGGTCCACGAGGAGGACAGGCCACAAATGTCGTTGCTTCACCCTGTCTACGCTGCCAGCGGACAACCGGATTACAGGAGGCTCTAAAATAGCGCGAGCTGCACGCCGGCGCCGAGCGGTGGCGTGAAAAGATCGCTGTTGAGGGTACGGCGCGTGGTGTTGAGCTCCAGCCGCTTGGCTGCGAGATCGAAGCGGCGGCCGATCTGCCATGCGTAGGGGCCGGTCCCCTTCATCCGCTTGCCGAACTCGGCGTCGTAATCCTTGCCGCCGCGCATGGAGCGAACCAGCGACATGACGTGGCGGTAGCGATCCGGATAATGGCGCAGCAACCAGTCGCGAAACAGCGGGCTCACCTCCAGCGGCAGGCGCAGCAGCACATAGCTGGCCTCCGCGGCACCGGCTGCCTTGCCGCTGTCCAGCACGCGTTCGATCTCATGGTCGTTGAGCGCCGGAATGATCGGCGACATCAGGATGCTGGTCGGGATGCCGGCGTCGGACAGCGCCCGGATCGCCTCCAGCCGCTTCGGCGGCGTCGAGCAGCGCGGCTCCATGGCGCGGGCCAGCTTGCGGTCGAGCGTGGTGACCGAGAGCGCCACGCGCACCAGGCCCTTTTCGGCCATCGGCGCCAGAAGATCGATATCCCGCGTAACCAGGGCCGATTTGGTGACGATCATCACCGGATGATCGGCCGCCTTCAGCACCTCGATGATCTGGCGGGTGATCCGCCATTCCTTCTCGATCGGCTGGTAGGGGTCGGTGTTGGTGCCGAGCGCCAGCGGCTTCACCTTGTATCCCGGCTTTGCCAGCTCGCGCTCCAAGAGCCGTGCGGCATCCGGCTTGGCAAAGAGCTTGGTCTCGAAATCGAGCCCGGCGGACAGCCCGACATAGGCGTGGCTCGGCCGCGCGAAGCAATAGATGCAGCCATGCTCGCAGCCACGATACGGGTTCACCGACCGGTCGAAATTGAGATCCGGCGAATCGTTGCGGGTGATGACGCTGCGTGGCTTCTCGATCTGCACCTCGGTCTTGAAGGGCGGCAGATCCTCGAGCGAGTGCCAGCCGTCATCCTCGATCGTGCGGCTCACCGGCTCGAAGCGGCCTGCCGTGTTCAGCGCCGCACCGCGCCCGCGCCGACGCTCGCTCTCGATGCGCAGGCCGCTCTCGGCCAGCATCGCTTCGGCCATGTCGGCCCCGTTGCCGGGCGCAAAGGCGCCCTGCCTGACATGAGACAGATCGGTCATGGGATACTCCGGCTGGGGCAACGGGGAGACGCGCGATGCAGCACGAGTCGGCCTCCCCGGTCCCGATAGCGCAGTGATACCGCGATGGATGGAACATTGCAAGAACAAACCCATGGAGATCAACCGGCCGCAACCCGGATTCATGATGAACATTGTTTTAAAGCGCTTCGGGGCCGTCTCTCGGTGGTGCTTTCTGCTGCGCTGCGGTAGCCTGAAGCTTATGTTGACCATTCTTCTCGAAACCCGGAACCATGAGGCCCGCCTGGCTCAAACGCTGGCGGCTTTGGTGCCGGGGGCGGTGGAAGGGCTGGTCAGCGATGTGCTGATCCTCGACCGCGGTTCCAGCGATGCCTCCGGCGCCGTGGCGGATGCCGCCGGCGCCCGGTTTCTGAAAGAGGGCACGCTGTCGGAGGCTCTCACCGCGGCGCGCGGCAGCTGGCTGCTCCTGCTGGAACCCGGCGCCCGTCCGCTCGGCAACTGGGTGAACGAGGTTGCCGAACATATGGCCGTCGGCCGCTCGCCGGCGCGGTTCTCGGCCTCGCAGCGGCATCGCCGGCCCTTTCCGGCCCGGCTCTTCACACGGGCGGGCCTGCTGGAACAGGGTTACCTCGTCCGACGCAGCGAGGCCGCGGCGCTCGCCCGTCCCGGCATGGGGCTCATCGATCTCGTTCGAAAACGGTCCGTGCATCGCCTGCCGAGCGAGCTGATGCCGGCCTGGGCCGCGGCGCCCGAAGGGGCGCCCTCCGAGCGGGCGTAGCCTGCCGACCGCTTCAGCCGGGGAAGGCCAAAGTCACCGCCGCAAATGTTCATCCAGCCGAGGCATGATCTCGACGAAATTGCAGGGCCGGTGGCGATAATCGAGCTGCTGACGCAGAATGCCGTCCCATGCATCGCGGCAGGCGCCGGGCGAGCCCGGCAGCACGAAGACGAAGGTCGCGTTCAGCACCCCTGCCGTGGCACGGGACTGGATGGTGGAGGTGCCAATCTTGGCCGCCGAAAGCTGGTGAAACAGAACGGAGAACCCGTCCATCCGCTTCTCGAACAGCGGTTCCAGCGCCTCCGGCGTCACGTCGCGCCCGGTAAATCCGGTTCCGCCCGTGGTGATCACCACATCGATCTCCGGATCGTCGCTCCAGGCTTGCACCTGCGCGGCAATGGCCGAGCGCTCGTCCGCAACGATCGCGCGCGCCGCAAGCCGGTGCCCTGCTTCGAGAATACGCGCCTCCAGCGTATCGCCGGACCGGTCGTCGGCCCGCATGCGCGTGTCGGAGACGGTCAGCACCGCGACGGTCACCGGAATGAACGGCCGCTCCGGTGCGGGGGTCTGGTCAGCCATGGCGAAGATCCTTTGAGGCGGAGGCCGCAACGCTGCGGGTGGCGAGAGATGATCGATAAAAGCGGCGAGTAATGGGTCTGCAAGACCCTGCGCGCAGCATCACGCCGCAGCCACGGTTTCGCAAGCCATCACGAACCAGTCCGGCCTAGACTGGCTGAGGGCGGCAGCGGCATGGTTGCGCAGCTCGGCACTTTCATAGAGCGCAAAACAGGTGGCGCCCGAGCCGGACATGCGCAGAACCGCAGCCTCGGTCAGTTCCAGCGCTTCCAGAACGGCGCCGATTGCCGGCTGAAGCGAGAGCGCCGGCGGCTGCAAGTCATTGCGCAGTTCATCGAGAGCCGAAAACCAGTCGGATCCTTCCGTCAGGTTCTCGGGCAGGGCGAGCGGGCTGTTGGTCTTCTGGATCAGCGCGCGGAAGACGGAGGGCGTCGAAACCCCCACCAGCGGATTGACGAGCAGGGCGTGGAAGGTGGGCATGGGGAGCGGGGTGATCTCTTCGCCAATGCCGCGCGCAATCAGCGGCCTGCCCTCCAGGCACATCGGCACGTCGGCGCCGAGAGCAAGCCCGAGCGCCGGCAGCGCCCGCGCGGCGCCTTCGGCCTGCCAAAGCGTCGAAAGCCCCTTCAAGGTCGCCGCCGCATCGGCCGATCCGCCACCGATTCCGGAGGCGATCGGAAGGTTCTTCTCCAGATGCAGGTGAACGGGCCCGGTGGCATAGCCTTCCGCCTGCAGCGTGTCGCGCAGCAGGTCGCGGGCCGAAAGCACCAGATTGCCGTCCCCAGCCTCGCGCGGCAGCTGGTCGGCAAAGGGGCCGGAAAGCGTGAACCGATCCTCCTCGGCCGGCGCCATCATCACCCGGTCGCCGCGATCGGCAAAGGTCACCACGCTTTCCAGCAGATGATGCCCATCGGTCCGTTGGCCGACCACATGCAGCGCAAGATTGATCTTCGCCGGCGCATGCACCACCAACGCCATATCCAGCCCGGTCTCGGAGTCAGTCATGAGAGACACTTTCGTTCAACGGTCTGAAAGAGGGCACGGCGCTGCATCCAGGTCTCCCCCCTTGTAGAGGAGAGACCGTGGCGTGGGACCTTTGCCCAGCATTGCGCGGCTGAGAGGAGGAGGCAGGGAGGGACATTGGAGAGTAGGCACGGCGCGACCTCCGGGTCTCCCCCCTCGTGGGGGGGGGAGATGGCCGGCAGGCCAGAGGGGGTCTTGCGTGCGGCTGGATGCGGCGCTCGGGGTGAGAGCGCCGGATCGGCGGAGACCGCCGCCGGCGTGACAGGACCGTGTGGTGCACGCCGCGGGATCATCGCCCGTCGGGTCAGGACTTCTTGTCCGGCGTCTCGGTCACCGCCGGCTTTTCCGGCTTGGCGTCGGCCGCGGCAGGGACCTTGGGCGTGAGCGGGGGCAGGCCGTTGGCGATCTTGTCCTTGATCTTCGGGATCTCCGCCTCTTCCGGCTTCAGCTCCAGAGCCTGGTTCCACTGGAACACGGCTTCGAGCTGCCGGCCGACGCGCCAGTAGGCATCGCCCAGATGGTCGTTGATCGTCGGATCGCCGGCCTTCAGCTCGGCCGCCCGCTCCAGCTCCGCCACCGCCTCGTCGAAGCGGTTCAAGCGGAAATAGGCCCAGCCGAGCGAATCGACGATATAGCCGTCATCCGGCTTGAGCTCGACGGCGCGGCGGATCATGCTCAGCCCCTCGTCGAGATTCATGTTCATGTCCACCCAGGAATAGCCGAGATAGTTCAGCACCTGCGGCTGGTCGGGGTTGAGCTCCAGCGCCTTCTTGAAGCTCGGCTCCGCCTTGTCCCAGATCTTCAGCCGCTCATAGGCGATGCCGCGCTGGAAGAAGACTGTCCAGTCGCCGCGCTTGGGCACCGGGCCGATTTCGGCGACGGCCCGATCGTAGATCTCGGCCATCTCCTTGTAGTCCTTGTTGTCGGACAGAACGCTGCCATAGGCGAGATAGCTGCGGATATCCTTCGGGTCGAGCTCGATCAGCCCGCGAAGGTGCTTCTTGGCCTCGTCCTTGTCGCCGACTTCGGCCAGCGCCAGGCCGAGCTGCATTTCCGAGAGGCGGCGCATGGGCGACCCCTCGGGCACCGCGCGGTAGAGCGCGATGGCGCGCTCCGGCTGTTTCAGCGTTTCGGCGATCCCGCCCAGCATGACGAGAATATCGGCGCTGTCCGGATCGAGCGCGCGGGCCACCTGCAGATAGAGCGAAACGATGTCTTCGGCACCCTCGCGGTTCAAGGCCGCACCGACGGAGAAGAGCACGGCAGCCGCACCCTGGGCGGCGTTGCGCACCTGCTGCTCCTGCGGCTTGCCATCCTCGACGCTCTTGCGCAGCGCATCGAGCGGCGCATAGTTGCTGACGAAGTTCTGGCCGACGGAGATGGCGTCCAGCGCCTTCTGCTTGTTGCCATCGCGCGCTTCCAGGCGGGCGAGCGCGGTGATGGCGCGCAGGAAGGTGTCGGGTGCGGCGGCAGCGCCGTTCTTGTCGGAAATGGCGTCGGTCAGCTTGGCGCGGGCCCGCGTCTTGTCGCCGGCGGCGAGCGCGATGGCGCCGGCCTGGTAGTTCTTGAAGATGGCGAACCAGTCCGGCCCATCCATCTTGTCGATGAGGGCGATCGCCTCCTTCGGCTTGCCCTGGCCGGCCTTGGCCCAGGCGAGCAGCAGCGAGTTCATCATCCGGTCCAGATCGTTCGGGCCGGAATAGTTCAGGATCTTCTCGGCGTTGCGATATTCCTTCTTGCGGATCGCATCGACGCCGCGCACCACGGTGGTGATCCGCTCGACCGAGGCGTCGTCCTTCAGCTCCTTGGCAAGGGCCGCGCCCTTGTCGAACTCGCCGTTCATCAGCAGCGTCACCATCAGCCGCTGCTTCACATCCACATTGGTCGGCTCGAATTCGAGTGCCGTGCGGTAGAGCCGGGTGGCGGTATCGAGGTCATGGTCGACATCGGCGGTCCGCGCCGCAAGGAATGCGCCGGAGAAGGTGTTGACGGAATTGACGTCGAAGGGCTTGCCTGCCGTCTGCTCGGTCGCCGGCTTCTCCGCCTCCGCCTGGCAGAGGCCCGCACCGGACACCATGGCCAGTGTGAGGAAGGCCACGCCCGAGAGCATCCGCACTGTTCTTTTCTGCCGCATGACAAGCCTTTCGTGAGGATGGCGCCCCCGGCGCCGCCCGGAATCAGTTCTCTATGATGTAGCGCATCGCTGGCCGAAGCGGAATCATCCTCCGATCGGAGGATGCGCCCTTTCCGCGCCTGTGCCAGCAAAGAACGGCTTTTTTGGGCTGACCGCCTCGGAAACGGAGCGATGACCGTTGTTGTCAGCTTACCCGGTCGATGCAGAAATCGATCACCTCGAGCAGCGCCGCCTTGTGCGGCGAGGCCGGCAGCGGCGCCAGCGCATCGCGCGCGATCGTTCCGTAATGCTGGGCACGGGCAATGGTGTCGGTCAGTCCGCCATAGCGGGTGATGAGGCCGAGCGCCCGCTCCAGATTGGCGTCGCTGCTTTCGCCCTCTTCGATGGCGCGCCGCCAGAACTCCCGATCCTCCGCCGTGCCGCGGCGATAGGAGAGGATGATCGGCAGGGTGATCTTGCCCTCGCGGAAGTCGTCGCCGACATTCTTGCCGAGGTCGGCAGCCGAGCCGCCATAATCGAGCACGTCGTCGACCAGCTGGAAGGCGAGGCCCAGATTCATGCCGTAGGATTTCAGCGCATTGCGGCTGGCGCGGTCGGCCTTGGCGACGATCGGGCCCACCTCCGCCGCTGCGGCGAAGAGCGCGGCCGTCTTGGCGCGGATGACGGAGAGATAATCGTCTTCGGTCGTGTTCAGGTGCTTGGCGACGGAGAGCTGCAGCACCTCGCCCTCGGCGATCACCGATGCAGCGGTGGACAGAACGTCGAGCGCTTCCAGCGAGCCGACATCGACCATCATGCGGAAGGCCTGGCCGAGCAGGAAATCGCCGACGAGCACGCTCGCCTGGTTGCCCCAGATCATCCGCGCCGTCGATTTGCCGCGTCGCAGATCGCTTTCGTCGACCACGTCGTCATGCAGGAGCGTGGCGGTGTGCATGAACTCGACGCTGGTCGCGAGCTTGATGTGATGGTCGCCGCTATAGCCGAACAGGACGGCGGAGGAGAGGGTGAGCATCGGCCGCAGCCGCTTGCCGCCGGAGGAGATCAGATGATTGGCCACTTCCGGAATCATCTGCACGTCCGAACCGGCCTTGGACAGGATGAGCTGGTTCACCCGCTCCATGTCGGCCTTGGTCAGATCGACCAGCGGCTTCACGGAAGCCAGTTTGTTCTTGCCGTCATCCAGCGGTATTACGACGCCCAAAACGAGCCACTCCTGTTCAATCTCATTGACGGAGAATAGAAAGGGGGGGCTTTGGCGGCAAGGGGCATTTGCGCGCTCCGCCGGACGCCAACTGTCGCAGCCCTCGTTTTTCCAAGGATATGATGCAGGAACTCATCCGAACCAATGATGCCGTGACGCTCTCTTTCGCCGAAACCCTGCTGCGCGAGGCCGGCATCCTCTGCTTCATCGCGGACCAGGGAATGAGCATTCTGGAGGGCTCGCTCGGCCTTCTGCCGCGCCGGCTGATGGTGGAGGGCGACCGGGCCGACCAGGCGCGCCGCATCCTGCGCGATGCGGGCCTTGAGAAGGAACTCCGCGGGTGACGCCCGACTGGCAGGAGAAGCCTGCGCCGACGGAGACGATCGACAGCTTCCACCGTGGCGGTTTCCACCTCATCCAGCCGCTCGGGCGCGGCCATCGCTCCGGCATGGATGCGATGCTGCTCGCCTCCCTCGTTTCGACGCCCGGCCGGGTCGTCGATCTCGGCGCCGGTGCCGGCGCGGCGGGCCTGGCGGTGGCCGCCCGCCTCGAAGCGGCGAACGTTCTCTTGGTCGAACGGGCGCCCGACATGGCGCAGTTTGCCCGGCGCAGCCTGATGCTTGCCGAAAACGCGCATCTTTCAGCCCGCTGCCAGGTGCTCGAAGCGGATGTGACGCTCGCCGGCCGCGCGCGCCAGGCGGCGGGGCTTTTGGACGATGCCTTCGACCATGCCATCATGAACCCGCCCTTCAACAATGCCGCCGACCGGCAGACGCCGGATCCGCTCAAGGCAGCGGCCCATGCGATGAGCGACGACCTGTTCGAGGCCTGGATCCGCACGGCCGGTGCGCTTCTGCGACCCGGCGGCCAGCTCTCGCTGATCGCCCGGCCGGAATCGATCGCCGAGATCATCCTTGCCTGCGGGCGGCGCTTCGGCGGGATCGAAATCACCGCGCTGCTGCCGCGGGCGGGCGAGGATGCGGTGCGCATTCTCGTCACCGCCATCAAGCAGTCGCGCGCCCGGCTGCGGCTTCGCGCGCCGCTGATCATGCATGAGGCCGGATCGCATCGCTTCACCCCGACCGTCGATGCGCTGAACAATGGCCGCGCTGCCTATGAGCGTCGAAGCCTGACACGGCGCTGACGGAAATGTCATTGCGGGGGAGGGACGAGGCCCACGGGCGGCCATTGCGTTGCGATGCGCAGTTCCTACATGGCGGACGGACACTTTATGGATCAAAGGACGCTCGACCATGGGACTGAAGCTCAAGAAGCTGCTTCCGAAGCGCTTTCGCAAGGAGGGCATCACGATCCCCGTCGTGCGCCTGCACGGCACGATCATGAGCGGCGGCGGCAGCTTTCGACCCATGCTCAACCTCGCCACGGTCGCGCCGCTGCTCGACAAGGCCTTCGCCATGAAGGAGGCGCCCGCCGTGGCGTTGTCCGTCAATTCGCCCGGCGGCTCGCCGGTGCAGTCGCGGCTGATCTTCCGCCGCATCCGCGACCTGGCGGAGGAGAAGAACAAGCGCGTGCTGGTGTTCGTGGAGGATGTCGCGGCCTCGGGCGGCTACATGATCGCGATTGCCGGCGACGAGATCTTCGTCGATCCGAGCTCGATCGTCGGGTCGATCGGCGTCGTCTCCGGCGGCTTCGGCTTTCCCGAGCTGCTCGACAAGATCGGGGTCGAGCGGCGCGTCTATACCTCGGGGGAGAACAAGGTCATGCTCGACCCGTTCCAGCCGGAAAAGCAGGACGACATCGCCTATCTCAAGACGCTGCAGCAGGAGATCCACGCCACCTTCATCGACATGGTGAAGAGCCGGCGTGGCGCGAAGCTGGCCGATGATGGCGATCTCTTCTCCGGCCTGTTCTGGACCGGCGGACGCTCGCTCTCGCTCGGCCTTGTCGATGGACTCGGCGACATGCGCAGCGAGATCAAGCGGCGCTATGGCGCCGATGCCGAGATGGCGCTGATCTCCGCCGGGCGCTCCCTGTTCGGCCGCAAGCAGCCGGGCGTCTCGATCGGTGAAAATGCCGCAGCGCATCTCGGCGCCGGTGCCGTTTCAGGGCTTGCGGATCTCGCGCAGGAAAAGGCATTATGGGCCCGCTACGGTCTCTAGAGGCGATGCGGCGCGCGCGGGCTTTCTCCGTCGGACAGCGCGCAACGCGGCCCGGCCATGGCGGGCGCGGCCTCCCGCGCCCGGCCGTCTCGTGACATCGCTGCCTGTCTTTCCGCCCGCCCAGCCCTTCGGACCCGAACCATGCCGCAACTGATCCTCTTCCTCATCGTCGCCTTCATTGCCTGGTTCGGCTACCGCAAGTTCGTCATGGACGCCGAGCGGCTGGCCCGCCAGCGCGAGCAACTGCGACGCCAGAAGGAAACCGGCTCGCAGGGCACGCTGGTGAAGGATCCGACGACTGGCGAATATCGGCTGAAGCGGGATTGACGATCCGCCTGACGAACGCCGCGCTTTGATCGGGGATGTCTTCCAAGCGCGCCACGACGAGCGACGCCGAAAACAGCGCGAAGCCGGGCAGGAGGCTCACCTGCCCGGCTTCGTCCATGGGGGATGATCCGACGCCGTCAAGCGGCGAACAGGCCATCCGACCAGTGGAGGTGCAAGGTGTCGATCATCGCGAAGGCGTCCCGGTCGCTGACATGCATGATCTCGTGCAGGATTGCGGCGAGGTCCTTGTCGCTCAGCATCTTGCCGAAGGCGCTGTTCTTCTGGCTGGCAGTAAGGACATCGCCATTGGCCTTGAAGAAGTCCTGAAGCGTCAGGGTCGAGGTGACACCGCCATCCTTGAAGATCAGTTTGAGGTCGTCGCCATCGGCCGAGCGTCTGCCGCTGATCGCGCCATCCTTGATCTCGTCCTTGATCCAGCTGTGGCCGGCTTCGTGCGCATCCGCGAAGATGAACAGCTGATCGCCATCGGCCAGGCTGAAGTCCTTGATCGTATCATGCCCGAAGCCGGCCGCCTTGCCATGCTCATCGCGCGTGAGGAGCAGGAAGGTATCGGCGCCGTTGCCCATCGTCAGCACATCATCGCCGTCCGACGCCAGGCCGGTCAGCCCGCCGAGCTGGATGATGTTGTTGCCGCCAGCATCGCGAACCCGGTCATCGCCCGCGCCGAGAAAGATCAGGTCACTTCCCGAGCCGGTCAGAACTCTGTCGTCACCCGCGCCAGCGTCGATCAGGTTCTTGCCGTCGCCGGCGATGATCGTATCGTCGCCCGCGCCGCCATAGAGCAAATCATTGCCCCCTTCGGCCGTCAGCCTGTCATTGCCCGTTCCGCCGAGGAGGATGTTGGAGCCGGCACCGCCGGACAGGGTGTCATCGCCTGCACCACCGTCCAAGAGATCGTCCCCGCCACCGCCGTTGACGCTGTCGCTGCCAGCACCGCCGAACATCCGGTCATTGCCCAGGCCGCCCGACAAGGTGTCTCGGCCGCCTTGGCCGAGCATCATGTCGTTGCCATCGCCCCCTGACATGTGATCGGCCGCGATTGAGCCCTTCTGGAAATCGTCGCCCAGCCCACCGGAATAGACGCCGGAGGCAGCCTCCGTCTGGATCGTATCGTAAGCGGTATAGAAGGCCGTGAACGTTCCGGCGATCTTCCCGCCGTAACCATCATCAGCGACGTAGCCGAAGCTGTCGCCAGGACCCACCGAACCGCCACCGCCTTCGACCGCGCCGGCCAGCAGCGTAACCCGCCCGGCATCGATGTCGGCCTGCGTGAATGTGGCGCCGACCTTGGCAATCTGGCCATTGATGAGCAGCGTGCCGACAGGGAGCTTCTTGACGGTGTAGGTTACCCTGTCGCTGCCCTTGGCGAGCAAATCTGACCGGTCGATCACCATGCCGGCAGCGCCGGTTTCCAAGACTGGTATCGAACTGCTCGGCGCGATGTGCAGGAAGGGCGTGAATATTCCGGTCTTCACGTCATAGATGCCGTTCTTGAAACGGAGCGTTTCCACGCCCGAGAGCGTGTCCGTTCCGTCTCCGGTCACCGTCACATTCGCTCCGTCATGACCGATCTGATAGTCGGAGAACCCACGCGCATAGGCGGCGGTGTCCTTGCCGCTTCCGCCGATCAAGACATCGTCTCCGCCGCGGCCGCACAGGCGATCGTCGCCGCCTCCGCCCTCGATCCGGTTTGCGCCGTCGTCGCCCGTCAAGCGGTCCTTGAACTTTGAACCGATCAGGTTCTCGATCGAGATATAGACATCGCCGCGCGCATCGCCGGTGTTGGCCGACCGGTCCACGAGGCTGGCGACGATCGCTGTCTTCGATTTCAGATAGCTCGCCGTATCCGTTCCAGCGCCGCCATCCAGGCGGTCGCCGCCGGCGCCGCCGGTCAATGTGTCGTTGCCCCGCATTCCCACCAGATGGTTTCGCCCGCTGCTGCCCGTGATCGTATCGTTGCCATCGCCGGTGACGACGTCTTCGATCCCTGTGACGGTCATCTGCACGCCGTCGATCCAGGCCTTGCCCGTGGTCAGATTGATGTGTGAATCATGGGTGACGGCTGCCGCATCGATCCAATCGACGCCGCCGTTCTTGTCCACGAGCTTCATGCGCTGCGACTGGCCCGACAGGGCGGCCATGTCGGAAAACTCGTCCGTGTAGTGATAGACATTGTAGTTCGTCGCCCGCGATCCATAAGCCAGGAACTTGGCGGAAATGACGTCACCGAACTCCAGCGGCGTGTCGCCGAGATTCTCGAACGTAATAGTCCACGTGCCCTTTGAGTGTTCGCCGCGCAGATTGTCCAGCCCGAAGGGATGGGCATGCCCGTCATCGAAGACGTCGTCATAGGGATTGTTCGATGTCGTCCTCACAGCGGTCTGGTTGCCGCTCGGGTCGGTCAGGACGATGCGGATGTTCCGGAAGTCGCTGAAGCGCATGCGAAGCACGAGATCGACATGCTCGAGCGCAATGTCCTTGCTGATCGTGAAGGAATAGCTGACCGAGCCTTTCGACGTGAGCGGCTGGTCGATCGCCATGGATTTGCCGATCGTCTGCTCGTTGAAGGAGGTCTGGGCCTCCGGCGTGAAATAGGAATAGGCTTCCGCCATGCGAACGGCGCTGAAAGCGTCTACTTTGCCGAAGCCGTAGTCGATGTTGAAGTGGCGGCCGCCGCCGTTCCAGTCGTTGGCCTGGGTGAAGCCCCAAAGCGCGTTCTCGTTCTTGCCGAAGTCCTGCGCCCCGATGGCGCTTCCCGTATGCACGGCGGTCAGACTCAGGATGTTCTGAACATCGCGCCAGCCGAGCTCCTTGTTTGCCTGGAGCATCAGCGCGACCGTTCCCGTCACGAGAGGCGCGGCACCGGAGGTCCCGCCCATCTTGTAGGAATAGTCACCGCTGCCGTCGAAACCGTCGTCGCCGCTCTCCGTGTCGCCGGCATCCCCGGTCTCGTCCAGCGTGTTTAGCCAGTCCGGGTCATCGGAATCGCCGTTGCTCGGCGCGGTAACCAGCACTCCGCTGCCGAAGTTGCTGTAGGTCGCAACGAAGCCGTTCTTTCCGACGGCTCCGACCGTGATCGAATAACGCGAAGAGGCAAGGGACTCTCCACTCATGTCCGAGTAGTCGTTTCCGCTTGACTGAACGATGTTGGTGCCCAATCCGCTACGGCCATGATCGATCGCATAGGCGATGGCGGATTCAAGTTCCGGATCTTCGTCAATGAAGGCCGGTTCGTTCCCCCAGCTGTTGTTGGTCACGTCGAAGCTCGCCATTTGGCGAATGCAGTCGTAGAACCCTTCATTCTCGAAGTAGAATGGCGATTCCGAGTAGAAGACGTTGACGCTGCTCAGCGACGCGCCCCAGGACACGCCGGTCATGCCGATGCCATTGTTGCCGGTGGCGCCGATCAGGCCGGCAACGTGTGTTCCATGCGGATCGAGCGCATCGACGATCGAGCCGTTCTGCCACTCGCCCTCGTAGGACAGCTCTCCCTTGACGTTATAATTGTCGATGAGGTCCGGGTGGTCCGAGTTGACGCCGTTGTCGTAGATCCCGACCTTGACGCCCTTGCCTGTATAGTCGTTCCAGACGGTTTCCAGATCACCCATCTGCTTGAGGTGCCATTGTCTGTCGTAGAACGGATCGTTCGGTTTCATGCGTCGTTCCCCTTTTTTGATTTTCGCTTGGTCGGCCCGGACTGTGCAGGATCATCGCGAGGCGCGACCGGTTCGCCGGATGCTTATTCGAGGCGTTCGATCGTCTCGAAGGAGACGCCCTGGCGACAAAAACTTTTTGACAGCACCGTTCCCCGCAGCCGTAGACGCGTACCGGGCGGCGGATGCGGTTGAAACCCTTGGAGGGTGAGCGCGCGGCCACCCTCGGTCTGCAGCAGCGGACACTCGATGCCGCCCTCGATCACGACCCCCTGGACGACGAGTATCCTGCCCGAAGAGAGCTCGCCCGACGCCGGACCGCTCGTCATCCCAACAGAGATCATGACAGCAGCCGAAAAGATGACGCCACGCAGGGTGCGACCGCGATGAAGCGCCTGATGCCTGCTGGCCGCCTCACCGTGGATGACCGGTGCCCCGTTCACGCGGTGGGAGTTTGGATCGGCAAAGGGCCTTGGAAGACGCGTCACGGAAAGGCCTTCAGAAAATGGATACGGAAACGAGAAAGCGTTCAATATGCGCGCACTCTAATGATCAGACCTCACGATATCCATAAGAAAAATGGCAGTTAGAACATATTAAACTACTCATATTGCGGACTGCGCCGAGCAACTTGCATAGATCTGCGGCACATCGCGGGGGCGTCTAAAATTTGAGCGAATCCCGGGCGTGGATGGCTGCGACGTCGCCTTTATCGAGAGCTGCACCTCTCTGACGTTTCACACGGCCGGGTAACTGGTCGGTTCGTCGTGGGCGCGAGGGTCTCTCGGATGCAACAGCGCATTGACCCTCGGCCCTCCGCGTGGCACTCGTCCGGCACGTCAAGACCAAGGGCGCCAGCAGAACGGCAAGAGACCATGACGATCGTACCCGACCATATGAATCCGAAGCGTTCCTTCCAGGCGCTGATCCTCACGCTCCATGCCTATTGGGCCGACAAGGGCTGTGCCGTGCTGCAGCCTTATGACATGGAGGTCGGCGCCGGGACGTTTCATCCGGCCACCACGCTGCGGGCTCTGGGGCCGAAGCCCTGGCGCGCGGCCTATGTGCAGCCCTCGCGCCGGCCGACCGATGGCCGCTATGGCGAGAACCCCAACCGCCTGCAGCATTACTACCAGTATCAGGTGATCCTGAAGCCGAACCCGTCGAACCTACAGGAGCTTTATCTCGGCTCGCTGGAGGCCATCGGGCTCGATCCGCTGCTCCATGATATCCGCTTCGTCGAGGACGACTGGGAAAGCCCGACGCTCGGCGCCTGGGGGCTTGGCTGGGAATGCTGGTGCGATGGCATGGAGGTCTCGCAGTTCACCTATTTCCAGCAGGTCTGCGGCATCGAATGCGCGCCCGTTTCAGGCGAACTGACCTACGGGCTGGAGCGGCTGGCCATGTATGTGCAGGGCGTCGACAATGTCTATGACCTGAACTTCAA
Source organism: Rhizobium sp. CC-YZS058 (assembly GCF_034720595.1). NCBI lineage: Bacteria > Pseudomonadati > Pseudomonadota > Alphaproteobacteria > Hyphomicrobiales > Rhizobiaceae > Rhizobium > Rhizobium sp. CC-YZS058. Next base: position 2,801,827 of record NZ_JAYESJ010000001.1, on the reverse strand, counting down.
CGGCCGCGAGGGTGCGGAGAAGATCAGCTACGGGGATGTGTTCCTGCAGGCCGAGCAGGAATATTCGCGCTACAATTTCGAATATGCCGATACGGCCATGCTGCATCAGCACTTCATCGATGCCGAGCGCGAGTGCCTGGCGCTTCTCCAGGCCGGGGCGGCGGACGGCAGCGCCAATTCCCAGCTGCACAAATGCGTGTTTCCGGCCTATGACCAATGCATCAAGGCGAGCCACGTCTTCAATCTTCTCGATGCCCGCGGCGTGATCTCGGTCACGGAGCGTCAGGGCTATATCCTGCGCGTCCGCACGCTGGCCAAGGCCTGTGGCGAAGCATTCCTGCTGACGGACGCCGGCGGAATGTCGCTGACCGCCGCGTGAAAGAGCTTTACCCGCGCTTCGGGCGGTGAATGTGCAGCGGCGCGCTTTCGAGCGGGGCATGCAGTCCGCGCGGGCGTTCGGTGCGCAGCGCCACGAGATGGCTGATGCCCATCAGCAGCACGGCGGAGAGGGTGATGATGGCGAGGAGCGTCATGGGAACCTTTCACGAAGGGTGCGGCGCAACGGGCGCAGGAAGCCGGTCCGGAGGATGGCCGCGCAGAAAGCGCACCATCGACCGGGTCTGAAACGCAAGGAATATGGATTACCCGCCGGACGACGCACGCTGCCCGGTTCGGCTCTGCCTCATGGCAGATCGTAAGCCGGCATCGGCCAGGAGCGATGACACCGGAACGAGAAACTGGATAGCATGGTAAGCCGGTGCGAAACTTGTTTCTATCGCGAAACCTGACGATACGCCGCGCATCGGTTCGCAGCACGGCACGAAGCGGCTGAGGGCTCGCGCGGCTGCTGGACGGCCGGACGGGGCACCGCACGCTTTGAAGTGGCCGGCGGCGAAAAAGGGCGCTATGAGACGGAAAAACCCGGCGGGGCGTGATGCCGGGGAGAGACGAGAAGGGGAACGGGCATGATTATCGGGCTGATCATTCTGGCCGTCGCGGCGGTCGCTCTCATCCTGCTCTACAACGGGCTGGTCAAGGCGCGGCAGGTCAAGGAGGAGGCCTGGTCGGGCATCGACGTGCAGCTGAAGCGCCGCGCCGATCTCATTCACAATCTCGTGGAAACCGTGAAGGGCTATGCCGCGCATGAGCGCGGGACGCTGGAGGAGATCGTGGCGCTGCGCAACAAGGCGCAGGCCGTGCCCTCCGGCGATGTGGCAGGGCGCGCCGCCGCGGAAGGCATGCTCTCCCAGGCGCTCGGCCGGCTGTTCGCGCTGGCCGAAGCCTATCCGGACCTGAAGGCCAACCAGAACTATGCCGATCTGCAGGCCTCGCTGGAAAAGACCGAAAACGAGATCCAGATGGCGCGGCGCTACTATAACGGCGCGGCGCGCGACCTGAACGTTCGCGTCGAAAGCTTCCCGGCCAATCTCGTCGCGGGATCGTTCGGCTTTTCCAAGGCGCCCTATTTCGAGATCACCAACGAGGCCGACCGCGCCGTTCCCACCGTCAAATTCTGATTGCGCGCCCCCGCGCGGCGCGGACGAGAGACAGACAGCATGACCATGACCGAGAAGAAACTGACGCTCGAGCCCGCCACCGGACCGCTTGTCGGCGCCGTGCGTCCGCCAGGCTCCAAGTCGATCACCAACCGCGCTCTGCTGCTGGCCGGCCTTGCCCGCGGCACCAGCCGGCTCACCGGCGCGCTGAAGAGCGACGACACCCGCTATATGGCCGATGCCCTGCGCGCCATGGGCGTCGGCGTCGAGGAGCCGGATGCCACCACCTTCGTCGTCACCGGCTCAGGCAAGCTCGCGGCGCCCTCGGGGCCGCTCTTTCTCGGCAATGCCGGCACCGCCACGCGCTTCCTCACGGCCGCCGCTGCCCTTGTTGATGGTCGGGTGGTGGTCGATGGCGACCAGCATATGCGCAAGCGGCCGATCGCGCCGCTGGTCGAGGCATTGACCCGCCTGGGCGTGGCCGTGGACGCGCCGAGCGGCTGCCCGCCGGTTACGGTTTCGGGCACCGGCACCATTCCGGGCACGCGGGTCGAGATCGATGCCGGCCTGTCCAGCCAATATGTTTCCGCCCTGCTGATGGCAGCGGCCGGCGGTTCGGCCCCGGTCGAGATCGCGCTGAAGGGCGAAGAGATCGGCGCGCGCGGCTATATCGACCTGACGCTTGCCGCCATGCGCGCCTTCGGGGCCGATGTGCAGCAGCCGGGCGCGGCGCTCTGGATCGTCCAGCCGACCGGCTATATGGCGACCGATTTCGCCGTCGAGCCGGATGCCTCGGCCGCGACCTACCTCTGGGCGGCGGAGGTGCTGACGGGTGGGCGGATCGATCTCGGGGTTGCGGCAGAGGATTTCTCCCAGCCCGATGCGCGGGCACATGCGGTCATCTCCGCCTTTCCCCATCTCCCCGCCGTCATCGATGGCTCGCAGATGCAGGATGCCGTGCCGACGCTCGCCGTGCTCGCCGCCTTCAACGAGACACCGGTGCGCTTTACCGGGCTGGCCAATCTGCGCGTCAAGGAATGCGACCGGGTGCGGGCGCTCTCGACCGGGCTTACGGCGATCCGGCCGGGGCTCGGGGTCGAAGAGGGCGACGATCTGCTGGTCGCGTCCGATCCTGCCCTTGTCGGCGCGGTTCTGCCGGCCGAGATCGACACCTTCGCCGATCACCGCATCGCCATGAGCTTTGCGCTGGCGGGGCTGAAGATCGGCGGCATCACCATTCGCGATCCGGATTGCGTCGGCAAGACCTATCCGGGCTATTGGGATGCGCTGGCCTCGCTCGGCGTCGGCATGGCCGTGAAGGACTGAACGTAGCACGGGTTTCAAATTCCGGAGGGAAGGGGTGCATGACGCGGTTCCTGGCAGGTCTCGGCATTGTCTTCCTCCTCCTCTCCGCCGGCCTCGCCGCGGCGGCGGAGCGCATCCGCGCCTATGACGCGGCGATCGCGCTTTCGGCCGACGGTCGCCTGACGGTGACCGAGCGCATCCGCGCGACGGTGGAGGGCGAGCGGATCCAGCGCGGCATCTATCGCGACTTTCCGCTGCTGATGCAAGATGCGGAGGGGCGCACGCATCGCGTCGGCTTCACGCTCCTTTCGGTTCGTCGCGATGGAAAGGAGGAGCCGTATCGCACGGAGACGATCGACGGCGGCATCCGGATCTACACCGGCGAAAAGGATGTGATCCTGCCGCATGGCGAGCACGTGTTCGAGCTGACCTACGAAACCGACCGGCAAATCCGCTTTTTCGACAGCTATGACGAGCTCTACTGGAACGTCACAGGCAATGGCTGGATCTTTCCGATCGACACGGCCTCGGCCCGCGTGACCGTGCCAGACGGCGTCCGGGCGGAAGAGCTCGCCGCCTACACCGGACCACGCGGGTCGATGGCGCGCGACGCGCGAGGCGAAACCACCCCCGATGGCGCCCTGTTCCGCACCACCCGCCTGCTTGCGGCCGAAGAGGGGCTGACGATCCTCGTCAAGCTGCCGAAGGGGGCCGTCGCTGCGCCGGATGCGAGCCAGGAGCGGCTCTGGTGGATGCGGGACAATCTCGCTTTGCTGATCGCCGCGCCGGGGCTTGGGGTCGTCGGCCTCTCTTATCTCTTCGTCTGGTTCCGGGCGGGGCGCGATCCGCAGCGCGGCGTCGTCGTGCCGCGCTGGGAGCCGCCGGCCGGGCTTTCTCCGGCGCTGGTCAATTATGTCGACAACCGCGGCTTTGCCGATGGCGGCTGGACGGCGCTCTCCGCTGCCGCCCTCAATCTTGCCGTCTCCGGCCGGCTGGTGCTGGAGGATTTCAAATCCTCGCTGACGCTGAAGCGGGTCGCAAACGAGAGCGGCGTGCCGGAGGGCGGACCATGGAGGGCGGCAAGGCGAACCGCCGCCGACGCCGGCAGCGCGGTCGGCGAGACGAGTCTGCTGTCCGCCATCGACCGGGCCGGTGGCACGCTGGTGATCGACAGGGCCAACGGTCCGGCCGTCCAGCGCCTCGGCACGGCCTTCCGGGCGGCGATCGAGAGCGAACATCGCGGCAAATATTACAGCGCGAACTGGGGGCTGATCCTCCTCGGTGTCGCGCTGTCGGCCGCCATTCTCGCGGCGATCGTGCTGTTCGGCAATCTCAGCGAAGAAGGCATCGGCATCGTCATCATCCCGGTCTTTGCTGCCGGCTTCGTCACCCTCATGCTTGGCGGCCTCGTCAAGTCGGTGCGCCGACGGGTGGGGCTGGCGCGGCGCATCCTTTCGGTCGTGGTGCTGGCCTTCTTCGCCCTCGTCGCGCTCACCATTTTCGGCGGCCTGTTTTCCATGATCGCCCTCGAAGCGGTGGAAACGCACCAGCTGCCCTTGCTCGTCTGCGTCGGCGGCATCGTGCTCGTCAACGGGCTGTTCTACTTCCTCATGGGCGCCCCGACGCCGCTCGGCGCCACGCTGTCCACCGAGATCGCCGGCCTCCGGCAATATCTGACGCTGGCCGAGGCAGAGCGGATGAACATGGCCGGCGCGCCCAGCATGTCGCCAAGTCATTACGAGACGCTGCTGCCTTATGCGGTCGCGCTCGGCGTGGAGGAGCCCTGGTCGCGCACCTTCGAGACCTGGCTGGCGACGGCTGCAGCTGGGGCGGCGGCCTATTCGCCGGTCTGGTATCACGGGCAGGGCTTCGACGGCGGCTTCGCAGACCGGATGGGTGGCTTTGCCGGCTCCATGGCCAGCACCATGCAGTCCTCCCTGCCGCCGCCGCCCAAGAGCTCCTCCTCCGGCTTTTCCACGGGCGGTGGCTTCTCCGGCGGTGGTGGCGGCGGCGGCGGTGGCGGGGGCTGGTAGGGCCCGCGCCTTTCCACATGCTTTGGCGTGACAAGAGGCGGCCGGCTTGGTAGAGCGACGGCACTCCGGCCCTGCCTGGGCCTGCCCGTCGTCCAGCCACGAGCCCGTCCATGCCCGATCTTCTGCTAGAACTCCGCTCCGAGGAAATTCCCGCCCGCCTGCAGCGCAAGGCGGCCGGCGATTTGAGGAAGCTGTTGACGGATGCCATGGTGGAGGCGGGCCTCACCTATGAAGGCGCGCGCGAATACTGGACGCCGCGCCGCCTGACGCTCGATATTCGCGGCGTCACGGCCCGCTCCGCCGATCAGCGCGAGGAGAAGAAGGGCCCGCGCACCGATGCCAACGAGAAGGCGATCGAAGGCTTCCTGCGGTCGGCCGGGCTGTCCTCGATCAGCGAGGCCCATGTCCACAGCGATCCGAAGAAAGGCGAGTTCTACGTCGCCCATCTGCTGAAGCCGGGCCGGCCTGCGGAAGAAATCATCGCCGAGGTGATGCCCGGCATCATCCGCAACTTCCCCTGGCCGAAGCCCATGCGCTCGGGCGCGGCCTCGGCTCGCCCCGGCGCGCTGCGCTGGGTGCGCCCGCTGCAGTCCATTCTCTGCACCTTCGGGCCGGAAAACGAGGAAACGCAGATCGTCGATTTCGAGGTCGATGGCATTCGCGCAGGCAATGTCACCTATGGCCACCGCTTTCATGCGCCGGGGGAGATCACCGTGCGCCGCTTCGCCGATTATGTGGACAAGCTCGAGCGCGCCAAGGTGGTGCTCGATGCCGAGCGGCGCAAGCAGATTATCGAGACGGATGCCCGCAACCTGGCCTTTGCCAGCGGCCTCGACCTGGTGGAGGATGAAGGCCTGCTCGAGGAGGTCTCCGGCCTCGTCGAATGGCCGGTCGTGCTCATGGGCCGGTTCGAGGAGGATTACCTCGCCATTCCCGGCGAAATCATCCGCCTGACCATCAAGACCAACCAGAAGTGCTTCGTCACCCGCAAGGCGGGCGAGGAGGCGCTGTCGAACAGCTTCATCCTCGTGTCCAACATCGAGGCGAAGGACGGGGGCGCGGAGATCATCCACGGCAATGGCAAGGTGGTACGCGCCCGCCTGTCCGACGCCCGCCACTTCTGGACGCGCGACCAGGGCAATCTGCCGGATCTCGAGACGTTGAAGCCTTCGGCCGAACGCTTCGGCCTCGATCTCGCCAAGCCGCTCGACCAGCGCATGGCCAAGCTCGACACGCTGAACGTCACCTTCCAGGCCAAGCTCGGCACGCAGGGCGCCCGCGTCGCCCGCATTCGCACGCTCGCCGCCCGCCTTGCGCCGATCACCGGCGCCGATCCGGCGCTGGTGGACCGGGCCGTCGTGCTCGCCAAGGCGGATCTGCGCACCGAGGCCGTCGGCGAGTTTCCCGAGCTGCAGGGGCTGATGGGCCGCAAATATGCGCTGCTCCAGGGTGAAGATCCATGCGTTGCCGCGGCCATCGAGGATCACTGGAAGCCGAACGGCCCCTCCGACCGCCTGCCGCAGGACGCGGTCGGCCTGACCGTGGCGCTGGCCGACAAGCTCGACACGCTGACCGGCTTCTGGTCGATCGACGAGAAGCCGACCGGCTCCAAGGACCCTTATGCGCTGCGCCGCGCCGCGCTCGGCGTCGTGCGCATGCTTCTGGAGCGCAACATCCGCCTGCCGCTCTCCAGCGTCGTCGATACCGATCTGCTCGCCTTCTTCCACGACCGCCTGAAGGTCTATCTGCGCGAGCTCGGCGCCCGGCATGATCTGATCGACGCCGTGCTGACGCCGGGGGCGGACGATCTGTTGATGGTGGCCCGCCGTGTCGAGGCGCTGACCGCCTTCATCACCGCCGAAGAGGGGCTGAACCTGCTCGCCGGAACCAAGCGCGCCACGCAGTTGCTGAGCGCCGAGGAGAAGAAGGGCACCGTCGTCGCCGCCTCGATCGATCCGGCGCTCTTCACGCTCGATGCGGAGCGCGCGCTCTATGAGGCCGTGCAGTCCGCGTCCAAGGCTGCGGCGGACGCCGTTGCCAGGGAAGATTTCCGCTCGGCCATGGAGGCGCTGTCGACGCTGCGCGGTCCGGTCGATCAGTTCTTCGCCGACGTCCTGGTGAATGACGAGAACCCGGCCATCCGCGCGAACCGCCTGGCGCTCCTCTCGGCCATCCGCACGGCAACCGGCACCGTCGCCGACTTCTCCAAGATCTCCGGATAAGGTCGGATGGGCGCCGGCGACCGGATCCTCGTCAGCGCCTGCCTGATGGGGGCGGCCGTGCGCTATGACGGGCGCGCCAAGCCGCTGGATCATCCGCTGCTGGCGCGCTGGCTGGAGGAGGGACGTCTGGTGCCCTTCTGTCCGGAATGCTCGGCCGGCATGCCGGTGCCGCGCCCGCCGGCGGAGATCGCGGCGGCGAGCGGAGCCGATGTGCTGCGCCAATCGGCGCAGGTTTTCGAGGCGGGCGGCAGGGACGTCACCGACCTGTTCCTGCGCGCTGCGCAGAATGCTCTGGCGGAGGCGCAACGCAGCGGGTGCCGGTTCGCGCTCTTGATCGATGGCAGCCCCTCCTGCGGCTCGACCCGGATCTATGATGGCCAGTTTGCCGGCCTGAGGCGCAGCGGCGAGGGTGTGACGGCAGCTCTCCTGCGCCGCCACGGGATCGAGGTCTTCGCCGACCATCAGATCGACATTCTGGCGCGGCAGATCGACAGGCTGGCGCGGCAGATCGATGGAGAACCGGGCGCGGGGGACGGCGCCGAAGGGCTCTCCGGCCTCCCGTCTTGAATTTTACCGCTTGCCGATGTACGCTCCCAGAGTGGCAACCGGGGTGCTCGCCCCGATTGCCCTTCGCTTAGACCAGGACTGTTACCCGCACGGCGAGATACCAGCCCGTGCGGGTTTTCCTGATCGTCAGCGTGATGCTGATTGGAAAGAATCCCATCCGCGTCACTCCGGATCGAGAGCAAAGCCCTCGCCGAGGTCGGGGAGGCTGATCATCCCCGAGACGCCGGCCGGCGCGGCGCATCTGCTTCCGCCCCACGACAGGCTTATCATATCAGAAAAAACGAATATATTGGAAGAGACTGTCGAGCGGCCGGACGATCTCGATCATCTTCCATGTGCCGGGAGAGCCGGCGGCATGGGCGCGGCTGGCCTGACGCGCACGGGGCGCAGCAGCGCGCTGCATCGTCCTTTCAGGCCGCAGGACGTTTCGTAGGCACAAAAAAATTGCGCCCCTGCTTCTCTCAGGGGCGCAATTCTTCGCCTTTTACAGCGAATGCCCGATGCGGCCGTTACTGGGTGGCCGTCGAGGGCAGGGACCGAAGGTTAAAAATCAATCTAGCCGAAGTTGGAACGCTTTGCCATCAAAATTCCGTGACGGCGATTCGATCATCGCTGCGGCCTTGGGGCCGGTGGTCGTTGCGTCCAATGCTGCGGTTGTCATGCGGTCCTGCCCGTCGGCATGCGCGGCCTGCGCCGTCTGCGCCTTGGTTTCGGTCGTGGCGGGCAGGGCCGCATTCGGCATCTGGTCCAGGCCGGCGAGCGAGGCAGGGGCTTTGAGTGCGGCCAGCTGTGAGTCGCTCGGTGTCGTCACGAAGCGGACGGGAGAGCCGCCGAGCCAGGCCTCGGTCCGAACGATCTTCATGCGCCCGCCAATGTCCTTGACCTCCGTCCGGTCGGTGTTCGGGGCGATTTCGGGAACCACATAGGTTCTGCGCTGCGTCTCGATCAGCGGCGGGCAGGCGGTGCAGGCCAGCACCGTGATGCTGTTCGCATCGCCGATCTCCTTCGGCACTTCGATCGACGAAGCGGCTGCCGGAGCGGCGAGCAGGATGCCGAGAAGGGGAAACGCCGAGCTGCGCATTGTCTGTCTCCTCACGCAACGGGCGCAAGGCGAGTGTGCCGCAGGCCCGGTCCCGCGCCGGACGGAAAAAGCCCAGCGCTCATCGACCGGACTCTATCAAGGCGCTCTTACCGAGCCGTCAGGAGAAAGGGTAAATATTGACTGAAGCGTGTCAGCCGCGGGTGAGCGCCCGCCAGCCGATATCCCGCCGGCAGAACCCGTTTTCCCAGTCGACCTTGTCCACCGCCTCGTAAGCCCGCGCGCGCGCCGTGGCGACATCGGGACCGATGGCGGTGACATTGAGAACCCGTCCGCCGACCGCAACGAGTTGATCTTCCTCCAAGGCCGTTCCCGCCTGGAAGACGCGGGTGGTCGTGTCGTTGGCGGGAAGCGCGCGGATCGGCGTCGACTTGGCATAGGCACCGGGATAGCCCTTCGAAGCGAGGACCACCGTCAGGGCGGTCTCGTCGCGCCAGACCGCCTCCACCTGATCGAGCCTTCCGGTGGCGGCGGCAAGCAGGATGGGCAGCAGATCGCTGTCCAGGCGCATCATCAGCACCTGGCATTCCGGGTCGCCGAAGCGGACATTGTATTCGATCAGTTCAGGGCCCTTGGCCGTGATCATCAGCCCGGCAAAGAGCACGCCGGTGAAGGGGTGGCCGTCGGCGGCCATGCCGCGGATGGTGGGGAGAATGATCTCGTCCATCGTCCGCGCCACCATCGCCTCGCTCATCACCGGCGCGGGGGAATAGGCGCCCATGCCACCCGTGTTCGGGCCGGTATCGCCGTCTCCGACCCGCTTGTGGTCCTGCGCCGAACCGAGGGCCAGCGCCGTCCGGCCGTCGCAGAGGCAGAAGAAGCTCGCCTCCTCGCCGTCGAGAAACGCCTCGATCACCACCTCCGCGCCGGCAGCGCCGAAGGAGCCGGAGAAGCAGTCGCGCACGGCTGCCTCGGCCTCCTCGCGCGTCATCGCCACGGTGACGCCCTTGCCGGCCGCCAGCCCGTCCGCCTTGACGACGATCGGCGCGCCGACCTCGGCAAGATAGGCAAGCGCCGGCGCTTCCGTCGTAAAGCGGCGATAGGCGCCGGTCGGGATGCCGTGGCGGGCGCAGAGATCCTTGGTAAAGCCTTTCGATCCTTCCAACTGGGCAGCGGCGGCGGAGGGACCGAAAACGGCGAGGCCGGCCGCGCGCAGATCATCCGCCAGCCCGGCGACCAGCGGCGCCTCGGGGCCGACGACCACGAACTCGATCCCCGTCTCGCGGCAGAAGGTTACAACCGCCGCATGGTCGGTGCTGTCGAGCGCCACCAACTCGGCGACATCGGCCATGCCGGGATTGCCCGGTGCAACGTACAGGCGGGTGAGCTGGGGCGACTGGGCGATCTTCCAAGCCAAGGCGTGCTCGCGTCCACCCGATCCAATCAAAAGAACCTTCATCGCCGACCCCCGGAAAAGCTGCTGCTGAGCGCCTAGAGCGAGGGAGGCACAGGGTCAAGCCGAAATGCGGCTGGGACGGGCGAGGACGCGTACCTCAAGGCACTGCGGTCGCGCAGCCGCCTGCCGCTCGACGCGGATGGACCCGCATTGCAAAAAGAAAACGGCCCACCTCGAAAAGAGGAGTCTGTGAACTTGACGACACTCCAGGAATTTATATAAGTAAATCTTGATCTATGAAGAATTAATTGAATTGATCAGCATGTAAAACAGACTTTTTGTCTTCGACAACCCTGAATATACGGCGGGTTGTAACGATGATTCCATCCAGAAACTGCTACGTCCCGAGGCGGGGTGCGGCGGAGATGTGTCTTGTTCTTCGCCAATGCTTCGCGGCGGAGTCCTGCTGAGGATCGCTCTCATGACCCTGGCTTCACTGCTCTGCGGCGGTGCCGCGGACCTGTGCCTGATCGCCCTGTGGGGGCGCTCCCTTGCCGCCACGGTGCTTGGCTGCCTCTTTCTCGCGCGACCGCGCGGCGGCACGGTCGCGGGTTGGGAAGATGCGGCGGTTGCGGGGCGGATGGGCGCGATCGTCCCCGCCTATAATGAGGAGCGGTCCATCGAAAAGACGGTGTCGCGCCTTGGTGCCGCGCTCGGCGCCGGGTGTCGGCTGCTGGTCATCGATGACGGCTCGCGCGACCAGACCGCGGCGCGCGCAGAGGCGGCGATGCACGATCCCGCCATGCGGCTCATGCGCCTGCCGCAGAACCGTGGCAAGGCAGCGGCCCTGAATGCCGGGGTGAGGGCGCTGAGCGAGTCCTTTCTCCTGACGGTCGACGCAGACACGGTCACGGATCGCGCCTCGGTCTCTGCGGCGCTGGCTCTGGCGGAAGAGAGCGGGGCGGATGCGGTCTCTTTCTGGATCGACGTCGATCGCGATCAAGCCGGCTGGCTCGCGCGGCTGCAATTCATCGAGTATGCGACGACGATGAATTTCGAGCGCGCGGCGCAATCCTGGATGGGCTCGATCTCCGTCATGCCTGGCGCCGCCACTCTGTTCCGGGCGTCGGCACTGCCCACAGGTCCGTTCAGTGCCCGCACCTCGACCGAAGATGCGGATCTGACGCTTCAGATGATGGCCAAAGCACGCCATCTGGTCCTGTGTCCCGCTGCCCGCGCGCGGACGATCGCGCCATCCACGATCAGGAGCCTTCTGCGGCAGCGATGCCGGTGGACGCTCGGCCATCTGCAATGCTGCCTTCTCCACACCCTGCAGAGCCAAGGGGCGTGGCGCTTCCGGTGGCTCACCCTTCCGAACTTCGCCTTGTCGACGGTCGCCCCGGTTCTGATGCCGCTGGCGCTGTTGCTGCTCGTCTTGGCGGGGACGACGCCGGTCTTTCACTTGACCCTGCCGGCAGCCTTCCTGATCTCGACCGGTCTGGTCTACGGCCAGCGTCTGCTCGCCACCCTCCTGCTCGGCCTGCCGCCGTCCGATTGGCTCCCTGTCCTGATCGAGCCGATCGTCTCGGGCTTCATCCAGGCCGTGTCGTTTCTCCTGGCCTTTGCGCGGCTCTGTAGCCTTTCGCGGCACGGCCGGCTGGAATGGGGGCGCCCGGACTGGACCAAGTGACGCGTCCGCCGGTCAGGGGCGCCGGGCTGCCGGGCCGGGAAGAGCCTGCCGCGCCTCGGCCTTCGTCTCCGCCAGGCGCTGCAGGGCCCAGAGGCCGAGCTCCTCGAGGGGGAGGGGGCGCGAGATCAGATAGCCCTGGAACAGATCGCAGCCGGCGGTGATCAGCAGGTCCATCGTCTCCTGCGTCTCCACACCCTCCGCCACCACCGACATGCCGCGCGCATGGCACAGCGCGATCATCGCCTGCAGCGCGGGCAGCATCTGCGGCTTGGCCATCACGTCCACCATGCCCCGGTCGAGCTTCAAGGTATCGGCGGGATATTCGATCAGTTGCTGCACGGAGGTGTAGCCGGCGCCGAAATCGTCGATCGACAGGCGGAAGCCGCGGGCGCGCAGACCGTTGATCGCATCGCGCAGGGCAGCGCCGGCCTCGACCGCATAGGTTTCCGTCAGCTCGATCTCGATCGCGCCGGGTTTAAGCCCCAGCCTATCGGACTGGTCGCTGAGATGCTGGCCGATCGCGCGCGAATGCAGCTCCGCCGACGAGACGTTGATCGCCAGAACCGTATCCTGCCCGAACATCGCTTCCAGCCGGCGGTAGTCGCTCATGGCGCGGCGCACCACCCACCAATCGATCTTGCCGAACAGGCCCGAGCTCTCGGCGATCGGCACGAACTCGTCCGGACCGATCCGACCAAGCGTCGGCGAGGCCCAGCGCAGCAGCGCCTCGCAGCCGGTCACCCGGCCGCGGCGATCGACGATCGGCATATAGACCAGGTGGAACTCCTCATCCGGATCAAGACTGCGCAGCTCGTCCTGGATCTGACGTAGCCGGTCGCGCCGAGCCTTCAGGGTCCGGGAGAAGCGAGAGACGCGGTTCTTCCCCTCGGTCTTTGCCTGATACATGGCAGCATCGGCATTGATGACCAGCGTCACCTCGTCGGCGGCGTCGTCTGGGAAGAGCGCCACCCCGATGCTCGCCGTCACCGGATAGGCGGTGCCCGCCACCGCGAAGCCGCCCTCAAAGAGCGACAGGATGGCGTCGGCGATCCTGTCGACGGCGCCATGGTCCTTCGGGACGGTCAGCAGCACGGCGAACTCATCGCCGGACAGGCGGGCGAGAACCGCGGGTGGAAGGGCATCGGCTTCGGTTGCATGGGTCACGCAGGCACGCAGGCGGCTGGCGAGAGCCTGCAGCAGTTCGTCGCCCACAACATGGCCATGCTTGTCGTTGACGAACTTGAAGTTGTCGATGTCGAGGAAGAGCAGCGCCACCTGTTGCCCCTCGCGCGCCGCACCGGCGAGCGCATCGGTGGCAAGCGCCTGGAAGCGGGCACGGTTGGCAAGGCCGGTCAGCGGGTCGGCCCAGGACGCGGTGCGCACCAGGTCCAGAGCCCGCATCGACTGATCATGCAGGGTTTCGATATTGGCGGAGAGCCGCCCGATTTCGCCGTCGGTGATCTCGGGAGCGATCCGGCTGGCCCTGCCAGTCATGACTGCCGTCACGTTGCGGTCAAGGACGGCGATCGGGTCGCAGATGAAGCGGCGGATCAGCGTCGTCATCGTCACGATGGTCAGCACGCTCATGGCCAGCGTGCCGATCGACAGCAGGATCTTCAGCTGCAGCAGGCTTGCGGACACATGAGCCTGCGGAACGGTAAGCGTCAGGAACAGCGAGGGGGCCAGCCGGACGCTGGCGGCAACCCGCGCATCCTCCTCCACCGGCCGGGAGGTGATGGTCGCCTCGGTTCCATATTCGGCCTGCAGTGCGTTCTTCATGCCGATGAACTGATCCGGCTGGATCGCCACCTGCAGCAGGAGGGCGCGCTCCTTGTTGGCGGTCAGCGCGCGGTTGAGCGTGACGGGATCGATGAACTCCGACTGCACGATGAGCGGCCGCTCGGTCCCGTCATAGAGGTAGCTCCAGTCGTGCAGCTGCGTACCGGCGATCAGGCGCCCGGCAAGCGCTGTCTGCGCGCTGCTGATCTCCGCAAAGGGATCGGCGCTGTTTTCGAAATAGTAGCGGGTGGAGCGGTCGGGGCCGGTGATCGAGAAGGAGATGAACTTGGCCGGATCGTCGGACAGCGAGCGGATCGATTGCTGCAGGCGCAGCGACAACGCGTTGTAGCGGTAGGTCTCGTCGGTCTCCTGCATGAAGCTGCGGATCGCATCGCCTTCGAGCAGGGAGAAGAGGAAGCCGCGCGCTTGCGCCACATCCGCGCGAAACAGAGATTCGGTATGCGCCAGCTGCTGGGAAAGCCGGGCACGCTCCAGCGAAAGCATGGCGCCGCTCTGCGCCCAATAGACGAGCGCTGCGGCCGTCACATAGCCGGCGATGACGATCGGCAGGATGAGGAAGGTGGCGCGATGAGCGAGGGTCACTGATAGTTCGCCATGGATGAGATGATCCGCCGGCGCGTCTGCACCGACTGGACGGACAGCGGGATCTGGTACTGGCTGCGCGAGAGCACGGCGTCCGGAATGTAGACGGAGGCATCCTGTCGCATGGCCGGCGGAATGAGCGGCAGGGCCTTGAGGCTTGCGGTCGGCATGTCGAGCGTCTGCGCGTTGCGCGCGGCATTCCTGGCCGAGACGATATGCTCGACCAGCGCCAGCGCAACGGCCTTCTGCGGCGAGGCCGCCATGACCGAGATGCAGTCGAGCCAGGACAGGGTGCCTTCCTTCGGCACGGCGTAGCGCCAGAGGTCGCTCTTCCCCACCTTCTCGTTCAAGGCCCGCTGATCGCCGCTATAGCCGAGTGCCATATAGATCTCCTTGCCGATCGCCGGGTCCTGGACGGCCGTCACCACATAGTCGTAGGTCAGCACGTAGGGGGCCTGTGCCTTCATCAGCGCGAAGGCGGCCTTCAGGCTTTCCGTATCATTGGCGTTGATCGATTTGCCGAGCAGCACCAGCGGCGCGATGAAGGCCTCGTTGTGGTCGTCATACATGGCGATGTGCCGGCGCAGGCTCTCTGCCGGCTTCATCAGGTCGTTCCAGGAGGTGGGAGCCGTCGTCACCTTGTCCGTGCGATAGAGGATGCCCATCGTGCCCCAGAGATAGGGCACGCCGTAGCCGGCGCAGCGCGCGCTCCAGCGCGTGTCGTAATCGGAAAGCGAGGGAATTGCCGCCGTATCGATCGGCGCCAGCACACCGCGCGTGCCGAACAGCGCGGCCGCGTTCTCTCCCACGACCGAGACGTCGATATTGCTGCGCGGATCGGCCATGATCTCGTCGCGCGCATCGCCGCTGTCGTACAGGACCTGGTTGACGGCGATGCCGGTCTCGGCGGTGAAATCGGCGAGGATCGCCGGGTCGATATAGCTTTCCCAGATCAGGAGATTAAGCGGCCGCGCCTCGGCCGCAGTCCCTGCACCACAGAGAAAGGCCGCCAGAAGGGCGCTCATCTTCAGAAGACACATCGGCATGATCTCCCGCTTTGTTAGTGGGAGTTTACGATACAAATCTTGACGATTTTCTACCTGATGATGCAGGAAGTTGTGGTGCCTCGCGTAAAATGAGCCATCGCGCGGCCGGACGGCCGGCCTGCGATCCGCTTGACCGGGTCGCGGCGGCGCGGCACAGAAGGTCATGCAGATTCCCGACACCGACACCGGGCGCGTTTCGGACGCGCCTTCGCAGAACTGGGTCTATCGCGCCCTGCCGCGCGGCCTCTGGCCCTATGCCCAATTGGCGCGGTGGGACCGGCCGATCGGCTGGCAGCTGCTCATGTGGCCCTGCTTCTGGTCGGCAACGCTTGCAGCGATTGCGGCGGCCGGGCAGGGCTCGCTCTCGCCAGCGCGCTTCATCGGCCATCTCCTCCTGTTCTTCATCGGCTCCGTTGCCATGCGCGGCGCAGGCTGCACCTATAACGACATCGTCGACCACAGGATCGACGAGGCGGTGGCGCGCACGCGCTCGCGCCCGCTGCCCTCGGGGCGCGTCTCGCGGCGGGCGGCAAAGCTGTTCATGGTCGCCCAGGCGCTGGTCGGCCTCGTCGTGCTCCTGCAGTTCAACGGCGTCGCCATTCTCCTCGGCATCGCCTCGCTCGGGTTCGTCGCCATCTACCCCTTCGCCAAGCGCTTCACCGACTGGCCGCAGTTCTTTCTCGGTCTTGCCTTTTCATGGGGCGCGATCATGGGATGGGCCGCAGAGTTCGGGAGGCTTTCGGCGGCGCCGCTGGTGCTCTATCTCGCGGCCATTGCCTGGACCGTCGGCTATGACACGATCTACGCCTATCAGGACCGCGAGGACGATGCGCTGGTCGGCGTGCGCTCCACGGCGCGTCGCTTCGGCGAAAATCCGCGCCCGTGGCTGATCGCGCTCTACGGGCTGACGGTTCTCCTGCTGGCGTCGTCCTTCCTCCTGGCCGGCGCCGGCCTGCTCGCCTTCCTGGCCCTGCTGCTCGCGCTTCTCCTTCTAGGCTGGCAGATCCTCGTGCTCGACATTCACGACCAGGCCCAATGCCTGGCGCTGTTCCGCATGAACGGCACGATCGGGCTGATCCTGTTTCTCGGCCTTCTCGCCGATCTCGCCGTCGCCCTGCTTTAGAGACGGCGGCGCGGCTCAGCGTCTTCGGCCACGCCGGGTGAGGGCGAGCAGCGCCTGAAGAACGGCGAAGATGGCGAAGGCGAGCATGCGGCGTTTCCCGGTCGTTGATGACGCAGGCGATCTCGCATGGCGGAAGCGTGCTCGGCGTTCCTCAGGAAACAGCGCAAACAAAAAACCGACCGCAGGGACGGCCGGCCTTTTGCACTGGAGAGGATGAAGGCGTTCAGCGGCGGGCGATGATCTCGCAGCCGTCGATCTTCATGGCGACGCCGAGGCTGGTCGTGGCGCGGCGCATGAGAAAGCGCGGACGGCGGCGGTGCAACTGGTGGCGCCGGCGCGGCGTGATCTGGCGGGTCTTGACCTCGCCCAGATGCTCCTCGAGCGGGCGGGCCACGCCATCGGCCTCGATCATCAGCATCGGGATCTTGTAGGCTTCCGACCAGGCACGCCAGTCGGCGGCGATGTCGGAGAGGTCATGGGCAACGAGCAGCGGAATGCAGAGCTCGATGTCGTCATGGTGCAGCTCGAGCGTCACGGTCACCTCGCCGTCGCCGTGGTCGATGGCACGGGCGGCCACGCCGCGGAAGGCGCGGGCCGGAAGGGCGATGGACAACGGCAGGCCGCTGGTGGGCAGGATCTTGCGCATCACCGCACCGCGCTCGTCCAGGCTGATGCTGACATCGCTTATCGTCCCGGCGGGGACGAAGCTTGCCTGCTGCGGGAAGCGTTTCGGATCGAGTCTGAGCGTGGTTTCGGCCCAGGCGGGTTGGGAAACGGTCTTCAACATGTCATTCGCCCTTGTTTTCCTTGAGAGCCGGTTTTCCGGTCTTCTTCGCGAGGCATTCGCCTTCTGTGAGGGTGAGACTACGCCGGGGGTCTTTGTCGCAGCTTAAAAATCGCGGTTAAAAAACTTCGCGCTTTCCGATGGTTAGCAAAATGGCACGCCACAGGGTTTAGAAGGAATGAAGGCTGGCGACGTCTCGGCGCTAAAGGCTCGCGCAAGCCCGCATTGCCAAGGTCGCGCGCACGGGCGGGCAAGCGCCGCCATGAGACGCTGACGCAGTTTCTTCTCGCCACCACCCCTTCACGCCGCCCGGTTCCCGGGCTGGCCTGCGCACCGGAGCGGCACATGGTCTCGACCTATCTCCAGTACAATCTCCTGACACGGGACATGAAGACCAGCCTGAACCGCACCGCGGAGCAGACGCAGGTTGCCCGCGATACGGCCTACTACAAGGAGAACATCGGCAAGGTCACGACGATCGACGAGTTCCTCGACGACTACCGTCTCTACTCCTATGCCATGAAGGCGCATGGTCTTGAGGACATGACCTATGCCAAGGCCTTCATGAAGAAGGTGCTGGAAAGCGATCTCAACGACGACAACAGCTATGCCAACCGCCTGACCGACGAGCGCTACCGCAACTTCGCGATGGCCTACAGCTTCTCGCAGGGCAAGGCCGTGGTGCAGACCACCGCCCAGGAAGATGCGGTCATCGGCCTTTACAACCAGACGAGCGCGCGCCTGGACGACCGGGTCAAGGCCGATACGAGCTATTTCAATGCCGCGATGGACCTGGTGAAGAGCGTCGACGATCTCTGGGGCAACGAGCGCCTGCGCACCTATGTGCTGACCAGTCTGCGCTACGACACCAGCATGTCCTACCAGCACTTCAAGGCGGTGGTGACGAGCGACCTCAACGATCCGCAAAGCTACGCCAACACGGTCACCAATGACTACAAGGCCGGTTTCCAGGCCAAGATCGATGCGATCAAGGCGTCAGCTAAGCCGGAGGATCTGAAGAACCCGAACAGCGCTGCGTCGATTGCGATCGCCGGCTACCAGGCACAGATCGACAGCGTTCCGGACTACAAGCCGCTCGCCGCGGTCTTCAATTTCGGAACCGACGGGAAGGTCGTCTCGGGCAAGATGGCCATGGATGCCAGCAACAAGGCCAGCCTGAACGAGGCCTATATTCTTTCGCAGCCGCGCGTCACGGCCTCGGCCGCGCTGATCAACCGCTCCTATTTCGAAGCGCATGTCGGGACCTTCACGACCACGACCGATCTCCTGGCCAACAGCCGCATGCGCTCCTTCATCATCACCGCTTTCGGCCTGCCGAAGTCGACGGCGACGGACACGCTCGACAAGATCCTGAAGAGCGATCCGAACGACGCGAACAGCTACGCCAACAAGAATGGCGGCGAGTTCAACGCGAACTACAAGGAGCTCGCCAAGGCCTTCAATTTTAATTCCTCCGGGACGCTCAACACCGGCACCCCGATCCAGACGGCGACGCAGACGGGGACGACGGGCGATGTCTATATGTCGCGCTACAACGATGCCGACGACGCGGCCGACGAAACGCTCGTCAAACAGTTCAAGCAGCTGATCGGTACGGTCAGTTCGGTCGACGACCTGCTGGACGACATGAAGATGATGCGGTTGGTGCTGAACGCCTTCGACCTGCAGGACGCGGGTGACAGTCGCCGCAAGCTCAAACAGGTGCTGACCAGCGACCTCGCCGATCCGAAGAGCTACGCCAATTCGCTGAAGGACAGCCGCTACACCGACATGGTGAAGGCCTTCAACTTCAAGGCCGATGGAACGATCGGCCCGCCGGTCCTGCCGCAATCGCAGTCCGAAATCATGCTGACCGCCAAGAACTACGTCATCAACAAGTCGCAGTTCGGCACCGAGGATGAGAAGAAGAAGGCGAAGGAAGAGGCGAGCTACTACAATGCGCAGATGGAAAAGATCGGCTCGCTCGACAGCTTCCTGAAAAACAAGCGGCTGGTCGAGTTCGTGCTTGTCGCCAACCATATCGATCCGGACTCGGTGACGGACGACCAGCTGAAGAAGATCTTCAAGTCCGATCTCGAGGATCCGAAGAGCTATGTGAACACGGAGGCTGACCCCCGCTTCCGCGAGATCGTCGCCTCCTTCAATTTCGACAAGAACGGCAAGGTCGCCCGCCAGGACAGCCTCGGCATTCAGACCCGGCGCGGCAAGCTGGAAACCGAAGAGCTCTACTACAATCAGACGCTCGAAGAGACGCAGGGCGAGGACAATGCAGGCGTCCGCCTGGCACTCTATTTCCGCCGCAAGGCATCCGACATCGGCTCGGCCTACGATCTGCTGGCCGATACCGCCCTCATGCAGGTGGTGCGCACCGCCTTCCAGATCCCGGAAGGCCTGTCGAGCGCTGACATCGACAAGCAATATGCCTATATCAACCGCGTGATGGACATCAAAACGCTGCAGGATCCGGCCGAGGTCGAGAAACTGCTCAAGCGCTTCACTGCGCTCTACGATGTCGACAACAATGTCGACACCTCCGCCGCCGGCCTCATCCTCTCCGGCCAGGGCGGCGGCATCAGCGCGGATGCGCTCTACACGCTGATGAGCCTGCGCAAGGGGGGGTAGGACGAGCATCCGGGGGTGCTGCGCTTGATTCGGCGCGCGATCCGCAATACATACAGAAATATGTATAAGGACATCGGGATGAGTGAGACGCTCATATATGACAACGTCTTCGAATCGCTGGTCGATGATGTCGATGAGGCTGCCGACCTGAGTTTTCGCGCCGATCTGATCTCCGCGCTGGTGGAGTGCTGCCGGGAGCGAGGCTGGAGTCAGGCGGAGATCGGTGCGGTTCTTGGTATTCCACAACCCCGTGTCAGTGAGCTGATGCGGGGAAAGGTTCACTTGTTTTCTGCGGATCGGCTGATCGGTTTCCTCAGTCGCTTGGGCGTGAGGCTGCGGCCCTCGTTCAGCGGCTCGCAATTTCTTTGCGTCGTCGAAACATATCCGGCGGCCTGACACGCGAGGCGGGGACCTTTTGCGGGGTTCAAGCGTCCCCGATCATCGCCTTCATCAGCTTGATCCGACCTTTCACCGTCTCCATGGCAGCGCGGTCGACACCATTCGTCGTTTTGGCGAATGCATGGAGAACGAAGACCGTGTCCTTGTATTTGGCGCAGTAGACCAGCCTGTATCCTGGTCCTCGCCCACCGTTCTCGATGAGCTCGACAATCCCGGCACCAAGGCCTTTCAGAATCTTGAAATCGGAGAGCGGCGTTTGCCCGTGCTGGACACGCTGCAGGTCGGTAGCGAATTGGAGCTGGATCTCGCGTGGCAGATCCTTGAGCGACTCCAGCGCTGCGCCGTTCACATAGGTGACCTTGCGCTTGACCATTGCCGCCGTGACCCCGCCGAACTCCGTCCATCAAGGTTTTCTAACGTTCTGGCCTGACAGACAAGCGTCGGGCCGGGAGTTTATTCTGCCGCCCGCAGCACCTTGTCCGGGTTCATGATGCCCGCCGGGTCGAAGGCGGACTTGATGCGGTGCATGAGGTCGATTTCGATCGGGCTTCGGATGGCGGCGAGTTCGTCGCGTTTGAGCTGGCCGATCCCATGTTCCGCTGAGATCGAGCCGCCATGCGCAAGCGCGATGCCGTGGACGAGATCGTTGATCTCGCGCCACCGGTCGAGAAAGGCCTGCGTGTCCGCGCCGACGGGTTGCGAAATGTTGTAGTGGATGTTGCCGTCGCCCATATGGCCGAAGGAGCAGAGCCGGGCGCCGGGAATCGCCGCCAGCACCGCCGCATCCGCCTGCGCCATGAAGGCGGGGATGGCGGCCACGGGCACCGAGATATCGTGCTTGATCGAGCCGCCTTCCGGCTTCTGTGCGGGCGACATGCTCTCGCGCATGTGCCAGAGCGCCTTGCGCTGCGTCTCGCTGGCCGCCAGCACGGCGTTTTCGACGAGGCCATCGGCGATCGCCTGCTCCAAGAGATCCTGCATCAGCCGCTCGGCCCCCTCCGCGCTGTCGGCGGTCGAGATGTCGATCAGCGTATACCAGGGATGAACCGTGTCCATCGGGTCGCGCACGCCCGGAATATGGCGGGCGGTGAATTCGACCCCGATGCGCGGCATCAGTTCGAAGCCGGTCAGCGCCGGGCCGCAGCGGGTCGCCGCCCGCTCGAACAGCGTCAGCGCATCCTCGACGCTTTTCACGCCTGCGAAGGCCACCTGGTGGCCGAGCGGGCGGGGAAAGAGCTTCAGCACCGCGGCGGTGATGACCCCGAGCGTCCCCTCCGCACCAATGAAGAGATCGCGCAGATCGAAGCCGGTATTGTCCTTCTTCAGCCGCCGCAGGCCGTTCCAGATCTCGCCCGTCGGCAGGACGACCTCAAGGCCGAGGCAGAGCTGGCGCATATTGCCATAGGCGAGCACCGCTGTTCCCCCCGCATTGGTGGAAAGATTGCCGCCGATCCGGCAGGATCCTTCCGAGCCGAGCGAGAGGGGAAAAAGCCGCCCGGCTGCCTCCGCCGCCGCCTGGATGTCGGCAAGGATGCAGCCGGCTTCGGCCACCAGCACGTTGCCGACCGGATCGACGTCGCGAATGCGCGTCATCCGTTCCAGGGACAGCACGATGTCGGCGCGGCCCTCTCGCGGGATCTGCCCCGCCACATGGCCGGTATTGCCGCCCTGCGGCACGATCGCGACGCCCGTTTCGCTGGCGAGGCGCAGGATGGCGGAGACCTCCTCGACGCTGTCCGGCTTCAGCACCACAGGCGTGCTGCCATAATAGAGACCGCGCGTATCGGCGAGGTAGCGCCGCCCGGCGTCCTGCCCGGCCACGGCATGGTCCGCGCCCACGAGGGCGATGAAGCGGTCGATCAGGTCGGGGGAGGGGATGGTGCTGGTCATGGCAAAGGCTTTCGCTGAGGGCCTGGTCAGGGGCGGGGCGCGGCGGCGCGCTTCAGCCGGTCGCGGATCGCCTCGCCCAGGCCATCCTGCGGAATGGGGCCGACGGCGATGCGCCCGGCTCCGCTCGCATCGGCGCGCTTGAGGTAGGCAAAGAGATGGGCGGCCGCTTCGCGCAGGCTGCCGGCCGGGCTGAGGTCGAGCACCAGCCGCGCCTGCGCTTCGCCGGGAAGCCGCCTGCCGCCAAAGCGGATCAGCGCCTCGCCCGGCCGGACATCCTCGGCATCGAGCCGCAGCGTGGCGTCGGGCGCGTAATGCGAGGCCAGCATGCCCGGCGCTTCGATGGCGGCACCCGCCTGGGCGGGGCGCTGCAGCGGGCGGCCGGCCACGGCCTCGATCGCCGCCGCCTCCAGCCCGCCGGGCCGCAGGAGCCGGATCGCATCGCCCTCCACCTTGACGATGGTCGATTCGAGTCCGACTGCGCAGGGGCCTGCATCGACGATCAGGGGGATGCGACGGCCGAGATCGGCGGCCACATGGCCGGCTTCCGTCGGGCTGACGCCGCCGGACGTGTTGGCGCTGGGCGCGGCCAGGGGGCGGCCGACGCCGTCGATGATGGCGCGGGCAATGCCGTCCGGCATGCGCAGCCCCAGGGTCGACAGGCCGGCCGTGGCCAGATCATGCACCGTGCTGGTGTCGGCCCGCGGCAGGACGAGTGTCAGCGGCCCCGGCCAGAAGGCCTCGGCAAGAGCGCGGGAGAGGGGATCGAAGACACCGTGGCGCTCCGCCATCGCCATGCTGCTTACATGCGAGATCAGCGGATTGAAGCGCGGGCGGCCCTTGACCTCGTAGATCCGGGCGATCGCCTCGGCGCGGGTGGCGTCTGCGGCGAGACCATAGACGGTTTCGGTCGGGATCGCGACCGGCAGTCCCTCGGCGAGCACCGCGACCGCGCGGGCCAGCGCTGCATCCGGTGCGGCCAGCGCATCCACCGTTTCCGCCAAAAGCCGCGGTGCCTCCCGCGGCGCGCCGTCCTTCGTCATCTCGCACCTTCCTTTGTCCGCCTCTTAGCGGATCGGGGTGCGAAACTGAACGATTTTCTGGCGCGGGCTAGAGCGCCTTGATGATCGCGCGCAAGGCGTCGTTCTTGGCGCCGAGCATCAGCACGTTCTTCAGCGCCGTCTTCGGGTCCTGCGTGCGGAACAGGAGCCCGCCATCGCGGATCGTGCGGTTGATGACGAGCTTGCCGGCCTCCTTGTCGACATCGGTGGCAACGGCGAAATACATGCGCGAATAGCCGCGCTTCACATCGTCGAAGAAGGCGCCGTCCTTGCCGATCTCGGAATAGAAATTGGCCATGTAGAAGGACCAGCGCACCTCGTCGAACTCGGCGAATTTGGTGCGCGCCGCCGTCACATGGCAATAGCCGAGATGCGGGCTCCCCTCGATCGTGCGGTGAAAGATCATCTTCGGAAAGCGGATCGAGGCGTGGAAGCCGTTGATCTTCTCATAGGCCTGCGTGCCGGCCGCCTCGAGCTTCCGGCCCGTGCGGGCGGCCACTTCGTCATAGGACAGATAGCGCTTGGGCTGGCGGTTCTCGTTGGATGGCCGGCTGATGCGCCCCGTGCGCAGGAAGTCGACATAGATCGCAGCCTTCAAGCCCGTGTCTTTCTTTTCCGGTCCG
Organism: Rhizobium sp. CC-YZS058; assembly: GCF_034720595.1. Lineage (NCBI taxonomy): Bacteria > Pseudomonadati > Pseudomonadota > Alphaproteobacteria > Hyphomicrobiales > Rhizobiaceae > Rhizobium > Rhizobium sp. CC-YZS058. The sequence goes on along the minus strand of NZ_JAYESJ010000001.1, from coordinate 2,778,131 downwards.
GCGGCGAAATATCTCAGCTTCGACATGGCTCTCATCCGTTGCAAAAGGGACGGGGCTGCAAGGCCTTGAAAGCAGTGCCGCATCGTGGTGACGCGTCCCTCCTGCTTCCGCGTGTAGAGACCTATCGGCCGCCCATGGTGCGAAGCTTGCGCTGCGGCCGGGCTTGCGCGCGAACCCGATGTCGCAAACATGCTGTCCCGGGGCGACGCCGCCCGCGCCTGAACGAAAAAAGGACAGTTGCCGCGTTTTTGCGCATCGCCCTGTTTTCACTACCCGAATGCCCGCCGCACGCCTCTGCCGGCGCTGCCTGTGGCTTGTCGCCAAAACCTCAGGCCGTGTCGCGATCTGGCGTCTCCGGCGCCCCGCTCCGCGTCTATGGTGCAGCGCATCGGGGCCTGCTGCCGCAGTCGCTCTGGCCGGTGCGGCCGCTGTGGCGGCCGGGCGGGCGCGGAGACCCCCGGGACACTGTTTTCTTGCAATGACGCCGCGCCGATCAGCGCCGGCCGGAGCCCCTGCGCCGCCGCGGGGTGCGCGCCCGTGCCTGCGCTCAAGCGACCCGCGGACCAAGGACGAGGCCGATGGACCTGACCAGCGAAGTGCTCCGCAAGCTTGCCAACCGGCGTGTCGATCACAGCCTGGAGCAGGCCTTCTACACCGATCCCGAGCTCTACAAGCTCGACCTGCAGGAGATCTGGTACAAGGACTGGCTGTTCGTCGGCCATGATTGCGAGATCCCGCGCGCCGGCAATTACTTCACCCTGCAGGTCGGCGATTATCCGGTCGTCGTGACGCGGGACCGCCAGGGCACCATCCGGGCGCTGCACAATTCCTGCCGCCATCGCGGCTCGCGCGTCTGCAGCGGCGCCAAGGGCGCTTCGGCCAAGCTCGTCTGCCCCTACCACCAGTGGACCTACGAGCTGGATGGCTCGCTGATCTTCGCCCGGCAGATGGGCGAGGACTTCGACAAGGCTGCCCATGGCCTGAAGCCGATCGCCTGCCAGAGTGTCGCCGGCTATATCTTCCTGTCGCTCGCCGATGAGCCGATGAGCTTCGAGCCCGTGCGCGAGATGGTGACGCGCTATCTCGCCCCGCATCGTCTGGAAAACACCAAGGTCGCCTTCGAGAGCACGATCGTCGAAAAGGGCAACTGGAAGCTCGTCTGGGAAAACAACCGCGAGTGCTACCATTGCGCCGCCAACCACCCTGAACTCTGCCGAACCTATCCGGAGGCGCCGAGCGCCACCGGCGTGCAGGGCGCCAAGGACGATCCGGTGATTGCCGAGCACTGGGCGCGCTGCGAGGCCGCCGGCCTGCCGAGCGAGTTCCGCATGCATGACAGCGGACAATACCGCATCGCCCGCATGCCGCTGGTCGACGATGCCGAAAGCTACACCATGTCGGGCAAGCGCGCCGTCCGCCGTCCGCTGTCCGACGAGGTCCGCCAGAGCCAGATCGGCACGCTGCTCTTCTTCCACTATCCGACCACCTGGAACCATGTGCTGGCCGACCACGCCATCACCTTCCGCGTCCTGCCGCTGGGGCCCGAACTGACGCAGGTGACCACCAAATGGCTGGTCCACAAGGATGCGGTAGAGGGCGTGGATTACACGCTCGAGGAACTGACCCATGTCTGGACCGAGACCAACGACCAGGACCGGCAGATCGTCGAGGAAAACGCCTTCGGCATCCGCTCGCCGGCCTACCAGCCCGGGCCCTATTCGCCCGAGCATGAAGGCGGCGTCATGCAGTTCGTCGAGTGGTACACGAATTTCCTGCAGACGCGCCTGAAGGGCGTGTCCAAACCCCTGATCCGCGTGGCCTGACATGACCGCCCTGACCCCGTTCCGCCATTTCGACGAGCTGCAGCCCTTCAACGACCGGCAGCATCTGCTCGAATGCATCGCCGCCACCGAAGAGGCGCCCGATGTCATGACCTTCGTCTTCAAGTCCGATCGGGACGGCTGGTTTCGCTATCTGCCCGGGCAGTTCGTGACGCTGGAGCTGCCGGTGACGCCGGACGAGCCGGTGATGCGCACCTACACGCTGTCCTCCACTCCCTCGCGGCCCTTCTCCGTGTCGGTGACGGTCAAGGCGCAGGCGGGCTCGGTCGGCACGCGCTGGATGCTCGAGCAGCTCAGGCCCGGCATGCGGCTGAAAGCCTTCGGCCCGCTCGGCGATTTCTCCTTCGTCCGCCATCCGGGCGAGCGCTACCTGTTCATCTCGGCCGGCTCCGGCATCACGCCGATGATGTCGATGACCCGCTGGTTTGCCGATTGCGCGCCGCAGACCGATGTCGCCTTCCTTTCCTGCGCCCGCCGCCCCGGCGATCTCCTGTTCCGCAGCGAGCTGGAAACGCTCGCCGCGCAGATGCCGAACCTCGCGCTCGGCTTCGTGGTGGAAGGTCATGCACCGAAGGATGGCTGGCATGGCCTGCGCGGCCGTATCGACGCCGCCAAGCTCGCGCTTCTCTCCCCGGATTTCATGGACCGCACCGTGTTCTGCTGCGGTCCGGAACCCTTCATGCGCGGCGTGCGCGGCCTGCTCGCGGAGGCCGGCTTCGACATGGCGCGCTATCACGAGGAAAGCTTCCAGCCGGCCGCAGCCCCGGCGGAGGAGGAACTGGCAATCCGTGGCGGCCAGGCCGAGGGCGCCGAAGCGCCGGCCAGCCACACCGTCACCTTCACCATGGCCGGCAAGCAGGCCGACTGCCTGCCTGGCCGCACGATCCTGCAGACCGCGCGCGCTGCGGGCGTGCGCATCGGCGCCGCCTGCGAAGGCGGTCTCTGCGGCACCTGCCGCGTCATGAAGCTCTCCGGAGAGGTCGACATGCAGCACAATGGCGGCATTCTCGACGAGGAAATCGAGGAAGGCTACATCCTCGCCTGCTGCTCCCGGCCGCTGGGGAACGTGCAGATCGAGGCGTAATCGTCTTCTTGCGTGCTTGACCGGCGAGGTTCCGGCCAAACCGTGTCCTCCCTCTACCGCAGCGCCAGATGCGGGTTGGGGATGGAGGCTGTGGGGATCGGGTCCGGGGGGAGGAGAGGGGTGGCTGTCGGGGGCTTGGCTTTGAGGCCGGCTTGCGCGGTGGCCGTGGCGTCACTTTCGAGCGGCAACGGCTTGGCGGGAAGCAGGGTGCCTGTCGCCCAGGCGGCCTTCAGGGCCTCGGCATTGCCGGGGGCGACATTCACGTCGATATCGGACAGCGTGCCGGCGACGCGGTAGGGGCAGCGGCGCTTGCCGCAATTGGCGGAGGCGGAGAACTGCCAGAGCGCGTAGCTCTCCCAATTGCCCATGGGAAAGACGTTGCGGATGCCCGGCTGATAGCGGGCATACCAGAGCGGCAGGCGGGATAGGATCGGGTGCTTGGCCCGGTGCTCGGCAATATATTTCGCCGTCGAGTGATTGGTGTAGAGCATCGGATAGCGGCCGGTGCGCGTCTTGATATGGCCGGCGAAGATCGCTGCATCCTCGAGCGACATGTATTTTTCCGCATCCATGCCTTCGAGATCGAGCACCATCAGCTCGTCCGCCCTCGGCTCGGCATAATCGAGGAAATGGTTGGCCTGGTCGATCGGGTTGCCCGGCCGGGCGAGGTGATAGGCGCCCCAGAGCAGGCCATGGGCTTTGGCGACCATGCGCCGTGTCTGGTAGAGCTCGCGGCTGACCGCATATTTGCGCCACATCGTCCTGCAATGCGCCACCGTGTCGCCGCCATGGTCGCCCACGCAGCTATAGCTTTCCGGCAGCCCGTCGGAGGCCTTGGAGATGAAGCCGGCAATGCGCTTGTCCGTCACCAGCGCTTCCCAGTCGATCGTGTTCAGCTCGTAGGCGTCGATGACAAGGGCGTGATCTTTCGACTTCCAGGGCTGCAGCTCGCGGGCGTTGAGATCGGGCGCGGCTCCGAGCGCAAGAGCCAGCGCGCCCAGCTGCATGGCCAGGCGAAACCAAGGGCGGGAACGGGCGCTTCCGAAGGTTCGCATCGGAGGATGCTGCGCCCCTATGGTTAACCGAAGCTTAACAGCCGTAATTTATCGGTTACCGAAGTGCCCTGTACGCCTCCGCACAGAGGCAGGGTGGCGGAACAAACGGAAGAAACGACCGTTACTGCACCCGAGAGACTGATCCGCCAGTCCTTTGCTTTTGAACGGAGAATTGCCATGCGTTTGCTCAACACCCGCTTCTTGTCCGCGGTCGGTCTGTCCGCCGCAGTCTTTGTCACCTCGCTGATGCCGGCAGAAGCCATGGTGCCGATTCCCGTTCAAAAGCCGGTCCAGGCCACCACCACCAATGTCGAGACCGTTCAGTATCGTGACCGTCGCGCCGACTGGCGCCGTGGCTATCATCGCCGCAACGGCTATTCCTATTATAACGGCCACCGCGGCTACCGCGAATACCGCCCGGGCTATCGCCGCCACAATGGCGTCTGGTTCCCGCTGGCCGCCTTCGCCACCGGCGCAATCGTCGGCGGTGCGATCTCCAACAACAACACCGTCCGCTACGGCGGCAGCCATGTCGAATGGTGCCAGAACCGGTATCGCTCCTACCGCGTGTCGGACAACACCTTCCAGCCGAACAATGGCCCGCGCCGCCAGTGCAATTCGCCCTATTGAGGCGTCCTGCATAAAGCGTTTGGTCGATCCCCTCGATCACGCCTGATCGGCTGAACCGATCACCTCGAAAGGCCGACCGGCACTTGCCAGGTCGGCCTTTCGCGTTTTCAGCGTCCCTCGGATTCTCAAAGGTGGAGGCTGCCGTCGCAGCCTCCGCTCTCACGTCTTAAAAACCTTCCAAAACCAGCTTGCCGATCGACCGTCCGCTTTCCAGCCGGCGGTGGGCCTCGATCAGGTTCGCCGCGTTGATCGGCGAAAGCGTTTCCGTGCGGGTGCTGCGCAGTCTGCCTGCGTCGACCAGGTCGGCCACCGCGTCAAGCAGCCGGCCCTGCTCGGCCATGTCAGCCGTTTCAAACAGCGGGCGGGTAAACATCAGCTCCCAGTGCACCGACACGGCCTTGCGCTTGAAACCGACGATATCGAGCACCTTGGGATCGTCGATCAGCCCGAAGCGGCCCTGCGGCGCGATGATCTTCGGCAGCACGGCGAGATGCGTGTCGGTGGCGGTGGTGGAGAAGATGAAGGCCGGATCGCCGAGCCCAAGCGCCGCCACCTCTTCATCAAGCGGCTTGCTGTGATCGATGACGTGATGCGCGCCGAGGCTTTTCACGAAGTCGCGGGTTTCCGCACGCGAGGCCGTGGCGATCACCGTCAGGTCCGTCAGCGCGCGCGCAAGCTGGATGGCGATCGAGCCCACCCCGCCGGCGCCGCCGATGATCAGAATGGCGTTGGCCGCACCCGGCACGCTGCGGCGGACATCCAGCCGGTCGAACAGCATTTCCCAGGCGGTGATCGCCGTCAGCGGCAGAGCCGCCGCATCGGCATCCGACAGCGTCGCAGGCTTGCGCCCGACGATCCGCTCGTCGACCAGGTGATACTCTGCGTTGGTGCCCGGCCGCGTCAGCGCGCCGGCGTAGAATACGGCGTCGCCCGGGCGAAAGCGCGTGACCTCGGCACCCACGGCATCCACGATGCCGGACGCGTCCCAGCCAAGCACCTTCCAGCCGCCGGGCTCGGCATCGGACGAGGCGCGCACCTTCGTATCGACGGGATTGACGGAAATGGCGGCAATCCGCACGCGCAGATCGCGCGGGCCGGGGTCCGGCCGGTCGAGGGTGATGTCACGCAAGGCATCGGCGCGGTCGATCGCTCCGGCGGTCTGGTAGGCTACGGCTTTCATCATAGAGCTCCTTCAACTGCTCGGCCTCGCGCCTGCCCAACTTGGCAAGCGCGCCGGCATGGGACAATATTGGGCATAGGCCCGCCAAAGGCCAATACGCACAACGATCGCCCCTAGTGTCGAAAAGGATACCGTCATGGCCAAGCCGCGCCACAACCGCTTCGATTGTTCGCCGGGATGCGCCGTGGAGGCGGCGATGGCCCTTATCGACGGCAAGTGGAAGAGCGTCATCCTGTTCCACCTCTCCGATGGGACGCTGCGCTTCAACGAACTGCGGCGCGCCATACCGGGCGTCACGCAGCGCATGCTGACCAACCAGCTGCGCGAGCTCGAGGCGGACGGGCTGATCGAGCGGCAGGTTTATCCGCAGGTGCCGCCCAAGGTCGAATACTCCCTCTCGCCGCTCGGCCGCAGCCTGCAGCCGGTGCTGGTGGCGCTTCAGACGTGGGGGGAGAGCAACATGCATCTCTTCAAAGGCGCCGGCACAAAGGCGGCCGCCTGACCGCGCATCGTCACAGAATGCCGATGCGCTTGAGGATCGTCCAGGCAAAGCCCATGGAGGCGAGGATGAAGAGCCCGGCGATCAGCGTGCCGTGCACCCCGCCTGCCAGCGGCAGGTCGCTGGTGTTCATGCCGAAGAAGCCGGTGACCAGCGTCGGCGGCAGCAGGAAGGCGGTCATCAGCGACAGGATGTAGAGATGCCGGTTGGTTTCCGAGGAGAGCTTGCTGTCGATCTCTTCATGCAGCAGCCGCGCCCGCTCCTGCAGCGCGAAGACATCGCGGTCCACTGCCTCCAGCCGGTCGCAGAGACGTTCCGCCACATCGAGGAAATCTGGCGGCACCTCGTCTTCCTCGGCGGTGGAAGCGCGGCGCAGGAGGGCGAGCACGGTGCGCAGATGCCGATGCAGCCGCACCGCCGTGCGGCGCAGCGGCGCCAGCTTCGGCTGGCTGTTGTGCCCGGCGCCCCCGTAGACATCGTCCTCGATGATATTGAGATCCTCGGTCAATTCGAGCACGAGGCCGATCAGCGTGCGCTGGAATTCGGTCACGATCATCTCGAAGAGATCGATCGGCCGGGCGCAACGCGGGTTCTTTTCGATGAGCGCCTTGACGCGGTCGATGCTGCGCAGCGGATGCAGACGGGTGGTGACGATCATCCGCTCGCTGACGGCGAAGTGCAGCCAGCCGATCGTCTTCGTCAGTTCGTCGAAGGTCCGTTCGAAATCCACCAGCGTCCCGAACACCACCCCGTCCTCCGCCAGGATCGAGGCCTGCGTGTCGGCGCTGACCAGCGTCGTCAAGGCCGGGCGCGGGATGTCGCAGACCCGTTCGAGCAGGGTCGGCGTGCGGGAATCGCTGAGCGCCAGATGCACCCAGACCCAGCCCTCGCCGGGCGCAATCGCCGAGATCGGTGCGTCGGAGGGGATTCGCGTCGCGCCTTCGCCCGGACGGAAGCGGTAGGCCCAGACGAGGCCGGGGATATCCGGAGAGACAAGGTTCATCGGCGCTCTTCTTCCTGCACGCTCTGCTCTCCTCACGCAGCAGCCCATTCCAGGCTGGCCCCGTGCCGGAGGTGCAGCCGCGTGCCAAGGCCGTCGGCCCAGCCGTCAGCTGCCGTCATCGGGTTACCGTAGCGCCGAAGCATCAGCGGCGGAAGCATCGGCCATAGCGAAGTTTTGCGACAGGACGGTTGCAGACGGATCCGACGCTTCACAGGCCGCTCTCGACGCGCGCCCCGCGGTGTTGACGTTTACGTAAAAATCAATAGGTTTTCGCCCGAGGTCGAGACGGCGGAGGAGAGAGACCATGTTCCAGACACCGGTGGAGGAGATCCTCTTCACGCTCTCCGTCGTCGCCAATCTTTCAGACGGCGAGGGGGCGGTGGAACCCGATCTCGCCGAAGCGGTCGTCCGCGAGGCGGGTCGCTTCTGCGACGAGGCAATCGCGCCGCTCGCCTCCGTCGGCGACCGCATCGGTGCCACCCTGAAGGACGGCGCCGTCGCCGCGCCGCCCGGCTGGCCGGCGCTTTACCGCGCCTGGGCCGAAGGCGGCTGGAACGGGCTCTCGGCACCGGAAGCCTATGGCGGACAGGCGCTGCCGCATCGGCTGCATATCGCCGCCATGGAGATCTGGAACGCCGGATCCATGGCCTTCGCGCTCGCCCCCATGCTCACCGCCGGTGCCATCGAGGCGCTTGCGGCCCATGGGTCGGAGCCGCTGAAGGCGCTCTACCTGCCCAGGATGGTCTCCGGGGCGTGGACGGGAACGATGAACCTCACCGAACCGCAGGCGGGTTCGGATCTCTCCACCCTGCGCACCCGGGCCGAGCGCCGCGACGACGGCAGCTACCGGATCTTCGGCCAGAAAATCTACATCACCTGGGGGGAGCATGATCTCAGCGAGAACATCGTCCATCTCGTGCTGGCCCGGCTTGCCGATGCGCCGTCGGGGACGCGGGGCATCTCGCTCTTTCTGGTGCCGAAATTCCTGCCGGATGCCGAAGGGCGGCCGGGCGCGCGAAACGATCTCATCTGCCATTCGATCGAGGAGAAGCTCGGCATCCATGCTTCCCCCACCTGCACGATGATTTTCGGCGACGGCCGCTTCGGCAGCGAACCCGGCGCGGTCGGCTATCTCATCGGCGAGGAGAACCGGGGTCTCGCCTGCATGTTCACCATGATGAACAATGCCCGGCTGGCGGTGGGCGCGCAGGGGGTGGCGATCGCCGAAGCCGCCACGCAGAAGGCGCTCGCCTATGCCAAGGCGCGGGAGCAGGGCCGCGCACCGGGTGCCGCCGCCGCCGGTCCGATCCTCGACCATCCCGATATCGCCCGCACTCTCCTGATCATGACGGCGCTGACGCAAGGGGCGCGCGCCATCACCTATCTCTGCGCGGAAGCCGTGGATCGCGCCCATGGCGGGGAGGCATCCGGCCACTGGCGCGACCGCGCGGCCGTTCTGACGCCGATCGCCAAGTCCTTTCCGACCGATATCGGCGTCGAGGTCGCCTCGCTCGGCATTCAGGTGCATGGCGGCATGGGCTATGTCGAAGAAACCGGTGCCGCCCGCCTTCTGCGCGACGCCCGCATCGCGCCGATCTATGAGGGCACGAACGGCATCCAGGCGATCGATCTCGTCACGCGCAAGCTGCCGATCGACGACGGCGGCCATGTTCGCGGCTTGATCGACGAACTGCGCCGCATCTCCGCGACCGTCGCCCTGTCGCCGCAGCCCTTCGGCCTCAGCGCCGTCCGGCTGGAGCAGGCGCTGGATGCCCTGAGCACGGCAACAGAATGGCTGCTGGCCCGACTGTCCGCCGGCGACCAGGCTGCCGCGCTTGCCAGCGCCACGGCCTATCAGCGCCTCTTCGGTCTGGTGCTGTGCGGCAGCCTGCTCGCGCGCATGGCGCTGGCGGGGGACGAGCGACGCGTGGCGCTCTGCCGCTTCTTCGCCGATCAGCTGCTCGGCGAAACCTGCTCGCTCTCCCGCGCCATCTGCGAGGGCAGCGACAGTCTGCACGCGGCGCGGACCGTGCTTGCCTGATGGCGCGGCCAGACCGGGACCTGCAAGGAGCAAGGCAATGACGGACGAGATCAAGGTCGAGCATCCCGATACCCACCCCGGCGTCTGCGTGCTGCGCTTCGACCGGCCGGGCAAGAAGAATGCGCTGACGCAGGCCATGTACCGCACGCTCAACGCCGCACTCGATGCGGCCGAGGCCTCGGATTCGGTCCGCGCCATCGTGTTCCTCGGCAGCGAGGGGTGTTTTTCCGCCGGCAATGACCTGGCGGATTTCGCGGCCATGGCAAAAGGCGGCGCGGTTGCAGGCGAGATCCTCGGGTTTCTCGAGCGGCTTGTCCGCGGCCGCAAACCGCTCTTGAGCGGGGTGGACGGATTGGCGATCGGCATCGGCACGACTCTGACGCTCCATTGCGATCTGACGATCGCCTCCGAGCGGGCGCTCTTCCGCACACCCTTTGTCGATCTCGCCCTGGTGCCGGAGGCCGGCTCGAGCCTGCTCCTTCCGCGGTTGATCGGCCACCAGCGCGCCTTTGCCATGCTCTGCGCCGGCCTGCCGATGAGTGGGGCAGAGGCGCTCCAGGCCGGCCTCGTCGCCCGTCTGGTTCCCTCCGATACGCTCGAGGCCGAGACGCTGGCTCTCGCCGCAGCCTTGGCCGCCAAACCGCCCGAGGCGTTGCGTCTCTCGCGCAGCCTGCTGCGCGGGCAGACGGCAGAGCTCGTCGCCCGGATCGAAGAGGAGGCCCGCCTTTTCGCCGAGCGGCTGCAGAGCGCGGAAGCCCAGGACGCCTTCCGCGCCTTCCTCACCCGCTAGCGGCAGTACCTCTTCTAAAGGATCGGCAGACCGGCCAATGCGGTGCCGAGGGTGCCCAACGTCAGAAGAGTGAGCGCGACAGCCGAGAGCCAGACCATCGTTCGGCCCCCTGCCGGCATTCTCCGGGCGGCAAGCCAGCCGGCAAGCGGCAGGGCCTGCGCGGCATGCAGGCCGAGGAAATGGCTGATGCGCAGATCGCCCGCCTGCCGCGACCAGCCGAACAGCGGCACCACGACCTGCTGCCCATCGACCCCTCCAACCAGATGACCGCCATGAACGCTGATGACGGCGCCGGTCACCAGACCGAGCAATCCGGACAGCATCAAACCCAGCCCGATCGAGAGACGGATCGTCGTTTCCCGGTCCGATTCCTTAGTCGTGCGGCCCTTGAGGATCGCGGCGCCGAACGCGGACGTGGCGAGGGTCAGGATGACGGCGAAGACACCCATCAGCGCGAACATCCCCCGCGTATAGGCTGTCGACAGGTTGAAATGCGAGTCCTGCCCGGCTGCCGCCTGGGCTGCGATATAGGTCATCTCGAAGAGGCTTGGGACGAGTAGGAGCGCCGTCAGCAGCAGGCCACGCCATCCTTCCCGCAGGGTCGCCGGGAGCCAGCGCCAGAAGAGAGCGAGGGTGGCGAGATGGACGCCGAGCGACAGCGCGAACTTCATCGGCTTCACCCAGGCAGACAGCCCGAAGACGGTGCGGGTGTCGCTGCCCATCAGCAGGCTGAAGGGAAGGAGAAGCAGGAGGAAGAGCGCGGCAGTCTGCAGCAGACCGGCATGGAGCTCCGCACGCGCCACAGCTGAGCGGGGTTTGAGGAGGATTTCGGTCACGCGCTCGCCCCCGTTGCGATGCCCGTACGAGGCCGGCGGCCGAAGCCGGCAAGGGCTGCCGCCGCGAGGAGGCCGAGCGGGCCGAAAAGGAAGGTCAACGCCAGCGCGGGGAGGATGAGAACAGGCGGCGCGCCGCGCGCAAGCGCCTCCTCGGCCAGCAGCGTGCCGACCATGAGGTCGAAGGCCAGATAGTGGACCCATCCGGCCAGCAGGAGTTCCGGCGTGTCAAACAGCGCTCGGACCTCCGCCAGGGACCCGTATCCTCCGCCCGCCGAGCCGTAAAATCCGGCTATCAGTGCCGCATAGAGGACAGCCAGCATCAGCGGCACGGCAAAGCGGGTCGTCACGATCATTTGCCTGCGCCAACGGGGCAGAAAGAGGGCGATCGACAGGGTAATCCAGCCAGCCAGGGCGAGCAGGCTCGCCGCCGAGAAAAGTCGTTCCGTCTCCACCATGAACCCTCGATCGAAAAGAAGTGTTTCAGGCTAGCCTAGACGAAAGCGTTTGGCACTTGACAGAATATGCATGCAGGCCATGCATCAGCGCATGACAAGCACTGATCTTCCCCATTATCTCGGTTCTCTCGACTGGGACCTGATCCGCGCCTTCACGGCCGTGATGCAGACCGGCAATCTCACCCGCGCCGCCGGCCTGCTCAGGACGACCCAGCCGACCGTCGGTCGTCAGATCAGGCGGCTGGAAGCCATCGTTGGCGAGGTGCTCTTCGACCGGACCGCCAGCGGCCTTCGCCCCACCGCGCAGGCAGCGGCACTGTTCGAGCGGGCGGAGGCTCTCGATCGGGCGGTGACACAGTTCATGACGTCGCTGAGCGCCACTCCGGCCGGCGTCAGCGGCACGGTGCGGATCACGGCAAGCCAGATCCTCGGCATCCATGTCCTGCCGGTCATCATCGCGCCGCTGCTGGCGACTCATCCGGATCTGGAGATCGAGCTTCTCGTCAGCGACGTGGTCGACAACCTTTTGCGCCGGGACGCCGATATTGCCGTGCGCTTCGCCCCGCCCGATCAGCCGGACCTGATCACGCGCCGCCTCGGCGCGGTCTCTCTCGGGCTTTATGCCAGCCGCGCCTATCTGGAGCGCACTGGACGCGGTGTTCCGCTCGTCCCCGCCGACCTTCTCGGTCACCGCGCCATCGGCGAGGAAGAGGGCAGCCGCGCGGTCGCTTTCGGCCGGCAGTATCAGGTGCCGCTGCGCAAATCCGATGTCGGGTTCCGCTCCGCCTCGCTGCCGGCGCAGAGCGCCGCAATTCGCGCCGGCATCGGCATCGGACCCATGCTGGTTCATCTCGCGCAGCGGGATGAGACCCTCGTGCGGATCCTGCCGGACATCACCGTCGCGACCCTGCCGCTCTGGCTCGTCGCCCACGATGATCTTCCCCGCAGCGCCCGCCTGCGCGCCGTTTTCGATCATCTCGCCGCCGCGCTCAAACCCATCGTCGATTGATCCATCAGCGCGTGCCGATAAACGATCTTGCAAACATCAGACGATGAACTTATTCTTCAGGCTCGCCGACCGGAGCGCTCACTCCGGCCGGCGACGCTTAGATCAGAAAGTTGACCCGCACGGTGATGATCCAGCTCGTGCGGGTTTTCTGAATCCGAAGCGTGATGCTGATGGGAAAGAAGCCCATAGGCGCCACTCCTGGTGACCGACAAAGCCTTTGCCTGAGGTCGGGGCGGCTTATCCTCCCCGACGCGCCGGCTGGCACAGCGCATGCTGCTTCTGCCTGCCACCATGCGACCGTAAATGCGAAACATCTAAAATAAAAGTGTTGACTGATCGTAGGCGTGGAAGATCGTCTCGGTAACACCGCGATCCTTCGTGTTTGCCGCTCTTGTTAATTTAGAGAATAGGAATGCGCTGTCTTGTCTCGTGGCTTTGGATCGGCTAGTCTGCACGAGCAGCGGCCGGAGGGGCTACTCCGGCCGCCGACGCTTAGATGAAGAATGTGACCCGCACGGTGGCAACCCAGCCCGTGCGGGTTTTCTTCACCTGAAGCGTGATGCTGATGGGAAAGAAACCCATTGGCGCCACTCCTGGTGACCGGCAAAGCCTTTGCCTGAGGTCGGGGCGGCTTATCCTCCCCGACGCGCCGGCTGGCACAGCGCATGCTGCTTCTGACGATCACGCCGAGAGTCTATCGTAAATTCCTAATAAAAGGAAACGCTGGTGTCAGTCCCGCACGAGCGTGGCGACGGCTTCGACATGGCTGGACCAGAGAAACTGGTCGATCGGCGTGACCGAGGTGACGCGGTAGCCGCCCTTGATGAGGACGGAAAGATCGCGTGCGAGCGTGACCGGGTTGCAGGAGACGGCGGCAATGATCGGCACGGCGGAGCGGGCAAGGTCCTCGCACTGTGCCTCGGCACCGGCGCGGGGCGGATCGAAGACGACGGCATCGAAGGCCTTGAGCTCGGAGACCATCAGGGGGCGTCGGAAAAGGTCGCGCTTCTCCACCGTCACCGGCTTCAGGCCCTGCATGGCCCGTGCTGCGCTGTCGAGCGCCTGCAAAGCCTTCGCGTCGCCTTCCACGGCGTGCACGCGCGCCTGGCGGGCAATCCGCAGGGAAAAGGTGCCGGAGCCGGCGAAGAGATCGGCCACGCGCTTGGCCTTGCCGAGATGGGCAAGAACGAGATCCGCCATTGCCGCTTCGGCAATCCGGCTTGCCTGGGCAAAGCCGCCCGGCGGCGGCGAAACCGCCACGCCGCCGAAATCGAGGACGGGGCGAACCGGCTCGACCAGGATTTCGCCGGCGACGGCGAGCCGGGCGAGCCCGGGGACGCCGAGCACCGTATCGACCACATGCCGCCGATGGCGGTCGGACAGGGGTTTCAGCCCATCGACCGAAAGATCGAGACCGACCGCCGTTTCCAGAATGGTGATACGAAAGGGGTCGGCATCGCTCGACAGCGCCGCCGCAATGCGTCGGATCGCGTTCAGCCTCGACACGATGCCGGGGCTGGCGATCGGACATTCGACGACCGAGACGATGTGGTGGCTCTCCGCCTGGTTATAGCCGAGCAGCATCGCCTTCTCGGTGCGTCGCGCCGTCATGGTCACCCGCCGGCGTTCGCCGGGCCGGGCCAGGACCAGGGGCGCGACCTCCGTCTCGATGCCGCGCTGCGCCAGCGCATCCACGACCAGTTGCCGCTTGAACCCATGATAGAGCGCATCGCCTGCATGCTGCAGGCTGCAGCCGCCGCAGGTGCCGTTTTCGCCGTGCGGACCGAAATGGCGGCAGGGCGGCTCGACCCGGTCCGGCGAGGTTTCGAGCAGCGCCATCACTGTGCCACGCTGTTTGGTCACCGCGAGGCTCGCCAGCTCGCCAGGCAGCGTGAACGGCACATAGACCCGACCTTCGGGCGTTGCGACCATGCCGTCGCCCTGCGGCGCCAGGCGGTCGATCCGCAGCGTTTCGGCGCTCATTCGGCGTCCTCGTCGATCTCGGGTTTGCGGCCGGCGAGGAGGAACTCGACATTGCCGTCGCCGCCGGCAATCGGGGAGGGGATGAGGCCGAGACTTTTCCAGCCCATGTCCTCTGTCAGCCAGATCTCAAGGCTGCGCGCCACGTCGGGCGCAGTCTCCGGCGCCTTCAAAAGACCGGCCTTGCTGATCGCCTCGCGGCCCGCCTCGAATTGCGGCTTGACCAGCAGCAGGCAGTGAGCGCCCGGCTCCGCCATTTCCAGCGCCGGTGGCAGGGCCAGCCGCAGAGAAATGAAGGAGACATCGGAGACGATCATGCCGATCGACCGGCCATCGAGCTGGTCTTCCTCCAGCGCACGGGCATTGACGCCTTCGAGGCTCGTCACACGCGGATCGGCCTCCAGGCGCGGGTGGAACTGGCCGTGGCCGACATCGATGGCGATCACATGGGCAGCACCGGCTTCCAGCAGCACCTCGGTAAAGCCGCCGGTCGAGGCACCGATGTCGAGACAATCCAGCCCCTCGGCGGACAGGCCGAAATGGTCGAGCCCGGCGCGGAGCTTCAGCGCCGCACGGGACACATAGGGCTGGGCGGGATCGTCGATCTCGATACGTGCATCTTCCGCGACGCTGGCGCTTGGCTTGGTGACCACGCGGCCGTCGATCGTGACCGTGCCGCGCTGAATGGCGTCGCGCGCGCGGGCGCGGCTGGCGACGAGGCCTTTCATCAACAGCAGCTGATCGAGGCGAAGGGAAGTCTTGGTGTCCTGGCTCATGGGCTCCTCTTCGCGCGCACATGCCCGGCTGGCAAGCCTTTCCGCCATCTTGCCGCGGGAAAACGCGCCAAAAAACGGCAAATGCATCAAATTGTAGGGATGCCGTCAGCCGGCTTCTCATGCTTATCCGCTAGTCTGCCTCGCCAAGGGGAAGCCTGTTCGCGTCTGGTCGCCGCACAGACGCGAAAGAGAAAGGGCATGGGGCCGTGATGAAGGCACGACGTGAGAACCGGATCGATCTGTTGCGGGGCCTCTGCCTTCTGCTCATCTTCATCGGCAATGCCGAGTACAGCTTTTCCGAAAGCTTCCGCAACGCGCGCGGCTTTTCCGATGCGTCGGAGATCTTCGTCGTGCTGGCCGGCATTTCCGCAGTGCTTGCCTATGTCAGGCGGGGCGAGGGGCCAAGCTTCCTGCGTCCATGGCGGCGGGCGGGACGGCTCTACAGCGTCCATATGCTGCTGTTCGCCTGCAAGGCGCTGGCGGCAGGCGCGCTGATCGCGCTCTCGTCGCCCTATGCGCTGCCGCTGGATATGGATGGGTTCTGGGCCGATCCGCTCGGCCATCTGCCCGGCGTACTTACGCTGTCCTATCTGCCCTACAATCTCGATATCCTGCCCATGTACATGGTGCTGCTGCTCGTCGCACCCTTTGCCATGTGGCTTGCCATGCGATCTCCTTCCGCGCTGGCCGTGGCGTCGACCGCGCTCTGGCTGATGGCCGGGGTCGGGCATCTCAACCTGCCGAACAGCGCCAATGCGCTCGGCGTGTGGTTCTTCGATCCGATCTCCTGGCAGGTGCTGCTGGTCATCGGCATCGTGCTCGGCCTGCGCATGAAGGAGGGCAGGACGATGCTGCCCTATCACCCGATCGCCTTCTGGGCGGCGGCGCTCTTTTGTATCGTCGCCGTGCCCTTCGCCTATCTCGCCTATTTCGAGATGATCGAGACACCCTTCGGCGCGCATTATCATCAGGTCGTGTCGAAGACGAATGTCGGCCCGCTGCGGCTGATCAATGTCGCGGCGCTCCTCTATGTGGCCTGGAACCTCTCCTGGGTGGAAAAAGCAGCCGATTCGCCCGCCTTCGCGCTGCTGCGGGATGCGGGCCGGCACAGCCTGGCGGTCTTTGCGACCGGGATCGCGCTGTCCAATCTCTGCGCCGCGGTGATGAAGGTTCACCCGGACCTGCCGCTTGCGCCGCAGATCCTGTCGATGATCGTCGGCTGCGGGCTGCTTCTCGCTCTCGCCCGGATCCTGGAAAACAGGCGCAAATCCACAAGCGACCGCAAGAGCCTTGAAGGCTCCGCCGGCATCGTCGCTGCTTGAGAGGTCCTGCTCGTCCGCTCGTCAGAGGTCCGCGATGCGGCTGCCCCGCCCGTTCAGCCGGTCCTGACCAAGCGCCTTGAAGACGGTGGAGACGATGCCGGCCCGGTCGAGACCGGAGCGGGCATACATGACCTCCTGCTTGGCCTGTTCCATCCACACATCCGGCAAAACCAGCGGGCGCACCTTCAGGCCGGTGTCGAGCAGACCTTCGAGCGCGAGGAACTGCAGCACGTGGCTGGCAAAGCCGCCGACGGCGCCTTCCTCGATGGTGATCAGCACCTCGTGATGGCGCGCGAGCTGGCGGATCAGGTCATGATCCAGCGGCTTGGCGAAGCGGGCGTCCGCGACGGTCGTGGACAGTCCGGCCGCATCGAGATCTTCCGCTGCGAGCAGACAGTCGGCGAGGCGGGTCCCGAAGGAGAGCAGGGCCACCTTGCTGCCCTGCTTCACCACGCGGCCCTTGCCGATTTCCAGAATCTTGCCGCGCACCGGCATGTCGACGCCAACACCTTCGCCGCGGGGGTAGCGGAAGGAGATCGGGCCTTCATCGAAGGCCGCCGATGTTGCCACCATATGCTTGAGTTCCGCCTCGTCGGCCGCGGCCATCACCACGAAACCGGGAAGCGTCGCCAGATAGGTCGTGTCGAACGAGCCGGCATGGGTCGGCCCATCGGCGCCGACGAAGCCGGCGCGGTCAATGGGAAAGCGCACCGGCAGGCCCTGGATCGCCACGTCGTGCACCACCTGGTCATAGGCGCGCTGCAGGAAGGTCGAATAGATCGCCGCGAACGGCTTCAGCCCTTCCGTTGCAAGTCCCGCCGCAAAGGTCACCGCATGCTGTTCGGCAATGCCGACATCGAAGCAGCGCGACGGGTGGGCGAGCGCGAATTTGTCGAGCCCGGTGCCGGAGGGCATGGCTGCGGTCACCGCGACGATCTTGTCATCGTGATCGGCTTCCTGGACCAACGCCTCGGCGAAGACGGCGGTGTAGGAGGGGGCGTTGGGCTTGGCCTTGGCCTGGGCGCCGGTAATCACGTCGAAGGTGTTGACGCCGTGATACTTGTCGGCTGCGGCTTCGGCCGGGGCGTAGCCCTTGCCCTTCTGGGTCACGACATGGATCAGCACGGGACCATGGGCATTGTCGCGCACATTGCGCAGCACGGGAAGAAGATGCTCGAAGGAGTGCCCGTCGATCGGCCCGATATGGTAGAAGCCCAGTTCCTCGAACAGGGTGCCGCCGGTCATATAGCCGCGGGCATGCTCGACGGCGCGGGTAATCGCCCGGTCCACCGACTTGCCCAGATAGGCCGTCAGCTTCTTGCCGATTTCGCGGAAGCCCATATAGGTCCGGCCCGAGGCAAGACGGGCAAGATAGGCGCTCATCGCGCCGGTGGGCGGCGCGATCGACATGTCGTTGTCGTTGAGAATGACGATCAGGCGGGCATCCAGCGCGCCGGCATTGTTCAGCGCCTCGAAGGCCATGCCGGCCGACATGGCGCCATCGCCGATCACCGCGATCACGTTGCGCTTCTCGCCGATCATCTCCGAGGCGACCGCCATGCCGAGGCCGGCGGAGATCGAGGTGGAGGAATGGGCGGCGCCGAAGGGATCGTAGGGGCTTTCGGCACGGCGGGTGAAGCCCGACAGGCCATCCTGCTGGCGCAGGGTGCGGATGCGGTCGCGCCGGCCGGTCAGGATCTTGTGCGGATAGCACTGATGGCCGACATCGAAGATCAGCCGGTCGTTCGGCGTTTCGAACACCTTGTGGATGGCGATGGTGAGCTCGACCACGCCGAGGCCGGCACCAAGATGCCCCCCGGTGCGCGAGACCGCGTCGATCATCTCCGAGCGCAGCTCCGCCGCCAGCTGCGGCAGGTCCTTGTCGTCGATCGCCTTCAGGTCGCTCGGCAGGTGCACCCTGTCGAGAAGCGGCGTCGACGGCGGAGATGTCGGATGGGTCACGCTCAGTCCTCTTTCGGCGGCGCGCTCCTGCGCCTCCCTCGTCATTCCTGTTTCAGACTCGCGTCCTGCCAGCAATCCCGCAGTGATTGCAAATTGCGGCGCAGCTACGGCGGGCGCTCAAGCCGTTCAATCTAGCCGATCGCACGCCGCCCGCCTAGGGGCGTCGATGGCGCAGCTCAGCCGGCTGCCGTGCCGAGACGGCGCATCAGGCCGACGGTCAGCGCCCACAGCACCAGGCCGATCGCCACCAGACATCCGCCGATGACATATTGCACCGGATCGCGGCCCGTCCACGGACCGGCCAGAAAGGCGCAGGTGATGGCGCCGAAGATCGGGAGAACGGTCGGCGTGCGGAAATGCTTGTGCGAGACCGGATCGCGCCGCAGCACCAGCACTGCAATGTTGACCACGCAGAAGACGCAGAGCAGCAGAAGCGCCGTGGTGCCGCCAAGTTGCGGCACGCCGCCTGCAAAAACCAATAGGCCGATGGCGAGCAGGGTGGTGAAGACGATCGCCACATAGGGCGTGCGCCGGGTCGGATGCACCTTGCCGAGCAGGTCGGGGATCACCTTCTCCCGCGCCATGCCATAGATCAGCCGGCTCGCCATCATCATGTTGATCAGCGCGGAATTGGCGACGGCGAGCATGGTGATGACGCCGAAGATGCTGACCGGAAACCAGGGGGCGCCGGTTTCCACCACCTTGAGAAGCGGCGTCTCGCCCTCGCTCAGCTGATCGGCCGGAACCAGCGTGATCGCGGCGATCGAGACGAGGACATAGATGACGCCGGTGATGCAGAGACCGGCCAGCAGCACCTTCGGAAAGATCCGGCTCGGATTCTTGCACTCCTCGGCCATGTTTACCGAATCCTCGAAACCAACCATCGCGAAGAAGGCGAGTGTCGTGGCGGCCACGACCGACCAGAAGACGCCGCTTTCCCCCTCCGGTGTAAAGACGAAGGCACGGTTGATGTCGCCCTGGCCATTGCCGAGCGCATAGAAGCCGATGCCAATGATGATCAGCAACCCGCTGAGTTCGATCAGCGTCAGCCCGACATTCAGCTTCACGCTTTCCCCGACGCCGCGGAAATTGATCGCCGCGACCAGCGCCAGGAATGCGACCGCGACCAGCACCACGATGCCATCTGCCGCCTCGAGGCCGAGCGAGGCCATGAAATTGGCGGAGAAGGCCCGCGAGGCGGTCGCCGCTGACGTGATGCCGGAGGACATGACCGCGAAGGCAACCAAGAAGGTGAGGAAATGCACGCCGAAGGCCTTGTGCGTGTAGAGTGCCGCGCCCGCCGCACGCGGATATTTCGTCACCAGTTCGAGATAGCTGAAGGCGGTGAGCAGCGCGACGAGAAAGGCGACCAGAAAAGGCACCCAGACGATGCCGCCGACCTTGCCCGCCACCTGCCCGGTCAGGGCATAGATGCCGGTGCCCAGAATATCGCCGATAATGAAGAGCAGCAGCAGCCCGGGACCCATGACCTGCTTGAGCTCGGTCCCGCCCGCTTCCGTCGCCTCGCTGCGCAAGCCCGGTCCATCCAGCCTCTCAGCCATCCTCATCCTCCCCGTGTGGTTCGTCAACCATAACTAGTGGCAGGGAAAGGGAAGGGAAGAGATGAGGTGGGGGACGAGGCGGCGAATAGCCATCTTGCCCTGGATGCAGCATTGTTCGTCAAAGGTGCCACTAGAGCGGCGCTACCGTTGATTGGAGCAGCGAGAGACTGCGACGAAATCAGACTTCAGCGATAGTGCTTGATGAGCCCTGCGCTCAAGGCAGCTGAAATGATTTCTGATGCTGGAACCGTAATGAAAGCTTTCAAACTCGCGTCCTTGCCAGCAGCACTCATCCACGCATGGACCATGTAATATCCCAGTGTATAGCCCGTCCAGCGATGCAGCGAGCCGCTGCCGTAGAACCACTCCGCATGTTCATAGTCTGTCGATGAGAGATCGTTGAGATCGACCGGCAATTTCAACAAATCCTCTTCTTCAAGCGCTCTCTCCCACGGCTCGGGAGCCGTACCGAGCAGTTTGCCCACGAACTGTCCCGCCAGCCCCTCGCTGACCAAGGCCTCGCCCAGAGTGTGACCGTATCCCGGGCTCACCCAGCGCATGGCGTGGTGTACTTCATGGAGGATCTGCCTGCACAGCGCGCCATCCTCCAGGCTCGAAACAAAGTTCGGGTTGTCGGGGTCGAGACTCATCGCCACCAACGTCTCGCGATGGGTATAGCCGACGATCCCCATTTCTGGGATCGTCTCCCCTGGGCGCCGCTCGATGATAATGTCAAGGCGCGGCGGCATGAGCAATTCGGAGAGTTTTTGGTACGCTGTCTCGAAACTGGATAGGATCTCGCTGCGGAAGTTTCCGAGATCCCCTGAGGCACTTAACCAATGAAGCGTCCACTGATCCATTCGAACAAAACCTGTCGGGGAGAGTTGCCCAACTCTGCGAGTAACGAACGAGCGCAACTTGGAATGCTCTGAAATTCAAAAGGCAGAAACGCGATCGCGCTCAATTTCGGCGCGCAGCCGATCCTTCTTGATCGGCTCTGCGGTAATGTGAGCCGGCCTGTCGGTGAAGGACTCGATCGTCGTGCGCAGCGTCTCCAACGCCCCGAAATAGCCGAGCCCCTGGAATTCGGGGTCTTTGGACAATGTCACGAGGATGTCGAGATCGGACTCCGGCGTTTCCTCCCCGCGGGCGACGGAGCCGAACAGGGAGACGTGCACCGCACCGGCTTCTTCTAGCACGGCGCGGTTGCGGCGCAGCATCTCGATGACGTCGTCTCTGGTCATGAGCGACAGTCTACAAGATACAGCTAATGCTGTCGAGCCTTCAGGCGGGGTCGAGCGGTTCGACGCCTTGGGGCTTGCCGGCGCGGTCGAGGCGGATCTTTTCGATCCGGTTTTCGGCGGCATTGAGAAGCGCCTCGCAGTGCTTCTTCAGCGCTTCGCCGCGCTCGTAGATCTCGATCGATCGGTCGAGCGGAACGTCGCCTCGTTCCAGCCGCGTCACGATCGATTCAAGTTCCTCGACGGCCTTCTCGAAGGAGAGCGACTGGACATCGGTCTCGGCGCGTGTCGTCTCTGTCGCCATGCTCATCCCCTCATCAGGCGCTGGATATGAAGCCCGGCCGACTCGGCAAGGCCCACAAGGTCATAGCCGCCCTCGAGCAGGCTGACCACCCGGTTGGCGCTGTAGCGGCCGGCGACGTCCAGCAGCTTGCCGGTGGCCCAGTCGAAATCCTCGCCCGTCAGGTTGATCTGGGCCAGCGGATCGCGGTGGTGGGCGTCGAAGCCGGCGGAGATGATGACGAGATCCGGCCGGAAGTTCTCCAGCGCCGGCAGGACGCGGCTCTTGAAGGCCTCGCGGAAATGCTCGCTGCCGGTATCGGGCGAGAGCGGGGCGTTGACGATCGTGCCGTGGCGGCCGTCCTCGTCCTTGGCGCCCGTGCCGGGGTAGAGGGGCATCTGGTGGGTCGAGCAGAACAGCACCGAGGCGTCGTCCCAGAAAATGTCCTGGGTGCCATTGCCGTGGTGCACGTCCCAATCGACGATCGCCACCCGTTCGACGCCGTGGATGCGCTGGGCATGGCGGGCAGCAATGGCCGCATTGTTGAAGAAGCAGAAGCCCATGGCCTTCGTCTTCTCGGCATGGTGGCCGGGCGGGCGGGAGGCGACGAAGACATTGTCCGCCTCGCCGGCAAAGACCGCGTCGACAGCCGCCACGGCGCCGCCGATCCCGGTCAGCGCGGCCTGCAGGCTGGCGGGGCTCGCATGCGTGTCCGCCTCGAAGGAGTTGATGCCCTCTTCGGGAATCACCGCCATCACGGCGCGCAGATGCTCCTCCGGATGGGCGAGCAGGACGAGGTCCTCATTGCCCTGCGGCGCCTTCAGCCGCTTCAGCGGCGCGAAGCGCTCGTGTTCGAGCGCAAGGTTGAGCGCCCGCAGCCGGTCCGGCCGTTCGGGGTGGCCCTCCGGCACCTGGTGCTCGAGAAAGATCGGGTTTTCATAGAGGATCGTGGTCATGCGGCTGATCTAACGCGGTTGCCGGTCCCGTCCAGCCTTGTCACGCCCGCTGCGGCAGCAGCGGATAGCCGACCATGACGGCGCGGGCGGCAAGCGTCGCGACCACAGCCTTGACGAGATCGCCGGGGATGAAGGCGAGCGAGCCGAGCGCCGCCTTTTCGAGGCCCATGCCGGTCGAGAAGGCCAGCCAGACGATGCCGAACAGATAGACGAGGCCGATGCCCCCGGCGATCGAGGCCAGGAAGAAGCCGAGCATCTGCCGGGGTGCCGTCTGGCTTTCGCGCACCAGCGTCTCGGCCAGCAGCCCGGTCAGGAAGGTGCCGACCACCCAGCCGGCGATGAAGCCGGCCGTCGGGCCGACGAGCACGGCCAGGCCGCCGCGGCCGCCGGAGAGCACGGGAAGCCCGACAGCCACCAGCAGGATCAGAAGCAGATAGGCGAGCGCGCCGCGCTTGGCGCCGATGATGCAGCCCGCCAGCATGACGCCCATCGATTGCGCCGTGATCGGCACCGGAATGAATCCGAGCGAAATCGGCGGCAGCACACCGAGCGCCACGATGATGGCGGTAAAGAGGGCAATCAACGTCAGATCACGGGTCGACATGGCGGGGCTCCGAAACGAAGATGAGCAGATGCGCGATTACTGGCGGCGCAGCGCGCGCGCGTCAATGGCAAGCGCGACCATATCCGCATCTTTGAGCGTCAGGATGATCAGCGGCACGATCAGCGTCGAAAACCCGGGCTTCAGCCCGCGCGCCCGATGAGCCTCGCGGATCTGAGAGGCGCGGGTGAGGATGTCCGGCACGAAACGCAGGACCAGGCCGAAGGCAAGCGCCACATCGCGCGCCTTCAGAAGGCCGATCCGCTCCAGCGGGGTCAGCAGGCGCAGGATCTCGTCCATGAAATCGCCGAGCTCGGTCGAGGCCGTCACCAGCGTGGCGAGAACCACGAGCGTGAGGAAGCGCAGCGCCGAGACGACCCCCGCCTCGATGCCCTCGAATGCCGCGGTGAAGGCGGCAACGAGCAGAATGGAGACGACCAGCCAGCCGAGCCGCGCAAGAAGATCACGCCAGGACAGGCGCAGGCTCGCCAGCAGCGCGACTGCGACGAGGAGGCAGGCCGCAAGGAAGATCGGAGAGGGAAACAGAAACAGGAGCAGGCTGCCGAGAAACAGCCCGGCAAGCTTCAGCCGGATCGAGACCCGGTGCAGCGGCGTCCGGCCTTCGACATAGAGGCTCTTCATGACAGCGCGATCCGCTCGTAGCGGCGGACCGTCTCCTCCACCCCGCCATCCGCCACCAGCCGCCCCTCATGGAAGAGCAGGACCCGCTCGAAGCCGTCGAGCAAGGCGAGGTCGTGGGTGATGGCGATGACCGTTTCCGGCAGGCTGGCGATCGCTTGCACGACGCGGGCGCGGTTGCGCAGGTCGAGCTGGTTGGTCGGCTCGTCGAGGATCAGAAGATCCGGCGCGCCGACGAGCACGCTCGCCATGGCGACAAGCTGGGTTTGCCCACCGGACAACGAGTGCGCCCTTCGGCGCGCGAGGTCTGAAATGTCGAAACGGGCGAGAATGGCGGACACGGCGGTGGTAATCTCGCCTTTCGACAGGCCGCGGCTCTTCAGCGTCAAAGCGATATCGTCCTCGACGATCGGCAGGATGATCTGGTTCTGGGGCGACTGGAAGATGAAGCCGGCCTTGGCAAGCACGGCCTTCTCGTCCTTGACCGTGTCCAGCCCGTCGATGGTGACCGTGCCGCTGCTCGGCTTGACGAGTCCGTTGATCGCTCGCGCAAAGCTGGTCTTGCCGGAGCCGTTGAGGCCGATGATGCCGATCCGCCGTTCTGTCAAACGGAGCGACAGGGGGTGAAGCGCGACCGTCTCGCCATAGCGGATGCTGCAATCGGTAAAGCGAATGTCCAAGCGTCTCGGTCCCGGCGATCTGGCTGGGCGCTGTTTAAGCCCATTTGCCCGAAAGGCAACAGAGGTGACTGCCCGATTGATTCCGCGCCAGAACAAAGCATGATCGGACCCATGACGATTCTCCTTACCAATCCCGTTGCCCGCCGCGTCTTCCTCGATCGTTCCGGGCTCAGCGATCCGCCTGGGCGGGCGCTCGACAAGGCGGGGCTGCTCGCGCTCATCACGCGGCTTGGCTTCGTGCAGGTGGACAGCATCGCCACGGTGGAGCGGGCCCACCAGATGATCCTGTTTTCCCGCAACCAGACCTATCGGCCGGACCAGCTGCGCCAGCTTCTCGAAGAGGACGGCGCGCTGTTCGAGCACTGGACCCATGATGCCTCGATCATCCCGGCCGCCTTCTTCCGCTATTGGAAGCACCGCTTCGTGGAGGAGGAGCAATCGATCCTCGCCCGCTGGAGGACCTGGCAGGGCGAGGCGTTCGAGGCGAGCTTTGCCGACACCCTGGCTCACATCACGGCCAAGGGCCCGGTTCTGGCGCGCGATTTCAAACATGAAGGCCGCACGTCCGGCGGCTGGTGGAACTGGCATCCGTCGAAGACGGCGCTCGAATATTTCTGGCGCACTGGCCGTTTGGCGATCGCCCGGCGCGAGGCCTTCCAGAAGGTCTATGACCTGACAGAGCGGGTGGTGCCGGACGTGCACCGGCTGCCCGAGGTGGACCGCGAGGGCTTCGTCGACTGGTGCTGCCGGGCCGCGCTCGAGCGGCTGGGCTTTGCCACCCACGGCGAAATCGCGGCCTTCTTCAAGCTCGTCTCGCCCGAGACCGCGCGGGACTGGGTGCAGGCGCATCAGGATGAATTGACGACCGTCGTCATCGAGCCCGCCGATGGCAGCCGGCCCCGGGCATCCCACGCGCTGTCCGGTTTTCCAGAAACGCTCGCAACGCTGAAGGAGCCGCCGGCGCGGCTCAGAGTGCTCAGCCCCTTCGATCCTCTGCTGCGCGACCGGGCACGCGCCGAGCGCCTGTTCAATTTCTCCTATCGAATCGAAATCTTCGTGCCCGAGCCGAAGCGCGAATACGGCTACTACGTTTTCCCGCTGCTGGAGGGCGACCGCCTGGTCGGCCGGATCGACATGAAGGCGAACCGCAAGAAGGGCACGCTCGAGGTCAAGCGGCTCTGGTGGGAGAAGGGCGTGCGGACGAGCGCCGGGCGGATGGAGCGCCTGGAGGCGGAACTGGCCCGGATCGCCCGCTTTGCGGGGGTGGGGGAGGTGGTCTGGCTGGAGGGAGCGAGGGGTTGAGCAGTACTTTTATTTCAGGCTTTTCTGTTCTAGAGTCGTATCATTATGGTGTGCCCGCCGCCCCCAACCTTCTGGAACCGCGATGAAGCCGTCCGTTGCCGTTGAAAAGCACCGTGAAGCCGTCCACGCTCTGGTACGGCGTTTCAACCTGTCCAATCCGAGGATCGTCGGTGCCGTTGGCGAAGTGGAGGGCAACGAGATCGAGCTTCTCGTCGACGATCGCCCGGGCACCACCCTCTTCGACCTTGGCGGTCTTCAGATCGAACTGGAAGAATTGTTCGGAACGGAAGTGTCCGTACTCACGCCGGGGGATGTTCCGGAACATATGCGCACGAAGCTGTTGAAAGAAGCGCTTCCTTTATGAGTTCTTTGAACGCGGTTGCCCATCTCCGCATCATGCAGGAGGCCAGTCTTCAGGCGCTTGAATACTGCGCGCCACTCGATCGCTCCGAATTTTTTGCGGACAAGAAAACCTACCAGGCCGTTCTCTTCAACCTGATGCTTGTTGGCGAATCATCGGCGCGGATTCTGAAGATCGATCTGTCGTTCACCGAGCGCTTTCCCGAAATCCCCTGGCGGAACATGAAAGGCATGCGAAATCGTATCGCCCATGCTCACACTACGATCAATCTTGCAACGATCTGGGCGACAATCGAGCAGAGCATTCCAGCGCTTGTGGACACCCTGCCTGTTCTCATCGCTCAGGCCAGGAATTCGAATAGCCTATCATGAAGCCGAAGCGCCCCTGTCGATGATCTCGTCACGCCCACACGGCAAGTAAACGGCTGCGCCTACCGTTACCCCGAGATCCGTCCCGTCTGCCCGCGGTCGCGCAGATAGTGGTCGGCGAGGGTGCAGGCGAGCATGGCTTCGCCGATGGGGACGGCGCGAATGCCGACGCAGGGGTCGTGGCGTCCCTTGGTGCGCACATCGACCTCCTGGCCATCGGCATCGATCGAGCGCCGCTCGGTCAGAATGGAGGAGGTCGGCTTGATGGCGAAGCGCGCCACGATCGGCTGGCCGGTGGCAATACCGCCCAGGACGCCGCCGGCATGGTTGGAGAGAAAGACGGGCTTGCCATCAGGGCCGATGCGCATTTCGTCGGCATTCTCTTCGCCGGTGATGGCGGCTGCCTCGAAACCATTGCCGATCTCGACACCCTTGACCGCATTGATCGACATGAGATTGGCGGCGATGTCCTGATCGAGCTTGGCATAGACCGGCGCGCCGATGCCTGCCGGAACGCCCTCGGCCACGACTTCGATCACGGCACCCACCGAAGAGCCCGCCTTGCGGATCTCGTCTAGATAGGCCTCCCAGACCGGCACGATCTCAGGATCGGGGGCGAAGAAGGGGTTGTTGCCGACCTCGGCCCAGTCCCAGTTCGCCCGGTCGATCTTGTGCTTGCCGATCTGCACCAGCGCGGCCCGTACCGTCATTCCGGGCACCACGCGCCGGGCCAGCGCGCCGGCTGCCACCCGCGCCGCCGTTTCGCGCGCGGAGGACCGGCCGCCGCCGCGATAATCCCGGATGCCGTATTTGACATCATAGGTGTAGTCCGCATGTCCCGGGCGATAGCGCCGGGCAATCTCGCCATAGTCCTTGGAGCGCTGGTCGGTGTTTTCGATCATCAGCGAAATCGGCGTGCCGGTCGTCACCAGGCCGTCGCCCTCTGCCTCCGGCATCACGCCGGACAGCACCCGCACCAGATCCTCTTCCCGACGCTGCGTCACGAAGCGAGACTGGCCGGGCTTGCGCTTGTCGAGATCGGCCTGGATGTCGGCCACGGTGAACCGCAGGCCGGGCGGGCAGCCATCGATGACGCAGCCGAGCGCCGGCCCGTGGCTTTCGCCCCAGGTGGTGACGCGGAAGAGGTGACCGAACGTATTGTGCGACATGACGCCTCGCGAACCGGCGGCCCCGCCGCCCTTTATCCTGGCGCCCCTCTTAGAAAAAAACACCGCCATCCGAAAGCCCTGCCGCGCGGAATCGAAGGAGCTCCGACCCTCGGGGTACGGGGTGGGAAGGGCTGGAACGCGTAGGGCGGGGCGACAGGCTCTGTATCAAGAGGCAGACGAGCAGGATCAATGACTTGGTAAGTAATTTTAAACCTTTAGCGAAGCGTGAAAAAGGTTAACCAAGCGTCAACCACGTTGCGCGAAACTGGCGTTGCTCGGAAAAAGCCATCGACGCGGTGAATTTTTGCCACAATCTGGAACGACAACATGCCTCGTTCCGGCACAGCTCATTCCGCCATCCGAGAGGTTTAGACGATGCGTTTCTTGGTAGCGACACTGATGGCCACCGCCAGCTTCTTCTCCCCGCTTGCCGCCTTTGCGGAAAGCGCTGACGTCGAGGCAACCATCACCAGCGTCGATACAGAGCGTCTCAGCCTCTCGCTCGACGACGGGAAAAGCTACCAGGCCCCGGAGGAGTTCAACTTCGAAGGTCTGAAGGCCGGCGTGAAGGTCGTGGTCTTCTACACCGAGGTCGACGGCAAGCGCGTCATCAACGACCTCGAAGTTCTGCAGTAATCAGCCCGCGTCAAAGCCAGCCGATCGTCTCGCCCTCGATCTTCAGGATCCTGTCCTGCGGAATGGCCCCCATGGCGGCCTGTTCGGCGCTCATCGCGCCTTTCAGCTTGAAGAGGCTGCGGATCACCCCGCCATGGCTGACGCAAACAGTCGGGCGGTCGACCTCCTTGAGCCAGGAGCCGATGCGCCAGGAGAGGATTTCGTAGCTCTCGGCATCATTGCCCGGGGGGATGAAGTCCCACTTCGAGGCGTCGCGCTCGGCGATCTTGCCGGGAGCGATCTCTTCCAGCTCTTCCAGCGTGTAGCCTTCCCAATCGCCGAAGGAGACCTCCTTCAGCCGCTCGTCCGTGCGGTAGGCCGCGGGGTCGAGGCCCATGGCCGCGCGCAGCAGTTCCATGGTTTCGCGCGTGCGGCCGAGCGGGCTGGCGACGAAATCATAGCTCCCGGCGGTTTCGCCGAGCAGGGCGGCGAGCGCCGTGCCGTTGCCTCGCGCCTGGGCGCGGCCGGTCTCGTTCAGCGGAATATCCTTCTGGCCCTGCAGGCGGATCTCGGCATTCCAGTCCGTCTGGCCGTGGCGGATCACATAAAGGGTCAAGGCGAAGTCCCGATCGGTAGGGAAAGGGGCCGGGCCCCGGAACAGCGAAGGTCGATCCGGCCGCCGCGTCAGTCCTTGACGACCGCGATATCCGGCGCATCGACGGCCTTCATGCCGACGACATGGTAGCCGCTGTCGGCATGGTGCACCTCGCCGGTCACCGAGCGCGACAGGTCGGAGAGGAGGTAAAGGCCGACATCGCCCACCTCTTCGATCGTCACCGTGCGGCGCAGCGGCGCGTTGTATTCGTTCCACTTGAGAATGTAGCGGAAATCGCCGATGCCGGAGGCGGCGAGCGTCTTGATCGGCCCGGCCGAAATGGCGTTGACGCGGATGTTCTTCGGGCCGAGATCGACCGCCAGATATTTCACGCTCGCCTCGAGTGCGGCCTTGGCCACGCCCATGACATTGTAGTTCGGCATGACCTTCTCGGCGCCGTAATAGGTCATGGTCAGCAGCGAGCCGCCCTCGGTCATCAGCTTCTCGGCGCGCCGTGCGACGGAGGTGAAGGAATAGACCGAGATCTGCATGGTCTTGGCGAAATTGTCCGGCGAGGTGTCGACATAGCGGCCGGTCAGCTCGTCCTTGTCGGAGAAGCCGATGGCATGGACGACGAAGTCGATCTTGCCCCAGAGCTTTTCGATATGGTCGAAGACCGCGTCGATCGTCGCTTCGTCGGAGACGTCGCAATGGCCGGCGAGAACGCCGCCAAGCTCGGCAGCCAGCGGCTCGACCCGCTTTTTCAGCGCGTCGCCCTGATAGGTGAGAGCGATTTCGGCACCCTGCGCGCGCAAGGCCTTGGCGATGCCCCAGGCGATCGATCGATTGTTGGCGACGCCCATGATGACGCCACGCTTGCCACTCATCAGACCGATTGCCTGCGTCATGGTGTCTGCCCCCAGATGCTGATTGTCATGCCGACCGGGCAAATGACCCGACGAAAACATGGTGAACGAGATAAGCGGGTCGCTCCCACGCCTGTGGAAGAAAGCCCGGAATATGGAGGCATGGCTATGGCATAGGCCATTCAGGCGTTCAAGCGCAGGCTCCATCAGGAACTGTTAGTTTCCGTAACATTGGGTCAGTGTCGTCATGCCGCATGGCAGCGGCGCTGGCGTTTCCGCTCAAACGACCAGCCCGTCGCGCTGGCTCTTCATCAGGTCGAGAAGGCGCGGATCCGGCTGGTCGGAGAGCATGATCGCCAGCTCGACGATCAGCGCACCGCGCCCGCCCGCACCATCGCGCAGCCCATGGCCGTCGATGCGGATTTCCCGGCCGGCGCCCGACCAGGGCGGAACGGTCACCTTCACCCTGCCGGTCGGCGTTTCGATCGTCGTCTCGGTGCCGAGCACGGCATCCTGCAGCGGCAGGCTGAGCAGGGCGTAAAGATTGTAGCCATCCAGCCGGTAGCGGGCCTCCCGCGCCACCCGCACCTTGACGACGAGATCGCCGCGCAGCGCCCCCATGCGGAAACCTTCGCCCTTCAGGCGGATTTCGCTGCCCTCCGTCGTGCCATCGGGAATGGCGACCTTCAGCGTCTGCCCGTCGGGGAGGATCGTGTCGGCCCTGCGTCGGCGGTAGATATCCTCGATGGTGACGGTGGTCTCGCAGAGGATATCGGGCACCTTGTCCGTGGCCTTCAGCCCGCCGGTCATGCCGAAGCGGCGCATCAGCGCGCCCAGAAGCTCGGCGGCCTGCGTGCTGGGGCGGGCGGCCACGCCTGCGGCGACGGCGGCCTCGTTCGTTTCGGCCTGCGCCGGTTCGGCCTTCGGCTCGGGCTTGGCATCGACCGGCCTGTCGCCGCGCGGTGTCTCGCCCTTCGGCGCCTGGGCCGTGGGCTGGGCTTTGGTTTCGGCCTGGGCGGCGGATTTGCGGGCCTGGTCGGCGGCGAAAATCCGGTTCATCGCTTCCTCGGCGGTCTCGGCATCCACCGTCTCCGGCTCGTGGCGCCGCTTTGCCTCTTCCATCCGGCGCAGATCCGCCTCGCGCCGCGCCTGGTCATAGCGGCTGCGCAGCACAGGGTTCTTCAGGACCTCATAGGCCCTGCCCAGTTCGGCAAAACGGGCGGCTGCTTGTGGGTCTTCGCGATTCTGGTCGGGGTGCACGGCCTTGGCGACCTGGCGCCAGGCTGCCTTGATCTCCTCCGCGCCGGCATTGCGGCGCACGCCGAGCACCGCATAGGGGTCCCGCATCGACATGGTTCTCGCTCCGAGGTCAGAGCGGCGGGTCGAGGCCGCCGCGCCATTGTTTGGGCAGGATCATGCGAATCGGGCGCTTAATGCGCGGTTAGTTCACGGGCGGTGAGGGCGGCCAAGGAGACGACGGCGCAGCCTTAAGACAAAAGCTGGTTAATGGCGGGTGAAGAGCGGCGGCGCTGATGTCTCGTTTCAGGGTTCCGGCACAAGTCCTTGATGTGACTCGAAGCCCGCCTTCATGCATCACGTCAACTGCGGGGTGCGAAGCTTGTCAGGGTCCAGTTGCCATTGGCCGTTCGACAGGTGTTGCCGTCGAACTTGGCGATGCCTTCGTAGGAGTGGCGCGTGGTGGTGAAACGGCGGCAGACCCGGCCGTCCACCTCGGCTTCCTCGATCCTGGAAATCACGCCATTGCTGCCGGAACTGGCGTTGGCCCAGGGAATGGGGTTGGCGGAGGCGCCGGCAACATCGGCGCTCTGCACGGCTGTCTGCACCGCAGCCGCATCGGCCATGCCGGGGCCGGCGGGCGCCGGAATGGAGCCGGTGGTGCGCAGATCAACGCCGCTGGCATCGGCAAGTCCGATGCCATTGCCCATGCAGCCGGTCAGGCAGAGCGTTCCGCCGATTGCCAGCGCCAGACGCAGGATCCAGACTTGCGGCTTGGTGTCGGCCATGCACTTTGCTATGTGTCCCACGGTCACCCTGTAGCAGTCCAGCGGCCCTCTCGCACGGGTTTTCGACCCCGCAGAGACCTCTCTCATTCGGAAAGCGATTATGAACGAAATCGGGTTAACAACTGGTGACTTCACCACCGCCGACGAGCCCTTTACCCTGTTCGGCGACTGGCTGGAGGAGGCGACGAAAAGCGAGATCAACGACCCCAATGCCATGTCGCTCGCCACCGTCGATCCCGATGGACTGCCGGATGTCCGCATGGTGCTTCTCAAGGATTTCGACGGCCGCGGCTTCGTGTTCTACACCAATTTCGAGAGCCGCAAGGGCGGGGAAATCCTTGCCACCCGGAAGGCGGCACTCGGCTTCCATTGGAAGAGCCTGCGCCGGCAGGTGCGGGTGCGCGGGGATGTTGAAATCGTCAGCAATGAGGAAGCCGACGCTTACTTCCAATCGCGGGCGCGCGGCAGCCGCATCGGCGCCTGGGCGTCCAAGCAATCCCGCCCCCTCGAAAGCCGCTTCGCGCTCGAGAAGGCGGTGGCGGAATATACCGCGCGCTTCAACATCGGCGAAATTCCGCGCCCGGATTACTGGTCGGGCTTCCGGGTCGTGCCGCGCTCGATCGAATTCTGGAAGGACGGCGCTTTTCGCCTGCATGACCGGGTGGAGTTCCGCCGGGAAGGGGACGGCTGGACGCGGACCCGGCTCTATCCCTGATCAGCCCCGCCGGCCACGCCCGGCAAGGAAGGGAATGCCCGAAGCCAGCGCCGAGACGTAAGCGGGCTTCTGATAGAGCCCGTTGAGCGAGACGCGCGGCAGGGCCTCAAGCGCACTGTCTCCGTCGAGCGTGCCGGGCGTGGTCGTGACCGCAAGGATCTGCCGCTCGGCAAGCAGGGCCTTGCTGCGCTCCGACACGGCGGCCGGGTTGCCGTAAGGGTAGGCGAAGCTCGCCGGCGCGCGGCCGATCAGGCCGGCGACGAGGTCCAGCGAGGCGTCGATTTCCCTCGCCGCTTCAGCATCGCTCAGCCGGCCGAGCGCCCTGTGGCTCACCGTATGGCCGCCCAGTTCGGCCAGCGGGTCGGCCGCCAGCCGGGTCAGCCCCTCGCGGTCGAGCGTCAGGGCCTCCGTCAGCGCCAGCGGATCGACCCCCTCGCGCAGTGCCAGCGCATCGAGCCTTGCCACCGCCTCGGCCTCGTCTGTTCGATGGATGAGGTCCGCAAAGCGGGCGAAGGCCGCCTGCTTGGCGGCAGGCGTGGCGAGCGCCAGCGTGACCTCGCCCGTGCCGAAGTCGAACGACAGGCTGTCCCGTTCGCGCAGCAGCACGGCCAGCGTTTCCCACCAGAGCGAATGGGTGCGCTCCACGAACCCCTTCGAAACGAAGACGGTGAAGGGCACGGCATAGCGGGCGAAGACCGGTGCTGCCACCTCCAGCGTGTTGCGATAGGCATCGTCGAGCGTGAAGATCGCCACCTTGTCCTGCAGCGAGGAATTGAGGTGCTGGGGCAGTTCGGAGAGCGCAATGAAGCGATAGCCCTCGCGCGTCAGCTGCAGGATCGCCGCCTCCAGGAAGGCGGGCGTGATCTCCAGATGCGCGTTGGGCGCAAAGCCCGTGTCGGTGAAGGGGCGGACGTGATGCAGCGTGAAGATCACCCCGCGGCCGCCGGCACCCCGGGCCAGGCCTGCCGCCTTGGCAAGCCGCGCCGCCTCCAGTCCTGTGACGATCGCGGCGCGCTTCAGGGTGTGTTTCAGACCGGTCTTCACGAGGCAGGGCTCCTTGCTGTCATGGCAGGATCGAAGACACGCGCCGACCCGTCAGCCGAATCGGCACCGCGTGCAGCCGGACCATAGGAAGCACGACGTTAACCCCTCGTGAACATCTGTGGCGGGACAAACGACAAACGGGCCGCTTTCGCGGCCCGTTCGGCAGTTTTGCGGGATCAAGCGGCTCAGCGCGTCAGGGCAACGAGATCGTCATCGCGCTGGCGGCCGCCGATCACCGCGCCGATGCCGGCGCAGAAGGCGCCGATCAGCATGGAGATGGCGCCGACAAGAGCCGCACCGGCACTGGCCTTGCGGGCCGTGTCCGCCGCTTCGAGCGCCGCGTTCTTCGCGTCCTCGACGCTGCGCAGCACCGTATCGACGCGGGCATTGGCGTCGCCTTCCGAAAGGCCGGTGCGCGCTGCCACGAGCTGGGCGAGGTAGGCGCGGTCACCTTCCGGGATGCTGCCGGCGGTCGCGCCGTTCATGAGAATGCGCGAGACCTCCTGGGTCGCATCGGCGGCGGAGGCATTGGCGGGTGGCGTGCGCGGATCGGCGGGACGCAGCAGCGTATCGACGAAATAGGCGGTTGCGGCATTGCCATCCGTCTCGCTGCCGGCGCCGGAGGCAGCGGCCGCCGTCGCGGCCGTGCTGGCCGTGGCACCCGTCACCGATGCGGCGGCCTGGACGCCGGTGCCGATCAGCGAAGACAGCGAGGAGGTGAGCAGGCCGACGGCGACCAGGGTCGCAAGCGCCCAGGCGAGAATGCCGTGCGCGCTATCGCGGAAGAAGGCCTCGTCATTGTGGATGCCGCTCCACTTGGTGCGCAGGCGCCCGGTCATATAGCCACCGAAGGCGGAGGAGAGCCACTGCACGACAATCAGCCAGATGCCAGCCGACACCGCGAAGGTGGCCGCCGAGGCGTTGTCGTTCGATGTGGGCGAGACCAGGCTGAGGCCGAGCCCGGAGCCGAGCAGCGTCATCAGCAGCGTGAGAGCCGAAGCCGCAACGGCGCCGGCGATGATGGCGCCCCAGCTGACGGCGGAAACGGAGGATTCGGACGCCGAAACCGCAACGGCGGCAGCCGGCACGGACGAGGAGGCGGAGATGCTCATCGCCGCGCCCTCAATGCCAGAACAGCATGATCAGCAGAATGATCGGGATCGGAACCCCCAACAGCCAAAGCAGAATACCGCGCCCCATGAAACTCTCCCTGATGTGACCTGTCGTGATGGAACCAAGTATTTGGTTCGCCATCGCTAACTAACTAGACAGGGAGAAGTTCCAGAAGAGGATGCATCAACGGGGACGCGCGCCTGTTCATCGCGGCGTAGGAGGATGCGGCGAGGCCGGCAGCAGGGCTCAAGCCTGCGTGCCGCCCACCGTCATGTCGTTCATGCGCAGATGCGGCTGGCCGACGCCGACCGGCACCCATTGGCCGCCCTTGCCGCAATTGCCGATGCCGGTGTCGAGCGCCATGTCGTTGCCGATCATGGTGATGCGCTTCATCGCATCCGGCCCGTTGCCGATCAGCATGGCGCCCTTCACCGGCGCGCCGATCCTGCCGTTCTCGATCAGATAGGCCTCGGTGCAGCCGAACACGAACTTGCCGGAGGTGATATCCACCTGGCCGCCGCCGAAGGAGACCGCATAGATACCCTTCTTGACGGAGGAGAGGATCTCCTCCGGCGTCTTGTCGCCGCCGAGCATATAGGTGTTGGTCATGCGCGGCATCGGCACATGGGCATAGGATTCACGCCTTCCGTTGCCGGTCGCGCGCATGCCCATCAGCCGGGCGTTCTGGCGGTCCTGCATATAGCCGACCAGCTTGCCGTCCTCGATCAGCACGTTGTAGGCGGACGGCGTGCCTTCGTCGTCGATCGTCAGCGATCCGCGCCGCTCGCCGATCGTGCCGTCGTCGACCACGGTCACGCCCTTGGCGGCCACCTGCTCGCCGATCAGTCCGGCAAAGGCCGAAGTCTTCTTGCGGTTGAAATCGCCTTCCAGCCCATGGCCGACCGCCTCATGCAGCATCACGCCCGGCCAGCCGGAGGAGAGCACCACATCCATCGTGCCGGCCGGCGTGTCGATCGCCTCGAGGTTGACGAGCGCCTGGCGCAGCGCCTCGTCGGCGCCGTGCTTCCAGCTCTGCGCCGTGATGAGATCGCCAAAGCCGCGCCGCCCGCCAATGCCGTAGGAGCCCGCCTCCTGGCGGTCGCCCTGGCCGGCCACGACCGAGATGTTGATCCGCGTCATCGGGCGAACATCGTGCATATGCTCGCCATCGGCGCGCAGAATATCCACCACCTGCCAGCTGGCGGCGATGGAAACCGTCACCTGGCGGACCTTCGGATCCTTGGCGCGCAGATAGGCGTCGATCTCGGAAAGCAGTGCCACCTTTGCCTCGAAGCTCGGCTCGCCGATCGGGTTCTCGTCGCCGTAGAGACGGTGGTTGGTTTTCTGGGGCGCCGCGGCATAGGTGCCGGAATGGCCGCGGGTGACGGCCTGGACAGCATCGGAGGCGCGCGAAAGGGCCGCCAGCGAAAGCTCGCCCGAATGCGCATAGCCGACCGCCTCGCCCGCGACCGCGCGCAGGCCGAAACCCTGATCGGTGTTGAAGCTGCCGCCCTTCAGGCGACCATTGTCGAAGGCGAGCTGTTCGGACTGGCTGTGCTCGATGAAGAGCTCCCCGTCATCCGCCCCGGCCAGCGTCGCCTCCAGCACCCGCCGCACCTGAGCCTCGTCGCCATCAAACAGGGTGATCAGCTCGGTCGTCATGGCGCGCTCTCCGCTTCAAAAAGGTCCCCGCTATGTATGCGCGGCGCGGGGAGGGGGCAAGGCGCCGGGCATAAATGCGAGGGGCAATCGGGAAGAAACGCTGCAAATCGCCGTCGTGCGCTCGCAATCGTTTTAGAATTCGTGAATAAAGCGGCTGGCACTCATTCGTGGACACCCGGCTGTGACCCTCGACCTTCTTGGCATGGCAATTCTCAAGCTCTTCAAGGGTTACAGGCGCGAGCTCTTCCTCGCACTCGCCCTGCTGCTCACCGTCTTCCTGCTCATCCGCAGAGGGGTGATCGATACGCTTGCCATCTTTGCTCCCGGCTTTTTCAGCATTCTCTACTTGGCAAGCGAGTGCATCGACTATTATTTTCAGTACCGGATGAAGCAGTTGGATATTCGCAGGATCGAAGCAGACCAGGGGTTGGTTGTGCGGCGCAAGGCTGCCGCTGCCATTGCGCGGAGAGACAGACATGGACGGGATAGGTCTGACGAGTCTTGATCCGCTCGACGCGGCCGCTGCTTTCTGCTTTTGCGCCGGAGTGCTTTTGGTCGTCCGGCAATGGTTGAAAACAAGGCTGCACGGTCTGCGTATCGCGGAACAGGCGTTGGTCGACCACCTGATGAGAATGGAGCAGGTCATCTCCGATCCGGCCTTGCCGGCGAACACGCAGCGCTTCCTTGCTGCCTTTGCCGATGCAGTCGCGGATCCGGCCGCCGCAGACGCTTTTGATCGAGGCCTCGAGAGCGAGTCGCGACTGAAAGCGGACGAGCTCCAGATCCTTGAAGAGCTTGATCGACTGGCACTGACACGCCCTGACCTTGCCGAAGGCGTCCGACAGGCCGTGAGCAAGGGAATTCTGTTCCTGCTGCTCCGCCGGTCTCCCAGCAAGCGCCAGATCAGCGAATTTCTGTTTCGCTTCGCCGGCGATCCGAACCGGGAAGTCGGGCTGGCCTCACGCTACCTGCTGAAGCGTCCGGTCGCCTCTTTCGGTCTTCTCCGGGCGTGACTGCCTGCGGCCCAGCCGGCCGAACACAACTCTCACGACGCCACGCAACCTTACGGCAGGGCGTCATAGCCTTCGCCGAAGCCCTTGAGCTCGACCGGGATGCCGATGCCTTCTTCGGGAGATTGGAAGACGATGAAAGTGGCCTTGGCGCCGGAGCGGAAGGTCTTCAGCAGTTCGTCTTCCAGCACCACCTCGGCATAGCATCCGTCGGAGAAGCAGCGGACGAAATAGGCGCGGCCGATATCCTTTCCGTCGACATTGAGGCCCAGCCCGTTCGGCAGCAGGACGCCGAGCGGGGCGAGCACGCGCAGGATCTTCGCCTTGCGGTCGGCGGTCTTCAGGACCACCACCGAGAGCCCGAGTTCGGGGCGATCCTCGGCAATGACGTTCTGCATCAGGGCGCATTGTTCGGCGCTGGCGCCGGCCGGCTGGTCGCAGACGATCGACCAGGCGCCATGGTTGGACTTGACCGTGCCCGGCGCGGCGGGCTGCGTCTGCTGTGCGCCTGCCGCCTGCGGCATTGCTGCCAGGACAGAGCCGAGCGCCAGGGCCGAAAGGAGGGAAACCGGCAGTCGGAACGGAAGGGACAGGCCCATAGAAACCTCGAAGGTACGAATCAGTCCGGCTATTCTTGAAGGGCCGGCACCAAAATGGAAAGCCCCGGACAGGAGACCCGCCGCTGTCCGGCCCGAAGCCGCCGCCGACCGGTCGAGACGCTTGTCCTCGACCATGTCGGCCGGATCGGCGGCTGTTCAGCGTCGGCCGCAGCCGGCCTGCCTTGCGACATGAAAGCCGCGTGTGGCCAAAATGCGGCCCGCGCGCGAATGCCGCATGGGCGGCGCGTTCTCAAAGATGGATCGGCGCGCGAAGATGTGGCATTCTCCACATTGAAATTCTTCGCCTTTGGCGCCTTCGTCACGCCCCTCTTTCCCTTGCGTTCAGGGCCGGAGGCGGGGGGAGGGCGCTTCCGGGCGGGTGCGGGGCTTTCCCCGCGCGTCGCCGCCGGGTGGAGAGAGGTTGCGAGCCCTTGCAAACTGTGGTTTGAAGCGCTTGGCGGGGAGGCGGAGTCGCGCATCGGCGCGGCCTGTCCTGTTCGTGCTCGACGGTGCGGCGGCGGGAGGCCTCCCACCAGA
The DNA here is from genome assembly GCF_034720595.1 of Rhizobium sp. CC-YZS058. NCBI lineage: Bacteria > Pseudomonadati > Pseudomonadota > Alphaproteobacteria > Hyphomicrobiales > Rhizobiaceae > Rhizobium > Rhizobium sp. CC-YZS058. The sequence goes on along the minus strand of NZ_JAYESJ010000001.1, from coordinate 2,739,729 downwards.
CTGCCTATTTCCTTGAACCGGGCCGCGGTTCAAGGATGTATGCAGGCGGGCCGTCCGCTGGCGCCGGCCGCTTGGGGAGGCGAATGGGGAGACTGATGATCGTGAGAAAGATGGGTTTTGCCGGCATGCGTGCCGGATTGGCGTCCTTGGCAGGCTTGATGTCGGCAACGGCGGCGCTTGCCGACCAGCCGGCACCCTGGCAGACCAATCTGCAGCCGGCCGCCACGGGCATCATGGAAGAGGTGACCTGGTTCGAGCATTATACGCTCTGGTTCATCGTCCCCATCACGCTGTTCGTGCTGGCGCTTCTGGTGATCGTCGTCATGCGCTTCCGCGAATCGGCCAATCCGACGCCGTCGCGCACCAGCCACAATCATATCCTGGAGATCGCCTGGTCGCTCGGCCCGGTTCTGATCCTTCTGTTCCTGGCCTTCCCGTCCTTCGCGCTTCTGACCAAGCAGCTGACGCCGCCGGATGCGCCGGACCTGACCGTCAAGGCGATCGGCAACCAGTGGTACTGGTCCTACGAATATGAAGTCGGCGAAACGCCGGTCACCTTCGACAGCCTGCTCCTGAAGGACGAGGACCGTGCCGGTCTCGGCAAGGAAGACAAGGGCGCCTATCCGCGCCTGCTCGCCGTCGACAACGAAGTCGTCGTTCCCGTCGGCAAGACCGTGCGCATGCTCGTGACCGCCGCCGACGTGATCCATGCCTTCGCCATGCCGTCCTTCGGCGTGAAGATCGACGCGGTCCCCGGGCGCCTCAACGAGACCTGGTTCCGCGCCGAGCGCGAGGGCCTGTTCTACGGCCAGTGTTCCGAGCTCTGCGGCAAGGACCATGCCTTCATGCCGATCGCGGTTCGCGTCGTCAGCCAGCAGCAATATGACAGCTGGATTTCGGCTGCCGCCACCAATATCGGCGCGGCCAACAAGGCGCTGATGGCGTCCGTGGAGCGGGGCGAGACCGTCAAGGTCGCCGCCAACGCCGCCGAGTAAAGAGAGTCTAGGGGAGCTCGACCACCATGGCCGGAACACATGCCGATCATCATCCGCTGCACGATCATGCGCACGACCACGCCCATGACCACCAGCACGACCACGCCCACAAGCCGCTGACCTTCTTCCAGCGCTGGTTCCTGTCCACCAACCACAAGGACATCGGCACGCTCTACCTGATCTTCGCGATCATCGCCGGCATCATCGGCGGCACGCTGTCGGTCTTCATGCGCGCCGAGCTGCAGGAGCCGGGCATCCAGATCTTCCACGGGCTGGCCTCGATGGTCTACGGCTTCGAGGGCGATGCGGCGATCGACGGCGGCAAGCACATGTACAATGTGTTCACCACCGCCCATGCCCTGATCATGATCTTCTTCATGGTCATGCCGGCGCTGATCGGCGGCTTTGCCAACTGGATGGTGCCGATCATGATCGGCGCGCCGGACATGGCCTTCCCGCGCATGAACAACATCTCCTTCTGGCTGATCGTGCCGGCCTTCCTGCTCGTTCTCCTGTCCATGTTCGTGGAAGGACCGGCAGGTGCCTATGGCGCGGGCGGCGGCTGGACCATCTATCCGCCCTTCTCGACCTCCGGCCAGCCCGGGCCGGCCATGGATTTCGTCATCCTCGGCCTGCACATTGCCGGCGCTTCGTCGATCCTCGGCGCGATCAACTTCATCACCACCATCCTCAACATGCGCGCCCCGGGCATGACGCTGCACAAGATGCCGCTCTTTGCCTGGTCGGTGCTGATCACCGCCTTCCTGCTCCTGCTGTCGCTCCCGGTTCTGGCCGGCGGCATCACCATGCTGCTGACCGACCGCAACTTCGGCACGGCCTTCTTCGCGCCGGATGGCGGCGGGGATCCGATCCTGTTCCAGCACCTGTTCTGGTTCTTCGGCCACCCGGAAGTCTACATCCTGATCCTGCCCGGCTTCGGCATCATCAGCCACATCGTGTCGACCTTCTCGCGCAAGCCGGTCTTCGGCTATCTCGGCATGGCCTATGCCATGGTCGCGATCGGCGCTGTCGGCTTCATCGTCTGGGCCCACCACATGTACACGGTCGGCCTGTCGCTCGACACGCAGCGCTACTTCGTCTTCGCCACCATGGTCATCGCGGTGCCGACCGGCATCAAGATCTTCTCCTGGATCGCGACGATGTGGGGCGGCTCGCTGCGCTTCACCACGCCGATGGTCTGGGCGATCGGCTTCATCTTCCTGTTCACGGTCGGCGGCGTCACGGGCGTTCAGCTCGCCAATGCCGGCCTCGACCGGGCCCTGCACGACACCTATTACGTCGTGGCGCACTTCCACTACGTGCTGTCCCTCGGCGCGGTCTTCGCCATCTTCGCGGCCTGGTACTACTGGTTCCCGAAGATGAGCGGCTACATGTACAACGAGTTCATCGGCAAGCTGCACTTCTGGGTCATGTTCATCGGCGTGAACCTGATCTTCTTCCCGCAGCACTTCCTGGGTCTCGCCGGCATGCCGCGCCGCTACATCGACTACCCGGATGCCTTTGCCGGCTGGAACTTCGTGTCCTCCATCGGGTCTTATATCGCAGCGGTCGGCGTTCTGGTCTTCCTCTACGGCGTCTTCGAAGCCTTCTCCAAGAAGCGCGTCGCCGGCGACAATCCGTGGGGCGAAGGCGCCAACACGCTGGAATGGCAGCTCTCCTCGCCGCCGCCGTTCCACCAGTGGGAACAGCTGCCGCGCATCCGCTGAGGAAAGGCGTGCGGGCCTTATTGCCCGTTGCCTTGAACCGGCGGTTCACATCGGGCCGGTCTCTCTCGCGAGAGGCCGGCCGTTCAAACACAGCCGACCCCGTATCCCGGCGGGGAGGGCCAGGGCAGCGGACTCCGAGGCCTGCCAGATGAAGGACTGTCCATGACCGTGCTCGACACCTCCGCCCCGCTCGAAGACGGCGCTGTGCGCCTGTCGGAAGCGACGGCGCGCGATTTCTTCGCGCTGCTCAAGCCTCGCGTCATGTCGCTCGTGGTCTTCACCGCCGTGGCCGGCATGGTCATGGCGCCGGGCAGCATCAATCCGGTCATCGGCTTCGTCGCCATCCTCTGCATCGCGGTCGGCGCCGGCGCGTCCGGCGCGCTGAATATGTGGTATGATGCCGATATCGACGCGCTGATGCGCCGTACGGCGAGCCGCCCCATTCCGGCCGGCCGGATCGTGCCGCGCGAAGCACTCGGCTTCGGCCTGACGCTTTCGGCCTTTTCGGTCGCCATCCTCGGTCTCGTCGTCAACTGGCTGTCGGCGGGCCTGCTCGCCTTCACCATCTTCTTCTACGCCGTCATCTACACCATGTGGCTGAAGCGCTCGACGCCGCAGAATATCGTCATCGGCGGCGCCGCCGGCGCCTTTCCGCCGATGATCGGCTGGGCTGCCGTGACCGGTGGCGTGTCGGTCGAAAGCATCGTGCTCTTCCTCATCACCTTCCTCTGGACGCCCGCGCATTTCTGGGCGCTGGCGCTGTTCAAGATGAAGGAATATGGCGCGGTCGGGGTGCCGATGCTCCCGAACGTGCATGGCATCCCCACCACCAAGGTGCAAATCGTCATCTATGCGGTTCTGACGGCGCTGATCGGCCTCTGTCCGACGCTGCTCGGCTTTGCCAGCCCGGTCTATGGCGCGGTCGCGCTGCTGCTCGGCGCGATCTTCGTCTGGTATTCGCTGCTGGTCTACCGCATGGCCGAGGACGACCAGGCCATGGTGCCGGCCAAGAAGCTGTTCGCCTATTCCATCCTCTACCTCTTCGCCATCTTCTCCGCCCTGATGATCGATCGCGGCGCAGGCCTGCTGATCGCGCATTATGCAGGAGCTGCGTGATGGATGTCGTCAAGCTCACCGACGCACAGAAGCGTGCGCGGCGCGGCCGCAACATCGCGCTCGGCCTCGTGCTCTTCTTTCTGGTGGCGCTGTTCTACGTCGTGACGCTGATCAAGTTCAGCAACGGCATGGCGCCGTGAGGAAAGCGGAGGGAGCATGAGCGAGACACGTTCACAAACCACGCCGCCGGCCCGCCGTCGCTCCGACGGGCTGATCGTCGGCGCCTGCTTGGCTTTCGTCGTCGGCATGGTCGGCATGGCCTATGCCGCCGTGCCGCTCTACGACATGTTCTGCCGTGTGACGGGCTATAACGGCACGGTCAAGCGCGTCGAGCAGGCCTCCGAGACCATCCTCGACCGCACCATCCGCGTCACCTTCGACGCCAATGTCAGCGGTTTGCCTTGGAAGTTCCAGCCGGTGACGCGCGAGATCACGCCGCGCATCGGCGAGACCGTGCAGGTCTCGTTCAAGGCGAAGAACATGTCGGCGGCGCCCTCCACCGGACAGGCCGTCTTCAACGTCACGCCCATGCAGGCGGGCGCCTATTTCAACAAGGTGCAGTGTTTCTGCTTTACCGAGACGACGCTGCAGCCGGGCGAAGAGCTAGAGATGCCGGTGGTCTTCTTCGTCGATCCGGCGATCGTCGAACAAGCGGAAACCAAGGGCATCGGCCTTATCACGCTGTCCTACACCTTCTATGCGCGCGAGCCGTCCAAGCCCGTCGCCGCCTTGAAGGCGAGCGCGCCCGAGGCGGGCAAGCTCTAGGGGGCGACGGGACGAAACGAATGACCGGCGGTTCGCCGCCGGAAGAAGAGAATTGAGGACCCGGTGGAAACGCGTCTTGCATGCGGGCCGCCGGGCGGGGATAAGCAAGAGAGGCTTCGGGGAGTTCGACATGGCCGACGTGCATCAGAAAAACCACGACTACCACATTATCGATCCGAGCCCGTGGCCGCTGCTCGCCTCGATCGGCGCGTTCGTCATGGCCTTCGGCGGCATCGCCTATATGCGCTACCTCTCGGGCGGCAGCTTTACGATGTTCGGCATGAACCTCGCCAACCCCTGGATCCTGTTCATCGGCTTGGCCATCGTGCTCTATACCATGTATGCCTGGTGGGCGGATACGATCCAGGAGGCGCATCAGGGCCACCACACCCGCGTCGTCTCGCTGCATCTGCGCTACGGCATGATCATGTTCATCGCCTCCGAGGTGATGTTCTTCGTGGCCTGGTTCTGGGCCTATTTCGATGCGAGCCTCTTCCCGGGCGAAGCGATCCAGGCAACCCGCACCGCGTTTACCGGCGGTCAGTGGCCGCCGAAGGGCATCGAGGTTCTCGATCCCTGGCACCTGCCGCTCTACAACACGGTCATCCTGCTGCTCTCCGGCACCACGGTCACCTGGGCGCATCACGCACTGCTTCACAATGATCGCAAGGGCCTCATCTCCGGCCTGACGCTCACCGTGCTGCTCGGCGTTCTCTTCTCCTTCGTGCAGGCCTACGAGTACATGCACGCCCCCTTCGCCTTCAAGGATTCCATCTACGGCGCCACCTTCTTCATGGCGACCGGTTTCCATGGCTTCCACGTGCTGGTCGGCACCATCTTCCTGCTGGTCTGCCTGATCCGCGCACTGCGCGGCGACTTCACGCCCCAGCAGCACTTCGGCTTCGAAGCGGCTGCCTGGTACTGGCACTTCGTCGACGTCGTCTGGCTCTTCCTGTTCTTCTCCATCTACATCTGGGGCGGCTGGGGCGCGCCGCTGGGCGGCTGATCCCGCCCTTCATGCCTCTCGCAAGGAGCCCTCGTTCCAACGGAGCGGGGGCTTTTTCTTGACCTCTCGCCGGCATCGTCGCAGGATGGAGATCGACTGTTTCGAGAGAGTGATAAGGCGCTTTCATGGCCATGCTCTTCGATGCCGCCACGTACATCACCGATAACGAGAGTGCCGCGGAATACCTTTCAGCCGCGCTCGAAGATCCGAACTCCGATGTTTTTCTGGCAGCCCTCTCCGACGTTGCGCGGGCCAGAGGGGTGGCCATGGTGGCGGAGAAGAGCGGGCTGGGGCGTGAAAGTCTCTACAAGTCGCTGCGCAGCGGCTCCAAGCTCCGCTTCGAAACGACGCAGAAGATAGTGGCCGCCCTCGGCTTGAAGCTGACCATCGAGCGCGCGTAGACAGGGAGACACCGGCCGCCCCACCATCGGGCCATGCGGCCCGGTGTCAGGGAGGCCGACCATGCACGAAGACAGCGCCCACTATCCGCCGGTCGATCCGGTACGTGCGGGAATGAAGGGTCTGTGCCCGCGCTGCGGCCAGGGTCGCCTCTTCAACGGGCTGATGACGCTCCGCCCCGCCTGCACGGTGTGCGGCCTCGATTATGGCTTTGCCGAGCCGGGCGACGGCCCCGTCGTGTTCGTGGCGATTCTGGCCGGCGCCATCGTGCTCGGCGGTGCGCTCTGGCTGCAGGCGCGCTTCGATCCGCCGCTCTGGGTCCATTTCCTGCTCTGGACCCCGCTGGCCGCCATCGTCACCCTGGGGCTGACGCGCATGATCAAGGGGATTTTGATCGACCTGCAGTATCGCAACAAGGCCGGCCAAGGCGAGATCGACCGTGGCTGAGTCGCCGATCGCCTCTTCATCCGACGCGCATCCGCTCCGCTCCGTTCGCCATGGCAGGGTGGTGCTGGCGGCTGTGCTCGTGCTGTGCGCGCTGGCCCTTCTCCTGTCGCTCGGCACCTGGCAGATGCAGCGCCTGCACTGGAAAGAGGGGCTGATTGCCGCCATCGCCGAGCGCCGCGCGGCGCCGCCGGTTTCGGTGGACGAGATCGAAAGCCATGCCGGCGAAGGCGCGGGCGAGGGGGAGGGCAGCGCCATCGATTTCCGCGCCGTCACCGCCACCGGCACCTTCCGCCATGCAGGCGAGCGGCATTTCTTCGCGACCTATGACGGCCGCACCGGCTATTATGTCTACACGCCGCTCGATCTCGGGGACGGGCGGTTGGTCTTCGTCAATCGCGGCTTCGTGCCCTTCGAACTGAAGGAGCCGGCGACGCGTCCCGGCAGCCAGCCAGAGGGTCCCGTCACCATCACCGGCCTCGCCCGCGCCCGGCTGGCCGCCAAGCCGTCCTGGGTGGTGCCGGACAATGATCCGGCCAAGAACATCTTCTACTGGAAGGACCTGACGGTCATGGCGCAGAGCGATGGGCTGGATCCCGCGCGCGTGCTGCCGTTCTTCATCGATGCCGATGCGACGCCCAATCCCTCCGGCCTGCCGATCGGTGGCGTCACGCAGTTCGACCTGCCGAACAACCATCTCCAATATGCGCTGACCTGGTACGGCCTGGCCGCTGCCCTTGCGGGCTTCTCGCTCTTCGCCGTCATCCGCATGCGGGCACGGCCGGCTTAAGCGGCGGGGCGGCTTCGTTCTTGTGCCTCAGCGCCTGATCGCTATATAGACCGAGGCCCAGGCGCAATGCCGGCCACGATCGATGAAGACGGGCAAGACACCATCATGGCTTCACAGCTCCCGGAAACGGCGCTTCCCTCCAAGCCGCCTCTGACGATCCGCCTGTGCGGCCCGCGCGGCTTCTGTGCCGGTGTCGACCGCGCCATCCAGATCGTCGTGCTGGCGCTCAAGGAGTTTGGCGCCCCGGTCTATGTCCGCCACGAGATCGTCCACAATCGCTATGTGGTGGAGGGTCTGGAAGCCAAGGGCGCGGTTTTCGTCGAGGAGCTGGACGAGATCCCGCCGGAGCATCGCCGCCAGCCGGTGGTCTTCTCGGCGCATGGCGTGCCGAAATCCGTGCCGGCCGATGCCGATCAGCGCAATCTCTTCTATCTCGACGCCACCTGTCCGCTGGTGTCCAAGGTCCACAAACAGGCCATGCGCCACAATCGCCTCGGCCGCCATGTCGTGCTGATCGGCCATGCAGGCCATCCGGAGGTCATCGGCACGATGGGCCAGTTGCCCGAAGGCAGCGTCTCGTTGATCGAGACGGTGGAGGATGCCGATGTCTATCAACCCGTCGATCCCGACAATCTCGGCTTCGTGACGCAAACGACGCTCTCGGTCGACGATACGGCCGGGGTGATCAAGCGGCTGCACGAGCGCTTTCCCAATCTGACGGCGCCCGCCGCCGATTCGATCTGCTATGCGACGACCAACCGCCAGGAGGCGGTGAAGCAGGCCGCCCCCGGCTGCGATCTCTTCCTCGTGGTCGGCGCACCCAACTCCTCCAACTCCAAGCGTCTCGTCGAAGTGGCGCTGCGGGCCGGCGCCGCGCGTTCGCTCCTGGTCCAGCGTGCCGCGGAGATTCCGTGGGACACGCTCGGCGAGATCCGCACGGTGGGTCTCTCGGCCGGTGCTTCGGCACCGGAGGTCATCGTCAACGAGATCATCGAAGCTTTCCGCGCCCGCTTCGCGGCCGTGGTGGAACTCGCCGATACGGTCGAGGAAAACGAAAACTTCCTCGTCAACCGCGAACTGCGCCATGTCCCGCTGACGCAGGACGACATGGCGTGGGTGAACGGCTAGGCTTTTTACTTGACAAATGTCGAGCGATCGCGCGCCCGTCTCGGCGGCTAGGCTTCGCCCATTTCCTATGTTCCAGATGCAATCGGGCTGGTCTGTGGCGGCGCTGCGCGCTATGGCTGCCTCGACATTCCGGAAGACCATGGGGCGCGGATCTTGGCCGTCTATACCGACATCACCGAAGCCGAATTGGCCGCCTTTCTCGCCGATTACGACATCGGCACGCTGACGAGCTACAAGGGCATCGCCGAGGGCGTGGAGAACAGCAATTTCCTGCTGACCACCACATCCGGCCGGTTCATTCTGACGCTGTATGAAAAGCGGGTCGATGCGGGCGATCTACCCTTCTTTCTCGGTCTGATGCAGCATCTGGCCGATCGCGGCCTTTCCTGCCCCCTGCCGCTTGCCCGGCGGGACGCAGCCTTGCTCGGCACGCTGGCGGGGCGCCCGGCGGCGATCATCAGCTTTCTCGAGGGAATCTGGCTGCGGGCGCCGGATGCGGAGCATTGCCGGCAGGTGGGCGAGGCTCTAGCGCGGCTGCATCTGGCGGGCGAAGGCTTTGCGCTGACGCGGCGCAATGCACTGTCCGTCGAAGGCTGGCGGCCGCTTTGGGAAAAGGCCGAGGCGCGCGCCGACGAGGTCCAGCCGGGCCTGCGCGAAACGGTCGCCACCGAGCTCGCCTTCCTCGAGGCTGAATGGCCGCGCGATCTGCCGCTGGGCGTCATCCATGCCGATCTCTTTCCCGACAATGTCTTCTTCCTGGATGACAGGCTGTCCGGCGTGATCGACTTCTATTTCGCCTGCAACGATCAGCTGGCCTATGACATCGCCGTCTGCCTCAATGCCTGGTGTTTCACGCGCGATGGCGCCTTCGAGATGGAGAAGGGCGTGGCGCTTCTGGCTGGCTATCAGGCGCTCCGGCCCTTGAGCGCGCCGGAAATCGCGGCCCTGCCGGTCCTTGCGCGCGGCGCCGCGCTGCGCTTCTTCCTCACTCGGCTCTTTGACTGGCTAACGACGCCAGCCGGTGCGCTGGTGGTGAAGAAGGATCCGCTCGAATATTTCACCAAGCTCCGCTTCCACCAGCAGGTATCAACCGCGCTAGACTATGGGCTTGCCGTTTCGGAGCCGAATGCATGAAACATATCGATATCTTCACCGATGGTGCCTGCTCGGGCAATCCCGGCCCGGGCGGCTGGGGTGCGGTGCTGCGCTATGGCGAGAGCGAGCGCGAGCTTTCGGGCGGCGAGGCTGCGACCACCAACAACCGGATGGAGCTGACGGCGGCGACGACGGCGCTGAACGCGCTGAAGGAGCCTTGCGAGGTCGATCTCTACACCGACAGCAAATATGTCATGGACGGCATCATGAAATGGATCCATGGCTGGAAGAAGAACGGCTGGAAGACCGGCGATCGCAAGCCGGTGAAGAATGTCGAGCTCTGGCAGTCGCTGGACGAGGCGAACCGGCGCCACAAGGTCACCTGGCACTGGGTCAAGGGCCATGCCGGCCACCCGGAAAACGAACGCGCCGACGAACTCGCCCGCACCGGCATGGAACCCTTCAAGACAAAACGTCCCGCCCGCGCGCTTTGACGGCGGTTGCCACCCAAAACTTGCCGGAACACCCCCTCTGGGCTGCCGCCCATCTCCCCCACAAGGGGGGAGAGACCAGGAGGCGCCGCCTCACGCCCCGTGACCCGTCCAAGCCCGCTGTCTCGCGCGCGCATCCTGCGCATCCTCGCACGACATCTCATCCACTCCACCGCGTGAATGGCACGAGCGGCCGCCCCACGGTCTCTCCCCCCTCGTGGGGGAGATGGGCGGCAGCCCAGAGAGGGTCTTTTCTGACCGCACGCCCGGTGCCTTCATCCCTTGGGTGAGGCGCGAACCAGAGCGTCACATTCAGAGCCAGTGAGAGCGGCTCAGATCTGCTCGAGCATCGTGGCGGCGGCGGAGACGGTGGCTTGGCCGGGGCTCTCTTCGACATTCAGGGACTTCACGACGCCGTCCTCGACCAGCATCGAGAAGCGCTTGGAGCGCAGGCCGAGCGTGCCTGCGGAGAGATCGACATCGAGGCCCAGGGCCTTGACGAAGCTCGCATCCCAATCGGACAGGAAGTGAATCTTGCCCATGCCGCCGGTGGTGGTTGCCCAGGCGCCCATCACATGCACGTCATTGACGGCCACCACGGCAATATCGTCGATGCCGCGGGCGAGCATCGCGTCGCGGTTTTCGAGATAGCCGGGCAGGTGGTTGAGCGAGCATGTGGGCGTGAAGGCGCCGGGAACGCCGAAGAGAACGACGCGCTTGCCGGCAAACAGCTCCTCGCCGGTCACTTCGACCGTGCCGTCCACGGTCTTTTCCTTAAACGTCGCCTTGGGCAGCGTGTCTCCGATGGCAATGGTCAAGGCCTGGTCCTTTCGGGATGGGGAGGGGGAATGGGCAAAGGCAGGATGATGCGGCGCGGCATCGATCGTTGCGCAAGATAGGAAATCCTCAGTCGAAGGCAAGCGGCGTTTCCATGCTCCGCCCGCCCGCCCGCACGGTCAGCACCAGTGCGTCGCCTTCGCCGCCATTGGAGGGCGCCTGACCAGGCTTCAGAGGGAACTCGAACCGCGCCGTCTGGCCGCTTCGCGACACCGCGACAGGCTCGCCGGCATGGAAATCCTCCGGCCCGGAGAGGAAGAGATCGACCGGCTGCCCGGCGGACGTGTCCGGCAGGCGCAGGGTGACGGAAAGACGTCCGGTCTCCGGATCGAGGCTGCTCTGCCCCAGGAAGAAATCCGGCCCCGGCGCCTCCGGCAGCGCTTTGCGCGCCGCATCGATGCGCGCCTGGTCGAGCGGAGCGGCGTGCCCATCGGCAGGCAGGGTCGCGGTCAGGGTGGCGGAGACCGGGATACAGATGTCCTTGCAGATGCCGACGAAAACCTCCGCCGTGATCGGGACGGCGACGCCGCGCGGAACGCCGGTCAGCGCCAGCGGGAAGGCGACGGGTCGGTCGTAGCCGATGATCTGCGCAATCCCTTCACCAAGCCGCCTCGGGGCGGGCAGGGAAAAGCGGGCGAGGGCAACCGATCCCTCCTCGATCGAGAGTTCCGGCGGGATGCCGCTGCTGCCCGGTGCCCGCCAATAGGTCTTCCAGCCCGGTTCGAGCCGGATGTCGAGAAGGGCAGGCAGCGTTCCGTCCGGTTCCATGGCGCCGAGGATCAGCCGCAGGCTGCCGCCCGGCGTTTCGACCAGCGCACTCTGTGCGGCCCGCGCCGGTAACGCGCTCGTCAACGGCGAGAGCGCAAAAAAACTCGCAGCAAGGCTTGCCAGCAAGGCTGGATGCGTCAAACTTGCAAGGAAAGCGCGCGCGATCATGTGTCGAGACCTATCGGGTTTCCTTCATATGGAAAAGCGGTGACCGGACGGGGATCGTTCAATTTTTCGAACGCCGCCCGGCGGAACGAATGGGGCCGGGGTGGATTGCGCCACGTCAGCGCCGGGGCGGCGAAGACAGGCTGGGGGCCTTCGTTCATTTGCTGCTTTACGATGCAGCGCGCGCGAGGGGGATGCAGAGGGGCAGGACAGAGCAACCGAACGAGCACGGGACAGATAGGACATGACCACGATGGCTAGTTTTCAGAAGACGCGCGAGCGCGGAATCCTCGACGGGCAATTCCTCATCGCCATGCCGGGCATGTTCGACACCGATTTCGCACGCACGGTGATTTTCGTTTGCGCCCATTCGAGCGACGGCGCCATGGGGTTCGTCCTCAACCGTCCGCAGCAGCTGACCTTCCCGGATGTTCTGCTGCATCTCGAGATCGTCGATCAGGACCAGGCGATCCGCTTGCCCGAGACGACCAAGGACTTCCAGATCCAGACCGGCGGGCCGATGGAGACCGGCCGTGGTTTCGTTCTTCACTCCGATGATTACCTGAGCGACTCCTCGATCCCCCTCAATGACGATCTGTGCCTGACGGCGACGCTCGACATCGTCCGGGCCATCTCGCGCGGCAAGGGCCCGCAGAAGGCGATGATGATGCTCGGCTATGCCAGCTGGGCTGCTGGCCAGCTGGAAAGCGAGATCGCCAACAATGGCTGGCTGACCTGCCCGGCAAGCGAGGAGCTGATCTTCGACCGCGCCTTGGGTGACAAGTACGACCGGGCCTTGGCGCTGATGGGCGTCGCGCCGGCCATGCTTTCTCCTGTCGCAGGCCACGCGTGACGCAGAATAGCCGGCCGCCGGCCTCTTCGATTTTGTTCCGCCGAAACAACCGGAGATATTAAAAATTCTCTTGCGTTTATGACAAAACTGTAACGGAACCTTTTTTCGGACGACCCGTTTCCATGACGAGCGGCGACGCAAGAGACAAGCGAGATCGCCGCGCTGAAAGGGAGTTTTACAATGGGTTCCGCATCCGACAAGATTTCCGGTGCAGCAAACCAGGCCGCTGGCAAGATCAAGCAGGCCGCAGGTCGTGCAACCGACAATGAACGTCTCGAAGCCGAAGGCAAGGGCCAGGAAGTCAAGGGCAAGGTCCAGTCGACCGCCGGCAAGGCCAAGGCTGCCACCAAGGACGCCGTCGACCGTCTCTAAGATTTGCCGATTGCCGAGGCGTCCCGCCCCGGCATCGAGGTGCGCAACTGTCGCCGTCCTGACGGGTTCAACTGGATGGTGATGTGCGCCGATGCCCGCTGAGCTTCGCGCCAGCGGGCATTCCTCGCTTGAAGGGCCGTCATGGCCTCCGGCGAGTTGCTTTGCATTCATTTCACAGACGAACTGCGCCGCTCCGGTGCAGGCTGAGCAGGAAGATAGCGGTCACACGCCGCGCATCCATGCTCGCGACCGAACAGTATTCACGGCACTTTTTCAAGCGGAGCGCGGGCTCCGAGGGGACATGAGATGAGGCTCTTTACCTGCAGCAACTGCGGCAATCCCGTTCACTTCGACAACAGCGTCTGCGTGAACTGCAATTCACGGCTCGGCTTCGACAGCGACAAGCTGGTCATGCATGCGCTGGCACCGGCCGGCGGCACCGACTGGACCGTCATCGGCGGCTCCACGGATACCGCTGTCCATTTCTGCGCCAATGCCGATCACGATATCTGCAACTGGCTCGTGCCGGCCGGGAGCCAGAACAGCTATTGCGTTGCCTGCAGCTACAACCGCATCGTCCCCGTGGCCGACAATCCGGAAGGCCTGTCGCGCTGGCAGAAGATCAGCGCCGCCCAGCGCCATCTCTTCTATTCGCTCCTGCGCTGGAACCTGCCGCGCCCCGGCCGTGATGTCGACCCTCAGGGCGGCCTCGTCTTCGACTTCCTGGCCGACGAGGTGGACGCGAACGGCAATGTCGTTCAAGCGGCGATGACCGGCCATGAGGATGGCCTGATCAGCCTGCGCGCGGCGGAAGCCGACGACGCGACGCGTGAGCAGATCCGCGTTGCCATGGGCGAGCCCTATCGCACGCTGCTCGGGCACTTCCGCCATGAGATCGGCCACTGGTACTTCGCCCAGCTCTGCCGCGACGAGCAAACCCTCTCCGAGGCCCGCGCCCTTTTTGGCGACGAGCGCGAGGATTATGCCGCCGCGCTCCAGCGCAATTACGAGGAAGGCCCGCCGGCCGACTGGCAGAACCGCTTCATCTCCACCTATGCAAGCTGCCACCCGGCGGAAGATTTCGCCGAATGCTGGGCGCATTTCTTCCACATCGTCGATACGCTGGAAACCGCGCGGTCCTTCGGCCTCTCCACCGATCCGCGCCGCCATGGCGACATGGCCGCCGAGGTGGACTTCAACCCCTACAACGCCGACAGCGCGCAGACGCTGGTCGATGCCTGGGTGCCGCTCAGCGTGGCGCTGAACTCGATCCAGCGCTCCATGGGCCAGCACGACAGCTACCCCTTCATCCTCTCCACCCCCGTCATCGAGAAACTCGACTTCATCAATGGGTTGATCCATCGGGCGGGGAGAGGGACGCAGGCGGGGGAGGCGAAGGCAGCGTAGTGAATTAGGCAGTCGGCAATCGGCAATCGCCAGTCGGGCTGACGCAGAGAGCGACTAGCGAGTGATTGACAGGCAAACTAGTCCCTGCATCCTATTCCGACTGCCGACTGCCGACTGCCGACTGCCGACTGCCGAACCCCATTCGCTCCCCACTCCCACACCTCACGCCCTCTTCATCAACGGAAACCGCTCCTTCAGCAGCCGGAGGATGAGGTCGGCGCTGATGGGGGGGCCGAAGAGGAAGCTTTGGCCGTAGTCGCAGCCGGTCTGGCCGAGCTGGATGGCGTCTTCCTCCGACTCGATGCCTTCGGCCACCACCTGCATGTCGAGGTCGCGGGCCATGGAGATCACCGATTTGAGCAGGATCGTGCGCTTGTCGCTCGGATCCTTCACCAGCGCCTTGTCGATCTTGATCGTGTCGAAGGGGAAGCGGGTGAGATAGGCAAGCGCCGAATGGCCGGTGCCGAAATCGTCCAGCGCCAGCTTCAAGCCCGCATCGCGCAGCTTCTGCAGGACGAGGCGGGCCTGCTCCGGGTTTTCCATCATCAGCGATTCCGTCAGCTCCACCATCACCTGGCTCGGGTCGCAGCGGTTCTTGTGGAGGATCGCCCGCACATCGTCATGCAGGTCGTTGTTGAGCAGCTGGGCGCTCGACAAATTGACCGAGACGAAGATCGGCAGATGGCCGGTCTGGATCTGCCATTCGGAAAGGTCGCTGGTGGCCCGTTCGAAGGCGAAGAGGCCGAGCTGGTTGATGATGTCAGAGCTTTCGGCAATCGGGATGAATTCAGACGGCGGCACGCTGCCGCGCTTGGGATGGTCCCAGCGCATCAGCGCCTCGAAACCGGCGATCTCAGCGTCCGCCAGCCGCACGATCGGCTGATAGACGAGGCTCAGCTCGTTGCGCTCGATCGCCCGCTTCAGATCGCTTTCGAGCTGCAGCCTGTCCGTGCCCGAGGCGCGGAAGGAGGGCCGGTAGGGCTCGACGCGGTTGCCACCGGCCTTCTTGGCGCGGAACATGGCAAGCTCGGCATCGTCCAGCAGCGAGGCGGCGTTTTCCTGCTGGTCCACCCAGGAGACGAGGCCGATCGAGGCGGTGAGGTTGATCTCGCGATTGCCGAAGGGGATCGGCACCATGATCGCCCGGCTCATCGCCTCGGCGAAATCGGCGATCTTGGCAGGGTCGCGCTCCGACATCAGGATCAGGCCGAACTCGTCGCCACCAAGCCGCGCCAGCGTGTCCTGCGGTTTCAAAAGCCGGCGCAGGCGTCTGGTCAGCGCGATGAGGATGTTGTCGCCGGCGGCAATGCCGAAGGCATCGTTCACGGTCTGCTTGTAATGGTCGATATCGACGGTGATGACCGTCGGGCGCACGCCGTTGGTGCCCGGTGCCAACGACAGGATCGACTGCAGCCGGTCGAGGAACACCTGGCGGTTCGGCAGGCCGGTCAGATTGTCGTGCAGCGCATTGTGCAGCAGCCGGTCGATCGAGTTCTTCTGCTCGGTCACATCCACCAGCGTGCCGACGCAGCGGATGATTTCGCCGGTGGAGCCCAGCACCGGCCGGGCGCGGATCGCCAGCCAGTGATAGTGCCCATCTTCCGCGCGCACGCGGAACTCGTGGTTCAGCCGGCCGCGGCGGTGCTCGAGCAGGATATCGAGCGTGGCGCGGAAACGATCGCGGTCGTCCGGATGCAGCCGCGGCAGCCAGTTGCGGGCCGCGCCATGCATGTCGCCCGGCGGCAGGCCCAGCCGCAACGAGATATCGGGGATGGTCACCACCTTGTCGCGCGCCACGTCCCAGTCCCAGACCGTATCTCCGGACCCGGTCAGCGCTAGCGCCTGCCGCTCGAGATCGGAGAACAGACCCTGGCCATAAGCGCCGCCGGCAAAGGCGTGCTGCATCACGGTGAAACCGATCAGGAGAACGATCAGCACCAGGCCGCCGCCCAGCGCCGGCTGGACGATGTCGTTCGACAGCCGCCCCGTGATCGTCAGCCAGCCGCCGAACAGCCAGAGGAGCGTAAGCAGCCAGGCCGGCACCAGGAGGATCGCCCGGTCGTAGCGGTTGAAGCCGAGATAGGCGATGAGCAGGATGCCGACGGTGCCGGTCAGCGCGAAGGAGACGCGCGCGATGCCCGAGGCAATGGCCGGATCATAGATGGCGACGCCGAACAGCAGGCCGAGACCCAGAACCCAGGCGAGCGTCGCATAGGAGAGATGCTGGTGCCAGCGGTTGAGGTTCAGATAGGTGAAGAGGAAGATGACGAGGCCCGCCGCCAGGAACACCTCCGTTCCCGCCCGGTAGATCCGTTCGTCGCCGGCCGTGATCGAGATGAGCTTGGAGAGGAAGCCGAAATCGACGCAGATATAGGCCAGCACCGCCCAGGCGAGCGCAGCCGTGGCCGGCAGCATGGAAGTGCCCTTGACGACGAAGAGGATGGTCAGGAACACGGCAAGCAGGCCGGCAATGCCGAGCACGATGCCGCGATAGAGCGTGAAGGCGTTGACCGTGTCCTTGTAGGCGTCCGGCTCCCAGAGATACATCTGCGGCAGGTCCGGCGTCGCCAGTTCGGCCACGAAGGTGATGACCGAGCCGGGATTGAGCGTGATGCGGAACACGTCCGCTTCCTCGCTCGGCTGCCGGTCAAGCGCAAACCCCTCGGACGGGGTGATGGAGAGGATGCGCTGCGAGCCGAGATCCGGCCAGAAGATCTTGGAATTGACCAGCCGGAAATGCGGCGCGACGATCACCCGCTCCAGCTGCTCTTCCGAAACATTGGCCAGCGCGAAGACGGCCCAGTCGCCCTGGTGGTTGTCGGCGCTGGAGCGCACCTCGATGCGCCGCACGATGCCGTCGGTGCCCGGCGCGGTAGACACCTGGAAGGCTTCGCCCCGGCCCGTATAGATCTCGGTCGTCGCCGTCAGGTCGAGCGCCGTGTCCTCCCGCGAGATCTTCACCGGCTCGATCGCCTGGGCGAGGCCGCAGTTCAGCCAGAGCAGCGCCGCGGCGAGGAGGGCCACCAGGCTGAGAAGCCGCGCTGAGAGCGCCGGCGGCGAGAAACGCATCGAATCCATCAGTCACTCAAGGTCCCGTTAGGCGCACGATCCGTGGAGAGCAGGGCGAAAAGCAGGTGGTCCCGCCATTGGCCGTTGATCCTCAGATAGTCGCGCAGATAGCCTTCGCGCTGAAAGCCGGCCTTTTCGAGAAGCCGGATGCTTCTGTCGTTCTCGGGAATACAGGCTGCTTCAATACGGTGCAACTGAAGGCTGGAGAAGATGTAGGGGATGGCGAGCTTGACGGCCGCGCCCATGTGCCCATGACCGGCATGGCGCTCGCCCATCCAGTAGCCGATCATGCAGCATTGCGCCGCACCGCGGCGGATATAGCCGATGGTCAGCCCGCCCAGAAGCTCCTCTTCCGCCTTCGAAAACAGGAACAGCGGCACCGACTGGCCGGAGGTGAACTCCTCCTCGTTGCGGATCGTGCGGGCGCGGAAGGCGGCCTGAGTCATCTCGTCGGCCCGCCAGGTCGGCTCCCAGGGCTCCAGGAAGCGGCGACTGGCCACGCGCAGCGCATACCATTGCTTGAAGTCGCTCTGGCGCGGCAGGCGCAGCACATGCCGGTCGCTGGAAAGCATGATCGGGTCCGGCTGCCGCGACAGGAACCGAAACACCGAGCGTGTCATGCCATCCTCCGCGATGCCGAAAACGGCTCGTCGTCCTGCCGGCGACACGAGAACGGCGGTCGCATTGCCGGGCCCTTGTCTCAGCCGCGGGCCGCGCGGGGCAGGGGAACCTGCTGGCCGGTCAGGGCTCCCAGAAGGTCGTCCATCGGCGCCAGTTTCTCCACCGGACCGATGGCAGAAAGCGTGGGTACGGTGTCGAAGAACAGCCGGCCGGCAAGGTCCGTCAGGCGGCCGACGGTAATGCCGGAGAGGCGCTCCATCAGCTCCTCATTGGGAATCGGCCGGCCGTAGAGCATCAGCTGGCGCGCCATCTGGCCGGCGCGGGCAGCCGGGCTTTCCTGGCCCATGAGCAGCTGCGCACGGATCTGCGCGCGCGCCCGGTCGATCTCCTGCTGGTCGATCGACAGCGAGGTCTTGCGCAGCTCGTCCATGATGACCGGCATCAGCTCGGGCAGGTTTTCACCCCCGGTCGCCGCATGCACGCCGAAGATGCCGGTGTCGGAAAAGCCCCAGTGAAAGGCATAGACGGAGTAGCAGAGGCCACGATGCTCACGCACTTCCTGGAAGAGGCGGGAGGACATGCCGCCGCCGAGGATGTTGGCGAGGATCTGCGAGCAATAGAAGTCGCGCGCATGATAGGCCTTGCCCTCGAAGCCTAGCAGCACCTGCGCATCCATGAGATCGCGGTCCTCGCGCGTCTCGCCGCCGGTGTAGCGCGCGGCCACGGGGGTGACCGGCGCCGTGCCGGCACCGGGCAGTCCGGCGAAGCGCTCTTCCACCTCGGCCACGAAGCGGTCGTGATCGACCGCCCCGGCTGCGACCACGAACATGCGGTCGGTGGTGTAGTTGCGGGACAGATAGGCGCGGATTTGGTCCGGCGTGAAGGACAGCACGGTCTCCGGCGTGCCGAGGATCGGCCGGCCGATCGTCTGGTCGGCATAGGCAGTTTCGGCAAAGCGGTCGAAGACCACATCGTCCGGCGTGTCGTTGGCCGCGCCGATCTCCTGCAGGATCACCTGCTTCTCGCGCTCGAGCTCATCCTCCTCGAACGCGGAGTCGACCAGGATATCGGCCAGGATGTCGACCGCGAGCGAGACATCGTCCTTCAGCACGCGGGCGTAATAGGAGGTCGTTTCGGTCGAGGTGGCGGCGTTGACCTCGCCGCCGACATTCTCGATCTGCTCGGCGATCTGGCGGGCCGTTCGGCGGCTGGTGCCCTTGAAGGCCATATGTTCGAGAAGATGGGCAATGCCATGTTCGGCATCGGTCTCGTCGCGCGATCCGGACTTGATCCAGGTGCCAAGCGCCACGCTTTCCAGATGCGGCATGTGCTCGGTTACGACGGTCAGGCCCGAAGCGAGCCGTGTACACTCAACTCTCATCATCCGTCTTTCTGCGCTCCTCAACCGAGAACGCGGGCATGGTCGCTGATGAAGGCTTCAACGGCTTTCAGCTCGGGCTCCAGGCTGTCGAACCGCTCCTCCCTGTGCATCAGGTCAGCAAGCCACGTCGGAAGCGCCGGGTCAATACCGCAGGCCGATTTTACCGCAGCCGGGAACTTGGCCGGATGGGCAGTGGCGAGGGTTACCATCGGCTCGTTGCTGCGCTCGAACTTCTCCGCCACCATGACGCCGATCGCCGAATGCGGATCGAGCAGCATGCCGGTTGCCTCCAGCATGGCGCGGATCGTCGCCGCCACCTGGTTCTCGCTGGCGCGTCCGGCGCGGAAATGCTTGCGGATCGCGGTCAAGGCCGGCTTCTCGATCTCGAAGGCGCCGGACTGCTTCAGCCCGGCCATGGCGCTGCGCACCTGGCCTGCGTCGCGGCCATAGCTTTCGAACAGAAGACGCTCGAAATTGGAGGAGATCTGAATATCCATCGAGGGCGAAGTCGTGGCCTTCACCGCCCGCATCTCGTAGCGGCCCGTCTTCAGCGTGCGGGAGAGAATGTCGTTCTCATTGGTGGCCACGACGAGCCGGGCGATCGGCAGGCCCATCTTCATCGCCACGAAGCCCGCGAAGATATCGCCGAAATTGCCGGTCGGAACGGTGAAGGAGACTTTTCGATCCGGCGCGCCGAGCGCCACGGCGGCGGTGAAGTAATAGACGATCTGGGCCATGATCCGCGCCCAGTTGATCGAATTGACGCCCGAGAGCTGCACCCGGTCGCGGAAGGACACGTCGTTGAACATGTCTTTGACGAGCGCCTGGCAGTCGTCGAAATTGCCGCGGATCGCCAGAGCGTGGACATTGTCGGCATGCGACGTGGTCATCTGCCGCTGCTGGACCGGCGAGACCTTGCCTTCGGGGAACAGGATGAAGATGTCGGTGCGGGCGCGGCCGGCAAAGGCATCGATCGCCGCGCCGCCCGTGTCGCCCGAGGTGGCGCCGACGATGGTGGCGCGCGCGTCGCGCTCCTTGAGCACATGGTCCATCAGCCGGGCGAGCAGCTGCATGGCGACATCCTTGAAGGCGAGCGTCGTGCCGTGGAAGAGCTCCAGCACGAAGCTGTTCGGCCCCGTCTGCACCAACGGCACCACCGCGCGGTGGCGGAAGGTGGCATAGGCCTCGTCGATCATGCCCTTGAGCGTCTGATCGTCGATCTCGCCGCCGACGAAGGGCTTGAGCACCGCGAAGGCCGTTTCCTGGTAGGTGAGGCCGCGCAGCGCCCGGATCTCCTTCTTGGAGAAGCTCGGCCAGCTTTCCGGCACATAGAGGCCGCCATCGCGCGCGAGCCCGGCCAGCAGGGCATCCGAGAAACCGAGAGCGGGCGCTTCGCCGCGGGTGGAGATATATTTCACCGTCACCATCCTTCGTCGTCGGGCAGCAGCCTCTGTCGCCCGCAAGCGGCGCTTCGCCGCGGAATTCTCGCCTGGCGCGCCGGCAAAAAATGATCGGAGGCCTTGCAACGCCAATCGATTTTCCGGCGCGCCGCTGCTATAGACCATCGCCGCCGCCGAAGGAAGCGCCGCGCGGCCTGCGCTGTCCCGCCGCTTCGGCCAGGGCGGATGAGCAAGGCGCAGACCGATTTCCGCCGGAGTTTCCGGCAGAAGACAGGCCGCCGGACGATCCGGCAGAAGAGAGAAGAGCCCGGCAAGGGGTCAGGCAGCCCAGCGCGGACAGGCGCGGGCCGGCTTGAAAGAACAGGGGATGGAACAGGTGCAGGTTCACTCAGCAGGCCGTTTGGCCATTGTCGCGTCGCTTCTCGTCGTTGCCGGATGCAACCAGACGCAGACCGGGGGCGCCATCGCCGCCGGCGGATCGGCTTCCACGCCGACACCGGCGGTCATTCAGGCCGTCTGCCCGCAGGTCTATCTGCGCGACGGCACGGCCATGTACCGGACTTATTCCAAAGGCGGCGCCAAGGATGATCCGAATGCGATCGTCTACCAGGCCTCGCTTGCCGACACGACGCGCCAGTGCATCCAGAGCGAGACGGAGCTGAAGGTGACCGTGGTCGCCCAGGGCCGTGTCGTTTCGGGCCCGGCCGGCGGGGCAGGCACCATCACCATGCCGATCCGCGTCGCCGCCACCGATGGCGACAAGGTGCTCGTCTCCGAACTCACCCAGTTCCCGGCCGAAGTCCAGCCCGGCGCCGGCGCCACCCAGTTCATCTTCTCCAAGGTCATCACCATCCCGGCCGGCGCCGGCAACTTCACGAAAATCTACCTCGGCTTCGACGAGGGGCCGGGCCAGAAGCCGAAGAAGAAGTAGCCGAACCGGTCTGGCAAGACCTGCGCCCCTACCGCGCTCCACCTTGCCACAATCGTCATCCTCGGGCTTGTCCCGGGGATCTGCGGTGGCTGCCGAGCATGCGCGGTCGAGGACTGGGGGAGGGGCGTAGATCTTCGGGTCAAGCCCGAGGATGACACGCGATGGGGGCGTTTTCTGCGAGGCCTGCAGCACAAGCGGGGGGCACAGACAGTCCATCAAGGAACGGTCATGTTAAGACTCTCTCATGCGAAGCCATTTGGAGAGACGATTGGCTCGTTTCTCAGGATTGATGGAGATTTGCATACCCGCGTCTAACAGCTTGTCAGCCGGCAGCAGCGCGCTGGGCATTGGATCATGATCGAAGCGATCCGGCAGCATCCGAACCGTCGGGATACCAAGAAGAGTTTTGAACAGGAGGCCTTGGCATCCTGGGTCGCCTATCAGGAAACAGGTCGTCATCTGACAGGCGAGGAGGTTGGGCTCTGGCTGGTTGGCTGGTGTACCGATGGTGAGAGGGCGCTGCCCGATTGCCACGCAGTGTTCTATTGATGGTCAATGACCGTTCTCTCGAGTCGGCGGTGCATGAGTGAGCCCGGCCGGGGCGAAAATGGACCGGGACCTCGTCTTCCGCCTCAGGCGCTCAGCGACCCCGACCATTCCGACAGCGCCTCAATGGTGGCGGGCAGGGCGGTCATGCGGGAGATGACGGTTTCGGCGCCGGCTTCCGTCAGAGCGTCGGCATGCGAGGGATAGCTGTGCGAGGCGCCGGTGAAGCCGATGACGCGCATGCCGGCGGCGCGGGCCGCATGCACGCCGTGAACCGAATCCTCCACCACCAGCACCGCCTCCGGTGCGACACCCATCTGAGCCGCGCCATGCAGGAAGATGTCGGGCTTTGGCTTCACCCGGTCCGGCCCGAGATCGCGAGCGGAGAAGATGTTCTTGCCGAACACCGCCTTGATGCCGACCATGGTCAGCATCTTGTCCAGCCGCTCGGAGGTCGAGTTGGAGCAGACGCATTTGCGCAGGCGGATCTGTGACAAGGCCGCCTTCACCCCGTCGACGATCTTGAGATCCGCATCGATCCGCGCCTCCAGCACCGCCTGCTGCTTGGAAAGCAGGCTGGCCGAAAGCGGGATCGAGGCATCCTTCTCCACGGCCAGAAGCGTGTTCTGCCAGGTCATCCCGGCAAAGCGCTCGGCCATTTCCTCGGTGCTGATCGGATAGCCCGCTTCCGTCAGCAGCGCCGCTTCGACTTCCGCCGCGATGATTTCGGAATCGACGAGCACGCCGTCGCAGTCGAAGATGATGAGCTCGATATCGGTCATTCCGCCGGTTTCCATTCCCGTTTCAGGTCTGCCGCGGCTCTATACCTTTCCGCCTGCCCAAACAACCGCCCTGCGCGCATGGCTGCCGCCCAGCTTGCCGAGAAAATGAGACGTCCCGCCTCCGCCTTCACGCTTTGCTAACCAAGATCGGTAACCATAACGGTGCGTAAATTGTTCGAGTCAGCGTTCAGCGAGTATCAGATGGCCCTTGTTTCCCCGCATGCAGACGTCCGTACCCCAGTTCGGCCCGACACCCGGCCCGGCAGCTGGCTCGATACCATCATCAAGGGGGATTGCGTGGCCGCCCTCGAGCGGCTTCCCGACAATTCGGTCGACGTGATCTTCGCCGATCCGCCGTACAATCTCCAGCTCGGCGGCGCGCTCACCCGCCCGGACCAGAGCCATGTCGATGCCGTCGACGATGCCTGGGACCAGTTTGCCTCCTTCGAGGCCTATGATGCCTTCACCCGCGCCTGGCTGCTCGCCTGCCGCCGCGTTCTCAAGCCCACCGGCACGCTCTGGGTCATCGGCTCCTATCACAACATCTTCCGCGTCGGCGCCACGCTGCAGGATCTCAACTTCTGGATCCTCAACGACATCGTCTGGCGCAAGACAAACCCGATGCCGAATTTCAAGGGCCGCCGGTTCCAGAATGCGCATGAGACGCTGATCTGGGCGAGCCCGGATCCGAAGGCCAAGGGTTACACCTTCAATTATGATGCGATGAAGGCCGCCAATGACGATGTGCAGATGCGCTCGGACTGGCTCTTCCCGATCTGCACGGGCAATGAGCGGCTGAAGGACGCCGCCGGCGACAAGGTGCATCCGACGCAGAAGCCGGAGGCGCTGCTCGCCCGCATTCTCATGGCCTCGACCAAGCCAGGCGATATCGTGCTCGATCCCTTCTTCGGCTCCGGCACCACCGGCGCGGTCGCCAAGCGCCTCGGGCGGCATTTCGTCGGCGTCGAGCGCGAGCAGACCTATATCGACGCGGCGCAGGCCCGCATCGATGCGGTGGAGCCGCTCGGCGGCGCCACGCTCTCCGTGCTGACCGGCAAGCGTGCCGAGCCGCGCATCGCCTTCAACGTGCTGGTGGAAAGCGGGCTCATCAAGCCCGGCGCCGTTTTGACCGATGCCCGCCGCCGCCATAGCGCCATCGTGCGGGCCGACGGCACGCTGGTCTCCGGCACCGATGCCGGCTCGATCCACCGGCTCGGCGCAAAGGTTCAGGGGCTGGACGCCTGCAACGGCTGGACCTTCTGGCATTACGAGGCCAAGGGCGTTCTGAAGCCGATCGACGACCTGCGCAGCCAGATCCGCGCCGAACTCGCCAAGCTCGCCTGAGGGCTTGGCTCTACCCCTTCCTGAAAGAGACCCTCCAGTCTCGCGCGGCCGGTGTTTCCCTGCACCGGTCGCTTTTTGCTGTTCGGCGAAATGACCTCCTCTCCCACAAAGGAGCGATAAGGGGGGGGAGAGACCCTGGGGCGGGACCGCCGATCCCTCTTCTCTGCTGGTGGAGATGCGAGATCGATGGCGGAGATGTTCGGTTTGGGCAGATTTTTAAGGGATAAGGCGAGCCCCAATTGGGAGCGAGCGGCCGCAGCACGGTTTCTCTCCCTTTTTCAAGGGAGATGGGCAGCAGCGCAGAGGGGGTCTTTGAGATCGCCGGCCGCTTAGGCTTAACCGCGCTCTGCTGTGCACAACGCCCCGGCGCCGCATGCCGAGTTAACAAAGGCTTTACCAGCTACGACATAGCTTCGTCGGGCACCGGGCGTCGATCAACCGACGGCCGGCCGCGCGCCGCCTGCATGACGGTGCCGTGCCTCGACGCGACGCCGTGGCACGGCGCGAAACTGCGACCCTCGTCCCTGCCATGGGTGCGTTCCGCCCGTCGCTCCAGTTCGTTGGCCGGTCCATGTACCTTCAGTCCCGGCGAACGAAAAAACGCCCGGAAACCGCAAGGTTTCCGGGCGTTTATCGTTCAGTCCTGAACTTCGTTCAGAGGACGAAGTCCGTGTCGTACATCTTGGTCACGCCGACCATGCGGATCTCGAAATCGGCGCGGCCGTCGCCGTTGACGTCGCCCTGCACCACGCCGTTGACGAAGCGCAGTTCGCCGGCCTCCTTGGTGAAGCGGC
The DNA here is from genome assembly GCF_034720595.1 of Rhizobium sp. CC-YZS058. NCBI lineage: Bacteria > Pseudomonadati > Pseudomonadota > Alphaproteobacteria > Hyphomicrobiales > Rhizobiaceae > Rhizobium > Rhizobium sp. CC-YZS058. The sequence continues at coordinate 2,714,503 of NZ_JAYESJ010000001.1, read as the reverse complement.
TGCCGCCGATGAAGTCGAACTCCTGGTTGCCGCCGCGCAGGGTGTTGGCATCGATGCCGGACAGGTCGACCAGATCGTCCTCGGATGCGCGGAAATCGGCAATGATGTCGCGATTGCCGCCGACGACCGACTCGCGGATGCTGTCGAAGACGAAGAGGTCGGCACCCGAGCCACCCTTGAGATAGTCGGAGCCGAGGCCGCCGATCAGGTCGTCCGCGCCGCTGCCGCCATAGAGATCATCATTGCCACGGCCGCCATAAAGGTCGTCATTGCCGCTGCGGCCGTCGAGAAGGTCGTTGCCGTCTTCACCGCGCAGGACGTTGCGGGCGGAGCTCCCGTAGATATCGTCCGCGCTGTCCGTGCCCGTCGCGTTTTCGATCGAGATCAGGTCCTCGATCTGGTCGCTGTTGATATAGGCCGTGCCATCGGCAAGATCGATTTCGACGCCCTGGCCTGCCTGGTCGCGATCATCGTCCTGCAGGACATAGCTGATCGTATCGACGCCCGAGCCACCGTTGAAATAGTTGTTGAAGCCGGTCGAGCGGAAGGTGTCGTTGCCGGAATCGCCGTAATATTTGCTCTGCTCGCTGTTGACCTCGAAGAGATCGTTGCCTTCTTCGCCATGGACGACGTCGTAGGCATCCACATCGACCGCGCGGATGTCGGCAATATAGGTGTCGTTGCCGGAGCCGAGGTAGATGTCGTTGTCACCCTCGAAATAGTTGACGACTGTATCGCGGCCCGAGCCGGCATCGACGAAATTGCCGCCGCCACGCGAGTCGGTGCGGTTCAGATAGATCGAGTCGTTGCCGCCATAGCCGTAGATGTCTACGGCAACCAGGTCGTCCTGGTAGATGCGGTCGCTATAGTCCGTGCCTCGGATCGTTGCCATTGTCAGGCCTTCCTTCCCTTATGCGGTTCGCTGCCGAGAATGCCGTCCGTTTGGTGAACGGTGTCTGAACCGAATATGGCATTTCGGTGATATGAATAGGGCAAGCTAAGGCGGCGGTGGCATGCGTCAAGGGTGCGGAAAGCCCGGTTTCGCGGACTTGCGCCAGGGGTCGTGCCGCAATCGCGGAGGCCGGGTTCGCCCGATCAGACGGGAAGGCCGAGCGCTTTCAAATCCCGGCGCAGCGTGTCGGCATCCTTGAAATGCACCGCCTGCCACCCGGCCGCCCTGGCCCCTTCGACATTGGCGAGGCTGTCGTCGATGAAGAGCGAGGCGGCGGGGTCGAGATCGAAGGCCTGCACATGCGTATCGTAAATCTCGCGGTCCGGCTTGATCTGCCGCTTCTCGCCCGAAACCGTGACGCCGCGCGGCCAGGCGAGAAAGGGGAACTTGGCCTGCGCCTCGCGAAACGTGTCCTCGGCGAAATTGGTCAGCATGGTCACGTCGCAGCCGGCATCGATCAGCGCGCGCATGATTTCGACCGTGCCCTCATAGGCATGCGGCACCATCTCGTTCCAGTGGGTGCGGAAGGCGCGGATGTTTTCGGCCTGGTCCGGCCAGTCGGCGATCAGCACGGCCTCGGCATCGGCCCAGCTGCGGCCGCGGTCCTGCTCCAGGTTCCAGTCATGGGTGCAGACGGTTTCGAAGAAGGTCGCGCGTTCGGCCTCGTCGGGAATGAGGCGGCTGAAGGGGATGTTGGGATCGTAGTGGATCAGCACGCGGCCGATATCGAAGACGACGTGGCGGATCGGGGTGGTCATGCGGTCAGGTCCTTCTTTTTGCTGCGGGTGCCGGCGGCACCCTTGGCGCGTGCGGCAAGCGACGGCTCGGCTGCGGCCAGCACCTTCTTCATCACCGTCGGCAAGGCCTCGTCCATCAGGCCGGCGCGGCCCTGCCACCAGCCATTGCCGAGCCGGCTGTCCGGCGAGGCCAGCGTGGCGCGGTAGACGGTGAGCCGCAGCTCGAAATGGGTGAAGACATGCACCACCGTGCCGACCTCTGTCCAGTCGGCGGGGAAGGGGGCGGCCTCCAGATCGGTGCCAGAGGGCGTGCTCGTCCAGTCGCTGCCCGGTACTTCCGTCATGCCGCCGAGCAGGCCGGTCTCGGCCCGCTTGCGCAGATAGACGGCGCCATCCGGGGCAAGCGCGACGAAGGCGGCGCCGTAGCGCACCGGCTTTGCTTTCCGCGCCGCCTTGACCGGAAAGCGCTCCGGCTCGCCTTGCCTGAAGGCGGCGCAGAGCGTGTTCAGCGGACAGAGCGCGCAGACCGGCTTGCGCGGCGTGCAGATCGTGGCGCCGAGATCCATCATCGCCTGGGCAAAGTCGCCCGGCCGGTCGAGCGGCGTCAGCGCTTCGGTCACGCGGCGGATTGCGGGCCGCGCGGCGGGAAGCGGCGTCTCGATCGCCTCCAGCCGGGAAATCACCCGCTCGACATTGCCGTCCACCACGGCGCTTGGCCGGTTGAAGGCGATCGCCGCCACGGCCGCCGCCGTATAGGCGCCGATGCCGGGCAGGGCGCGCAGACCCTCTTCCGTATCCGGAAAGCGGCCGCCATGCTCGCGCGCCACGGCCTCGGCGCATTTCTTCAGGTTGCGGGCGCGCGCATAATAGCCGAGGCCGGCCCAGGCCTTCATTACCGCCTCCGTCTCCGCCGCCGCCAGGTCTTCCACCGTCGGCCAGCGGGCGAGGAAGGCCTCGAAATAGGGTTTGACCGCCTGCACCGTGGTCTGCTGCAGCATGACCTCGGACAGCCAGACGCGGTAGGGATCGGCGCGCTCGCCCGCCGCCGCCATGGGTGGCGTGATGCGCCAGGGTAGGCGGCGGTGGGCGCGGTCATACCAGGCAAGAAGCAGGGCGGCGGGGGGCGGCGGCGCGTCGGCCGCAGGGGGCTGGCTGGGCATCATGGTCCGAACATGCTAACAGACCCCCTTGTGGCCGAGATCGCCGCGCGCTTCAAGCAGGCCCGCCGAATGGCGGCTGTTGCGGGCGAGGCGAGCGACGATCCGCGGACGAGATCAGGGACACCGGCCAGAATGGCAAAACCGGGCAAGATGGGCCGCAGAGGCGTGGTGCAGATCAGCGAGGTCGCCAATGCGTTGGTGGATCCGGTGCTCGCGCGCCGCGCCGGCATCGATACCATGCTGCTCGGCTCCTGGGACGAGATTGCCGGCGAGGCCTTCGCCGATTGCTCGCGTCCGGAAAAGATCGCCTGGCCGCGGCGGGGCGCGGAGATGGAGGGCGAGGGGGAGAACCGGCCCGGCACGCTGACCGTCGCCTGCGAAGGGTCGCGCGCCCTGTTCCTCGCCCATGCGGAAGGTGAGCTCATTTCGCGCATCAACGCCTTCTTCGGCTTCCCGGCGATCGGCCGCATCCGCATCGTCCAGAAGCCGGTGGCCCCTCCGGTCCGCCGACGTCCGCCCGCCCGCGCCTTGACCGGCGCGCCGGCGGCAAAGCTCGCCGACCTGGTATCCGGCATCGAGGACGACCGACTGAAGGCCGCGCTCGCCCGTCTCGGCACCGCCGTCCTCTCGGCCCGCCGCTGAAAGCCGGTCGCCAAAAAGGTCACAATTGTTTGACCCTCTGGTCGGTGCCGGCCCTTGCCGCCCTTGAAGAGGCGGGATATCGCAGGGGTCGACAGTCTCGTCCTCGCTTCGAACATGCGAACAGGTGAATCATGCTTCATACCGGAAAGCGCCTTCAGACCCGTCTCCTCACCGGCGCAGCCGTCGCCGTGCTCGCGCTCGGCCTTGCCGCCTGCAGCGACGAGAAGGAGAGCGCCACGTCGGCCGCGCCCGCCGATGCGATGACGACGGCCTCGACCCCAGCAACCTCGACCCCTGCAACCTCCACCGCGACGCCCGCCGCCTCGTCCACCATGGCACCCGCCACCGAGGTGGCGCAGGCAGCAGCGCCGGCCGCCTCCGTCGAGGTGCCGAAGCCGGATGGCGAAGTGGAGATGTCCGCGCTGATGGCACCGGGCGCGCTGCCGGAACAGGCGATCGGCAAGGCCGATGCCCCGGTGACGGTTGTCGAATATATGTCGATGACCTGCCCGCACTGCGCCCATTTCCACAACACCTCCTTCGAGGCGCTGAAGCAGAAATATGTCGAAAGCGGCAAGGTGCGGTTCGTCCTTCGCGAATTCCCCTTCGACCCGCGTGCTGCGGCCGCCTTCATGCTGGCGCGCTGCGCGCCGGAAGGCCAGTATTTCCCGATGGTCTCCATGCTCTTCAAGCAGCAGGAACAGTGGGCCGCGGCCCAGAACGGCCGCGACGCGCTGCTGCAGATGTCCAAGCTCGCCGGTTTTACACAGGAGAGCTTCGAAGCCTGCTTGACGAACCAGAAACTTCTGGATGATGTGAACGCCGTGATGCAGAAGGGCGCCAAGGAATTCGGCGTTGCTTCGACCCCGACGTTCTTCATCAACGGCAAGCGCTATTCCGGAGACATGTCGGTTGACACCATGTCGGCCCTTATCGACCCGCTGCTCTGATCGCTCCAGCGCCCGCCGCACGGCGGGGGGCGCTTTTTCATGCGTGCGACGGGAAGTGCCGGTTTGCCGCCCCTGCTTCGCAGAAGACCCCCTCTGGCCTGCCGGCCATCTCCCCCACAAGGGGGGAGAGACCCGGAGGCGGGCCGCTCGCTCCCTTTTGAGGGTGTCGAAGATGAGGACCGTTCTTCGTCCGACGTCCGTCGATGCGGAAAGAGTCGGCGCCCCCAGCGCTCTCCCCCCTTGTGGGGGAGATGCCGGCAGGCAGAGGGGGACTTTTCGCGCGCGGACTCTCCGGCCTGCCTCCCACGCCCGGTCGCGGCGATGAGGTTCACCAAGCTTCGTCTCGTCGGCTTCAAATCCTTCGTCGAACCCGCCGAATTCGTCATCGAACGGGGGCTGACCGGCGTGGTGGGACCGAATGGCTGCGGCAAGTCGAACCTTGTCGAGGCGTTGCGCTGGGTCATGGGGGAAAACTCCTACAAGAACATGCGCGCCTCCGGCATGGACGACGTGATCTTTTCGGGCTCCGGCAACCGCCCGGCCCGCAACACCGCCGAGGTGGGGCTCTATCTCGACAATGCCGACCGCACCGCACCGGCCGCCTTCAACGATGCCGACGAGATCCAGGTGACCCGGCGGATCGAGCGCGAGAACGGCTCGGTCTACCGCATCAACGGCAAGGAGGCGCGTGCCAAGGATGTGCAGCTGCTCTTCGCCGATGCCTCGACCGGAGCGCGCTCGCCCTCCATGGTTGGCCAGGGGCGGATCGGCGAGCTGATCGCCGCCAAGCCGCAGGCCCGCCGCCAGCTGCTCGAAGAGGCGGCCGGCATTTCCGGTCTCCACTCCCGCCGGCATGAGGCGGAGCTCAGGCTGCGGGGCGCGGAGACCAATCTGGAGCGGCTCGAGGACGTGATCTCGGCGCTGGAAAGCCAGATCGAAAGCCTCAAGCGACAATCGCGCCAGGCCAACCGGTTCAAGATGCTCTCGGCCGAGATCCGCGCGCATGAGGCCATGCTGCTGCATCTGCGTTGGGCGCAGGCGAAGGAGAGCGAGGCCGAGGCCGACAGCCTGCTCAACCGCGAGACCAATCTCGTTGCCGAGCGCGCGCAGGCGCAGATGGAAGCGGCCAAGGACCAGGCGGTCGAGGGGTTGCGCTTGCCGCAGCTGCGCGACGAGGAGGCGCGCGCCGCCGCTGCCCTGCAGCGCGTGCAGATCGCCCGCACCCAGCTCGACGAGGATATGAACCGGACGCTGCGCCGGCGCGACGAGCTCGGCCGAAGGCTCGCCCAGCTCCAGGACGATCTCGTCCGCGAGGAGCGGCTGACGCGGGAGAATGCCGAGCTTCTCGCCCGGCTCGAACGGGAGGACGAAGAGCTGCGCGAGGAGGCGGGCGAGGCAGCCGAGCGTGGCGAGGAGGCGCGCGAACGCCAGTCCGACGCCTCCGACCGGCTGGCGGAGAGGGAGCGTGCGCTCGCCGTCGTCACGGCCGAGCGCGCCGAGGCGCAAGCCGGGCGCAGCCAGCTCGAACGGCTGATCCGCGAGCTTGCCGACCGGCGCCAGCGCCTTGCGCGGCAACTGGCAGACCAGCAGGCCGTGCTCGACAGCCTCGACCGCGAGATCGCCGCGCTGCCCGATGGCGAGAGCCGGCGCGAGGCGGTGGAGGCGGCCGAGGCCGAGCTCGAGCGGCTGGAAGGCGAGGCGATCGAGGCTGAAACGGCTCTGGGAGAAGCTCGCAAGGCGGAGGCTGAGGCGCGGGGGCCGGTGGACAGGGCTCGCGCTGCGCTGAACGCGCTGGAAACGGAAGCACGCACGATCCGCCGCATGCTGGAGGCGGCCGGTGCCGCCAGCGGCGCCGCGCCGGTGGTGGACGCCATGACCGTGGAGCGCGGCTATGAGCCGCTGCTCGGCGCCGCACTTGGAGACGATCTGGACAGCCCGCTCGACACTGCCGCGCCGCAGCATTGGCGGATGCCGGGCGAGGCGACGGCCGACCCCGCTTTGCCGAGCGAGGCGACACCGCTGTCCCGCGTCGTGCAAGCGCCGGCGGAGCTTGAGCGCCGGCTGGCGCAGATCGGCATCGTCGCCGACGAGGCCGTGGCCGGACGCCTGCTTCCGACGCTCTCTGCCGGGCAAAGCCTTGTTACGCGCCAGGGCGCCGTCTGGCGCTGGGACGGGCATGTGACCGGCACCGATGCGCCGAGTGCGGCAACGCTGCGGCTCGAACAGCGCAACCGTCTGGCGGAGCTGGATGCGGAGATCGAGATGGCGCTGGCGGCGCTGGAGACGACCGAGACGCTCCACCGCCAGGCCGTCTCGGCCATTGCCGCCGGGGAGGCGGGGCTGAAATCGGCGCGGGAAAGCGAGCGGCTGGCGCAGCGCCGGCTGAGCGAGGCGCGCGAGGCGCTGGCCGCTGCCGAACGCGCCGCCGGCGACTTCCTGCGCCGCCGCGCGGTGGCGGCAGAGGCGGCAAGCCAGGTCGAAAGCCAAGTCGAAGAGGTGGCCGAGGCCTATGACGAGGCGGAAACCGCGCTCGCCGATGCGCCGGATACCGCGGCCCTCGATGCCAGACTCCTCGAACAGACGGCACAGGTGGCGCAGGATCGCGCCGCGCTGGCCGAGGCGCGGGCGCTGGCCGACGGGCTTGCCCGCGAGGCCGAGGCCCGCCGCCGCCGGCTCGCCGCCATCGCCGCCGAGAAGGCCACCTGGACCGAGCGGGCTGAGAGCGCCGTCCACCATATCGAAACCCTGCGCGAGCGCGAGGCGGAGGCGCGCGAGGAGCTGGAAGAGCTTGTCGATGCGCCGGAAGAGTTCGAGGACCAGCGCCGCGCGCTGATGAGCGCTCTGACCAAGCTGGAGGCGGAGCGGCGCCTGGCAGCCGATCACCTGGCCGAGGCGGAGACCCGGCAGCGCGAGGCCGACCGGCGCGCCGCCGCCGCGCTCGCCGCCCTTGCCGAAGCGCGCGAGCGCCGGGGACGGGTGGAAGAGCGGCTGGTCTCCGCGCGTGAGAAGCGCATCGAAATCGAAACCGCAATCCGCCAGGCGCTGCAGGTGGCGCCGCATGAGGTGCTGCGTCTCACCGGCCGCGCCGCCGACGCCGTGCCCGCCGATGCGCGCCAGGTGGAGCGCGAGCTCGACCGGTTGAAGATGGAGCGCGAGCGGCTCGGCGCCGTGAATCTGAGGGCGGAGGAGGAGCAGAAGGAGCTCTCCGACCGCCATGCCGGGATCATCCGCGAGCGGGAAGACGTCATCGACGCGATCCGCAAGCTGCGCAGCGCCATCCAGAGCCTGAACCGCGAAGGGCGGGAACGGCTGCTTGCCGCCTTCGAGGTGGTCAACGCCCAGTTCAAGCGCCTCTTTACCCATCTCTTCGGCGGCGGCACGGCCGAGCTGCAGCTGATCGAGAGCGAGGATCCGCTGGATGCCGGCCTCGAAATCCTCGCCCGCCCGCCCGGCAAGAAGCCGCAGACCATGACGCTGCTCTCCGGCGGCGAACAGGCGTTGACCGCCATGGCGCTGATCTTCGCCGTGTTCCTGACCAACCCCGCGCCGATCTGCGTGCTCGACGAGGTCGATGCGCCGCTCGACGACCACAATGTCGAGCGCTACTGCAACCTGATGGACGAGATGGCTGCCTCGACCGAAACGCGCTTCGTCATCATCACCCACAATCCTATCACCATGGCCCGCATGAACCGGCTCTTCGGCGTCACCATGGCCGAGCAGGGGGTCAGCCAGCTCGTCTCGGTCGATCTTCAGACGGCTGAGCGGCTGCGCGAGGCCGGCTGACCGGCCCTCTTTCCGTCGCTTTTGCAGCGCAGCATCCGTGCCGCGCGCGCATATTGCAGCGCAGCAGATTTTCTGTTTTGCCCTGTTCTCTCCGTGCTTTGGATGCGCTACACCAGAGCGGGGGAGCGTGTCAGGTGTGGAGGCCGGACAATGACCAAGTGGGTCTATAGCTTCGGCGGAACCGGCGCCGAAGGCGGCGCGGGCGATGTCGAGCGGCTGGGTGGCAAGGGCGCCAATCTGGCGGAAATGTGCACGCTCGGCCTGCCCGTTCCTCCCGGCTTCACCATCATCACCGAAGCCTGCAACGCCTATCTCTCGGCCGGACGGCAGATGCCGGGGTCGCTCAGGGGACAGGTGGAAAAAGGCCTTGCCACCATCGAGGCGATGACCGGGCGCGGCTTTGGCGACACGACGCGGCCGCTTCTCATCTCCGTGCGCTCCGGGGCCCGCGCCTCGATGCCGGGCATGATGGACACAGTGCTGAACCTCGGCCTCAACGACCGGACGGTCGAGGCGCTGGCGCTCGATTCCGGCGATCGCCGTTTCGCCTTCGACAGCTACCGCCGCTTCATCCAGATGTATGGCGACGTCGTCATGGGCATCGACCACGAGGTTTTTGCGGAGATCCTGGAGGACGAGAAGGCGCGGTTCGGCCATGACCAGGAGACCGATTTCTCGGCCGCCGAGTGGCACCACGCGATCGACCTCTACAAGGCGGCGATCGAGGAGGCGACGGGCGCGCCTTTTCCGCAGGATCCGCAGGTGCAGCTCTGGGGGGCGGTCGGCGCGGTCTTCGCCAGCTGGATGAGCCCGCGCGCCAAGACCTATCGCATGCTGCACGGCATTCCGGAGACGATCGGCACCGCCGTCAACGTACAGACCATGGTGTTCGGCAATCTCGGCAACAGCTCGGCCACCGGTGTCGCCTTTACCCGCAATCCCTCGACCGGCGTGCGCGAGCTTTATGGCGAGTTCCTCGTCAATGCGCAGGGGGAGGATGTGGTGGCCGGCATCCGCACGCCGCAGACGATTACGGAGGCCGCCCGCATCGCCTCGGGCAGCGAGAAGCCCTCGCTCGAAAAGGTCATGCCGGACGCATTCGAGGCGCTCAGCGCCATCTGCGATCGCCTGGAAGCGCATTATTGCGACATGCAGGACATCGAGTTCACCATCGAGCGCGGCACGCTGTGGATGCTGCAGACGCGCACCGGCAAGCGCACGGCGCGGGCGGCGATGCGCATCGCCGTCGATATGGCCGAGGAACGGCTGATCACCCGGCAGGAGGCAGTCTCGCGAATCGACCCTGCCACGCTCGACCAGCTGCTCCACCCGACCATCGATCCCTCCGCCCGGCGCGACGTGATCGGCGCCGGCCTGCCGGCCTCGCCGGGCGCGGCAACGGGCGAAATCGTCTTCACCTCCGAAGACGCCGTGACGGCGCGCAAGGAAGGCCGCGCCGTCATCCTGGTGCGCACCGAAACGAGCCCGGAAGATATTCATGGCATGCATGCGGCAGAGGGTATTCTGACCACCCGCGGCGGCATGACCAGCCATGCCGCCGTGGTGGCGCGCGGCATGGGCATCCCCTGCGTCTCCGGCGCCGGCGGCCTCAGGGTCGATCCGCGCCGCGAGATCCTGATTGCAGGCGGCCAGACCTTGCCCCGCGGCACGGTAATCACCATCGATGGCGGCTCCGGACAGGTGCTGAAAGGGCGGGTCGCGATGATCCAGCCGGCGCTCTCCGGCGATTTCGGCAAGATCATGGACTGGGCGGATGAAAGCCGGCGCATGACCGTGCGCACCAATGCGGATACGCCGGCCGATGCACGGGCAGCCCGCTCCTTCGGGGCCGAGGGCATCGGCCTGTGCCGCACCGAGCACATGTTCTTCGAGGGCGAGCGCATCAGTGTGATGCGCGAAATGATCCTTGCCGAGGACGAGGCGGGCCGCCGCGCCGCGCTCGACAAGCTCCTGCCGATGCAGCGCTCGGATTTCGTCGAGCTCTTCGCCATCATGCATGGCCTGCCGGTCACCATTCGCCTGCTCGACCCGCCGCTGCACGAATTCCTGCCGAAGTCCGAGGCCGAGATTGCCGATGTTGCGGCGAGCATGGGCATGGCCGCCGCCGATCTGCGCCAGCGGGTGGAGGCGCTGCACGAGTTCAACCCCATGCTCGGCCATCGCGGCTGCCGTCTAGCGATCTCCTATCCGGAAATCGTCGAAATGCAGGCCCGCGCCATCTTCGAGGCGGCCGTGGAGGCCGCGCGCACCACGGGGGCGGCGGTCGTGCCGGAAATCATGGTGCCGCTGGTGGGGCTGAAGGCCGAACTCGACTATGTGAAGGCGCGGATCGATGCCGTTGCCGCCGAGATCCTCACCGAGGCCGGCCTGCCGATCGCCTATCTCGTCGGCACCATGATCGAGCTGCCGCGCGCAGCCCTGCGCGCCCATGTGATCGCCGAATCCGCCGATTTCTTTTCCTTCGGCACCAATGACCTGACCCAGACCACCTTCGGCATCTCGCGCGACGATGCGGCCCGGTTTCTGCACACCTACCAGGTCAAGGGTATCGTCGAGCGCGATCCCTTCGTCTCGATTGATTATGATGGCGTCGGCGAACTGATCCAAATCGCCGCCGAGCGCGGGCGGCGCACCAAGAACGGGTTGAAGCTTGGAATCTGCGGCGAGCATGGCGGCGATCCGGCCTCGATCCGCTTCTGCGAGGAAACCGGGCTCGACTATGTCTCCTGCTCGCCCTTCCGCGTGCCCATTGCCCGCCTTGCCGCTGCGCAAGCCGCGATCAGCGGCCGGGGGTAGGGCGCTCGCCGCGCGGTTCAGGGGTTACAGGCGCTGGAAAACGTCCACGAAAGCCTGGGCGAAGGTCTGCAGACCGGCGGTCCGTTCGCTCGGCCGTTCGATGCGGATCGTGCCCTGCGGTTCGAGGCAGGCGAAGATCGTGTCCGCCCGGCCATCCGCGTCCCGCGGAATGCGCAGCACGGCGATGCGGTCGCAGTCCTCGACAAGGCCGGATGCCGGCAGGTCGAAGAGGAAGGCGCCCTTGAGGTCGCTCGCCGCCTGGCGCACCTTGTCGGCAAACCGGTCTTCCTCGCCATCGAGACTGTCGAGAGACAGTTCGAGCTCGAGCATCTCCATGGGAAAATCGCCGGCAAGATCGATTTCGCTGTCGCTCATGGGCTCGGCGGCAGCCTTGACGGCGGGTTGCGATGACAGCATCAACGGGATCCCCTTTCTCTCCTCCAGCCCGATCGTTCGTCACCGTCCTCACGGCGACCGGGCACGCGAAGCGCACGCAAGGGTCGCTTGAGACAAGCGTGGAACTGCGGCAAGCTGGTCAGCCCCGTCTAACGAAGCGAAGCGTCATCTTGTTCCACTGCGGCAGTGTGAAAACGCGCATTCCGTCGACCCTATCGGTTCGCCCACTGCTGCAGCGAAGACACGGCTGTCCGCCAAGCGCATCTGCCGGTCAGCCGCCGATTTCGGTTCGGGCGATTCTGCAGTAGGAGGAGGCGGGGCTGCTGACGAACCCGCACGCAGGCTGCAGAGGCGGGAGGATGCAGTCAGCGGCGCTACCGGGCTTGGCCTCTTGCCTGGATGTGCAGCACGACGATGACGGCGCAAGTGCGGTGAGATGTCCTCACCCGAATGCGCGAGACCAGGACAGGCAAGGACCCGCGCCGCGATGATCACCTTTGAACGCCCCGTCTCGCTTGCCGCCCTCTGGGCGCGTCGCCTGTCGCGGCTGGCCTTCGGGATCTTCGTTCTCTCGCTCGCCGCCCACCGTTTCGGCCCGGTGGATACGTCGAGCTTCGTCGCGCTCGTCCTGCTTTCGGCAGGGCTGGCGCTTGCTGGCGTGCTGCTGGCGATCGTCGGCCTCGTGCGGCTGTGGCAGGTGGCGGCGGTGGGCGGCATCGCTTCGGTGGCGGCGATCCTCTATGCCCTTCTGCCTCTCGGCGTGGCCGGCTACGGGCTGGAGGCATTCGCAACCAAGCCGGCCTTGAGCGATGTGACGACCGATCTTGCCAATCCGCCGCCCTTCATTCGTCCTCCCGTCGGCGAGGTGGGCTGGCTGAAGCCTCGACCGCCCACGCCAGCGGACCGCGCGGCACAGGCAGAGGCCTATCCGGCGCTGACCGGCCGCCGCTATGACGGCGCGCTCGATCGGGTGCTGGCGGGGGTCCGTACGGTCAGCGAGAGCATGGGCATCGCGCTCACTGCCGATCAGGGCCTGGAAAATGCAGAGCCGGACATCGAGGATCTCGGCCAGCCGGGGAAACTGCCGGAGGGGCCGCCCAGTGACGATGGCCCGGTGCCGATTCCGATGGCGCGGCCCGAGACCAGCCAGCCGCAGGATCTGCCGCCCGGCCTGCGCGCCACCGATATTCTGCTGCAGGGCGAATGGCGCAGCTTCGTGGTCGGCACGCGCTACGACCTGGTGATCCGCCTGCGGGAAGAGGCGGAGACGACCTTCGTCGATATCCGCACGGCCGCCCGCTTCGGCCCGCATGATCTCGGCACCAGCGCCGCGCTTTCCGAGCGCTTTCTCCACGCGCTCGACGCGGAACTCCTGGGCATCGCCGGCGACTGAGCCGGCGCCACGTTAGGTCTGCGGGAAGTAAACCCCGTTTAGCGCAGGCGGACCATCGGTCCGCGCTGCGCCGCGCGCCACGAGATCTTCCAGATGCGCAAAGACCGAGAGGCCGGCCGCACCATGCAGGCGCGGATCGGTCGAGGCGTAGATGCTGCGCACCAGCTCGCCGATCGTGCGGTCGCCCTTGCGCAGCCGCTCCAGCACCGCCCGCTCGCGCAGGCGGCGGTGCGCCTTCAGCCCGCGCAGGAAGGCATGAGGCTCCTCCACCGGTCCGCCATGGCCGGGCAGGTAGAGCCGGTCCTCCGGCCGGGCGAGCAGACGATCGAGCGAGGCCATATAGTCGCGCATGGCGCCATCCGGCGGAGCCACGATACTGGTCGCCCAGGCCATGACGTGATCGCCGGAAAAGACGATGCCGGTGCCGAGAAGCGCATAGGCCGCGTGGTTGGCCGTGTGGCCCGGCGTCAACAGCGCCTGAAGCCGCCAGCCGTCTCCCTCGATCGTCTCGCCGTCGTGCAGCCGCCGGTCCGGCGAAAAGACCTGATCGGCACTTTCCGAGAGCGGATTGCTCTCCCCCTCATGCAGGGGACGGGCTGCGCGGTGGGGCCCTTCGGCCACCACCTCGGCCCCCGTTGCCGCTTTCAGCCGGCGGCTGAGCGGGGAATGGTCGCGGTGCGTGTGCGTCACGGCGATATGGCTGACGGGGCGGCCATCGATCGCAGCCATCAGGGCGGAAAAATGCGCGTCGTCATCCGGCCCGGGATCGATCACCGCCAGGCTGCGCGTGCCGACCAGATAGCTGTTCGTGCCCTCGAAGGTCAGCGGGCCGCGATTGCCCGCCGTGATCCGAACGACGCCCTCCGCCACCGGAATCGGCTCGCCATGGGCCGGCGTGAAGGCCCGCGTGAAGCGCGGCTCGGCCAACTCCTCGTCCGCGGCGATCCGCTGTGGCGGGCCGCTGTCAGACTGGGGTGAGCCCGGCTTGGTTGCGTCCGGGGTCTGTGTGTCGAATGTCTCTGCGTCCGAAAGGATCGCGACTGTGCTGCTCTCGTCCATGGCCGATCTTCGTCTTTCTCGCGCAAAGCCGCAACTTCCCCGTTGTCGCTGCGCGCAGCCTTTGCTATCAGGCGCCCAACGAACCGAAACGCCGCAGGCGCACTCCCGGTTCGGCCGGCATTGGGGCGTAGCCAAGCGGTAAGGCAGCGGTTTTTGGTACCGCCATCCCCTGGTTCGAATCCAGGCGCCCCAGCCAGTTTTCCAATTTCAGACGACCGCGCCAGCGAGCCCGAGCATCAAGGTTGAGACGCGGAGAGCCGTTGGCGAGCGGTCAGCCGCGATCGAAGAACGGCTGACAGGGACTGGCCGCCTATGATAATGACTTGCTAAAGGACGGCCGGCGTCCTTCGCCTGGTTGACCTTCCCACCTTGATCATTCGAAAGATCAGTGCATGACGTTCGACGAGAAACTTCTGGCTGCTGCCGCGGCTGTGGAACGCCGAGATTTCGAGGCGGCGGCCGGATCCTATGCCGAAGCAATTCCCCTCGATCCCTCTGCCGGCCTCATCGTTCAATACGGCCACATGCTCAAGGAAGCCGGGCATTTGCGGTCAGCTGTCGGGGCTTACAAGGCTGCAGTTCGGTGGGACGGCACGGCCGGCGATGCCCATGTGCATCTTGGTCATCTTCTGAAACGGCTGGGCCGAATCGACGAAGCGATCGATGTCTTCATGGCGGCAGAGCGAATTCCCTACGGCCCGCATGTGCGGCCCGAGATCAACGGCCTAGTCGTCGCGAAGCTGAACGGCAAGCATGCCGGCAGGCCCGGCGATGGCGTCGATCTCAAGCCCTTGCCCGAGCCTTTACGTCGCCAGGATGACAGACTTCGGTCCTGGCTGCACGCTGAAGATTTTGCACGCGGCCAACGGTGGCCACAGATCCGCGCGAGCCTCAACGTCCAGCGCATTACGGAAAGACGGCCGGTAGCGCTGCGTCTCGAGCCCATGGCCGATCTGGTCATCGAGGAGGGATCTTACCGCGCGACGACCTCGAACCCTCGGATGCGCTTCCTGCCTGAGGGCGTCGTGCAGATGAGCATGCTGGCCGGGCGGTGGGTGGACATCAGTCTGTCGGTTGCCGGTCTGGAAACGGTCGTCGATCCAATCTTGCTCGTGGAGAACGCGGTCGGTTGGGCCAATTTCACCGCGACAAGGCTGCTCCAGACACAAGGAGATCGCTACAGCACCTTGGTCAAACTGCCTGAAACCTTCGTCTCCCTTCGCTTGGATCCCGTGCACGCACCTGGGCGGTTCTCGCTGGGCGATCTACGGGTCACGCTGTGCCCCGATCTCAGTCCCATCGGGCGCATGATGAACCAGCCGGGGCAGCCTTTGCTCGGCGCGCTTCTGCAGCGGGTCCGGGGTGGAGACGACAACGCAACCCCGCAGAGCGGTCCCGCCACCATGGCCGACGACTATGCTCACTGGATGGCGCTGCATGAACGTCCGTCCCAGTCGGCGCAGAGGCAGGCAGGCGAGGCCGGGAGGCTCGGCTTCTTCACTCTCGTCAGCGCGGAGGACGTTGATGGCGCTGCACGATCCCTGCGCAGTCTGAGGGCGCAAACCTGCCCGTCCTGGACGCTGATCCTGCTTCTCGACCCTGGTCTGTCAACGGCTGCGATCGCGGCGTTGGAGGCGGCGCGGGAAGGCGACTCCCGGTGCCACCTTGTTCGCCAGACGGAGCGGATGCAGCCCGCGCAGGCTTTTTCCGCCGCTATGGAACGCCTTCAGGCTCTCCTGATCGCGCATCTCCCCGCGGGCGACGAACTTGCTTCGGACGCCGTAGCGTCGATTCTGAACGAAGCCGATAGTCATCCCGACCTTGCCATCCTCGTCTGCGACCATGACGACCTCGATGCAGAAGGACGGCGCCTGTCGCCTTCGTTCAAGCCCGACTGGAACCTCGATTATCTTCTGTGCTTCAACTATGTCGGCCCGGCTGTTCTGTTTCGCCGTTCGGCTGCCGAAGACGCCGGGGGGTGGCAGAACCGGTTTCCTGGCCTTGAAACCTACGATCTCCTGCTGCGCATCGCAGCCCAGGTCGAGAGAGAGACGATCGTTCACCTTCCGCGGCCCATTTGGCATCGTCATGTATCTGGAAAACAGCCATCCATCCTCGAACCCGTCAGAGCCTTCCTCGATGCTCAGGGGCAAGGGGTGCGTGCGCAGGTCGGTCCCCTGCCGGGCACCGCGAAGCTCGTCTGGCCGCTGCCGGAGACGCCGCCGCATGTGACGCTCATCATCCCGACCCGTGACCGGATCGACCTTTTGAAGACGGCCGTCGATTCCATTCTCGAAAAGACCGCCTATCCGCGGTTCGACATTCTCGTCGTCGACAATGGCAGCGTCGAGCCGGAGAGCCTTGCCTATCTTGCGGAGGTCGAAGCGACCGGACGTGTTTCCGTCTTGCGTGACGATGGGCCTTTCAATTTCTCGCGGCTGAACAACCGCGCGGCTGCGGTGGCAAGGGGCAGCGTTCTCGCGCTGGTCAACAACGATGTCGAGGTTGAGGACGGGGACTGGCTTGCCGAAATGGTGGCGCCGGCGCTCGATCCGACGATCGGAGCGGTGGGAGCGAAGCTGCTCTACGGCAGCGGGCATGTGCAGCATGCCGGCATCATCGGAGGCGTGGGCACGGTGGCGGGGCATGGCCACAAGTTCGAGCCGCGCGATGCGGCGGGATACATGAACAGACTGGTCGTCCAGCAGACAGTGACGGCGGTCACCGGGGCCTGCCTGGTGGTGGAAGCATGGAAATACAATGCCGTCGGGGGGCTCGATGAAGCCAACCTCGTCGTTGCCTTCAACGACGTAGATTTGTGTCTGAAACTCGCTGCGTGGGGATGGCGGAGTCTCCTTGTCCCTTCCGCGGTGCTCTACCATCATGAAAGCCTCTCTCGCGGCCTCGACCTGTCCGGCGAGCGGGCGGCACGATTTTCGAGGGAGGCGGCGCATATGGTTTCGACATGGGGAGACCGGATCCTGCAAGACCCCTTCTACAGCCCGAACCTGACCCGCCAGCACGAGGATTTCTCGCTTCTTCTGTCGCATTAGACATCGAGACCAGATCGCCATCAGGCGTTGCGCCGCCCTTCCTCGGTTGCTATGAGCGCACTGCCTTACCCTTTTCGGACGCAAGGATCGAAGCATGCGGTTTGAACAGACAGAAATTCCCGGCGTGGTGCTGATCATTCCGAAGAAGATCGGCGACAGCCGCGGATATTTCTCCGAAACATTCCGCGAGGACAAATTTGCCGAGAATGTCGGACACTTTCCGTTCGTCCAGGATAATCAGTCGCTTTCGCGCGAAGTCGGAACGATTCGCGGCCTCCACTTCCAGCTTGCGCCAAGGGCACAGGGAAAGCTGGTCCGCTGTATTTCCGGCGCCATCCTTGATGTCGTGGTCGACATCCGCGAGGGCTCCGCGAGCTATGGGCGGCATGTAAAGGTCGAGTTGTCGGAAGAGAACGGTCAGCAGCTATGGGTGCCGCCGGGTTTCGCCCATGGCTTCTGCACGTTGCAGCCGAGCAGCATCATCTCCTACAAGGTGACCGACTACTACAGCGCCGAACATGATCGCGGGCTCCTGTGGAACGACCCCGCGCTCGAGATCGATTGGCCGGTCGATCCCGGCAAGGCCACGATCTCTGCCAAGGATATGGTCCAGCCGCGTCTTGCTGAGCTCGACGCCAACTTCTCTTTGTAGTCTTCCGGTCCGGAGTACAGGCATGCGCGTTATCGTCACTGGCGGAGCCGGGTTTATCGGATCTGCCGTCGTTCGTCATCTCATCGGCAAGGGCTATGAGGTCCTGACCATCGACAAGCTGACCTATGCCGGCAGCTTGACGTCGCTCGCTGCGGTGAAGGACGATCCACGCCATCGATTTCTGAAAGCCGACATTTGCGACCGGGCGGCGATGCAGGAGGCGTTCGAGACCTTCAAGCCAGACCGCGTCATGCATCTTGCCGCGGAAAGCCATGTCGATCGCTCGATCACCGGCGCGCGAGACTTCGTCGAGACCAATGTACTCGGCTCGTTCACACTTCTCGAAGCGGCCCGGCATTATTGGAACGATCTTGAGCAGGAGCGGAAGGAGCGTTTTCGGTTCCTGCATGTCTCCACGGATGAGGTCTATGGTTCGCTTGGCGACGAAGGCCTGTTCACGGAGGAGACGCCTTATGATCCCTCCTCCCCCTATTCGGCATCCAAGGCCGCGTCCGATCATCTCGCGAAGGCCTGGGCACGGACCTATGGCCTTCCCGTCGTCGTCTCGAATTGCTCCAACAATTACGGCCCGTATCATTTTCCGGAAAAGCTGATCCCGCTCGTGATCCTGAATGCGCTGCACGGCAAGCCGTTGCCCGTTTACGGAAACGGCGCGAATGTCCGTGACTGGCTCTATGTCGAGGATCATGCGCGTGCGCTGGATCTCATTGCCGAGCGCGGACGCATCGGCGAAACCTATAATGTCGGCGGGCGGAACGAACGGCGCAATATCGATGTGGTCACCCGCATCTGTGGCCTGATGGATGACCTCCACCCAAAGGCCGCCAGCCATGCGGACTTGATCACCTATGTCACGGACCGCCCAGGCCATGATGCGCGCTACGCGATCGACGCGACGAAGCTGGAGACCGAACTGGGCTGGACGGCAATGGAGACCTTCGAGTCCGGGATCGAGAAAACGGTGAAATGGTATCTTGAGAATGAATGGTGGTGGGGACCGCTGCGCGAAGGCTACGACGGCCGCCGCCTTGGCCTTTTGGCGCAGACGGGAGCGAAGTGATGCCGACGCGCTACGTTGTCACCGGCGTGACAGGACAGGTGGCCCGCGCGCTGCTGGAGCGAGCCCCTGCCGAGGCCGACCGTGAGATCTGCGCGATCGGCCGGCCGGACCTCGATCTGGCGCGGATCGAGACGATCGAGCCCGCGCTCCGTGCCGCCAGGCCGGATGTGATCCTTTCCTGCGCCGCCTATACGGCGGTGGATCAGGCCGAGGACGAGGAGCAGACGGCCTTCCGCATCAATGCCGAAGCGGTGGGGGAGATCGGCCGGGTGGCGAAGGACCTCGGCGTGCCCGTCATCCATCTTTCGACCGACTATGTTTTCGATGGCGAGAAGGCAACGCCCTATCGGGAAGACGACGCCGTCAACGCGCTTGGCGCTTACGGGCGCTCCAAGCTGGAAGGGGAGCGCCGACTTCGGGATTCGGGCGCAGACCATGTGATCCTGCGCACCGCATGGGTCTACAGCCCGTTCGGCAAGAACTTTCTGAAGACGATGCTGACGCTGGCAGAGACGCGCGACATGATTTCGGTCGTCGGCGATCAGTTCGGCAACCCGACCTCTGCGCTGGATATTGCGGACGCGATGGTGAAGGTCGGCGAAAATCTTCTTTCCTCGCCTGCCAGCAACCTGCGCGGCGTTTTCCACCTCACGGCAACCGGCAGCGCGAGCTGGGCCGAGTTCGCATCCGAGATCTTCGCTCAGTCTTCGAAAGAGGGTGGCCCGACCGCGGCGGTGCGGCCGATCTCGACAGCCGACTACCCCACGAAAGCGCGGCGCCCCAAGAATTCAAGGCTCGATTGCGGCAAGCTTCTCGCTTTCCACACGATCGCCATGCCCGACTGGCAGGACTCGGTGGCTGTTACACTCAAGCGGCTGCTGACGGCTTAGGGCCGACTGAGAAAAGAGGACTATATGAAGGGTATCATTCTTGCAGGTGGAAGCGGCACGCGCCTCCATCCGATGACGCTTGTTACTTCCAAACAACTGATGCCGGTTTATGACAAGCCGATGATCTACTATCCGCTTTCTACGCTGATGCTAGCGGGAATTCGTGAGATCCTGATCATCTCGACGCCGCATGATCTGCCCAACTTCCAGCGCCTGCTTGGAGACGGATCGGCTTGGGGCATCTCGCTCTCCTATGCGGAGCAACCTTCTCCGGACGGGCTCGCGCAAGCCTATATCATTGGCGCCGATTTCGTCGGCTCGGATTCCTCCTGCCTCGTGCTCGGTGACAACATCTTCTACGGGCACGGCATTACCGACCTGTTCAAGAGCGCCGCTGCCAGGAAGGAAGGCGCCACCGTCTTTGCCTACCACGTGCAGGATCCGGAACGCTACGGCGTCGTCGAGTTCGACAAGGAGATGCGGGCGCTGTCCATCGAGGAGAAACCAGTCAACCCGCGCTCGACATGGGCGGTGACCGGTCTCTATTTCTACGATGCGGCCGTCGTGGACATCGCCGCAAATCTGAGGCCCTCAGCGCGGGGCGAGCTCGAGATCACGGACGTCAATCGGATCTATCTCGAGCGTGGTCGGCTGAACGTTGAGCGGATGGGTCGAGGCTACGCATGGCTGGATACCGGAACGCCGGACAGCCTGCTGGAGGCCGGTGAGTTCGTCGGCACTCTGCAGAGGCGACAGGGCATTAAGATCAATTGCCCGGAAGAAGTGGCGTTCCATCAAGGCTTTATCGATGTGGATCAGTTGGAGCAGCTTGGCAGGAAGCTCGGCAAGAGCGAATACGGCAAGTATCTTCTCGCCGTCGCCGGAGGCCTCATCTAACTGCTTCCCGATCGAGCAGGGGATGCCGCGGCCATCGTGAATGCCGCGCGAACCCAAGTGGCAATGAACGGCTGGAACAACGAGGAACGGCCCTGTGGTCTCTCTCCACAGGGCCTTTTTTTGTCTCGACGAAGCCAACAGGCCGTCGGGTACCTTACTCCGCTGCGATCTCGTGACTGCGCGGCGCAAAGTCATAGGACGTTGCGATGGTGTCGTCGACGCGGAGCTGCCCCTGCGCCGTCGAGATCGGCTTGGTTGCGACCTTGAGGAGCCGGGCGCTGGCTGCAAATGTCCACGCGCGCTCGATGGCATGTGCCAGTGTGCCATCTGTTTGTGCCGCTTCGCTCTCAAAATCCTCTTCCGTCAGATCAAGATCGAGAAGGGCTTCGAGCGCAGCCGGCCTGGCCATGAAGATGGAGCCGGCGATGAAGCCGAGCTTGGCGTTCCGTATATCGCCCACACCCATCCGCCGCTTCAAATCCGAAAGCCTTCCTTCATTGCTTCCCATGTAGCCTTCCATCGAAACATTGTGTCCGGATGGGCCGAGAATGCCGATGTCGGGTCGATCGTCGAAGATCTTCACGGCGGCTTCCAACTCCTGCGGCTTGGTAAAGCATGCCAGCAGTTCTCGACGCCATGCCTCGCCGTTCTGAAGATGTTTGGACCGCTTGGTGTGCAGCTTGAGGACCAAACTGAATTCTTCGGGATCGATCTTTTTCAGCGCCGTAAGGAACGGGAGAACGTCGCGGCCACGATTGGCGCAGGCGAGAATCTCTGCTTCGAACTTGTACTGAGACAGGACATCCTTGACAGCGCCGACCTTGTCGCTCGGTACGGTCAGGAAAAGCTTCAGGTTCCCGCGGTATTCGGAAAGCTCTGCCAGCATCTCGTCGAGAAGTTCGGGATAGAACGCGTGAATGACGCAGGCAATCTTCGTCTGGCTGGGTTTGCGCAACGGATTGAAGTACCGCTTCTTGCCACTGACACGAAAACGCGCGGCGAATGATCCCGGCTCGACGGAAAAGGGATCGTCCGCCTGGATCGCCGCCAGGTTTTGCCGGAAGAAAACCCTTACGGATTTCGGAATGGCCGTACCATCGTCGAGGGCGGAATAGTGCCAGTACCGACCCGGGATTCCAGGCACTTCAAGAGCCAGCAACTGCCTTTTGTACCAATTCCAAACTTCGAAAACGGAATAGTTTCCGGCCGCGAAGCGCTTCGTCATCCCTTCGCCGTCCGAATTGATCTTTGTGAAATGGTAGAAGCGTAGAAGATCGTCGTTCACCTTCACGTTGCCATCATGCTCGATTTTCAGATGGCGGCGGCTGATGTTCCAGCTCGCAACGTTGAACCCGGGCTTGCGCTCGATATAGACGTTATCGAACAGACAAGGGATGAGATCGCAATATTTCTGATCGGTGAAAATACCGTTTTCGATCTCGTCATAGCATGCTCGATAAAGGCAAGTTGCCCACCAGTCAGCGACAGCGTTACCGACTGGATCGTTCTTTACAGCGATGAACCCAAGATTGTAGATTCCGTATTTTAGGGAAATCTGCTCGTTGTCACGGAAGTCATCCACGCTTTCATTCGGGTCGACCTGGTGAGGTGTGAGAACGACGGATGCCGTATCCAGTTTGTCGATGATCGGTTGGAGAGAGTGGAAAACGGCAATATCGGGATCAAGGTAGACGACCTTGTCCGCACCAGACGCCAGAAGGTGCTGCAGAGCTCGCCCCTTCACCGCCGTGCACGCCTCAACGATGTCGTGTTTGAACACGAAGGCCTTCCAGTCCGGAAACAGGACTTCCGGATCGAGAATCTCGTCGAAGTCCGACTGCCAGGCCGTTTCGCTAAAGCCGGGCGGCGGCCGGTCAACAAGGACAGCCCAGATCACCCAGTCCGGGTGAGTGCGTCTGATCGACTGCGCAAGGATGCGCGCACGGGACAGGTAGGCGTAGGAGAAGCTGGTGTAGACGTGGACTTTAGGCATTGAATTTCCCAAGGGCATTGACTGCTTCGGACGTGGTGCCGGTGAACAGGAAGTCGAACCGCTGCTTTGACGGGCTTCGCTTCTCGAGAAGCTCTTCAACGCCTGTGCCTTGGAAGAAGGATTCAAGCGCCGCTGAGGTTTCGAACACCTCACCCTTGTTCAGTCCGCGCACCGTTGCGGCCACGTTTCCGCTGTCCTTGACGGTGAGAACAAGACAGCCAGCGGCGATCGACTCGAAGGTGACGAAGGAGAATGTCTCAGGCCATCCTGATGGAATGACCACGACGTCGATATCGTGTTCACGCAAGAGGTCGATGACCGATCGCTCGGAAAGCGCGGAAATCTCGGTGTGAACGCGCCGGATATCTCTATCGGGATCGTGTTTGAATTTTTCGCTGACGAAGTGGATAAACTCGTAGCGATCGTCAAAACGATTGGAGCCTACGATCGCCTTGAAGGTTCGCCAACCCTTATGTTCGACGGGATAGCCTACGAAAGCAACCTTCACGATCTTCTTGTCACTCGCCGGGACGTTCTGTGCCTTGTTCTCGACAAGGGTTCCGTGAGGAACAACGGATGCCTCCGACCAGACGCCGTCGAACGATTTCAGCCAAATGTCGAGCGCGATCTGCGACGGGGACAAGACGTGGAAGCTGATGCGGTCAAACAGCGCCTTCATCTGCTTGACCCGCCGATGCCTTTCCTGGCCGAAAATGCACAGAGAGCAAGCCACGGAGTCGAGCGGTGGTGCCCCGCAATAGTCGATCTGATTTCTCAAAAGGTTGTAGCCGGTGCACAGGCTCGCATAATCATGCAGCCAGAAGTAGGATTTCGTCGGCTTGAAGTGATCATGCAGTGAATAGAGCGCTTCCAGGCTGTGGCCGAGCACGGAGTGGATAGCGAAGATCCGAGGCGTCGGAGACGATGTCTGTCGGCCAAGAACCTCGATCACCGACGCGACTGTGTAAACGCCGATGAGCACACCATCGACGACGACTTTGCAGTGCGTGTCTTCGGGCTCTGTCTCGAACACGAAATCAGAGAAGGACGCTGGGGAGAGGTGTATGTAGGCATATTTCGCGTCGTTGAACTTCAGCTGTTCCTTGCCTACGACGAGCTCTGTGCCGGCAACGACCTCAATATAACAGGAATGACTAACGGAAACGACCAAGCCGCGCGGATGCGCCGAGATGGCATCGGAAACTGCAGCAGTCAGCGCGGCATCGCTGCCGTGTACGCCTGAAAAAACCGGAGGGGCCGGCCGAGAAACGTCGCGAAGAGACGCCAGAAGACCCAGCCGTTCATCAGATGTTTCTTTTGTATTGCGGCCCTCCTCCTTTCCATATAAGACATAATGGAGAAACGGATTGATGCCGGATGACCGGACGTCGCCGTTCGTCCTGAGGTAGAAGGCCGTGTCGAACCAACCTGTCGGATTACGGTGTTCCTTCCAGCCATCGTTGCAAAAATGCGCGAGGGGATCCACTTTTGACTGTGCGACGTCTGGATTTCGCTCGAGATAATATGCCTCGTCGAAGTAGGGTAGAAGAATTTTAACCGTTTCATCACGTGGCTTGGTCTTCGCAACTGCGATATGAAGCCCCGGATTATTCAGTTCGTCGCGCGCGAAGCTGAAGTTGGGGTCGATGCGCAGTGCATCCTCATATGACTTAGCCGCACCGCTGAAATCCTCCCGCAATTTAAGGAGGTGGCCAAGCTGAAGATGGGTGTCGGCGTTTTGTCCGTTGAGCCCAATAGCCGTACGGTAGGCCTTCTCTGCCTGCTCAAGTTTTCCCTGTTCCTTAAGGCTGTGTCCGTATTGCACCCACAGCCCGTCGTTATCGGCAAGGATCGCTAGTGCCTTCTCGTAATATTTTGCTGCCTGACCCCAGTTTCTAGCACGATTTGCATGATCAGCGCGCTCAACCAGCTTAGTCGCCTGACTCTTCTTCTCTGAAATGAGGTTGAATCTCGCGAAAATGCTATCAAAGATCATGGTTTTTCTCTCGGCAGCATGCGCTGCAGTCGCCAAAAAAACGCGGCGGAGCCTAGCGGATTCAGGTACGACAAGACATGCTTCGCTTGTGGGAGTTCAGACGGGACTCAGCTGCTTCAGAGCTCGCCTCGAGTTCAATGCTGGCCGCAAATAGCATGATTTGCCTCTTCGGCAAATGATTGTGCAGTGCATCAAGACTGTTGTTGTTATGCTAAATAAGCATATTCAACTTGTCGGTCGGGTGGTCGACCATCAATGCGCGTTGGTTCTCGCTGTTCTGCCAAGCTCCAACCCGAATATAATCCCCTGACCCATCGACGACGTCGATAATTCGGCGGATGTTCGGGATGCGAGGAAAGCGCTGGCCGCCTTCCGGAACGAAATTGAAGACTGTATCGATCTCCTCGGAAAAGTGACAGACGGCAGGGCCGAAGGTGCCGTATCCGAAGGCCATGTAGCGCGAGTTGGCGATGGCACTGATGTCTTCTACGACGCTGCCGCTCTGACATGTGTAGGAGATACTATTCTCGACCAGGAAGGCCTCTAGCGGGTCGATCACAGGATTTCTGCGGTCTTCGAACACGAGCTTGACCGAGGAGATCGCGTTCTCGCTGCGAAGCGTTTCGATCACCAGCTTGTAGAAGGCGAGGGGCGGTTGGACGTAGTCCGCATGAACCCATGTCGAGAAGATGTCGCCGGATCGAATGTGAATACAAAGTTCCCGGGGTGGCTTTGTGTCCGAGACAATTGCGGGGAAGATTTTTCGGACGGCCTGGCTGATAACGGCGTGATAGCTCTCATTGGTGCGGTTGCCGGCTGGCTCGGTATGAAAGAAGTAGCCCTTCAGGAACGCGCCGTTCGCAGGTCGTGGATGATCGGAGGGCAAGAGCGTGATGCCATCGACCGCAAGCGGAGCGTCGAGTTGCACAAGCCCCCCGGCAGCCACCTGTACATAGGGTAGACCGGCTCTGCGCGCGAGCTCGATCGCATTGGCATATTGCGTGACACAATTTCCGAATGCGCCGTTCTGGTTCACGTTGAGGCCGATCAGCCGCGCAAAGGCGAAGCGGCTTTCTGGCAGAAGGATTTCGTAATTTTCCGGATAGACGGAGCCGGGCTGATGCGTCATCGGTAAAGACACACCGAGTTGATCGGCAATCTCGGCCACGCGGAACCGCGCGGTTTCGACAAAGATCTCAACCTGGGAAAGATGAAAATAATTCCGCTCCGTCAGCTGGAGCTTGACGAAACGTGCCCAGATCTGACCGCGAAGAGGGAGGGCAAGGGGCGGGGCGCCGTTGCCCGGTCCGAAGAAGCTGAGCCCGGCATGAATCGTGGTCCACTCTGTCTTGTCGAGCGAGGTGCTGACAGTGATGGTCTTTGCCTTGTCCGTAAAACCGTTTCGGCGGTTGTGCAGCACAATGGCTTCGAGAGGGAAGGGCCGGTGCAGATCCACGATCCACCACGGCTGATCCTCCTCATCCGTGTGGAAGCCGAAGTCCTCTGGGCATTGATCTCGAAGAACACCGTTTGCGCCCAGCGCGCTCGACCAGACTGATAGAGAGCTTTGCTCGGCTGTTCCAATCGGCGCTATATTGGTGAGGTTCAGGTCGGGGAAGGACAAGGGATAGACGCTCAAAGTGTCCTCGCTCACTCGATGGATGATTGCGCGATCCGTCGCGCGGCTACTCGTCACTCACCTTGTCGTCAGTCGGCTAGTACGAACGTCTTTTACGACTGCTTCTCGACAGCATGCTTGCCTGCGAAGGAGTAGCGCAACGGCGCGGGGAAGAAAAGAACCGAATTTCAGTCTCTGCTGTTATCCCAGTCTCTTCGGTCTCTTGAGACGACCTTGCACAAGCCTGCGGCTTCTTGAGCGGCGCCTAACGCTGAAGCCCTTCGACGCTGCTTCTATCCGCGATCTCCCCGCCTCAGTTGTGACGCAGCCCCGAAGGCTGCGTCACGAGACAGGGCTGGGCCCAAAGAATCACGGTCTTGGAACCTGCCTGCCGCAGCGCTCTTGCCAAAGCATGCATGCTGCGGCGGTCGACCGAGCGGCAGGCACAGAAGCAGAACGCACCTGTGGGAAGCTCGTGATCACCGACGATGCGCTAATCGAGGATCGCTCGGACGGCCTTCAGTTTGTCACCGACGGGGACCTGATGATTGCCGATAAAGAACCCGTGCGTGTCGATCCGTTCGGCACCGGCCAGGTCGCCTGCGACACGGTAGTCGAAGAAGCGGATCACCTCGTTCTTGACGAAGTTTCCGGCGACGATCGGACGCACGTCGACATTCTCGGCCCGGAGCCGGTCGAGCAGCTGCTTACGGGTGAGTTCCGCACCAGGACGCAAGGTCATCGCAAAGCCGAACCAGCTGCTTGCTCCAACCTCTTCTTGGATCATCAGATAGGGATGATTGCCGAAGAGATCCTGAAACACCTTTCCATTTTCGCGCCGAACGCGAATGAAGTCGGGGAGCTTGCGCAACTGCTCGCGGCCGATGGCGCCGCTCATCTCCAACGGGCGCACATTGTAACCGGGAAGGACGAAGCGGAACGATTCCTCGAATGGATCGTCGCTCTTCACACCGGTGACGTGGTTGTGCTTCGGGAGGTTCCGGGTCCAGCCATGGGCGCGCAGCGAAAGAAGAACATGGTAGAGTTCCTCGTCGTCCGTGACGACACATCCGCCTTCCATTGTCGCGATATGGTGGGAATAGAACGAGCTGAAGGTTCCCATAATACCGAAGGTGCCGGCCTGCCGGCCTTCGAACGTCGCGCCCATCGATTCGCAGTTGTCTTCGATCAGGGTGATATCCCGCTGCCCAATGATGCGCTTGATCTGCGCAAAATCATTCGGGTTGCCCAGCAGGTTGACCAGGCAAATCGCGCGTGTCTTGTCAGTGATCGCTCCCTCCAGCTTGGCAAGGTCGAGATTGAGCGTCGCGGGATCGATATCGACGAAGACAAGCTTCAAGCCATATTGCTGCAGCGGGAAGTAGGTGGTGGACCAGGATACGGCCGGCACGATGACTTCATCGCCGCGCTGCAGCCGCGGCGACTTCGTGAAGAACAATGCAGCCACCATGAGCAGGTTCGCCGTGGAGCCGGACGACACCATGACGGCATGCTTCGAACCGAAGAAATCGGCAAACTGACGTTCATAGGCCTCGACTTCGCGGCCCATGGAAAACATGCCGGACTCGATGACGCGCTGGATGGCAGCGTATTCCTTCTCATCCCAGCTGTCTGTGGCTAGCTTAAGGTCAATCATGGCTCTGTCCATTTCGATAAAAGTCGAGAGTTTTGCGCAGGCCCTCCTCAAGCGATGTCGGGGCGGACCATCCGAAGGCCTTCAATGTCTCCGTCGAGACGAGTTTCTGTCTCATGCCGGTCGGTTTCGTCAGGTCATGGCGGAACGCGCCGTCATAGCCGAGGACGTGCGCGACAGCCTGGTAGTACTCGTTGATCGTGTAATCATAGCCGAGTCCGACATTCATATAGGCCGGCAGCGCTTCGATGCGGGCGAGAGCCTCGACGATGAAGTCGGCGACGTCGCCGGCATACATGAATTCCCGGCGCGACTGGCCGTCGCCCCAGATCTCCACCTCCTGCGCGCCCTCGTCCTTCGCCTTGGCGATCTTCGCAATCACGGCGGGGATCATATGGGAGTGGACCGGATCAAACTTATCGTGTCGACCGTAGAGGTTGCAGGGGATCAGTGTCTTGTAGAGGAAGGAGGGGTCTTCCCGACTGATGTAGTCGCAAAGACGGGCGGTCGCGATCTTGGCAATCGCATAGCCTTCATTCGTCGGCTCCAGCTCGCCGGTCAGGATCATGTCCTCGCGAAGCGGGTTCTGGCCATTGCGAGGATAGACGCAGGAACTCGACAAATTGATGAGCCGGGTGATGCCGGCGCGGCGCGCGCCCATCACGACATTCGTCCCCATCAGAATGTTTTCTTGGAGGAAGCGAACCGGGGACGCGATGTTTGCCTGGATCCCTCCGACCGTGCCTGCCGCGTGAATGACGGCGTCGGGGCGTTCGCGCTCGAGAAATGCATCGATCGCCGAGGCATCGAGCAGGTCGACTTCAGAGTGGCGCGGGGCAAGAAGGACGAGGCCGGCTGCTGCGCCGTCCTGGCGGGCGACGCGCTCTTGCACGTTTCGCCCCACCATGCCGGATCCGCCGGTGAGCCAGACCTTCATCAGCGACCACCATGCTGCTCGACGGAGACCACCACATCGTGGCCGTGCGCCCTCAGGAACGCCTGCCGCTGGGCGACCTTGAGGTCTTCCTGCACCATTTCGATGCACATCTCCTGCGCTGTGATCTCCGGCACCCAGCCGAGCTGTTCCCGGGCCTTGGTTGGATCGCCGAGGAGGGTTTCGACCTCCGCAGGCCTGAAGTAGCGCGAATCGACGCGAACGATCACGTCACCCGGCGACAGCGCGGGGGCCTTGTCGCCGGAGATTGCGGCGACGACCGCATGTTCCTCGACGCCCTGATTGCGGAATTCAAGCGTGACACCCAGCTCCTCGGCCGACCAGCGAATAAAGTCACGTACCGAGTATTGAACGCCTGTCGCGATCACGTAGTCTTCCGGCCGATCCTGCTGGAGCATCATCCATTGCATGCGGACATAATCCTTTGCGTGACCCCAGTCGCGCAGCGCATCCAGATTGCCCATGTACAGGCAGTCTTCGAGCCCTTGAGCGATATTTGTAAGGCCGCGCGTGATCTTGCGCGTGACGAAGGTCTCCCCGCGCCGCGGTGACTCGTGATTGAAGAGGATACCGTTGCAGGCATAGAGACCGTAGGCCTCCCGGTAGTTCACCGTGATCCAGTAGGCATAGAGCTTCGCGACTGCATAGGGCGAGCGGGGATGGAACGGGGTCGTCTCCCTCTGCGGAATCTCTTGGACGAGGCCGTAAAGTTCCGAGGTGGACGCCTGATAAAAGCGGGTGCGTTTCTCCAAACCCAGGAACCGGATTGCTTCGAGCAATCTCAGCGTCCCCAGCGCATCGACATCCGCCGTGTACTCCGGCGCTTCAAAGCTGACGGCCACATGCGACTGCGCGCCAAGATTATAGACCTCGTCCGGTTGAACCTCGTTGAGAATCCGCGTGAGGTTGGACGTATCGCTGAGGTCGCCGTAGTGCAGATGCAGTTTCGCATCGGTCACGTGCGGGTCCTGGAAGATGTGGTCGATGCGTTGCGTGTTGAACAGGGAGGAGCGGCGTTTGATGCCGTGAACCTCATATCCCTTCGAGAGGAGAAATTCGACCAGATAGGATCCATCCTGGCCGGTAACGCCCGTGATCAAAGCCTTTTTGCTCATTCGCTCAGCTCGCTCCAATAATCTCTTCGTGACCCTTCGAGGTCGCTTCCGGCCTAGGCACGGTCCAAGGTCAATCTCATTTCGACACCCAGCGTCTCTTTGGCGGGCACGATCCTGCCATGGAGCGCGTCTTAGACAGGTTCGCCGGCAAAAGCTACCGCGAGACCGACAAATGCGCTCGCCTCAGGCGTGAAAGAGAGATCGCGGTTCTTGCGTCCTGTGACGTGGCGCGCCAGTGTGCAGGGCCCCGAATCGGCGCCCGGAGCGCAGCCCGATCGCGGGCAGCAATTTGGTCTTCACAGCACGGTCGGTCCTGTGCAGATGAACCGTCTCCTTTTTTCGAAGAAGCGAACCTCAGCCTGAGGCGGGAGCTCCTGCGGCGCTCCCCTTTACCCTCTCACCAGCCTCTCCCCCGCCACCGCCATCACGGCCTTTGTCAGCGCCTTCAGCGGTTCGGTCGCGAGTTGGGTGGTCTGCCAGGAGAGGGGGATGTCGAGGGGGGTGTTGGGGATGAGTTCGACGAGGCGGCCGGTTGCAAGGTGTTCCATGGCCAGGAGCTCCGGGTTCATGCCCCAGCCGATGCCGGCGAGGCTCGCCTCGATAAAGCTGCGGGTGGACGGCAGCCAGTAAGCGGGGGCCTGAATTACGGTTCCGAAGACCTGGCGCATCCAGGCCGCCTGCAGCCCGTCCTTCCGGTCGAAGACCAGCACCGGCAGGCGCGACAGGCTTTCGGCCGTCACCCCCTCCGGTGCCAGGCGCGTCAGGAGCTCCGGACTGGCGGTGGCGCGGTAGCGCAGCGCCCCCAGCGCATGCCGCTTGCAGCCGGGCACCGTCGTCTCAAGACTGCTGACAGCCGCCAGCACGCGGCCGCGCTCCAGCCATTCGGCCGTATGGTCCTGGTCGTCTACCGAAATTCGCACCTGATGGCGTGAGACGCGGGAGAAGCGGGCCAGCGCCTCGACGAACCAGCTGTCGAGACTGTCGGCATTGACCGCCAGGGGAATGGTAACGCCCGCTTGCCCCCTGTCTCCGCCGCTGAGCGCCGGCAGGCTGCCCGAGAGGGCCTGTTCGAGCAGCGACACGGTCTCGAAATGGCGACAGAGACGGTCGCCCGCCTCCGTCGCCACCGAAGGCGTTCCCCTAACGACCAGCACGACGCCCAGACGCTCCTCCATCTGCCGCACGCGCTGCGAGACGGCCGAGGGCGTGACATGCAGCCGCGCCGCCGCCCGCTCAAAACTGCCGGTCTCGATCACGGCAGCCAGAACACGCAGCGCGGCATAGTCGATCATGGTTTAGCTCCGCTTCATCGGCATTAGCAGGTTTAACTGGCCTAATGCGACTGTGCGATCTATCCGACGGTCTCGCAAGCCTGTGGAGACGCCCCGTGACCCTTTCGATCTATCTGACCGGCCTGATGATGGGTCTCAGCCTCATCGTCGCGATCGGCGCGCAGAATGCCTTTCTTCTCCGCCAGGGGCTGATCGGCCAGCATGTGCTGGCCGTCTGTCTCGCCTGCGCCCTGTCGGATGCGATCCTAATCTTGCTCGGTGTCACGGCGCTCGGTGCGGTCAGCGCGCTTCTCCCCTGGCTTGATCCGGCCATGCGGCTCGGCGGCGCGGCCTTCCTGCTGGTCTATGCGGCGCGCAGCCTCCTCTCCGCCTTCCGTTCCGATGCTGCCTTGCGGGTCGCTGCGGCACCGCCGGCCAGTCTGGCAACCACGCTCGCGACCTGCCTCGCCATCACCTGGCTCAATCCGCATGTCTATCTCGACACGGTCGTGCTGATCGGCACCATCGCCACCCGTTTCCCAGGCGCGGAATATTCCTTCGCGGCCGGCGCCATCACCGGCTCCACGCTGTTCTTCTTTTCCTTCGGCTATGGCGCCCGGCTGCTCAGGCCGCTCTTTGCTCGCCCGCTCGCCTGGCGGGTGCTGGACGGGCTGATCGCCTTAACCATGACAGCCATCGCCGTGCAGCTGCTTTGGGCGGTTTGAGAGGGCGCCTGAGGCTCTGCGCGTCAGGCCTCGCGGGCGGGGCGCACGCGGAAGGCGCTGATCGGGTGGGCGATGTTCTTCAGGGTCTGAAAGCCCAGATCGTCGAAGCCGAGATCGCGCTGCTTGCGAATATGGTCGCGCACCGTGCGGGAGATACAGATGCCGCCGGGATTGGCGAGCGCTTCCAGCCGGGCGGCGACATTGACCGTATCGCCGAACACATCGCCGTTGCGCACGATGACATCGCCGACATTGAGGCCGATGCGGAACAAGAGACGGTCGTTTTCCGCAAGCTCCCGGTTGTCCCGTTCCATGCAGGCCTGGATTTCCAGCGCACAGTCGATGGCCGAAAGCGCGCTGGCGAACGCGGCCAGAACGCTGTCGCCCGCCGTGTTGACGATCGTGCCCTGGTGCTCGACGATGATCGGATCGACCAGCTCCCGCACATGGCGCAGGCGGTCGAGCGTCACCGTCTCGTTGCCTTCCATCAGCCGCGAATAGCCGACAATATCGGCGGCCAGGATGGCGAGCAGCTTGCGGTCCAGCCGGGAGAGAAGCTCGTCGCGGGCCGCCTCTGCCGAGCGCGCGCGGCGCAGCGCGATATGCAGCATGGTCAGCCCCACCGCCGCTGCCACCAGCGACAGGCCGATGACCATCATTTCCATGATGAAGCCGGCGCGGCTGGCCTGCTCGGCGCGGCCCTCCATCAGCCGGTCTTCCTCCGCCCGCATGCGCGCCAGCACATCGCGCACGCCGTCCATCAGCACCTTGCCCTGGCCGGTCTTCAGCACGGCCAGCGCGCCGGCCTGGTCGCCCTCGCGCCGTCGCTGCACGCTCTGGCGCAGTTCGGACAGTTTCTGCACAATCAGCGACCGCAGCACCGCCACATTGGCGATCTGCACGCTGTTGTCGGCAACATTGCTCTCCAGATCGCTGATCGCCGCATCGATCTCGGAGAGCGCGCGATCATAGGGCTCGAGGTAGAACGGGTCGCCGGTCAAAATATAGCCGCGCTGACCGATCTCGGCATCCTGCAGCAGCGACTGGACGACCGAAAGGAGCTGGTGGTTGCGCACCGTGTGGTTGACCGCGGCATCGGCATTCTGCGCCTTGTCGGAGATCCACAGCGAGAAGCCGATCAGCGCGCCGACCGTGATGACGACGGCCAGCGTGATCGGCAAAAGGTTGCGCCGGGCCTCGTAGCCGACGCGCTTCAGGGCGACGCCGCGCCCGCGCTGGCGGATCGCCGTATCCTCGGCGGCAGAAAGCTCGTTCTGGTCGATCGTCACGCTCGTCCCTGTCGCCGGCCGCCGCCCGGCCGGGCGCGGCATCCACAAAGGCGAGAGATAGAGCGCCGCGCCCCCTTTGCCATTGCCGTCCGGGCAGGTGCTTGATCAGAAAAACGGCGGGCTTGGCTGCGCCCGAGTGTCCGCTCCCGCATAGATGGCGGGGCGGCGAACGGTCCGGCGAAGGGGCGCGCCGGACCGTTTGGTCTCGCCCTCAGGCGCCCTTGGCGCCGGCCAGGAACTCTTCGCACCAGCTGGGCCCGCCGGCGCGCTTGATGTCGGAAACGGTGCGGATCGAGCGGATCACGTAATCGCTGCCGACGGTCAGCTGCACGCTGCAGCTCAGGCGCTCGGTGCGGGTGGCGCGCTTGGTCTTGGGCTCGCCCTTCACCGGCGTCACCTCGACGCGGCGCGTGCGGTAGCCG